>DAOUDW010000057.1:0-3174 GCA_034430895.1 Anaerolineales bacterium | reverse complement strand
ACCCGCACCCGCCTTGCCGCCATGGGACATCGCGACGTGGTCGCTTTTCAGACGCGCAACCCGCTGCACCGGGTGCACGAGGAGCTGACCAAACGTGCCACCCAGGAAGTCGATGGTGTGCTTTTGCTCCACCCCGTTGTGGGAATGACCAAACCCGGCGATGTGGACCATTTCACTCGCGTGCGTACATACAAGGCGCTCGCCTCGCGCTACTACGATCAGGATCGCATCCTGCTGGCGCTTCTGCCCCTGGCCATGCGCCTTGCCGGACCACGCGAGGCATTATGGCATGCGCTCATTCGCCGCAATTACGGCGCAAATCACATCATCATCGGCCGCGATCATGCCGGACCGGGGAAGGACTCGAATGGCAATCCGATCTATGGGCCCTACGATGCGCAGGAATTGGTCGCCAAGCACAGCGAAGAACTTGGCGTGAAAATGCTCCCCTTTCGGAGTCTGGTCTATCTTCCGGATGAGGATCGATACGAGGACGTCACCAAAGTGCCGGAAGGTGCACAGACGGCTTCGATTTCGGGAACGCAGGTACGGGAGGAATATCTCAACAACGGTGTTGAGCTGCCGCAATGGTTCACCCGTCCCGAGGTGGCTGAAATTCTCGCCGAAAGCTATCCGCCGCGGCATCGACAGGGAGTCTGTATCTGGTTCACCGGTTTGAGTGGAGCCGGGAAGTCGACGATCGCATCCGTTTTGACGGTCTTGCTGCAAGAACACGGACGCCACATCACCGTACTCGATGGTGACGTGGTGCGCACGAATCTCTCCAAGGGTTTGGGCTTCAGCAAGGAAGATCGTGATATCAACATCCGACGAATTGGATTTGTGGCTGCCGAGATCGTACGGCACGGTGGGATCGCCGTATGCGCCGCAGTGAGTCCCTACCGGGCGACGCGTAACGACGTTCGAAACATGGTTGGAAAGGATCACTACGTGGAAGTGTTCGTCGATACGCCGCTGGAGGTATGCGAAACGCGCGATGTCAAAGGTTTGTATGCCAAAGCTCGCAGCGGAGAAATCAAGGGCTTTACCGGGATCGACGATCCCTATGAGCCACCCAATCATCCGGAGATTCTCTTGGATACAGTGAAGAACAGCCCGGAAGAGAATGCCCGGCAGATTTTGGCGTTTCTGCAGGCCAAGGGCTTCGTACGGCGCGGTGAGACGCAAGAGAAATAGTCCGTTGATGGTAACAATTGAATCTCTCCTGACAGGTTGAGAATCGTGGAATTTGCACCCACCAAAATAGCGGATGTCCTGCAGATAACTCCCCGGATCTTCGAGGATGATCGCGGTTTCTTTTTTGAATCCTTCCAGGCGCGCCTCTTCGAGAACCAGGGTATCCGCATGGATTTCGTGCAGGATAATCATGTCGGTTCGAAGCGCGGGGTGCTGCGCGGTTTGCACTATCAAATCCAGCACGCACAGGGAAAACTCGTGCGTGCTGCCGTTGGCAAGGTCTTCGATGTAGCCGTAGACTTGCGCAGGCACTCGCCGACGTTTGGCCAATGGGTTGGTGTCACGCTCTCTGCCGAGGGGAAAAACCAGTTATGGATTCCGCCGGGTTTCGCCCATGGGTATTACACGCTTTCCGATTGGGCGGAGGTGCTCTACAAAGCGACCGATTTCTATGCGCCGGAGTGGGAGCGCACGCTGCTTTGGAATGACCGTGATTTGGCCATCGCCTGGCCTATTATGGAAGGGACAAAGCCGCTTCTCTCTGACAAAGACGAACGCGGAGGCCTATTTTCGCAAGCCGAGTACTACGATTGAGCATGGATTCATGTGGCTGAACATAAGACATCTACAAGGGAAGTGGGAGAGATGAAGAACGTTCTGATTACTGGAGGTGCGGGGTTTATCGGCTCTAACTTTGTTCGCCACTTGCTTCGGGAAGAGCCTAGGGTGAAGATCATCAACCTCGATAAGCTAACCTATGCTGGAAGCGAGCATAACTTGTTTGACCTCAGCGCCCCAGAGCGACATACATTCGTGAAGGGGGATATATGCGACCAGGCGCTAGCGGAAACTCTCCTGCGTGATCACGCCATCGACACGATCATCCACTTCGCGGCAGAATCCCATGTAGATCGCTCGATCATCGGACCGGCAGCGTTTATCCAAACCAACATCGTCGGAACCTTTTCGTTATTGGAAGCTACTCGCAAGGTCTGGATCGAAGAGATGACAATTTCCTTGGATGAAGCGCGGTTTCATCATATTTCCACCGATGAAGTCTACGGCTCACTCGGCCCGCAAGATCCAGCTTTCTCCGAAACGACGCCTTATGCACCGAATTCGCCCTACGCCGCCTCGAAAGCGGCCAGCGATTACCTGGTGCGCTCGCATGCACATACCTACGGATTGCCGGTCACGATATCGAATTGCTCCAATAATTACGGCCCATATCAATTCCCTGAAAAACTGATCCCGTTGATGATTCTCAAGGCGCTGCAAGGTGAGACGCTACCGGTATACGGCGACGGCAAACAGATTCGTGATTGGCTGCATGTCGAAGACCACTGCGAAGCGCTGCTGTACGTACTTCGGCAGGGCCGGTTGGGTGAGACGTATAACATCGGCGGTGACAACCAGACGACCAACCTGGAGATCGTGCATAAGATATGCGCTGTACTCGATGAGTTGATCCCCGATTCCGGTATCTCACCTCGCGAATCCTTGATTCAATTTGTCGCCGACCGACCGGGGCACGACCGCCGGTACGCCATGGACATCCGCAAAATTCGGACCGAACTGGGATGGGAGCCACAGTACGATATCGAGTGTGGTCTTCGTCAGACCGTACAATGGTATTTGGAAAGAAGGGATTGGCTGGATGCGGTCATCCTCGAAAAAGACTATCAATCCTGGCTATCCATCAACTATGAGGGCCGAGGAGTATAGGACGTGAAAGGAATCATCTTAGCAGGAGGAAAAGGAACGCGCCTTCATCCTATAACGCTGAGCGTGAGCAAGCAATTACTACCCGTCTATGACAAACCGATGATTTACTATCCCCTATCGATGCTTATGCTGGCAGGAATACGGGAGATCCTGGTCATTAGCATGCCGGACCAATTGCCGCTGTATCAAAAACTTCTGGGGGAGGGAACGCAGTGGGGTTTATCCTTTGCCTATGCTGAACAGCCCGATCCC
>DAOUDW010000056.1:0-1783 GCA_034430895.1 Anaerolineales bacterium | reverse complement strand
GGTTAATTCCATGGATAAGCGCGTGTGGTATTACTCCAACACTCACAACAACGAGACCGGATCGATGTCCACACTCCATCGATCCGGGATCGTCTCCGGAATAAGTACGAGCGGATTAACCGCACGCAATATCAAATGCCAGCAGTAAGCGCCACGCAGTTTGGGGATAAAACATGGCGCGGGTCCGATGATTTCCGCCGGGACTCCCGTAGCAGATATTCTTTCCTGGATGACGGCGGCGAGTCGGTGTGCTTCTTTTTCGACGGATGCTGTGGAGAATTCCCTAATCGTAAAACGAGCCAATCGCTTGAATGGGGGATAACCCAGGCGTACTCGCTGCTGGATTTCTGCTTTGTAAAATCCTTCGTAATCGTGCTTCGCAGCTGCTTGAATGGCGTAATGCTCGGGCTGATAGGTCTGCAGGATGGCTTGCCCACCGAGTAAACCGCGCCCGGCTCTTCCGGCAACCTGGGTGAGGATTTGAAAGGTGCGCTCTGCTGCGCGGTAATCGGGCAGGTTTAATCCTGTGTCGGCGGAGATCACACCAACGAAAGTGACCATGGGCAAATCGAGACCTTTGGCCACCATCTGGGTACCAATCAATACGTTGGCTTTATGTGCTGCGAAGTTGGCCAGGATGGCCTGGTGCGCACCTTTCTTACGGGTTGTATCTCTATCCCAGCGGATGCTGTTTGCCCCTGGAAACTGGGCTGCCAATTCATCTTGAATGGTTTGTGTGCCGGCTCCGAAGTGTTTGATTCTCGTGCTGTGACAACGTGGGCATCGTTGGGGGAGATTGCGGGCGTATCCACAATGATGGCAAAGCAACTGCTGCTTGCTGTCATGGTAAGTGAGGTTGGTTTCACACTTCGGGCAGCGCAAAACCTCTCCACAATCACGGCAAAACACGTATGTCGAAGATCCGCGACGGTTAAGAAATAGAATCGCCTGCTGTCCGGCGGTGAGAGTCGTTTCGAGTGATTTCTGTATAGCCCGACTGAAGATCGAACGATTACCGGCGCGTAGTTACTGGCGCATGTCTACGATTTTGACCGGTGGAAGATCGATGTAGCTTGAATCGCCCTCGGCTTCTTTATACGAAGGAGTTATTCCTAATCGAGAGGCTTGTTGGCGGATACGTTTCTGATGGCCCAGGATTCGATTGGGGAGATGAAGGCGTTTGAGCGATCCTTGTGAAGCGCGATACGTGGTTACGACATCGGGTGTAGCGCTGCCGAGAATGCAGGTGGCGTTGAGTATGGATGCATAGGCGAGTGATGCCTCGCGTGCGTGATAGAGTGGACCTTTTCCAAATTGTTTATAGGATTCGTCGTGTGATTCATCCAATACGATCAGACCGATATTCGGAAGTGGTGTAAAGAGAGCGCTGCGCGGACCGATGATCACTTGAATACCGCCTTCACGACTTCGACGCCAAGTGTCGTATCGCTCGCCCTCGGATAATTGGGAATGGATCAATCCGACTTGTCCAGGAAAACGAGCGAGGAAGCGTCGTACGGTTTGCGGCGTTAAGGCGATTTCCGGCACCAGTACAATCGCTTGACGACCCAATGTAAGCGTCTCGGCGACCGATCTCAAGTACAATTCGGTCTTTCCCGATCCCGTAACCCCGTGCAGCAGAAAGTGTTTACTTGAATCCGAATCGGTGGAATGTATGGCGGTTCGCAAAGCGCCCCAGACTCGAACTTGGTCGCTTGTAAGTGGGGGTGGTGTGGTGGGGATGAAATCGATCGTTTCAATTGGGTCACGCCAAATCTCCGAC
>DAOUDW010000055.1:0-1692 GCA_034430895.1 Anaerolineales bacterium | reverse complement strand
CTCTGGAAAACGGCTCGATCAGGGTGGACCAGTGCCTGGTGACGAGTTCGCCGGCGGCGATGGCCAAATTGACGCCGAGTTTATCGGAAGACTATCTCGGCCGGCTGCTGGCGATGAAGTCGATGGGCGCGGTGGTGTTGATCCTGGCGCTCAAGCATCGCATCTCGGAAAAAGGGATTTACTGGCACAATCTGCCTAAAGACAGCGGTTTCCCTTTTCTGTCACTCGTCGAACATACGAATTTCATCTCCCCGGCATTTTTCAGTGGGGATCACATTGTATATTGTGGTGATTATCTCGCTCCGGATCACGAATATTTCTCATTAAGTAAAGAGCAAATTTTGGAAAAATTCCTGCCGTCACTCAAGCGTTTCAACCCCAGTTTTGAGACTGAATGGGTTCGAGATTCGTGGATGTTTCGCACGGCCTACGCCCAGCCCGTTCCCGAATTGAATCACTCCGAGGCGATACCAGATGTCAGAACGCCGATTCCCGGCTTGTGGTTTGCCAGTATGAGCCAGGTCTATCCGTGGGATCGGGGAACGAACTTCGCTGTAGAGATCGCACGTCGAACGGCAGCAGAAATGCTGTCTTTCCAGGCATGATATATCCGCGTACACAATCTCGACGCTAGCAGCTATTCCGCATCCTTCGTATCTCGATCCTCGAATTGCAGGGCTGCAGAATTAATACAGTAGCGCAGACCGGTTGGTTGCGGTCCGTCGTTGAAGACGTGACCCAGGTGCGCGTCGCAGCGGTTGCACAAGACTTCTTCACGCAGCATGCCATGACCGGTGTCTCGCTCGATACGGACGTTGTCTTCTTCGACAGCTTGATAGAAGCTCGGCCAGCCTGTCCCCGATTTGAATTTTGTGTCTGAATCGAAGAGCGGGGTACCGCAACCTGCGCAGCGGAATATGCCTTCTCCCTTGAACTTGTTGTATCTCCCACTAAATGGCGCTTCGGTGCCTTTTTGCCGCATGATGCGGTATTGTTCCCGCGTGAGCTGCTTACGCCATGCCGCGTCGCTTTTGTGGATTTTATCCTTCATTGAACACCTCACTTTGTACCAAACTCGAAGATACGTATTTTCCCATTTATCACCACCAAGACTTTGAACTCACAGATTCAGACTTCCATTGCAGGAAATTTACCGCGGGAATATTAATGGAAGATAATCAAATCCGTCTCCTGACTGCAGCCCTTTCCGAAGCCACCGCAAGCTGTTGATAGTGCTATTCTGATTGGCGTAGGCTATTTTTCAGTAGCAACTTCACGATGATATAATTCAGCGTCGCTGAACCGAACGAATTCCGATATGGCGCATACCGAGCGTTTACGCATGCGGCGATTCATTTCGAGTTCACGGAGGTTTATGTGAGTCGATTGAAGTTCTGTCCTGTGTTGTTGTTGATCGTATTAACGGCATGCAGCGCGGGCATGGCAACAGACCAGCAAGCAAGCACACCGGCACAATCTCAGAAACCGACCCGGACGCCCCCGCCAACAGCCACGGTGTATGCCACGCCTACGATCGAGCAGCTCCCTGAAGGTGCATTTGCCGGACTTCCCTTGCCGGAAGACAGTGGGGATTACTTCTCGACTTCTGGCGTCTGCGTTGTTTGCCATGACAGTATGGTGGATGAATCCGGTTTGGATGTATCGCTGACGGCTTATTGGCGATCGACGATT
>DAOUDW010000054.1:0-3088 GCA_034430895.1 Anaerolineales bacterium | reverse complement strand
TGCTGTAGATTTGGTGATTTGTTTAAAGCAATTTGCTTTCTGAGCGTTTGACAGGCGTAGGTAACGCCAGCCATGGTAAGGCTTGCGTCGATGGGCCATCGCACCCAATCTTGTTGGTTGGTTGACAACGTGCTTTCCCCCTCTGGCATGGTTCCCGCCTGGACGATTCTATCATGCGAATGGTTGAATGTAGGAATACAGGCCGGATTATTTTGGGGCGAGATCAGGTTCGTAGCGGAACTGAAGGCAATAATGGTGGAATGTGTTGCTCACCCATGCGTTTCCCATGCCATACGGCGCAAGGCGAATATCATCCTGGCACCATATTTTTTCATCCTTTAGTGTGTAAATTTCGCCAAGCCGTAACGCCAGATCCCAGGCAAGGGGATAGATTCGGCCACCCTTTTTTACATTCTTTACGATTATGGTGAGATAGGCACGCGGTCGAAGGATGGGTTTTATTTTTACGTATATTGAAACCAGCTTATCAACAAATTGGTCGTAGTCTTCGATGTTCCCAAGGTCAGCAGGATCATCCGAATAGACAACGTCCAGGTTGGAAGATGCACGGCGCTTTCGTTGTGTTTGCGCGCCGCGGGCATGAAGCATATTCCAATAGGGCGGCGAGGTGAGAACGTAATCGATGATTGGCAAATCATAGTCTGTGATGGCAGATGCATCTCCTGTGATGACATCGGCGCGTAATTCCGCAGCAGATTTGCCAAGCACTTCTCGCTCTTCGCTAATTATTGTCCTGGCAATCTCGGCATACGATGGATTTAACTCGATGCCGATGCTGTTGCGATTTGACCGTAAGCAAGCGATTAGTGTTGAACCTGTTCCCGCCATCGGATCGAGGACGGTTTGATCACCTTTGGTAAAAAATGTTATGAATCTTTGTGCTAACGTCTCCGGAAATTTAGCGGGATGGAGCAAGACATCTTTTCGACGCGGTGGGGGTTTATGGGTGAACCAGGATTTCTGAAATTTAAGCCACTCTTTTGGTTCCAAATCGTTTAATCGATTTTTAAAAGGTTTTTTATCGGTCATGACTTTCCTACGGTGTTGTGTCGGAGTCTGAATTTGCTGTGGGTGTGGCATTGTGTTGAATTTCACTAATGTATAGGTAATCAAAGGAAACGGTCGTTTGCTGGCTGCGCCTGGAGCGGACGAATAAACCAAAACCGCCTGTCTCCAATTCTTCGTCTTGGATTGAAAACACTTCAAGATCATTAATCAGGAAACGAAATTGGGAGCCTGCGGCCCAAATGGCAAGATGGTTATCGACTCTGAGGCCGGGAATGACGGCATATGTCTGTGTCGATGGAATGAGGACAATTTCTTCTTCATCGGAAACACGTAATAATCGCGCCAGACCTTCGCAGGTCAATGTAAAGCGGTAATGATCGTAAAAAGGACCGAGGCGATACATCATGCCATATTCGTCGCCATCCTCACATACTTCGCTGCGAAAACTCACCTCAAAATAAAAATCATTTTGTTCTGGGGCAGGTGTGCGGATGAAGAAAAATGCATTCGGTTGCCGCACAGCCAAATTAAGGCGGCCGTCATGAATACTGGATCCGCCTCGATCTGTCTCCCGTAAATCCCATCCTCGATCAGAATCGAAATCAGCTTGAAATAGCATTTCTCCGATACCGAGTAGCGCGGATGGGGTGGATGAGGATATTGGTTCAATTGTTGGTGTGGAGGAGGGAATAAGGGTTGGGAATGTAAATGTTGGCGAGGCAGTGGGGTGGCTTGGTTCTATTTTGGTGGCTGATGGTGATTGGAAATTTCCACAACCCCAAAGTGTGAGTGAGATTATGAGCGTAAGCAGCGCCTTGGAAGCGGTGTGGTTGTGCTGCATTGCCTGTAGTTTTTTTGGTTGTGCAAACCTCAAGTTCAACCTGTGCAAGGTGTAGGTCCTCCGGGTGGATACGTCCGGTAGAAACAGGTCAACTCCACTTCGAGAATTTTAGCCGCTTGGTGTGAAGCGAGTTATTTCGGATATGCTTGAATTGTCTATTATAGAGGATACAACGAATTGTGTGTGGTAGGGAATCGATGTCGGGACATGGATGGAGATGCGGTTATGGGTTAACGAACCACAGCTTAAAATCGTCGAAGTAAACCGTGACGCCCGGTGTCTCGATTGCGCTTGCGAAGATGCCGTATGTACCCACTTGATAATTCGCTTCCTGAATCGAGCCGAGGATCTCTCCATTGGCCATGAAATGTAACATTTCGTTCTGGGCAAGGATGCCCATCTGATTCTCAGCTTCGGGTCCAGAATGTATCAACTCCGAGGGAGTCCATTCGATCAAGATGGACACCTTTCCGGAATCAAACTTGCGTATACGATAATGTGCATCACAGGAGAACTCCAGTGATGTGCCGCTATTACGCACCTCCCCGCTCACACGCACGGCGAAGCCATAGCTGTCCTTGCCTCGACACTCTCCGATTTCGGCTGTGATTTCGGTATAGACGTTAACGGCATCAATTTCCCGCCTAGTGGTACTCCACCAGATATTAAAATCGGTAAGGAAATCGGTGGCTCGAATCCGGCCATCTTCCCATGCATTAATGGCACCTTCGAAATTAGGGCCAGACCAGGTGAGATGCGAAGAAAAATTATCTATGTAATGAGGTTCCGCAGGGTTAATCCCGTAGCGCGGGTCGTCTTGCGGAAATGACGGCGGTGTGTTTGTGGGACTGGGACCGTCTGTAGGAGATGCCGTTGGCGTCACGCTGGGCGTTGGGATTGTTGTGCCGGTGGGAGGTAGTGTTGCCGTTGGGGGTTGGGATGGCGCGGCGGTAAGTGTATGGGAAACATATGTGGATATTGAATCTCGAGATGGCTCCTGGGCGATGCGCGTGCATGCAACCAATTGGGTGCTGCATAGAAGTGCACACAAAATTGAATATTGGAGAATCCGATGTTTAGTGACTGTCATTGCCTGTCGTTTGCCCGGTGAAAATCGCATTGTTGATTGATACTCATCAAGCATACATTAAAAGGGTGCTGTTGGGAGGAGGTGTCAGATTGGTGAAATGTAAAAGGCATATCCGTTTTAATGGGATA
>DAOUDW010000053.1:0-50771 GCA_034430895.1 Anaerolineales bacterium | reverse complement strand
ATCAGGGTGATCCTGCCGATAAACTCTACGTGGTCATTTCGGGGCGCGTCGCCATTCGTTTTAAACCGGATGATGGCGACGTTCTCAATGTCACCGAAGTGGAGCGAAACGGTGTCTTCGGCTGGTCTGCGGTCCTGGGTCGTCAATCCTACACTTCATCTGCGATCTGTCTCGAGGATTGCGAAGCTGTCTATGTGCGCGGGGATGTGCTGCGGAAATTGTGCGAGACCCATGCGGAAACGGGTGTTATCATTCTGGAAAGGCTGGCGGAAGTGATCGCTGAACGCTTGCGCAGCACGCACGCACATGTGGTCGATCTGCTTCAGCGGGGAATTCAGCCCCCTTCGGAAACCTGAAAGGATTAACATCAGGAGGTGAGTCATGCCGGATGAAGTAATTCACAATCACCTCATTAACGTTCCGGAAGAGGAACGGATGCAGGCGTTGGTCGAGGCGGTCAGTTCCTACATCGAACAGTATCACGGCGGATGGGTGCGCATGGTTGCCTTCGATGGTTCCGTTCTCAAAGTGAAGATGGGCGGCGCGTGCGAAGGCTGTCCCCGATCCGATGCCACACTGCGGGGATGGGTGGAGGGAACGGTACGACAGTTCTTTCCGGATATCGAACGCGTGGAAGCGGTCTAAACGCTGCTTATCATGTGAAGTCAAACGGGGTATGGATTGCCGTACCCCGTTTTGATTCTACAAGCGCTTGCCTGGTCGCTTCCAAAAGGATTATTCCTAGAAGCGCAGCAGCAGCCACACCATCGACAGCGCTACCGTGATGAACAATGCCGGCATGCCTTTGCGGAGGAAGTAGGCGTAACTGATGGGATAGCCCGCCCGCTCGGCGATCCCCGCAGTGACCATGTTGGCCGATGCTCCGATCAACGAGCCATTTCCCCCCATAGCGGATCCCACGGACAAACAGAAGAATAACGCCAGGCTCGTCGCCCCTGGCACGGTGTTCGTGAGATAGCCGACGACCGGCAGCATGGCCGCCGTGAAGGGGATATTCGCCACGATCGTCGAAAAGAGTGCGCTTACCCATATGACGATGATCATCGCCAGGGGTAAATTTTCGCCAACCAAACTGGCTACCCATTGCGCCAGGAAGCTGATCAGGCCGACCTCCTGGATGCCGCCGACGACGATGAACAAAGCCATAAAGAACACCAGAGTCGTCCAGTCGACGGCCTCGATCATCTCCTCCACATCCGGTCTGATCCAGATCAACAGCGCTGTGGCGCCCAAAATGGCTGTGACCGCCGGTATCAGGTGGAAGTGTTCGCCCACCAGAAAGAGCCCCAGCATCCCCAGTCCGACCCAGCCGACTTTCGCCAGATTCGCGGGTTCGGTGATTCGCGCATTCTCCTCGAGTTTCTCAAGCAGAACCGGGGAGACCCCGGACGTGGCGTGGAACAGGTCTTTCCGGTATGCGATCAGGCAGTAAATGAAGAGGCCGATGAGGCTGATGAATACACCGGGTGAGAGATTGCTTAGAAAGCCGGAAAAGGGAATATCGGCGTACGAACCGATGAGGATGTTGGTTGGCGTGCCGATGAGCGTGATGATCCCACCCACGTTGGAAGCCAGGACTTCTGGAATGAGCAGGGTCAGTGGATTGAGCCCGAGAGCCAGGGCGATCTGTACCGTGATCGGCGTCATCAAGAGCATGGTCGTAACGTTGTCGAGGAAAGCAGAGGCCACAGCGGTGATCACCATCAGGATCGCCATCAAGAGCCAGGCTTTTCCGCGCGAGACGCGGTAGGCGAAAAACGCCAGCCAGTGGAACAAACCCGTCCCCTCGACCACGGCGATCACGATCATCATGCCCATGATGAGGAAAATCACGTTCCAATCGACGTACTGCAAAGCGCGCGTGAAATCGAAGATAAACAAGTCTTCAATGAGCGGCTTTCCCAGATAACTGATGCCCAGAACCAGGGATACGCCGGTCAGCGCGGCCAGCACGTTGTGCAGCTTCTCCAGCGCGATCAAGAGCAGCATACCGAGAAACACCAAAGTCGCCACCCAAAAGGCGATCGTGATTTTGCGCTGGAGTTCGATCGTAGGCAAGGTGACGGCTTCGTCGGGTGCGAGTTGGGCGAAATCATCTGCAGCAATATCGATCGTCGTAGTCTCAAAATGCTGTCGTTCGACCCGCAGGACCAGATTGTCCCCAACTTGCGCGGGAAGTGTCAGGCGATAACTGCCATCTCCCTGCGTCAGACCTTCGGCGATGACTTCATTTTCTTGAAGCAGTTGAACTTGGGCTTCGAATACCGGTTGGTTCTGTGCATCGATCACATTCCCAATGAGGGACACACCCATTTGTTGACCGGCCGGCTCAGCGGATACTCCGGCTGCCAGGGTGAATGTCAGCCAAACAGCAATGATCAGGATTAAAATCAGTGCTCCTCGTCCGATCTTCACTCTGCACCTCCCGGTTCCGCCAAAACGACCTTTGCGCCGGTTTGCTCTTCCAGGTGCTGCACGAAGGTCTGCATGCGTTCCATTGTGAAGACGTTCTGTTCCTCGTGCTTGGGTTTGCCCAAAATGATGTGGGAGGCCTGGATTTCTTTCGCCATGGCCATGATTTCTTCCGTCACGTTGCCCTGCCGAACCGTCCATTGCGCCTCGACACCATCTTTCTCCGCCATCGCCTGTGCGCGCAGGAGAATGAACTCGCCCATACCTCGCATTTCATCGGAAATAACCTGCGTACGCCCTCTTTCCGTGAGATTGAGGAAATCCAGATTGACGATGTATAAAAAATGGAGCGTTTCCTGATTTTCTTTTGCCAATGTGATACCCGCTGCAAGGGCGCCCCGGCTTCCAGGACCTCCTCGAATCGGACATAAAATTCCGCCCATCATTCCTCCTTGTAAGGCAATACCGCCCAATATCTCCTCAACCGCAGGCGGGTCCTATCCCAATCGACAGTATTATAAAAACTGCTTCTTGCACAGGCGTGCTTCTCTCCAACGATAAGAAAATCTGGCTTCGGCTTTTTCTTAGGGACCCATCGCTTCAAAAATTTTAACGGGCACTTCACATAATTCTTGAAAGCGTTCCGCATCCGTCTTCGTTCCCACGACACCCGCACCGTAGTGCATCGGAACGGCCAATTTGGGATGGATTATCGCCGCAGCTTGCGCCGCTTCTTCGGCCGTCATCACGTACGTGCCGCTAACAGGGAGCAAAGCCAGGTCGCAGTCAATTTGCTTCAGCTCGGGGATATTGTCCGTATCCCCGGCAAAATACAAGCGTTCACCCGCAATGGTGATCACATAACCAACGTGACCAGCCTCCTTGGGATGGTAATGCTTGTCGATGTTATAAGCCGGAACGGCTTCTATGAGAATATCGTGCACCGTCATAGACTCACCGGCACGCAGCACTGCAACGGGTGCATCGATTTTATCTGCAGCCGTAGGATTTGCAACCACGGCGGTGTCCTTCTTGCGGATCTTGGCGATGTCCTCCGGAGAACAATGATCGTCGTGTTCGTGGCTGACCAGGATCAGGTCGGCTGGCGGACTGTCTGGCGGCAGCTTCCATGGATCGAGGTAGATCACGATGGGTTTGTCGAGGCGAAAACTAGCGTGGCCAATCCAATGTAAATCTTCGAGCAAACGAATTTCCTTATCACTCATGATCGCACTCCTTTCCAGCGAGTATCTTCTCGGTTCTAAAATCCAACACTTTATAATGTATGACCTTATAGACAGGAAATTTTCGCTAAGAAACCGTCGAGTATCTCCAGCGCCTGTTGGTGATCTTGATAACTGGACACAACAAGGCCCGTTGCGTTGTTGCCCGTAATCATCTTGGAGACAACTGCACCCTGCGCATACAGGCAGAGCACCGGCTTTTGGAGACCGAGGGCGTAGGCGATTTCGTAGCCCACACCGTGAGAGGGCGTGCTCACCTCGGCAACAACCGCGTCACAAGATTGAAGCCAATCGATGTCTCTTTGGAAGACATCATTGGGGTCGACAGTGCGTTCAACCAACATCACCTCCGGATGTGCAAGATGGGCCGTTGGCACTTCACACCGGCCGTCCAGCAGGTGATTCACTAGAAGCGCGTAGATATCTTCATCCTTGCGTCCGCCGGTAAGCGAACAAGAGAAGTAGATGTTCACGCTTCTCCTCTTCCAGGTCGACGGATTCACTTTCGTTGCATCAATCGACTATTGTGTAAATTTTACGTTTTGGCTTGACGCTCCTAACTGAGCATGATACCATGCTCGGCGTGTTTGGAAGTAGATTTCGAACTCCGATACCAAATCGCCGCCAGAGCGAACGCGGCGGTTTTGTCTTGCCGGTTCGAACTGTCTTCCAAGAAAGACGTGAAAATTAGGAGGCTAGAAAGAAATGTCGGAAAGGATCGAGGGAACCGTTAATTGGTTCAATGCCGTAAAAGGCTTCGGCTTCATCGGACGCGAAGATGGCGACGATGTTTTTGTCCACTTCACAGCCATCAACATGGACGGCTACCGCAAGCTGGAAGAAGGACAACGGGTTGAATTCAGCATCGAGGAAGGTCCGAAGGGCCCGCAAGCTGCGAATGTTGAAGTGCTCTAAACCTTAGGAACCAATCATCCAACCCCCGTCTTCGTGGCGGGGTATTCTTTTAACCCCAGGTATTAGGTATAAAATGCACCCATCTACCACAGGCTGTATGTTTTGCGGAGCGACATCCTTCCCATATTCGAAACCTTCTTCCACCACCAGGCAACTTATGCTAAGATCATCATGAGGTGGGAGGTAGATGAAAGAGTCAAAGACCGATCCCATTCGATTCCTGCAAATTGAGGCCGCACGCATGCGCCAGGAGAACCGCGAAATGAAAGAGGAACTTGCCATGCTGCGTTCCTCGATTCGCGCCCTTAGCGCCCTGCAAGACATCGTTCAACGCATGACCCCCGATTCCAACTTAATCAGTCTCCTGGATGACTTATTGGCGGCGGCATTGGCGGTCGTCGATGCAAGCGATGGCTCGCTGCTGCTGTTGGACGAGGATACCGAAGAACTGGTTTTTGCGGTTGTGCGCGGGGCGGCACGCAATGAGTTAACTGGTTTTCGCCTCCCGCCCGGGAAAGGCATTGCCGGTTGGGTGGCCGATACACGCAAACCACTCGTCATTCACGACGTACGTAACGACTCGCGTTTCTACCCCCAGGTCGATGAGACTTTTGGTTTTCAAACCCAAACGCTGGCCTGCGTCCCCCTGCTGGATGGTGATCGCATTCTGGGTGTGATCGAGGCGATAAACAAAGTCCCCGGCCGCCCCTTCACTGCCGAGGACAATGATTTGTTGATGGTCTTGGCGCAGCTGGCTTCGGCTGCCATCACTCGCGCCGAAGAATTCTCCGAACGGCGCACCTAATCTCTGAGTTTCGCATTCAATTCCGACTCCAGTTTCTTCACGATCTTGGCGCGCAGCTTTGCCACTTCTTTATCGGTCAGCGTGCGATCGGCCGCCTGGTAAACCAGGGCGTACGCCAGGCTTTTCTTCTCCGCGCCGACCTGTTCGCCGCGGTAAAGATCGAACAGCCGCACCTCGATCAGTAGATCGCCACCGGCGTTTTGGATCACCGACCGAACCTGTTCCGAGGGAATCGCTTCGTCCACGACGACGGCGAGATCTTCCAAAACCGGTGGAAAGGCGGGAACCGGCCGGATCTCGTGCGATTCGGGAATGGCATGCAGTATGGCTTCCAGATCAAACTCGGCCGCCAGCATCGGCGCCTCGGAAAATTCGTAGCGTTCTTGGACCAATGGATGCAGTTCGCCAAATACGCCAAGCTGTCTTTCCCCCTGCATGATGCGGGCGCATTTCCCCGGATGGTAGATGGGATGATCGTGTGCTTCATAACGAAAATTTTCGAGAAGCAAAGCATCCAGGAAGGCGCCGAGAATTCCTTTTAAGTCGTAGAAATCCATGATCCCGGTGTCCGAGCCCTGCCAGGCAGGCGGTGTTCGTGGTCCTGTGATGGCGATCGCCAAACGCGTCGGCTCCTCCGGCAGCTTGCTTTCCTCCGAGGCTAGATAGACGCTGCCGACTTCGAAGATCGCAATCCTGGGACGGATGCGGGCGTTGCGTTCGGCCACTTCGAACAGGTTGGCCAAGAGGCTGTGCCGCAGGACGACGCGATCGCTCACGATCGGATTGGCCAATTTAATGTACGGCCTGTCGTCCGGGGCGGTGCCCGGCGCCAGCACGCGCGCCTCCCTTTCAGCCGACGTGAGACGGTAGGTGACAACCTCTTGCAGTCCCAGACTGACGAGTAAGTCCCGCACCTGTTCTTCCCCTTTCAATAGTGGATTACCGTACTGTGGGGGGATGGTGTCGGCGATCTGGGTTTCCGGGATACGATCGTAGCCGTAAATGCGGGCGATTTCTTCCATTAAATCGGCTTTGCCCACGATCCCCTCCGAAATATCCAGACGATGATCGGGCACGGTGGCCCGAATGGTTTCTCCCTTGACCTTAACTTCGAATTCCAGCCGGCGCAGCAAATCGGCGATTTCATCTGGCTGCAGCTGAATCCCCAACCAGCGATCGACGTCGGTTGGTGTGATTTCGACGCAAGGATCATCTACTGGCTCGGGATACACATCGACCAGACCTTCTGCAGTCGTCCCGCCACCCAGTTCGGCCATCATTGCCAGACCGCGCTGCACACCGAGTTTGGCGACGGCAGGATGTACCCCACGCTCGAAGCGGTAAGCGGCATCCGAGCTGAGATTCTGGGCCGATACCGTGCGGCGGGTGTTGACGTAGTTCCAGGAGGCGCCCTCGAGCAGCACGTTTTTGGTCTTCTCGCTGACTTCGGAAGCCGCGCCGCCCATGATCCCCGCCAGCGACAACACACCTTTGGTATCCGCAACCAGGACGGTGAAATCGTCCAGTCCGCGATCGACATCGTCCAGCGTGGTGAGAGTCTCACCTGGTTCGGGAAGGCGGGTGATGATCTTGGGCGCCTTGCCCCCGGCGCGTTCCACCAGTATGTCGAAATCGAATGCGTGCAGCGGCTCGCCCACTTCGAGCATGACGTAGTTGGTCGCATCAACGATGCTGTTGATTGGCCGCATACCCGCCAGGCGTAATCGGCGCTGCACCCAGTAGGGACTGGGCACGATCGAGACACCTTCGATTAAACCCAGGACGAAACGCGGATTGAGTTTCGGGTCGCGGATTTCGATGCTCACGCGTCCTTCGATCGAATCCCCACTCCAGGGAACCTCGAATGAAGGCGGCTTGAGTTTTTTATCGGTCAGGGCGGCGATTTCCCGCGCCACGCCCAGGATGTTTGCATCGCGGGCGATGTTGGGCATGATGGTGATATCGAAGACCACGTCGCCCATATATTCTGCCAGCGGCAGGCCGACCGGAGCGTCATCATCGAGGATGATCACGCCTTCATGGGCATCCGAGATGCCCAGTTCCTTTTCCGAACAGGCCATCGAATAGGACTCGACTCCGCGAATATTGGCGCGTTTAAGTGTCGTTAATTCCCGTCCCGGTTTGTGACCATCGTAGATCTGGGCGCCCTGTCTCGCATAGGCCACCTTCAGAGGTTTATCGATTGGTCCTTTGCCCTTGTATTCAAACAAATTCGGCGCGCCGGTGAGTACGGTGTGCTCTTGATCGCCATCGAACAAGCGCAGCAGCACGAGTCGATCGGCGTTGGGGTGCGGCATCACTTCCCGCACTTCGCCCACGACGATGGTCTCCGGGTCCCAGGCCAATCCGGTGACGTTGGTTTCCAATCGGTGGCGAGAACCGCTTTGGCCGTCAGTTTTTTCCTCGGGAAGCGGCAGCCCCACAAAGGTGACCTGCTCCACTTCCAATCCCGCCAGCGTGAGGCGATGTGCCAGTTCGAGGGGGGACAATTCGATGTCCACGAAGTCTTTTAACCAAGAAAGTGGTACTAACATACATCCATCCTTATTCCGTGTTGTCAATCAGCGTGTGCATCCACACACGAAGTATTCAATCCCTAGAATTGCTCCAGGAAACGCAAGTCGTTGGCCCAGAAATAACGAATGTCATCGATGCCGTATTTGAGCATGGCGATCCGTTCAGGCCCCATACCGAAGGCAAAACCGGTGTGCTTTTCCGGATCGTAACCACCGTTCTGCAGCACGACCGGGTGCACCATGCCGCAGCCCAGGATTTCCAGCCATCCGGTGTACTTACACACCGTGCAACCTTCGCCACCGCACACGAAACACTCGATGTCCATTTCCGCCGAGGGTTCCGTGAAAGGGAAATAGGATGCGCGGAAACGTGTGCCCACGTTCTGGCCGAACATGCGGCGGGCAAATGCGATCAGGGTGCCCTTGAGATCGGCAAAGGTAATACGCTCTCCCACGGCCAGACCTTCCACCTGGTTGAATTGAATTTCAGAACGGGCTGTGATTTGTTCGTAGCGGTAGCACATGCCCGGTAACACGACGCGAATTGGCTCTGGCGCACGTTCACGCATCACCCGGATCTGTCCCGGGGAGGTGTGGGTGCGCAGCAGAATTTCGGGTTCCGTGGTGAAGAAGGTATCCTGCATGTCGCGTGCTGGGTGGTGCGGGGGAAAGTTGAGCAATTGGAAGTTGTATTCGTCGCTCTCGACGTCGCGCGAACGGTAAACCTGAAAGCCCATCTCCGCCCAGATGGCGGTGATTTCTCGCAGCGTCTGATTGGCTGGATGGATGCGGCCGCGCACGATCGGTCGGCCGGGCAGCGTGACGTCCAAAAGTTGTTCACGCAGCGAGCGCTCCAGACTTTCGGCGTGTAAAGCTTCCACCCGAGAGTCATACGCCGCTTCCAGTGTTACTTTCACCTGATTGGCCCGCTGGCCGACAGCCGGGCGCTCTTCCTTCGGCAACTCGCCCAGGCCGCTGGTGATCTCTGCCAGCGCTGCCGAACGGCCCAGGTATTTCACCTTCCACGCTTGAAGTGCATCTTCCTCTTCTACCGCGTCGAGGGTGGCCAAAGCTTCTTTTTCCAATTCCTGCAAACGTTTCAGCATACAACCTCCCGTGTTAAGCGTGTCGAGGAGCGGATTAACGAAATATCCCGTCCCATCAAGGGACGGGAAAAGAACCCGCGGTACCACCCTCATTGGCCACAATAAGCCCACTCTGTTCCGACGGCTGGTTTTCAGCGATCGGATCCCCTGCGATAACGGTGGGGCTCCGGCCCGAACTACTGACCTTGTACGCTTCTCAAGGTGTTCCCCCGGGCGGCTCGGAAGGGAACTTCAACGGATATCGCTCCAGCCGAGGTTTCAGTCTCGCCCCAGCCTCCCTGGCGAGTTCCTTCCGTCTACTTTCCTCCGTCATGGCCGTTGGTTGTCAGTTTCCCTAATTATCTACAAGATTTGTAAGGTGTCAACAAAGTCAGAACGCAGCTATGTCGATTTTACTGGCACTGTTATCAGGAAAGAACCATTGCGCAGGATAAAAGTTAAGCCAGTGCAAAGATCAAATGCGTGCAGAGAATCCACGCCTCAGTTGTAAATCGGGACATTTCAAGCCATATTAATACATGATGATGAATATTGGAGAAGTCGCACCCACATAACTAAGACCCCCGAAAGGTTGATTTCTCGATTGTATTCTACGATAATATGAATGTTCCAGGATGCCGGATCGAGTTCACTCACCGCGTTTGGTTGTCAAAAAATTGCGTGAGTGTGCGTCGATAGTGACATTGTTCTATGATCGTTGTCCTTGAGGGTGGGAAGCAACGAGCTTTTCATAGACCAATAAAAGAGCGCTTCGATCGACTTGCGAATCAATTGCAAGTCGAGCAGTGTGTGTTTTCTCGCGGCTATATGCCGACCAGGATACACACGCTTACATGTAGTCATTGAAGAGAAACTGGTAACGCACTTGAGTAGACAAAGTACACCATACTGTAGGAGACATCGTTGAAAAGACAAAGTACATGTGTTCTGAGGCTATTGAGCACAATCTTGGTTTTGTTTGTAAATATCTTCTTCTCTAGTATGGGGGGAATATTCTCCGTTGACCCTGCCCACGCACAAAGTGTGGTGGGGTATGGGGAATACTACATCTTGGGCGATGACACGGACATCCTCACTGCCTTGGCCGCCATTCCAAATTCCGGGGCCTCTGGAGGCATCAATTCCCGCTTGAGTATGGTCGCCAGCGCCGATGGGGTTAATGTGTACCTCGATGAATATGAGGATGGGTATGACTTTGATCCCGGCGATCCGTACAACACGGCCGACGCCAGATGGGACACTGCCGTGGGTGGGCCGAACGATCAGGGAGGCCCGTTGGATGAGGGCGATGTTCTTACCCTCACCGAGGCAGACACGTACGTCGTCGGCAGTACAGGAGTCGGTGGCAGCGATCGGCTGTACTTCAGCGGGGCGCCTCTCTCTGTAGTAAGGACGGTTTGGCCCGACTTACCCGGCCCTTACTTGGCCGGTTCGTGGGAATTGTACCCAACCACGCGTTGGCAAAATTCATATGTGGCACCTATCGGGGAAGATCTTGATTTTTCACCAGCCAGCCCCG
Source organism: Anaerolineales bacterium (assembly GCA_034430895.1). Lineage (GTDB taxonomy): Bacteria > Chloroflexota > Anaerolineae > Anaerolineales > E44-bin32 > WVZH01. The sequence goes on along the minus strand of DAOUDW010000053.1, from coordinate 40,212 downwards.
ATCCCTTTGAGTACACTTTCCTCTTCATTGAAGCCGAACTTGATAACACACGCGTGGTGGTCACTGATCCCTCAATGGGCACGCTACTCGATACCGTTCTCAACCAAGGCGAGAACGTCTACGTGTCCAACATTAACTCCGGGACAACCGTCGCGGCAACCCACGCCGTGTCCGGCGTGGACATGCCCATTCAGGCAGGCTTGATTACCAGCGTCAACCAGGTTTACGAAACTCGCTACTACACACTCACTCCGGAGTCATTCCTCTGTGATGAGTACTTCCTTCCGGTTCCTTCGATGACCTTTCATTCCGGCGAATGGGGAGGCAGGACCATCGAAACGGCCGCCTACATCTATGCCTTTCAAGACAACACGGATGTAGACATCCAAACCGCCTCGGGTACGACAACCATCAATCTCGCCAGCGCCGGCGATGTATACCGCTATGTCATGCCGCAAGCGCCAGCAGGCACCATCCAGGGAGATTACGGTGCTTATATTTCGGCCTCCAATCCATCGGACACGATATGGATTTTAGTTGCCGGCGATGATGAAAATCCCAACGTGGATTGGGGGTATCAAGCAATGTGTCCCACATTGCTCGACGAGGAATACTATCTACCTTTTGCCCCTGCCAACCCACTCCACATCACACCCATAAACGACAACACCACATTCTTCGTCGATTGGAACAGCGACGACATTATTGACGACACATTTATCTTGGATCGATTCGAAACGCGCATGTTGTACGATCCCGATCAGGATGCTACCGGCGCACACATTTTCGCCAACGATTATTTTGCCATCGCCTGGGGGCAGGACAACACCGAGCAATCTCCCGGTGAACCCCTGCCCGACTACGATTTTGGGTACACGATTCTTCCGCTGTATTGGGCCGACCCCGTCCTGGGGATCGAAAAGACTGCCTTGCCTACCTCACTGCCCGCCACAGGGGGCAGCGTCACGTTCACTCTCGAGGTTACTACAGCAGACTATATGGTATACAACGGCAATATCATCGATACCCTTCCCGGTGGCTGGGAATATATCGATGATTCAACCACCATCGCTCTCAGCTACGGTACGGGTGGTAGCGGAGATGGCTACGACCCCAGCATCGTTGGGGAAACGCTGACATGGGATCTCGCTGGACTCGGGTTAGACGATACCATACCTGCAAGTTCTTCGATCACCCTCACCTTTCAGGCGCAAACCATAACTGGCGCATTTTCAGGCGGCGAGAACATCAATGAGGGTGAAGCGTATGGCACCAGCACCGTGGATGAAAACGACGTTAATGCAGCCATATTTCGTCCAACAGACATCGCCATCGTCACCATCGCCGAGGCCGTTATCCTCGAGGTAACCAAGATTTCCAGCGCCGACGGTAATCCGGTCAACCCTGGCGACACGATCACCTATACAAGTGTGATTACCAACACCGGGAACATCCGAGCCACCAACGTAGTGGTCTCCGACACATTGCCAACCGGCACGGCGTACGTCACCGATAGTACGGTCGCAGCGGGACCACAGGAAGTATCCGACACGTTCCGAGATGAGTTTAACGCCCAAGCCTACACCGGCAGCGACGGAACTGCAGCTTGGGCCACAAACTGGACGGAATTCGGCGACGACGGCAGTCCAATAGGTGCCGACGAGCGAGTACTCAATGACGTCAGTAATTACCAACTGCGTGTGCAAAACAACGACGGCGGCGGTGAGGGTGTTCAAAGAGAAGTCAATCTCACCGTCTACGAGACGGCAACGCTCAGCCTGATCTACCGAAGATCGGGGCTCGATGGTGGTACCGATAATGTGCGTATCCAGATCTCAGACAACGGCGGGACCGATTGGGAGACGGTCGGAATGCTCATTGGGCCGGCTACGGATGGTACGTATCAATCCTTCAGTTGGAATATAAGCGACGACATCTCATCCTCGGTAAACACAACTATTCGCTTCATCACCTCGAGCACCATGGGTGGCGCCGATGCCGTTTACTTCGATGATGTCGAAATCGCCGCATCGTATCTACAAGATGTAACCCTAGACAACATTACGGGAGGAATCAACGGCGACTTGTCCGATGGTGACCCACCCTATCTTGTCGAAGCCGCTGATGGGTATGCCCTCGATCCCGGCGACACCTTGACCGTGACATTCCAAGTCACCGTGGACGATCCTCTAGCGCCAGCCATCACCGAAATCGAGAATACTGTTTCAGTGACGAGCGATCAAACACCCACACCCGTCGAGGATACAGTCACGGATCCAATCGCTTCCTCGATAGGCGATTTTGTCTGGGACGACCTCGATGGCGATGGCGTGCAGGACGGCGGCGAAGCAGGTATCGATGGGGTGACGATCGATCTGATCGACGATCTTAACGGAGACGGCGTGATTGACGGCGGTGAACCGATCATCGCCACAGTCACAACAGCAAGCGGCGGCGCATACGATTTCACCAATCTTATCCCAGGTGACTACATCGTTACAGTGACAGACATCGGCGGTGTTCTCACCGGTTTTGTCCTCACCACTGCCAACGAACCGCTCGCTTATACGCTGTCAGCCCGTGAAGATTACAATGCTGCCGACTTCGGCTACCAGGAACAAATCGACATCTCCCTGGACAAGCAGGTCTCCGATGCGACACCGGATGTGGGCGATACGATCACCTTCACGCTGGTGATCGCCAACGACGGACCTTCCACGGCCACGAACATCGACGTGACGGACGTGGTTCCGTCCGGCTATTCCTATTCGGCGGCCAGTATCGCCGGTGGCGACAGCCGCGACGACAGCTTCCCGGCCACGACAGGTTTGACCTGGACGATCAATTCCCTGGCGTCTGGCGCTTCCACCAGCCTGACCTACGACGCCACGGTGCTGGCCTCGGGCACGTACGACAACTACGCCCAGGTGATGGATCACGACCAGACGGACAGCGACTCAACGCCGGGTGACGACTCCGACGGCGACGACGATGACGACACGGTCACGGTCACGCCCAACGACATTATTGACGTCTCACTGGACAAGCAGATCTCAGACGCCACGCCCGATGTGGGCGATACGATCACCTTCACGCTGGTGATTGCCAACGCCGGACCCTCCACCGCCACGGCCATCGACATCACTGATGTCGTGCCTGACGGGTACACCTACGTGGCGGCCAGTATCGCCGGTGGCGACAGCAACGACGACAGCTTCCCGGCCACGACAGGTCTCACCTGGACGATCAACAGTTTGGCCAGCGGGGCATCGACCAACTTGACCTACGATGCGGATGTGCTCGTATCGGGCACGTACGACAACTACGCCCAGGTGATGGACCACGACCAGACGGACAGCGACTCGACGCCAGGCGACGACTCCGACGGCGACGACGATGACGACACGGTAACGGTCACGCCAGGGGATGTTGCGGATCTCAGTTTGACAAAGGTCGTAAGCGAATCATCACCAGATCTTGGTGATACGGTCATGTTCACGCTAATGCTAACCAACGAAGGACCGAACACAGCTACAAATATCGTTATCGAAGATGTCATCCCGGCTGGTTTAACCTACGTTCCTGGCAGCATCGACGGTGGCGATAGCCGTGATGACACTGGCTACCCCCCGGTTTTGACCTGGGATGTCAACTCCCTGACGAGCGGCACGAGTGTCTTTCTTAGATTCCAGACCACCGTCGACATCGTAGGGACTTCCGACAACATTGCCCAGGTCAACGCTTCCGACCAGTACGATCCCGATTCCACGCCGGATAACGACACTCCCGCTGAAGACGATCAAGATAATGCTGACGTGAACGTTTTAGAGATTGTCGACCCGGCACTGACCAAGACCGGCGATCCGGCCACAGCATCTGTGGGTGACACCGTGGTCTTCACCATCACGGTGGAAAACTTAGGCAACTCGGACGCACTGGATGTGGAAGTCATCGATACCCTACCGGTGTTCTTGGATGTTCTTAGCGTGAGCATAGTACCGGATGAGGGCCAGCCCATCACCATTGTCGGCAACACAGTGACCATCGACATGGGGACCGTATCGCCCACCGATTTTTACACCATCACCATCACGACTGAAGTGAATATTTTAGGGGAACCCCCGGGTGGTACGAACAGCGTTGGTTTGACAACTACCTCGTTGGGCGATGATCCGACCAACAACGACGATGACTTCTTCCTGGCCATCGGCGATGGTGGATTGCCCGAAACCGGATTCGCACCTGGCGTATTAACGATGCTCCCTGCGCAGCCGGAAAGTGCTCGCTACACCAGTCTCTTTGCACTGGGACTGGAGATCCCGAAGTTAAGCGTGGATATCCCCATCGTGGGGGTCCCGAAGACCGAAGATGGATGGGACGTAACCTGGTTGTGGGACGACGCCGGATACCTCGAGGGTACGGCTTTCCCAACCTGGGAGGGGAACACGGCCATTACCGGGCATGTGACCTTGCCATCCGGGCTGCCGGGGCCGTTTGCCGGGCTCGGCACACTCGGCTGGGGTGACGAAATCGTGATCAATTTCTTTGGCATGCGCTACGAATATTCCGTCCGTGAGGTTCTCTGGGTGCGTCCAGACGATATGTCGCCACTTGGTCATGAAGAATTCGATTGGGTTACCCTGATCACCTGCAGCGGATTCAACGAGGAAACCGGTGATTACAGCTGGCGCACGGTCGTCCGCGCCGTCTTGATCAAAGTCGAACTGCAGCGCTGAATCACAAACGAATTCTGCGGATTCGGTTCGCCTCCACAACTTTATCCCACGATTGCACATTCGATCTCGTATCTTTGTTCTCCTGGAACAAAAGCCGGTCCTTCTGCGTCTGATAAGCACTGAAGAGCATTGTGCGACTTAACGAGAGGAGAACCCGATGACGAACAGAGTTAGTACTCGCTGGATTTGTACACTTATCTTCACCGCCCTGAGCCTGGGCGCTTGTGGTTTGCTGGATCCCATTCATGTGTCGGAAAATGGGGGGAGTAACGGATGGATCGATTGGGATGGTGAAGATGGCTGGAGCGGTTCGGCAGGTGCGATTGCAGAGGGCGAGGTGTTGGCCGAAAAATCCGTCGACTCATTGCCTGGAGCTGAACCGCTGGTTGAGGTGGAAGAAGAGTCATTTGGCGCGGATGTTGCGGAAGATGGAGTAGAAAGCGAACTGTCGCGCAGCAACCAGGCACCAAACCTGCGGGCCGGCAGTGTGGATGATAATGCCGCATGGGACGATTATCTGCTCTACCGCTTGCATTGCGCCGAATGGGGCATTGACGTCCATGATGTGGATGTCACCGGGCGACAGATGATCTTTGTTTCCAACAGCCAGGGTGAACCTGTGTTGGGCGCAGAAGTGACCATCCTCGACGTGAATGGCGACCGAGTTGCGCAGTTGACGACGCACAGCGACGGAAGTGTATTGTTCTTCCCCAACGCATATCCGCATTTCGATCTCGATCAGATCGAGATCGTTGTTGCCAAGGATGGACTGGAAGTCTCCCAGAATCTCGACCAAGGCATCCGGGAGCAGAGCATCATACTTGATGCCGAGTCGGCCACGAAACCTGTCCGACTCGATGTGCACTTCCTGATAGATGCTACCGGAAGTATGAGTGATGAGATCGCCCAGTTGAAGGAAAACATGATCGCCGTCTCTGAACAGATCGAGACTCTACCGTCGAGCCCCAACGTACGCTTTGGAATGACGATTTACCGTGATCGAGGGGACCTGTTCGTTAGCCGGACATTGGACTTCACGCCCGATGTGTCGGCGTTTACCGACGAACTCGCCCAGGTGCATGCCGATGGCGGCGGGGACTACCCGGAGAGCCTCAACGAGGGCCTCCACAACGCCATCCACCTGCCTGAGTGGCGAGGAGAAGATACGGTTAGCTTGATTTTCCTTCTGGCGGATGCGCCGCCGCAGCTCAATTACCAGCAAGATTTTGATTATGCGGCGGATGTCTTTGCAGCTGCCGAGGTTGGGATCAAGATCTACCCGCTCGCGTCCAGTGGATTGGACGATCAGGGAGAGTATATCTTCCGGCAATTGGCGCAGATCAGCGGTGGGAAATTCCTCTTCCTCACCTATGGCGCTGGAGGTGCACCTGGGGACGAGACCACTCACCATGTGGATGATTACAGCGTGCTCTCGCTCGACGAATTGGTGGTTCGCATGGTCGAGGAGGAACTCGCTCCCTTGACGAACAACCAATGAACTTTAATGGATGATGTCAGTATTCCGACTCCCCGGACATGTCCATGCCCGGGGAGATTTTTATTAGATCATCCCGGGAGTGCAGGCCAACCGCTCCACAAAATCAGCGAAAGGAGGATAAAATGCAGGAAGGTGGTACCAAGGATGATGAAATCAAGATGGCTGTGTTGTCCCCTGATGCTTTTGATCTTCAGCACGATCATCCCCGCGTGCTCGGCAATAACCAATGAAGTCGCCCTGTTGTCGCCAGTTTCAACGGAGGGTAACGAAATGGCGACATACCCGGTCGCGACAGCAAGCGCCACTTCCACTCAAACGCCAACTCCCGCACACACACCGACTCCTGAACCGGTTGTGATTGCCGTCCCGAACCGCTGGGCAGGAATCACCGGACAGGCAATTGCTGCAATGGATTCACAAACCAGCCGTTGGCAATGGCAGTTAGAGGTGGACGAAGATCCCGGTTTGGGTCTTTCCCAGGGGGATGTTAATCTGGCACTTGTGCCGGGTGATGTTGGGAGTCCTGCGGGAGAACGTATTCTGGCACTGGGCGTGCCTTTCACCTCGGAGTGGGAGCAAGTCACGCTCGATCAGGCGCGGGAGATGATCGTGGAAGATTCTCCCTTTGTTGCAGTGGTAGATTGGGCAGACATGACCCCCAAGCTTAAATCACTTGCCATTGACGGCATACATCCAGGTGAACCGGAATATCCTTTGAAGCAGACATGGTCGGTGATCGCAGCGACTGGCTATGAATCGGCAGCGGAGGAGATCGCTCCGCTGATCGGGAATCAGCTTGGGGTCGACCCGGTCACGCATCTGGTAGCGGTAGGCGACATCATGATGGCCAGACGCATCGGGGAGAGAATCGAAAACGGGGATCCAATCTATCCATTTGAACTCGTTTTTGATGATCTGTCCACTGCGGATATTACCGTAGGGAATCTCGAGTGTGCCCTGGGGGAACAAGGCACACCCGTTGACAAGGGCTACACATTTCGTGCCCCTCCAGGGGCAGCTCGCTCATTCGCCATCGCGGGCTTCGACCTGCTATCACTGGCCAACAATCACGCCATGGATTACGGTCCCGCTGGGTTACTCGAGGCGATTTCGCTGTTGGAGACAAACCATGTCCATACTGTAGGCGCGGGTGAAAATGCCGAAGCGGCATCTACGCCTGTCATCCTTACGATCAACAAGACAAGCATCGCATTCCTGGCCTACGTAGACGTGCCCGTCGAAGTGCGCGGTTTTGATACACATTCATGGACGGCCACACAAAATCAACCCGGTTTAGCCTGGGCTGATCCCGAGCAGATGGAGGCGGACATCACATCCGTGCGTCCGCTTGTCGACATCGTTATCGTTATGCTTCATAGTGGCTACGAATACGTCGTCCAGCCCAGTACGCCGCAGGTACATGCCGCCCACACGGCGATCGATGCCGGTGCCGACCTCGTCCTGGGGCATCACGCACACGTCCTGCAGGGAATTGAGTTTTACAACCAGGGAGTGATCGTGTATGGATTGGGGAATTTTGTCTTCGACGACGGAGATATCCCCCAAACCGCATTGCTCAACGTTTGGCTGGATTCGGATGGCGTGCGCGAACTCGAACTTGTACCCATAATGATTACCGAAGACGGCCGCCCCAGGCCGGCAACCGCGCAAGAAGCGGATGAGATCTTAGCCGTTGTATACCGTGAAACCAGAGAGGTTGTGAGCCCCTGAAGCTGTCAATATAAAAAAGGACGGGCTCAGCCCGTCCTTTGAGATCGTTGTACCCGACACACTTTCCGTTATCTACCAGTTGCGTAATTCCAGGCTGCCCAGTCCCATCGAGATCTCGAAGGTTATTTTGGCGCCGGTTCCTTCGAGTGTGTACGTGTCTCCCGATCGTCGCCAGTCATCGTAGGCATCGACATCCGCCAGCGCGCCTTTGAATTCGGCTTCAGCTGCAGTCCCCTGCGGAACGATGATGATCACCTCTCCCAACCCTGCTTCAATCTTAACGTACACATCGTCCTTTAATTCGCCGCTGAAGTCCAGTGCGTATCGACCAGCGCCACCCGTGAAGACTATGTTTTCGGCATTTGCGTTGGCCAGCTCGTTTAACTCAGCTTCTGAAGCGCCACCTGTGAAACGCAGCGTGGACATCTCTATCTGGTTAGGCTCTGAAAAGGATAATTCAAAATCAGATGCGCCCTGAGTCACACGCAGATCGTTGATCGCCAATCCGCCCAGTTCGATCTCGCTGCGGGAAGCCCCCACCGTGAGAATTAATTCCATCGCGGTGTTCCCAAGCTGAAGATCCCAGGTGTTTTCCACATCGCCGCTGATATCTGGGAATGTGTATTCGCCCGATTCGTTTTCTCCCTGTCGAAGTTGAACATATCCGTCTTCGGAGATAATGTGTGGTTCGAATTCTTCAACGTTATAGTGAACCACGCCCTGGAGAAGTGCATCTCGGGCGCCCGGGGTGATATATAACCTGCCCGCGCCCATAACGAGTTCCAGACTTGTCTCGTCGGAATCGGGTACAGGGATTTCTACATCCTTGGATATGGTCGGGCCGGTTTCGAGTTTTTCGACCCGTATACTCGTCTGCAAGGGCAAGAAATTAAAACTGCAGGCTATCGTAGCCAAGAGTGTCGCCATGCCAACAAATAGTAAGGTGATCTTGCGCATGAGCTCCTCCAATACCACTATTCTGAAATGAAGATTTCATTCCATCATCTATACGACTCTTTACGTGGTGAGTTGCAAGGAAAAATTCTACCGCACAATCAGGAGGAAGCCATGCTTCGTATCAGCGTGGGCACATCGCTCAAGTTATCCGTGATCGCTTCCGGCTCGATGGCTGCTGCGTTCTGGCGATTGCTCTCATTATCCGCATCGGCCGTAATCCAGATCTGATGCATGCCGACGCGCTGGGCCCCAAGGATATCTGCATTGAGCATGTCTCCAATCATGACAACCTGCTCGGCCGGCAATTGCCATGTGTTGAGTACGGCCTCAAATAAAAGACGGTGAGGTTTACGCAGGCCGACTCCCGAGGAGATCAGAACGGGATCGAAGTATTTTCGAATATCGACTTTGTCGATCAGGCGTTGTACGTTGGCGGCATTGCCGGCGTTTGAGATCATGCCCAGGCGGTAATCGCTGTTATGAATTTCACCAAGTACGGGATATAGGTCTGGCATCGGCTGCCAGCAATCTTCGAAATGATTGTAGAAACGCTCCAGGGCACGATTGAGTATTTCATCTGTGACGGTTGCGTAGCCAAACTCGGTCAGAGCGAGACGTAAAACGGATATGGATGAAATTTCGATGTTTGTGATTTCACGGGCTTCGAAACTCATCTGGAGCAATATATTAAAGCGCTTGATGAACGCATCTTGGTCAAATCTAACATTCTCATCGAATAGACATTTCGCCATCGCTTGTGTTGCGAGTGTGCGCACTTCATTCACCTCACCACGGAAGCTGATGAGAGTCGAACCGAAATCAAAAATAACCCCACGAATCATGAACGAACCTCAGTAACTAAATTCTGGATCCCATAGATTTAATAACGGCCGGTCGGAAAGGTAACGAAAGAGATTTTCAGCAAACAAATCCATCGCCCGCTCATCATAGTCGGGTGAGGAGCCGGCGATGTGGGGAGAAAGGATCACATTCGGCATCTCCCACAGTGGGCTGGATTCGGGAAGGGGTTCTACCGGATAAACGTCCAGTGCTGCTCCGGCGAGTTTTTCCGTCTTCAAAGTCTCTACCAGGGCGCCATGATCGACAACGCCGCCGCGGGATATATCGATGATATACGCGGAGGGTTTCATCGCGCCGAAGATTTCCGCCCCGACCATGCCACGCGTCGCAGCCGTCAGGGGGACGGTGACGACTAAAAAGTCGCACAAGGATGCCATCGAGCGCAGCGCCTCCGGGGGATACAGCCGTTCTGGTACATCGGCCGCAGGATCTCCCAGGCCCTCCAGGCGATACTCCGTATCTTGTAGATTTTTCAAATCCCGTTTGGTTGCCAGTACCGTTGCGCCAAAGGCATAACACAAACGCGCAATCTCACGACCGATGCTTCCGTAACCAACAATACCGACCGTGCTTCCTCGCAACTCAAGAGGTTGATAGCGCTGATGGCGCTTTTCCCCCCAGAGTTCCTCGGGTGGGTCGGCGCTAATGTCGAGTAATTTGTGGCCGAGGGATAGCATCGACATCATGGCAAACTCGGCCATCTGAGGCACTGCTGCGCCGCTGAGGGTGGTCACTTGAACGTCCGTTTGCAGCAATGGATGATCCACAACGTGATCGATTCCGGCCGAATGGAATTGAATCCAACGCAATTCAGGGACAGCTTCCGGTTCAGGGAGAGCCTCTAGCGTGTAGAGGATTTCAGCATCTGCCAGTAAATCCTCAGGGATACCTTCGCCCGATGAAGACGGATGGAGATTAACTTGAAGTCGTGGTGAGACCGCTTTGATGCGTTCTACCAGCGTGTCATCCAAAGGCAATGTGATCAGCAAGAAAACGTCATCCATGGGTGCCATTGTACATCATTCGGCACGTATTCGGAAAATGGCGGCGTGTGAATATATCATTTGATTTCGTTCGGGAAAGCATTTGTGTGTCGATAAAAGCCGCCAGATTATCTTGCGCAGATCCACACGATCAACGCCACGCAAAATATCAACGCTGCGATGCGGCGCAGCAATGCCCGCAGTATGATGCCCTCTTGATCCGCCAGGGGCGTGGTGCTCGCCCCGACCAGTATCTTGGTCGGAGAAATCACCGAACCGAGGGCGCCGCCCGTCGTCTGCGCTGCCAGGATCCAGGCGGGATTGTAGTGGAGCAGTTCGGCCGTTCGCTGTTGGAGTGCGGCAAAGATCAAGTTGGAATTGGTGTTCGATCCGGTGATGAAGGCGCCCAGCGCGCCGATCCAGGTGGAAGCGAAAGGAAAAACGGAGGCCACCCATTGCGCCAATCCGGATGCGAGGGCGTCTGTCATACCGGCGTGGGTCATCATCACGGCCATGGCGACCATGGAGATAATCCCTACGCTGGAGGGCAGCATTCGCTTCAACGTATCCCGGACGATATGGCGACCCGCGTTGGGTGGAACCATGCCGGACCTGCGGTAGATGAGGTAGGCGATCAAGGCCGTATAGACCAAAATCGCACCCGCATGGCGCAGGATGGGAATGACGCGGCCGAGGCCAGCTGGCGTGATAAAGCCGCTCGCCGTCTGCGTTTCGGGAAAGGCGATGCGGATCTCGATCTCGCTCAGAAATGCATGTACCGCAGGGACGAGTTGAACGGTGAAAGTAACGGCGATTAAGACGAGATACCCCGAAGCCGCCACGAAAAATCTACGGGTGTCGAACCCGTTTGTGTTTAGATCAGAACGGTCCGCTTGAAACCGCCTCGCCAGAACAACACCCGCGATCAGGCCGATCATGCCTGCAACGAAGCTGGCGATGTTCCACAATCCATGAGTCGCCAGAAGGTATTGCGAGAAGCCCATGAGCACACCCAGTACCAGGATCGGCAAAGCCAGTTTGCGCATGGACTGCCAACCAGCGGCGATCTGTGCAACCATAAAGCCAGAGCCTATGCCGGCCAATCCCAACAATACGGCGGCCGGGCCGGCCAGAGTGTCGGTGGGTAAGCTGGTGGCGGCGATTAACGCCTGAAAGGAAGAGCCCAGCGATCCGAAGGTGACCGCCCAGGCATGCCCAATGGAGGGCAAGATGATGGCCGTCAGGGGAGAGAAGCCCAGGCCTACAAGCAGCGGGGCGGTGACGGCGACCGGTACACCAAATCCGCCGATACCTTGCAGGAAGGAGGCAAAGAGCCAGCTGATTAGCAACGCTTGCATGCCGCGGTTGGCGGTCAGTTGGGTAAGCGATTTCCCGATGGCGGCGATCGCGCCGGCTTCGTCAAATACGCGGTAGAGGATAAAGGCGCCCCAGACGATGAGCAGCACATCCAGGGCGAGCAGCAGGGCTTTCAGATGGCTCACGGCAAGCAGTTCAAGGCCGGCACCAAAACGGACGGCAGCCAGCCCAAGGGTCAGTACCCAACCCGCAGGACCGGCTTTGGCTGCGCCCCACCCAAAACGGACCATCAAGACGATGATCAGCAGGATGGGAGAGAGGGCCAGGATCCAATCGAGTAGCATTTTGACAAGGAATCTCGCAAACGTGGCGCATTATAGCATGCCGCGGAATTAAGTTCCGAAGACACTAAACGCCGATCGCGGTCGTTTGAGGGCGTCTGGCCAGGAGATACGCGCCGGCACGAAAGCCGTCTTCCGATCGTGGGTCGGCTCGACGCGCTTCATCATATTCGAGAACGTCAAGTGGTGCGAAGGTCCGGAGCAGTTCTCCCGGTGCGAAGTAGTGGATCAGCCCAATCGGAGGGGGAGCTTCAAAAGTGTTCGGTTCGATTTCCGCTGCATTGGATTGCCGTAAGGCCACGTAGCCCGGATCATCAGTTGTGAAGACCTCGGCAACGAGCAACCCGCCGGGCACGAGTGTCTTGACAAGCCGATCCGCCAATGGCCAAAGCTGCGTCGGGCGTAGGAAGTGCAGCACGGCCTGAGTGACGATCAGATCGTAAGTAGCCAATGGCAACGGGAAATCCGCCACGTCAGCACGGTGGGGGTTAACTGCGGTACCAGCGCACGCTTCAACCAACCGTCGATAAACTTCGGGATCGCGTTCGACGGCGTCGACAGTGAAACCCTGCTCCGCGAGCCACAGTGCAGTCTCACCCTCGCCTGTGCCCAAATCTAGCGCGCGGTTAGTTGATATGCTGTCCAACAGATTTTGTAGATTTTGCATCCGATCGCTGGCCATAGAACCAATATCCCAAGTAGCGACACAGTATGGAGATTCCAGATAGTATCCAATTCCTAATCAGCGTAGGGATTGCGTAGGTTAAACGTCAGTCTTGCGTCCCGCACGGGATGAACGGAAAAGATTATAGTAAGTGTGGAAGGGTAGATCTCTTCTTCTCCTCCTTAAGAGAGAGCCGGGTTCGGCGTACCCGGCTCTCATGTATTTTAAAGGTTCGAATCGAACGCGGGCACACATTTAATCACTGTGCAATTCATACGATTCAATGGGGACGCTCACAACATGAAGGTGGATGGGGCGGTCGAGTGAATTTTCCAGTTGGCTTTGCAGTTCCTCAAGCAGCGGTACGGCCATCTCTTTATTGGCATGGATTGTGATGGACACGTCGACGGCTCGAGAGTCGGCAAGTTCGATCTCCAGTGTTTCCAACGTATACCCCGCTTCCACTTCGATTTCCTGCCTGACGGTTGCACCGACGACTTGTCGTATATGTGACATTTCTACAGAGTCAATAAAAACCGACGCCAGGGGGATGCTGATGGCGATGAGCAAAACGAGTGAAGCGAGCATGCCCCTTTGGAGGTGGCCTTGGCGCTTCGCCCGAGGGGAGGGACGGAAACCAAGTAAGAGTAAAGTCACAGATCCGGCGAGGGTGATAGCGATCAAGTTCGTTATGAAAAGCAAGACACCACCCCAGGCTGTGCGTGCCTCACCCATGGCGAGTCCGATACCAACGACACCCAGCGGAGGGACGAGTGCTGCGGCAATGGCGACACCCGGCAGGGAAGTTGCCACATCTTTGCGTGCAACCGCATAAGCGCCAGCGGCACCGGAAGCGAGTGCGACCGCCAGATCGAACAGGTTTGGGTTGGTGCGTGACAGGATCTCGTTCGTCACCACGCGCAGCGGCGAAATCGCGGTGAGCAGGATACCCAAGCCGATCGCTAAAGCGATGCCTTTGATCGCCGACTCGACGGCTAAGCTGAGCAGGCGCACATCCCCCTTAACGATGGCCAAACTGAATGCCAGGATGGGCGTGAACAACGGTGCAACCAGCATCGCGCCGATAATCACTGCCGAACTGTCCTGTAACAAACCGAACGTGGCGATGATGGCCGATAACCCCATCATGATAAAGAAATCCACGTCCGGGCGGGCTCCTTCTCGTACTTCGCGGTAGATATCGATCTGTTCCTGGCGGTTGAGTGTCGGCACCGCTCCAAAGAGTGTGTCCCAGGCACGCTGCAGCCAGAATCGCCGCAGACCGCGAAAACGTTTGACCATCAACACCGGTGTGGAACAAACGCGCGCCACCAACTCCGGGATCGTACCGAACAAGACCTGGTCAATCAGGCTTTCCTCGGAGGCACCGATAAATACCAGGTCGTTTTCGGAACCTGCCTGTGCAATACCGTCCACCACGCTCTCTGCCCGAACGACTTGGCGGGTGAACGGTAGTTGGTCGAAGTTAAATGCTTTATCTTCCCTGGTGGGCAAGCTGCTTACTTGTTCCCGCATGGTCTTAATCGTTTTGTCGATCCAGGTGTGCCCTTGTGTAAGCTGCTCTTCCGTGGCATCGGGGTCGGCAACGTAGACGACGCTCATGGAAGCATCGAACTCGCGCGCCAGCAGCATGGCCAGGCGTGTCGCCAGGGGGGCGTGAGGGCCGCCTGCTGTGGGCACCAGGATGTTGTCAATTTGCAGTTTGCCAGGTTCATCTGCAGGCGCTTCGGTTTGGCGTTCCCTCGATTCGGTGACTATGGCGTTCATATATTCGGAATGAAGGGCGACCACTGCAACATCACACGGTGCACGTCGAATGACGGGATCGAGCACCCGGCCCATGTGCACGCCTTGTTGTTCCGAACGCACGACCCAGGAAAGCAAGACGAGATCGCAATCCTCTTCATCGGCGGTTTCCAGGATTCCATCGGGTACGGAACGGGCGAGTCGGGTAATGGGATAGGTTGGCACGTCGCTTTTCGCTGCGATTCGAGTGGACCACTGGAACAGCGTGTTGCGTTCACTGGCGATGCGACCACCTTCGGCGATCGCCAGCGGATCGGCAATCGGTATGACTTGTAAGGGAATCACTTCGCCATCCGTTTGATGGGCGAGTGCCATCGCCAGATCCAAGATCCAATGGCGTTCCAGACCGGCGCTGAGCGGCACCAATATGCGATAATCCCCTTCCTTTTTTTCTCTTCCCGGGGCCCGCCGAAAAACCAACACGCCTTCCTGGGCTTCAATGAGATGCATGCGGCTGTAGGTGACATAGAGGACCAGCCCCATTATTATCCAGACAGCGTTTCCAAGTAGTCCATAACCGGGCAAGGCGATCCACATGGCTGTGCAGAAGGCCAGCGCGCTTATTGGGACCAGGGGGTAGAAAGCCACCTGCAATGTGCGCCGGCGATTCGGCTCCGCGCGTCGGCTTATCAAGGCGGCCAGATTCAATAGAAATGCAGAGATCAAGAAGAAGCCTGCGGCCATGTCCAGCAACCATTCGATGGGCACCCAAATCAGCAAGGGCACAATGATGACCAGAATCAAGCCGAAGATAATGGGCTGTACCCGGAACGGGCGATTCAGCCAGCGCAGAATGGGCGGTAGGGCTCCTTGTCGGCTGAGCGCATTCAGCTGTCGAGCCCCCATAACCAGTGATGCGTTTGCTGCAGCCCCGAAGAGGAGAAAGGCGATGGCATGAATCAGCCTCCCGGGAATAAAGCTGGTCTGTCGAAGCGCAGACGGGATATCGCCAAAGGCAGCTTCGATCAGGTTTTCTGGAAGCATTGTTGGGAGGAATTCAAATGCGACGAGCGCAAAACCGCCAATCAAGATTGTGGCAAATAGACCTCCTGGCAAGCGTTGTCGCGCATCGCGGATTTGTCGGCGGGAAGCCATTACGGCCTCGATCGCTCCGTAAGATACAAAGAGCCAGGCAGCAGCCCGCATGAAATTTCCGGAGACGAAATCCATCGCGCCACGATCGATCTGCAAATCGAATTTCAAGAAAATGTCGATGAGCACCACCACGATGATCAGGGTCAGGATCGTTAAACTCGGTCCGAGCAAAGTACGGCGAGGGATGATGCGGAATATCTGGAAAACCACTATGAGGAGTAAAAGACTCAATGCCAGCACCGTGACGATATCCGCGGGCATCCGTAGTAACAGTTCCAGTTGGGCTGCGGCGGATCGAATGAAGCTTGCGCTTAATACCATGCTTCCGGCGAAAATGACCCATCCAGCCAGGAAGCCCCCGATCCCTCCGAGCGTCTCATGAATCAAAGTATACGTGCCGCCGTGATCGCTGCTTCCGGCGCGGAGTTCGAGAATGTTCAGTATCGTGAATACCACGCTGAGCAGCATGAGCAGTGTGGCAATGGGAGCGATTGTTCCTACGAGGGCGGTTACCCTGCCTGGAATCAGGAAGGCCAGAGCGAAGCCAATTACCAAGCCTCCAGCTGCGACCTGCCATACCGTCGATAACTGTCGCCCTAAACGAATTTCACCCAGAAAGTCATCCCGTTCAGTTGCCATACAAATTGCCCATCCTTCTCCTGTGTTCCCGGTGGCCTGCTCAGGCTGTTTCTTCGACAGGTTTTCGTCCGATCAGCAGACTTCTTCCTGTCAGACCATGTGAATCGATGGTGTAACCTAATCCACTCGCTTCAATCGCCTGACGGTATTGCGCATCGGAGTACAAGGTTAACTCGTGACGCTCAACAAAATACTCTATCCCTTCGGGTCTGGCAACAAGATGATGCATATTAATGATGGCGATACCATCCTGTGCCTCGCTGATGTTCATGCGGGCGATCTTCAGTTCGGGTTCATCGACAAAAAGTGCGTGTGGGCCACCAACTTTGTACTCCTCCGGGCTAAGCCAGGGTTCGATAATCAATACACCGCCGGGAGACAGATGGTGAGCTATATTCTTGATCGCCTGATTCAATTCGCTTACGTTTTTTGCATACCCGATCGAACTAAAGAGGCAGGTGACGACATCAAAGCTGCGGCCGAGATCAAAATCCAGCATATCCCCCTGATGGAAGGTCACGTCTGTACATCGCTGACGGGCGATCGCCAACATCTGGGGATTGAGATCCAACCCCTCCACCCGGTAATGATTCTTCAAATGAAAGAGGTGTTGTCCCGTTCCGCAGGCAACATTGAGCAAGGCCTCACCACTCGATTGCTTATTCTTACGGATGAATTGATGCAGTTTGACTGCTTCATCGCGGTAATCTTTGAAAGCGTAGAGCGCATCGTAGTAGTCGACCATTTTCTCGTATTTATCTTCTATAGGTTGATCCATTTGCATATCCAGTGACCTCAAGGGGGACAATTAATGCATAGTGTACCCTTTTCCGCATCCTTTTTATAGCACCGTATAGAGCGGATACCATATTGGTTCACATCCAGTATAATCAAACCCCATGAGCGAAAATCACACTTCCGCAAATCGCCGCATCACTCGTGCGGCAGGCATCGTCATGATCGGCTTTGTGCTCTCCAGTCTGTCGGGTTTGGTGAGTCAAGTCCTCATAACCAATGCCTTTGGAACCAGCGCCGATCTCGATGCGTTTTACACCGGCAACCGCCTGCCGGAAACGCTCTTCAATCTGATTGCCGGCGGTGCACTCGCCTCGGCTTTCCTGCCTACACTCACGGGTTTTCTCGCTCGAGATGACCGCAAGGGAGGCTGGCGCCTGACCTCTTCGGTGATTAATTTGATCCTCATGATCATGGGCGCACTCAGCGTTCTGGCTGTGATGGCTGCGCCCTGGTTGGTGCGTACGGTCCTGGCTCCGGGATACGAAGACGCCGAAAAGATTCGTCTCACGGTTTCGTTGTTACGCATCATGCTGCTTTCGCCTGCGATTTTCGGATTGAGCGGCATATTGATGGCAACCCTCAACGCCCATCAACATTTCGCACTGCCAGCGCTTGCGCCTGCCTGTTACCGGCTGGGTCTCATCGCCGGGGTTTTGTTCCTCGTGCCGACTCTGGGTATTCACGGCATGGCCTGGGGCACGGTATTGGGGGCTTTACTGCACCTGATCGTGCAGCTGCCTGCGCTGCGAAAATTAAACCCCAGCTATCAACGTACGCTGGGATTGGAGATGCCTGCCGTACGCGAGGTGGGGCGTTTGATGATGCCCCGATTGCTTGGCGTGGCTGTCGTGCAGCTTAACTTTTGGGTCAACACGATCCTCGCATCCGGCCAACCCGAAGGAAGCCTCAGCGCACTCACGTTCGCCTTTCAATTGATGATCATGCCGCAGGCGGTGATCGCACAGTCGACGGCCATCGCTGCCCTGCCCACTTTTTCGGAGCAATTCGCGCAAGGCAAGCTGGATGAACTGCGCAGTTCGTTTGCCAATGCCTTGCGCGGGGTGCTGTTTTTGGCGTTGCCCGCGAGCTTTGGGTTGATCCTGCTGCGCAGGCCGATCGTCACCTTGCTCTTCGAGCGCGGCGCGTTCGGAACACAATCTACCGAACAGGTATCCTGGGCGCTGCTCTGGTGGGGCATTGGATTGGTGGGGCACTCGGTGCTTGAAATTATCGTGAGGGCATTCTACGCCATGCACGACACACGCACCCCGGTCGCCATCGGCGCCTTGATGATGGGAATGAACGTCGTTCTCAGCTTGGCGTTTTCTGCGCTGTTTGAACGGATCGGGTGGATGCCCCATGGCGGTCTGGCGCTGGCAAACTCCTTTGCCACTGCACTGGAATGTATTGCCCTGCTTTGGCTCTTGTATAAACGGCTGGGGGGGTTGGATCTGGCACGCACGGGGCGTGGCATGCTGGCTACGGTCGGCGCATCCTTGGGCATGGCTCTCGCACTGTGGATTTGGGTGGCGTTAACAGGAGAAAGATCGACCTGGTTGATCGGCATCGGAGGCGGTTTGGTGGGTTTTGGAGTCTATTGGTTGCTGTCGATCGCCCTGGGTTCTCCGGAAACGCGGCAACTTCCAGGCATCTTGATCGATCGCAGCCGCTGAGGGTATTTGCCTGAGACTATAGAACCGTCCCCATTCGCTCTAGCGATTCTAATATGGTTTGAAGATATTTCGGTGCATGGAGCTCGGGAGCAAGATGATTCCCTGGAAGGACTTGTAAGTCGAAACCCCGTACATTCGGGAATTCCTGCTTGGTGTAACGGTCGAGGTATTCGGGAAGATCTTCGACGCGGCCGCAGTCTGGAAATAAGCTGCGCCAGTGGAAGAAGGCGTCGTTATCTCCCATAACGATCACGACCCTTCCCGGGTAGCCATACTGCGGACCGACGACTTTCTTGCCAACCCAACGAAGATCGTTGACCAGACGAATGGGGGAGCGGGTATGCGCCAGGTCCCTGGCGAATCCCTGTGTCAACTGCATACCGAAGTGAAGGCTGGATCGCAGCGTCTCGGGCCGTTTCCGATAGGCGTTCCTCGTGACCCGGGTGATCTCCCGCGGCAGACGACGGACCAAGCGAAGTGTGGTATGCGATTCCAATCCCGCCGTACAGAGACCAATCACACAATCGATCATCTCGGGGGCCAGTTCGGCGGCACGCAGTGCTTCCGCGCCGCCGTGCGACCAACCGATTATGGTTACTTTGAACTCTTTCCTGGCGACGTCTGGGTTTTCGAATAGGGTTCCCAACACCTGCTGGTGCAGGATCTGGATTAACGCTGACGCCTTTGTTGGATCCCCGCCTTTGGGCGGATCGATGTCGATACTCCACAATACGCCCGCCCGGCTGGCTTGTACAAGGGCAGCATGTAAATGCCGGGCAGCGTCCACTGGCTGCACGTGACCTGGCAGATAGACGGCGAGATTGCCGTCCAACTTGTTTTCCGATTTGTTTTTCAAACGGCGGGCATCATCGCGCGCGTCGATCTCCAAACAACTGTATCCCACTGTTACACCGTCGATGTCTACGCTGCTGCGCATGTGGGTTCTTCGCATCGGACTCAATCCATTTAACTGGATGCGTAATGACGACAAAACTCAATCATCTGCATCTTCGCTGAAATCGGTTTCCAGGCATCCTTGGGTTTCGTCGGGTGTCAATTGACGTAATTTCAATTCTGCCTGCTCAAGTAATTCGTTGCAGCGTGTTGAGAGGGCTTGGCCGCGTTCAAAAAGTGAGAGGGCTTCATCCAATGGCAGGCCCGCGGTCTGCAATTGCTCGACGATGGATTCCAATTCTTCAAAGGCCTGCTCGTAATTCAGTTGATCGACTGGTTTTGCTTTGGCCATGTTGCCTCCCGTGCAGGATCGTCAATGTAGGTGAACCCCCTTGCATTTTATACTAGAATGATCGTCCGAAGGGTATATTTTCCCATGCCGATAGCCAATCCTCGTGTAACTCGCTGTGAATGATCTGAGACATCAATATCTGCAGACGCTGTTCAACGCATTGAAAACTGCCCGTCAGTCTTCTTCTTCGGGTGTCGTTTCAACGTGATCGGTCGTGGCGGAGATCGTGCCGTCACGGAGACGCAGTTTCAATGCATCACCAATGCCAACCTGGTGGGTGGAACGGACCAGCGAATCATCGTCGGCGCGCATGACGACGGCATAGCCTCGTGCCAAAACGGATGCAGGTCCAACGGCATGTAAGGTGTCCGCTGCGCCTTTCACAGCGGCTTTGCGCAGTGCCAGCCCATAGCGCATTGCAGCCAGGCTGCGATCGGCCAATTCGTCTACTCGCTGGCGTGCGCTGTCGATTCTGGCCCTTGGCGATGCGATCTGCAACGATCTGGTCAAATTGGCAAGCTTGCTGTGTAGGTCCATCAGCCGTTCAGCAAACAGGCGCCCGAGTTCGAGGCGGAGATCCTTCAGTTCCTGCGCCAAGGCGTGTTGATGCGGTGTCACCATCTCTGCTGCCGCCGATGGTGTGGGCGCATGCATGTCTGCCACAAGATCGGCAATGACGATGTCCGTGGCGTGTCCGATCCCTGTGACGACGGGGACTTTTGAGGCGGCGATCGCATGTGCCACGCGTTCATCGTTGAACGCCCAGAGATCTTCGATCGAACCACCGCCGCGCACAAGGAGAATGACATCCACCCGTCCATGCTGGTTCAACATCTCCAGGGCGTTGACGATCCCCTCCGGCGCCTCGTCGCCCTGGACGGGGGTCGGCGCCAGAATCACCGTAGTGAGGGGGAAACGTCGGCGTAAGACGTTGAGTACATCCTGCAGTGCGGCACCTGTCGGTGAGGTCGCGATTCCCAGACGATCCGGCCAGGATGGGAGCGTACCTTTGCGAGCGGCGTCGAACAGGCCTTCGGATTCAAGCCGAGCTTTAAGGAGTATAAATTTTTGATACAGGGCACCTTCACCCGCTTTTTGCAATCCGTCTGCATAGAGCTGATATTGTCCCCCGGCTTCGTATACACTGATGTAGCCATGGACTTCGATCTTGTCTCCGTCCTGCGGAAGATCGGTTTGCAAGGAAACCTCGGAGCGCCACATGACACAGCGAAGCGCGGCTTGTTCATCTTTGAGGGTGAAATACAGGTGGCCGGAGGCGGGCCGGGATAGATTGGAGACTTCGCCGGAGACCCACAAATCCTGCAGACGGTAGTCGCCCTCCAGAGATTGTCGGATATGGCGCGTGAGACCGGCGACGCTCCAGATCTGTGATTCCAGGCCAAAGAGGGAAAATTGTCTCACGCGCGAAGCATACCGAACGGTCGTCTGGCTGTCAACCCATGCGGGTATAATGGTCGAGAAACATGCAAACTCGGGACGAGAATGATGGAAGACCAATTGGAAAGGTTGATCGGTGAGGCTTTACGTCGACGCAATTTGACATTGGCGACTGCCGAATCCTGTACAGCGGGCTTGATTGCGCATCTCATCACGAACGTTCCCGGTTCGTCGGATTATTTCCTGGGTGGGATTGTGGCCTACGCCAACAAGACCAAGATGCGTTTGCTGGGCGTGCACCAAGAAACCCTCGACCGCCATGGCGCAGTGAGCGAAGAAACCGCACGCCAGATGGCTGAGGGTGCTTGCCGGGCATTGGATGCCGATATTGGATTGTCCGTGACGGGTATCGCAGGGCCCGGAGGCGGAACGGACGAGAAGCCTGTTGGATTGACCTTCATCGGCGTCAGCGGGGCGGGGGGCACGCGCGTTCAGCGCCATGTTTGGAATGGCGATCGTGAGGCGAATAAAGCAAGGTCCGCGACGGCGGCTTTACGTATGTTGTCTGCTTTTTTGGAGGAGCTGCGATGAGCTTTCCCGTTGCTGTTGAAGCAAAATTCGAAACCGATGGGTCGATTCGCCCCCTGGTGTTTGTTTGGGAAGATGAGCTTATTTCCATTACCTCTCTCGGACGCCAGTGGGAGCAGGATGGCGAAATTCACTTCCTGGTGATGTCTTTGGACGAGAGGGTATACGAACTGGCGTACCGACCGTCGGAAGGCCGTTGGAGGCTATACCCTCGGCCGCAAGATCTCGGTGGAAAACGCTTTCTTGTGTGAGCATCTGATGTTGAATGAAAAGCTGGGTGACGGTTTTGGCCTGAAAGGTGTGGATCAGAACCCGCCGGGCGACGCTCTCGTTGATTCTGGAGCGGTCACCGAAGACAAACGACCCTGCCGCGGGTTCCACTCCGGAATGGCAGGGTCGTTTATTTTAGTGGTTTGGAAGCTATTTAACTGAGGTAATCCCGCAGCTGGCGTGATCGACGAGGATGGCGCAGCCTGCGGAGTGCTTTGCCCTCGATTTGGCGAATCCGCTCTCGGGTCAGACCGAATTTCTGCCCGACTTCTTCCAATGTATACGGCCTGCCGTTGTGAAGGCCGAAGCGAAGTCGCAGGATGCGTGCCTCGCGTGGACTGAGTGTGCTGAGGACTTCCTCAACCTTCTCGCGCAGCAGGTTTTGATAGGCGCTTTGCGTTGGTGTTGGGGTTGTTTCATCCTCGACAAAGGAACCGAGTTCTGTATCCTCTTCCTCCCCGACCGGGCTTTCCAGCGAGAGAGGTCGCCATGAGACTCGCATCATCCACTGTACCTTGCGTGGATCGACATTGAGCATGCGAGCGATTTCCTCGGGTGTGGGTTTTCGCCCCAATTCTTGTTCAAGTTGACGAGCCACTTTGTACAATCGGCGGATACGATCGGACATGTGAACGGGGACGCGAATGGTGCGTCCCTGATCTGCAATGGCGCGTGTGATCGTTTGTCGGATCCACCAGGTCGCATATGTGCTGAAGCGATAGCCGCGATGGTAATCAAATTTTTCCACGGCTTTCATCAGGCCAAGATTGCCTTCCTGGATCAGGTCGAGGAAAGGTACGCCGCGTCCCATATAGCGTTTGGCAATACTGACTACGAGGCGAGTGTTGGCTTTGATGAGATGATCGCGAGCCGAGAGGGAATCCTGGACGGATTCTTGCAGTTCGGCACGCTTCTTCGCACTGACCTTCCCGTTGGCTTTCATCAAACGCTCCTCGGCTTTGTTGCCCAGCTCGATGCGTTTCGCCAGGTCAACCTCTTCCTCTGTGTTAAGAAGAGGCACGCGCGCCATTTCCTTTAAATACAAACCCACCGTATCGTCGCTCGAAATCGCGCTGAGATCAAAACCGTGGTTGCCATCCAATGGGATTTCTTGCTGTAAATGGTTAGGAATCTGGGATGGCTCTTCGAAGACTTCGATTCCTGCGCTGTGGAAGAAGGTTTGGAGGCGCTCGATGCGCTCCTCAATGTCCTCCGCTTCTGGAAAAACTCGGAAGATATCACGCATTGTGATATATCCCTGAAAATCTCCTTTTTCAAGTAGAGCAGCGAAGGCTTCCCGTTTTTCCCACCGATCTTTTGATACGCTCATGTGTGCCCTCCTGGCGGCAGTTCAGGAGAAGAACTTATCGGCTAGATGTGTGTCAGCACAACCTTGCGGTGCTTACGATTTTGTTAATAAAGTCTTCAAAACCTCAAACCGAGGGTCAATCTCGGCTTCGTGATGATCGCACTTATTATCGCTGATCAATTCTCCACAAATTGGACACAAACCCTTGCATTCCGGACGACAAAGCGGTTGAATGGGTATGTCCAACAAGAGATATTCGCGTAAAACGGGTGTCAAGTCGAGGATGGCGGTCTCGGGAATCGCCAAAAGTGGATCTTCCGCACGACTGGCCGGGTAAAAAAAGAGGTCCTCGAAGGATCCGGTGAGATATTGATCGTATGCTTTCAAACAACGCACGCATTCGAGACTCAATTTACCTTGCAGCTCCCCCTCAACCAACACGCCCATACTTATTCGCGTGAGAGTAAGTGAACCTTGAAGCGTATCTACCTTCAAGTCTTCGCTGAGTTGGATGCTGTCAACGTTATACTCAACATTGCGGCTGTAGCCGATGCTCTCATTCAGTAAGAACCCGACATTAAGCCGCAATGGATGACGGAGTTCCAGTTGTGCACCACCTTGCAATTGAAATACTAAAAAAGCTTTTGCATTATAACATAAGTAGCAAGCGAGGTCAAGCAGTCTCACTAATACTAAACATAACGTAGTGTTTTTCGTGTAACATACCCAATATGTGGGGTATAATAATTGGAATAACCTTATATATGGCGGTGCGGTACTGTTCGAGTAGCCAAAAATCGTGGAGCCTGGCGCATGTCTTCTCTCTTAATCGCAAGTAACAATCCCGGAAAACAGCGCGAGTTTCGCGATTTGCTTGATGGTTTGTCTATTAAACTCATTGAGCCTGCCGTCATTGGTCTTGACTTACATGTCGAGGAAAGCGGCGAGGATTATGCTGCAAACGCCACCCTGAAGGCGACGGCCTTCGCGCAAAAGTCGGGTTTTTATACGCTTGCCGATGACAGCGGATTGGAAGTTGAGGTCTTGCATGGCGCCCCGGGAAGACATTCCGCCCGGATTGCCGGGCCTGGCCGGTCGGACGCCGATCGGCGCCGCTATTTGCTTGATTTGCTGCAATCCCACCCCAGGCCATGGCGCGCTCGTTTCTTCTGTGCCCTGGCGCTCGCCGTACCCGAGGGACCCATCGATATCACCACTGGTATTTGTCCGGGTGAGATCATTCCAGACGAACGCGGTAGGGGAGGTTTCGGATACGATCCGATTTTTCTGGTCCAGGGCACGGATCAAACGATGGCAGAATTAAGTGTGCGGCAGAAGAACCGCATCAGCCATCGAGCGAATGCGCTGCGCGAGATGCTGCCGATCCTGAAACAACGACTGGGGGTATGAAGCTGATGTGGGAAGCTTAAACAGGCCTCACGCCTCCTGTGCCTCTAACCAGCGTTCGGTCATCATGGCTGCCGCGCAGCCTTGTCCAACGGATGTGGCGATCTGGCGAAATACCGGGTCTTGGATCTCACCAGCTGCGAAAACACCCGGGACGCTGGTCATCATCTTTGCATCAGTGATCAGATAGCCAACATCGTCCATCTCCAATTGTTCCTTGAAGAGGTCGGAATTCGGATAATGGCCGATGAAAATAAAGACGCCATCTGTTTCCAACTCGCCGGTAACATCCGATTTAACGTTACGCACGCGCACTTTTTGCACCTGGCCGTCGCCTTGAATTTCATCCACCACCGTGTCCCAAATGAAACTGATTTTTTCGTTTGCGAAAGCTCGTCGTTTCAACGCCTCACCAGCACGCAGTTCGTCGCGGCGGTGAATGATGCGCACTTGATTGGCAAAACGGGTGAGGAACAAGCCTTCTTCTAAGGCGCTATCTCCGCCGCCCACCACGATGACGTCTTTCTCGCGAAAGAAAAAGCCATCGCATGTGGCACAGAATGATACCCCTCGTCCGATCATTTCTTCTTCGCCGGGGATGCCCAAGCGTTTCGACGATGCTCCGACGCAAATGATGACTGCATCAGATTCGTATTCATCTCCGTGTGTTTTTACTCGAAAAGGAGGCCCCTGACGAAAATCAACCTCGGTGACTTCGTCTATCAGCAAACGTGCCCCAAAATGTTCGGCTTGTTTCTGCATCAATTCCACCAGTTCCGGTCCAGTGGTGCCTTCGGGGAATCCGGGATAATTCTCCACTTCGTTGGTGATCGAAATCTGGCCGCCCAATTGGTTGCCTGAAATCACGAGTGGCTCCAATCTGGCCCGTGCCGTATAGAGCGCTGCGGTTAATCCTGCCGGACCCGATCCTATGATAATGACTTTTTCTTTTTGCATGCATGCCTCGCTTTGATGATCCTATACAGGTTTATATCAAGAACAACCCCGAAGTATTGGGTTACGATATGTTCACCAGAAGGATGGTGAGTAGGCTTGTAAAAGCGCAGTGAATGAAATCATACCGCAATTTATGGACATATAGCGTCGATGCTCAGTATACAAAACCCGGTTTGTGCAAGCGCTCGGCACTTTCGTCGGTCAGGGGCACGTAGATGTTGATGCACGTGCCTCGACCTTCGGCCGATTCGATGTGCAGCACGCCGTTGACCAACTCGGCACGTTCACGCATGTTGACAATGCCAAGACTGCCTCGCTGTTCGTAATTCGCATCGACGGCGCCCATGTTGAATCCAACGCCATTGTCTTCCACTTCCAAGACGAACATGTCATCACGTCGTTCGAGCCGCACCCAAATGTGCTCGGCCTCCGCATGTTTGCGGGCATTGTTGATCGCCTCTTCTGCGATGTAGAACACGACACCTTGAGCCGCCATTTCCATCTCGTCGGCTACTTCGGGGTCCGCTTTGATGATGATGTTTTGATCGTGCGTCTCGCGCATTTTCTCGGCCAGCTGCATGAGTGCGGCGACCATCCCCTGCGATTCGAGGATCAAGGGGCGTAAGGTAAAGAGCATGTGGCGGATTTCCCTCGTTGTACGCCGGGCCATGTCCTCCACTTTATAAAGTTCGTCGTATGCGGCCTTGGGATCGCGTTCCATCAAGCGCCGGGCGAAGTTAACACGCATGGCGATTGCGGCGATGGTTTGTGTGGGACCATCGTGTAAATCACGGGCTAATTTTTTGCGCGCTTCTTCCTGGATTTCCGTTATGCGTTCCTTTTCCTGTTCGAGATCTCGGTACAGGCGCGCGTTTTGCAGCGCGATCATCGCCTGTTGTGCAATCGCCCACAGGATTTCAACACGCTCGGCGTTGAAGTAACGCGGTTCGCGGTGTGCGAAAAGAAGGACGCCATACGTTTCCAATCCCGCCGAAAGCGGGATACACAAAACCACCTGGCGGCCATGCATGCCGACCAATCGCAGTAGCTCCGGATCTTCGCTCGGTGTGCGGGTTAATCTTGGCTCTCCGCTGATCAAAGTGCGATCGAGGACACCTTGCTCACCCGGAAAAGTCATGCGGCGATCAGCGTGGGTCAATCCACGATCCGAGGCAACGTGCATGTCTCCATTGGTATACAGCAAGAGTGCGCTGACTAAATCCGTTGTTTCGGAGTCGATATCCGCCAGGGATTGTGCGCTGATATCAAGTGCCATGTCCAACACGCGCTCGTAATTCAAAGTCGAACTCAATTCCGCAGCCATTGAAAAGAAGGCACGAGTACGCTCGCGCTCCCGTTCCCGAACCTGGTTTAGACTTAAACCTTCATCACGGCCGATCTTCTCGGCGGCCGATCGAGTTTGCCTGGCAAGCCACCCCATTACCAGGGCGCTAAGGAGTATCAGAACGCCATGGAATGCGAGTATGGGCCATCCATGCCGGTCAATGGAATCCAAAACCACGCCTTCGCCGGCATAGGTCAGCAGTCCGAAAAATGCTGTGGCCATTGCTGTCGTCAGACCGTAGGCCAACGCCGCTCTTGTGGGGCCGATCAACAAACTCCACCATAGTGGGCTGTCCAATCTTCCGGATAGAATGATGCAGCCCACCGCAAAGCCTGTTTCGATGGCGGCTGCCACTGCGTCGAGCCAACGAGGCCGCCAACCCCCAACGCGAAGCAAGCTGGTCACCAAGGTAAAGAGCAACCAGGCGACAAATAAGATAATCAATGTTTCGGAGAGAATCCCGTAAAATCCGGCGATTAAGGGCAGTGCGGTCAGGAACAAACCGCGCGTGCTGAGTATCAACCAGTCGATCGAATCCAGTGGATAACGGTCCTGCACTCGGAACATGTTCTCAATGATAAACCTTTCAGGCATAGTTGCAAAATGACCCTGGAGTAAGGTTGCGCGGACAATTGGATGAGGCCGATCACCTGTTCTTGTACTTCGGGGTTTGAGAATGGCTGCTTGACCCGTTTAGGATGTTATGAAGGGATGCTGCAGGTCATTTTCGGTTGTGTATTCGCCTCCAAAAACCCCAGAGTGCACCGCTTCGGGGCGCGAACAAGAAGACGATGCCAAAGATGACCGTCGCCACCAATACGATAGCCGACCCGGAGACGATGTCTGCGTAATAGGAAAGGTACAGCCCTGCCACGGATGAAAGCACCCCTATGCCTGCGGATAAAACCATCATGACGGGTAAACGACGCGCAAGCAGGAAGGCGGCAGAGGCGGGGGTGACGAGCATGGCCAGAACCAATGCCACACCCACTGCCTGCAGCGATATCACGATCACGATCGCCAATAAGACGAGCAGCAGATTTTGCAAAAACGTCACCGGGAGACGCAAAGTTGCTGCCAAAACGGGATCGAAAGAAAGCACCAGAAATTCCTTGTAGAACGCGAAGATCGCCAGCAAGACCACGACGCCCAAAGCAAGCATCAGACGGATGTCTGCATTGGAAACGCCCAACAGGTTTCCGAAGAGGATGTGGGCCAGATCGACCGCATAACTTCGCTGAACGGAAATCATCGCCACGCCGAGGGCAAAAGCGCCGGCGAAAACCACGCCGATGGCAGCATCTTCCTTGATGTCTGCGCGTCGTCCGATGGCGCCAATGGCCAACGCCGCTGTTGTGCCAACGAGAAGGGCGCCGACTGGAAGCGGCCACTCGAGCATGAAGGCCAACACCACTCCCGGGAGGATGATGTGCGCCAGCGCATCGCCGAGGAAGGCCATGCCTCTCAAGACCACATACGTTCCCAGGATGGGGCAAACAACCCCGACGATCAAAGAAGCCCAGAGACCGCGCAGCATGAATTCATAGCTGAATGGTTCCGCCAGCCATTGAATCCACTCAGCCACGTTTCCCCTCCGGATCTTCGCCGCAGCAAGTTTCGGCAAGGACCAATGTACCTCCCGCTTCTGGTAGATCGTGGACATGCCCACCATAAGCCTCTATTAGATGAGGACGGATGAAGACCTCCGTTGGCGTGCCGAAAGAGATCAAGCGGCGGTTGATCAGGATCACTTTATCGAAGTGTTCGTTGGCCAAGCTGAGGTCGTGCGTCGACACGAGAATCGCTACACCAGTCTCTTTCAACTCGTGCAGCATGGCTAGAATCGCATCTTGACTGGAAATGTCGAGGCCGGTGAATGGTTCGTCGAGCAGGATGATCTCTGCCTCCTGGGCAAGGGCTTGTGCCAGGAAAACGCGCTGCTGCTGGCCGCCGGACAACTCACCAATTTGGCGATCGGAATACTCGGTCATTCCAACTTTCCGCAGCGCCTGTCGAATAAATACCCAATCGTTCTTTCCCGGCCAACGGAAGGGGCCGATCTTGCGAATACGGCCCATCATAACCACTTCAGCCACAGTCACGGGAAAATTCCAATCCACCTGACTGCGTTGGGGTACGTAGGCGATGCAAACATGTCCACCGGGCGTGTATCCGAAAATGTCTACTTTTCCTCGATCGGGCTTCAAAACGCCGGCCACAATTTTTAGAAGCGTGGTTTTACCGGCTCCGTTGGGACCAACGACGGCGATGAGTTCGCCGGTTTGAATGCTGACGTTTACGTCCTGTAAAACGGTGTTGCCGTTGTAGTCGAGGTGGATGTTTTCCATAGACAATGCGGGAGCTTCTTTGTCGTGACTTGGAAAGCGGGTGATCAGCTGCGTCATACAAACCTCACTCTGTTAATGCCTGGACAATGGCATTCACATCATACTGCATTAATCGTATGTATGTGTCTGCCGGCCCTCCGGGTTCACCCAGGGAGCCTGTGTAAAGTGCCACCAGATCCACACCAGTGTCCTCGGCGACCAACGCAGTCAAGCGGGAGTCGACCATGATGCCCACAAAGATCGCGGGGACATTCTCGGCCCGAATCGTATCATTGAGGTTCGCCAATTCTTGTGCCGATGGTTCCGCAGCCGTGCTGTAGGCAGGAATTACCGCCCCGATCATTTCGAGCCCATAACGTTGTGCGAAGTAACCGAAGGCCAAATGGTCCGTGACCATTTTTCGGTTTTGATTCGGGATCTCGGCTACTTTGTTCTCAATCCAGTCGTCTAACGATTCCAGTGATTCGACATACTCCCGGGCATTGGCGGTATAGAAATCCTGGTTTTCCGGATCCAATCTGCCCAATACTTGTGCACAGTTCTCCGCCCAAATAATCACATTTAAGGGATCAAACCAGACATGCGGATCAACGCCTGCGTGATCCGCTTCATCGTCCGAATCAGGGTCGTGATCCGTTTGGAATTGCCGCAGTTCAATGCCCTCCGAGAGGGAGATCATCGGAACTTCGTCGGAGAACTGGGACAGGGTTTGATGCAGGAATTCTTCCAGTCCGGCGCCGTTGATCAAAATCGCATCTGCATTGGTCATGGCGCGCAGATCCCCCGGGGATGGTTGAAAGGTATGCGGATCGGCGCCAGACGGGATGAGGGTGACCATTTCGATCGCCTCTCCGCCCACATTTTGCACCACATCGGATAAGATGTTGGTCGTAACCACAATGCGCAAACGTTCATCGCGGAGATCGAGGGGAGATAGGTCGTCAATCCTTGTGACCATGCTTTCGATCGTGCCCGACTGGTTGGCTGCTTCATGGGAGCAACCTGCCAATGCGAATCCGTAGACGATAAGCATCAAGCAGAAAAGTGCCTTGCGTTTCCAATGAGACATGATAGATGAACCTCTTTTCGAGACACGCGCCGACCGGAAGTGTTGGAGTCGGTTAAATTGGATCGATATTCTCAGCGACTTGTTCGTATAAGCTGATCAATGACAGATCAATATCGGAGTCCGGCTCTCGCGGAGAACCTGATCGACGACGCTGCCCAAAACAACTTCCTTGACGGGTGGCGCACCGTATCCCCCCATGATGATCAGTTCGCTTTGTTCCTCTTCGGCGGTGCGCAGGATCGCATCTGAAACATCTCCCACCTCCATCACGTAGTGGGCGTGGACTTCCTGTTGTTTTAAATATGTTTGCGCACGGTGCATCGTCTTGCCGCTCTCGATTTTCTGGTCGTCGACGATGATCACCGTAAAAGGGATTTTCCATCGTAATGCCAGATAAGCGGTGACGAATAATGCTTCCTCCGCTTTTGGACTTCCATCATAAGCCAGGAGACCCCGGTTCAACGGGGTGACGACTTTTGGTGCAGCCAGGATCGGTCTCGGGCTGTTGCGGACGAGTTTTCTGAAACCGGAACTCAACCTCCCTGTTGGTGAGGGTGCGGGCGGGTAGGCCAAATTGACGATCACGAGATCGTTGAAACGAGATCTCTCACACAGGTTGTCGGAGGCTTCACCGACGCTGAAATTGATCGTTCCCTCGATTCCCGCTTGCGCACAGCGTTGTTCAAATTCTTGACGAACCTGTTGCGCACTGTCGCTTTCCAGCGCATCTTCGGAAGGAAGCACATGTAAACCATTCAAGCGAGCGCCTTCCCTTTTTGCAACCCGCAGTGCCAGGCCCAGAGCGTTCCATTGATCGTCGTCTCCGCCAACGCCCACCAGGATGTCGGCGAATAAAGCGCCTTCATCCTTGTTGGCCAGGAAATGGTCGCGACGCCACTCCGGACGCAGGCTGAAGCGCGGTTTGCTGGACGTGATTACGCTGCGTATTTTCTCCAGGAATCTGGTTAGGGCATTCTTCGTCCGCGAGCTTACGTTTTCTGCAAGGTCTTCTGCGGCGATATCTGGGCGGATTTCCTGCCCGATATTTTCAGCCAATATGGCCTGGTGATCAGAAATCCAGAGATATAAGTCGGTCTCCGTGCGACCGGGAAACCCTCGCAGTACACCACGCTCGCGTATGATCTCGATAATCGGCAGGTAATACTCTTCGTGCCAGTGGATAACGGCTTCGTCAAAAGGCACGTCGCGCTGTTGGTCGAGGCCCATGAAATAATGGTGGACTTCGATATGCTCTTCGAGACGGCGATATTGACCGGGAACGGTGAGGATCAAGTCAACATCTGGAAGGGTGCGTTCGATCATGGTACGTTCCAGGAAACGGGCGTATTCGGCCTTGAGAATAAGGTCATCAGGCTGATCCTCCGGAGAGAGCGGCACTCTGGTGTGCACTTCGGTGACATACGCCTGGATGTGGGTGGCTCCCAGCTGGCGTGCCACGGAGACGCGATGATTGCCATCGCGCACGAAATAGACATCACCAATTTGATACACCTCGATCGGCGGCACCCCTGTCGGTTCTGTTACTGCGAGTTTAACCCGAGCCCAACGATTCTCGGCACTGTCATGGCGAGGTAAAAAACTGCGCGTGAAATCAGAGTAGCGGTCAACGCTGCCGACGATGGCGTCCAGGGGAATGGATCGCAATTCTTCCCGCGATTCCTCCACGGCACGCAGTTTCTTGCGTACCTCATCATAGGAGAGAAGATCAGCCGATCGACCAGTGAAGCGGGCCATGATCTGTTCCATGGAAGCGCTCCGCCTCGCCCGGCGAAAATCTTGTATGGCCGAAACAATGCTCACTACGAACTCCTTATAACCCAGCGAACCAACCTGTCCGAATAATTCTCGATTCTACCTACAAACCGAATAATTCTGAATAATTCCCAAGTCCCTTTCTTGCCATCGTTGATTGCCTTCCGAATTGGCCTTTCATGTTCGATCGTGCACGCCGGGCATGGTAACACACCGTTTGATCTTCGGGTTCGTAAATTACCGAGCCCAGGAACGATATTACGGCGTAGGGGAGGGCGTACTTGTAGGTCTTATGGAAAGCGTAGGTGTCGCTGTCGCGATCAAAGCCCCATGCAGCCAACCGACACTGCCGTCGGAAGTGCGAACGGGCCACCAGAGCACACCTTTCTCTTCAACTGGATCGCCGACAATACGCACCTCATCTCCTTCCCGGAGGAATCCCGTGATGACACCGTCCGGGGCATCCCGCAAGTAGCCTCCCCGCTCTCCGGTCTGGATCACGATGGCGAGAGGCGGCAGGGGGGTTGCGGTAGGCGTAAATGTGGGGGTTATGGTTGGCGTTGTGGATATCGTTGGCGTAGCGCTGGCGGTGAAGGTGGCTGTAATGGTGGGCGTTCCCGAAGGCGTGGGTGTGAATGTTGGCGTTATTGTCGGTGTTGGCAGGGTGGCCTTAACCGAGAAGCCCAATCCCATGGCGCTGACCAGTGTGATCAATCCCATGAGCACAACTGCCATGGCGATGGAATGACTGTAGCCCGTCAGCGGTCGAAAGCCCAGCGCTACGAACGTCCCCGCGCTGGCTACCACCGCCCAGGTTAGATGAAGGCCGAACATGAGTAATGCCCCCTGCGATAGCTCCGGGTTCCCCTGTACCACACCGATCGCGACGGCGCCTAACGGCAAAGCCAATTCGTACGCCACTGCTGTGCTGGCCAACAAGGACACCTGCTGTGCGCGCGCGACGGAGAGCGACATTAATACCGCACCGACCAGAAGCAATCCGAAATCGACCAGATTTAGAGAGGCGTGTTCGAGAGCCAGCAGAACCCCCGATGAAAGCGAGGAGGTGATTAATCCACTCAAGCCCGCAACCAGTCCCAAGAGCACAAGTGCAACGATCAATGCGGCGAACATGCGTATGAAAAAGCGGGGTGACCCGGAGACGGCGGCTAACGCTAGTCCGGTGATAGGTGCCATGCGCGGGGTTGCCAATGCGCCGGCGATCAAGAACGCATTTTGGTCGAGGCTGAATCCAAGGCCGATCAACACACCGGCGAGAATCGCATACAGGAAGAGATCGACACTCGGTGATACGGAATGCGCTAATTCTTCGAGGAAAACCTCACGCTCATCCGCGCGCAGTTGCGTGAGCATCCGGCGAGCGCGTCGGCGTCTTGCGGGAGACATTTCGTCAGGATTGTTGAGCGGTTCTGTTGGTTGTATCGTCATCGGCGTAAGCTGGCAACCAGGCGCATTGGATTATCAAGTAGGGCGAGTGCGGATAGTACATCGGGGGCCACAATTTCTGCGGCCTGCAGGGCTTCAACGGCAAGACCTTCTTTGGAGAGCACACATATCCCGATCGCCGCTTCCTGCAACATGCCGCTGTCGTTCGCTCCTTGCCCTAAAGCAACAACACTTGAAGGCCCCAACTGACGTACGTATTTCGCTTTTGCCTCCGCTTCTCCACCGGGCGGAATACGAATCGCATTCAGACCCAATTGACGATCGATTTTGTCCTGTTGACCGTGTGTGTCAGCGGTAAGCAAATGGATTTTCAGCCGGTTCATCAGGGTCGTCAAGACCTTGGCAACACCATCGAGTAAACGACCATCCAGGGCTAGTGTACCGTTTACATCGGAGACTAGGTGTTCGATCTGGATCTGCCCCCTTCCGGGAATGTCAAGTTCGATCATGCCTCCCTCGGCAGGAGTACTTGGGTTTGATGGCGTATGCCCACAAATCGCCATGCACCGTCAGCATTATAGCACTGTGTGGACGGGCTGAAAATCCAACCGGATAGCTTTTGTGCTAGAATGACGCCGGCGAATGATCTCTCGATCGTTCGTGAAATCAACGAGCATCATCGAAGAAGGTGAAAACGTGGCACAATTGTTGACTTTTCTCAAAGCGGATGCCGTACTTCGTAAAAACGTCGGCGCGGCGATCGTGAAGGAATTCCTGGCGAACGAAGATCTGGAAATCCTCTCTTTTGAATCACGCCAGGTGGATGACGCGCTCTCCGCCGGGCATTACGCTCATGTGGCGGATCGACCTTTTTACCCCTGGCTGGCGCATTACGTGACGGCTTGTTCCGTGTATGTCATGCTTATCGAGGTCGAGGATGATGCCGCCGTCAAGCGGCTGCGGACTTTCCTGGGCAAAACCAAGGCCCATGAAGCTGCGCCCGAAACGATCCGGGGCCGCTTTGGGATTTACGCCGGCGTCAACTGCGTTCACCTCTCGGACAGCCTCGAAAGCGGTCAGCGGGAGACGAATTTGTGGAAGGCACGCCTGGGGATCGGCGAGGGCAACTTCGACATCGTCCCCGAGGATTACAGCCAAGAGTATGATGCTTCATTTCCCAATCACACGCAGGATATGCGCAAGATATGCGCCCAGGTGGCAGAAGCGGGTGATGTGAGCGAAAGCCAGAAGCAGGAAATCCAAGGTTATCTCGAAGCGGAAAACCCTGCGATCACATCCGAGCAGCTCGATGCGCTGACGAAAATTGTGTTGGGAAGCGCTTTATGAACGAGAAATTCTGTTTTTTAAATATTCGCTACCCGTAAGGACAAATTGTATAGCATTTATGCAACTCAATCCATTTTATGAATTGATATACTGCATGAGTGATAAATCATACATCCCTGCGGGATAAATCATTTTTGTTTGGGACGGTAATTCTTAGGATCTATGCACTTGTCGTACATATTTCTTTCAATAGATATCCAATCTGTTTGGTCTATCCCCCGCTTGTACTTTTTTGTAGGGCTTACTGGGAATGCCGATGCAATCTTGATCCAACGGCCTTGAGTCGTTGCTATCCGGCGGATCTCCTCAGAGACCTCGGAAAGATCTTGATCTTGGCTAAAAATCAAAGCAACATCGTAGACCTGTTGAAGGGCAAGACGGATCACATCCAATGCAATCCTTACATCGATACCTTTTTCGCTTCCTACCAAAAAAGTGTGTATGGTTCCATCGGGAAGTTCAACTCTTTGATTGCGATACCTTAATGATCTTGAATAAACGCTGATTCCCTTACGACCCATCTCCGCCAATTTTGAGATCCAAAATTGATTCCAGAAGTAGTCATCGCTGCGATCTGGAACTCCGGTGTAGAACCTCACTTGGGATAAAGCCCATCCTTGATCTTTGCATACCCCATTGGCTAATTGATATGGATCGTAATTGGGATACGTGTATCCGTAGGCTTCTTTAGCCGCGTGAAATAGATTTTGGCCGTCGAAGAAGGCAACCGTGCGTTTTATCACAGGTTCGTTTGCCATTTTGTTTCCCCCCTCTAAAATAACCCGCCCGAGGCCTTTCGGCGTCGGGCGGGCAGAAAGTCTTACTGGAATAGATCCAATTCTGTCTTAATTATATCTCTTGGACATATGAAGTCAATAGGTGCTCCTGGGGGAAAAGAGGGTATATCTATGGAAATAGAGGCGTTTGCAGTATCACACATCATCGTTGTAACCAGTCTTCTCAACAATTCATGAATGATAGCATGAGTACAACCGATTGATAAGGTTATTACGAGTAAATACTGGGACATGATACAAAGTTAGCATTATCGACGGGTGAATACGGTATCTTGCTTGAGGCAATTCCGGCAGGTATAATGTTGATTCACGGGCGCGTAGCTCAGCTGGTTAGAGCGCACGGTTCACATCCGTGAGGTCGATGGTTCGAGTCCATTCGCGCCCACTCTTGAATCCACCATCGAGGCATGGCGGTGGTTTTTTTAATAGCCACACCTTGCATGGGCTGCCTGGTGTTTATCATCTATGCCGATCCCGGCGGTCGTTATATTTATACTTGTATCGCTGATTGCTGTGCCGGTCTGTTTTCTGCTGGCGAGGTTGATTCGCAGGATTCCGTATACGAAACGCGTACTGGGTAGGAACTCTGCAGATCAAAATTCGACGATGATTGACGTTCAGCGTGCGCCGGTGTTTCCCGATATTTCTTTCATCAATACCTCGTTACCTGCATGTGGATTCGAGTGCCGGGGAAGACATCATGCGAACGCTGACTCCCAGTGCCTGGATGGAGAAAGGTCTTTCCCGCCAGGTGTGATCTTGCTCGTCCACCTTAAAAATGGCATTCTGGGATAAAATAGATATATCCGCCAAAGTATTTGAGGAGGGGTTAGAGACGATGCTTGATAACTTTGGCACTTTTCTCTTCGGTTGGCCATTGATGATCGTTGCTTTGCTGCTAAGTGCCGTGGGCGTATTTCAGAAGCGGCCCATCGCCGCATTTCTGGGTGCCATCTTCGCTATTCCTTTTACCATTACGATGCTGGCGACGGCATCCATCGGCTTATTCGCCATCGTCATTCCCATCTGCATGTTTGCCGTGCTCGGGGCCGTGGTGATGGAAATCTCCAAGTGGGCCTGGGTTCTCCTGATTCCCGTCTTGGGATTGTTGCTTTGGATCGCAGTAAACCTCTACCCAATCATCTAAAAGAGTTATAACCCCATAAGGATCCCAATCGGTCTGGAAGGGTCAATTCCGATTTGGATGAATAGGTTTGTCTAAAATCGTAACGATCCGCTCTGATTTTATATGGGAGTGCTGTGTTGGGTGAGGCAGTTTAAGTTCGCGTTAGTTTTCCGATGGGTCCTGGTTCAAGGAGAGGATGGGAAGATATTCTGCGAGCGTCTCCTTGAGATCCTGCATGGTGAAGGGTTTCGACAGAAAGCCGTCCGCACCGGCCTGGAGCGCGGCATCGCGATCTTCCGGACGCGCCTTGGCACTGACGATGTGGATGGGTATATGTTTTTCTCTGGAGTTCTCTCGCAGCCAGCGCAGGAGAGTTAGGCCATCCACCTCGGGCATCATCACGTCGAGCAGGATGAGATCCGGTGTGATATCCTGCATGACCAGCATAGCTTCCATCGCATTACAGGCGATGTGCACATCGATGCCCATCGGAGTCAGGGCTTCTTTGATCACTTCTGCGTACGCTTTTTCGTCATCGATGAGAAGAATGACGGGTTTTGCCATGGAGCTTCCTTTCTGCAACCAGTACAATTTTGAGTGGGAAGTAACAACACAACCGGATCACTAACGTCGCCTGCCGATGATACCCTTCTGATCTTGGATTCGATTGGCCGTCTTCTGGAACCTTATGTATTGATCATAATGTACCATAACATTGTGTCCTAAGACGACGAGCGGGGAAGAGAAAACCTTCCCCGAATCCTTTAGAGTGTATTCAATAATGAGTGTAGACGCAATGAGGGATTCTTCCCATGGACTTCAGCGATAGCGCAGGGGGATGTTCTCTCCACGCAGCTTTCGTCGGCTAAAGAATATCACCCCCAGTACGAA
This sequence comes from Anaerolineales bacterium, assembly GCA_034430895.1. Classification (GTDB taxonomy): domain Bacteria; phylum Chloroflexota; class Anaerolineae; order Anaerolineales; family E44-bin32; genus WVZH01. The sequence goes on along the minus strand of DAOUDW010000053.1, from coordinate 1,814 downwards.
ATACAACAGGGACAGCAGCAGCGTGGCGCCGAGGCGGAAGGCGATATCGGATAACGCAGCGCCGTCGTTGAGTACCTGCTGCAGGGCGAGTAATCCGTGCGTCGCCGGGAAGAAATCGAACAGGGCGATGGAGTGACCCAGGAACGTGAACAGCCTGGTTGATGTCATGGGGAAAAATGCGCCCGAGACGAACACACCCAGCATCGTCACCGTGCTGCCCAGGTTGACCGCCTGACTGTCGTTCTCGATAAAACATCCCACAATCAATCCGATGCCGATCGCCGATAGGCTGATGGCCAGAGATACGATCGCTGCCAGTAGGGGGGAACCGTTGTTTTGGTATCCCAACACCAGGGCGACCAGGAGCAGGACCAGAACCAGGATCACCGCGACCGCCAGTTGGGCGAGGCTGATTCCCAGCAGGAGTTCCCAGGAGTGCACACGGCTCAATCGCAGTCTTCGCAACGTCCCCCAGCGGGACTCTCGCCCGACGAGCATGGCGGTCTGCGGGATGAGCATCAACAAGGCGAAGACGATCATCCCGGGTGCATAGTAGTCGAATTCACTCGACGGCCCACTTGGCGCGTAGCGCCTTTCGACGATCTGTAATGGAGTCGTCCGTCCGACGATTCGATCGGCGTGCTGGAAGAGGATTTGATCCAGGATCACGCTGGCGCGGTAAAAGCGGGTGTTCAACGCATCGCCGTGCACCGTCGCCTCGAGCCCTCCGTTGGCATCGACGCCGACTTCCAGATAAGCCACGATCTGCCGGGTTTCCAGGGCGGTGTTTGCTTCCTGGTTGTCGTCGACCGTTTTTACGTCGAAAACAGAAGGCCCATCGGGGTAGTGTGCCGCCGTGATGGCTTCGGTGAGGCCCAGATCTCCCCCTTCGCCGATCGATACCCACAGGGCATGTGTCTTCTGATAGGGTTCGCTGTAGGCGAAGGCCGTAATCCCCAGGAATGCCAGCGGGATGAGCAGGATCAAGGCCAGCAGACTGGGTTCGCGTGAAATCTCACGTAAGAATTTTCGTGTGATGTTTAGTGCTTTCACGATCGCAATCTCCGTCCGGTCAGCTGGATAAAAACATCCTCGAGGGTGTTTTCACGCAGGCGCATTTCCCCCACCGAGAGTGAATGTCTCTCCAGGGCTTCGATTACCGCAGCAAGCTTCGCCACGGCGTTGCGGGCGCGTACGGTGACCTGCTTGTCTTCCGGGTCGAGGAGGACGGCATCAACGATCGGCGCGAGTTCTTTTTCGATGGACGGCTTTTTCTGGGCGTCGATCTCGCCCTGGAGTTCGATTTCGACCACGTCCCCTTCACCCACGCGGCGTTTCAAGGCCGAAGGCGTGTCGAGCTCCAGCAGTCGCCCGTGATCGATGATCGCCACGCGGTCAGCGAGGCGGTCGGCTTCATCCATGTTGTGCGTGGTAAGGATGATGGTCTTCGAACGCGCCAGCGCGTGAATGTACTCGCGCACTTTCACCCGGCTCTGCGGATCGAGTCCCGCTCCGGGTTCGTCCAGGATGACGATCTCCGGATCGTGAACCAGGGCCAGCGCCAGGTTGAGGCGACGCTGCATGCCGCCGGAAAGCGTGCGCGCCTGGGCGTTTTGTTTTTCGATCAGGTCGAGTTCCTCGAGCAACTGTTGGCTGCGTTGAATCGCCGTCTGGCGCGGCAGGGCGTACATCTCGCCCATGAACTGCAGCTGCTCGCGGCAGGTCAACCGTTCCCAGACGACGATGTCCTGCGGGCAGACGCCCACGCGTGCCCGGATGGCTTCGTCCTGACCGGAGATGGAATCGCCGTCGAT
>DAOUDW010000052.1:0-3188 GCA_034430895.1 Anaerolineales bacterium | reverse complement strand
AATTCGGCCTGGTGCTGGTAATGGAGGATCGTCACCGCAGGTTTCTACAAAACCAGTTTCCGGCATACGCCGATCGGGTGAGGTTATTCTCTGGGATCGTTGACCGCAAAGACGATATCGCCGATCCGGTCACGGGAACATTGGATACGTATCGAGCGACTATAAAACAAATGCAGTCTCTCTTCGAAAAGGGCTTCGATCGCATCCTCGAATGGGTTGAAAGACGGAGTTGACAATTTCTCGATCCCCACGTGAACTATTCAGATTTTTCCGATGGTTGTATTCACACTGCAAAAGATACAAGTATGATAGACTTTGGTGCGATTGTGAAAACGATCTATATATTGTGGTTTCATTGAGATGATCGATCAACAAAAGGTGTACGACTCTGCTAATCGGTCAAGTCCAATCCTGGAGGAGCTGCGTGTGCTCGTTCGCTACCGCGATCTCATCGGGCAATTGGTCGCGCGCGGTATTAAGGTGCGTTACAAACGCTCCTTTCTGGGTGTGGCCTGGACGATGGTCAACCCGCTGCTCACCATGGGGGTCCTCACGCTTGTTTTTTCCAACATCTTTCGTTTTCCGGGGCAGGATTACGCGCTGCATGTTCTTTCCGGTCTCTTGCTGTGGAATTTCTTCGCCCAATCGACGACGGCTGCGATGAACGATCTGGTTTGGAGTGGCGGATTGCTGGGGCGGATCTTCGTTCCCAAAGCGGTTTTCGCGGTTTCGGCTTTGGGGACCGGCTTGATCAACCTGGTGTTAGCGCTTGGTGCGTACGCTATCATCGCCCTGGCGCTGGGTGCGAGATTACCGTTGACGATCCTACTGCTGCCGCTGCCGATTCTGCTCACCGGGCTGTTTACATTGGGCATTTCGCTCACTGTTTCGACTGCGGCAATTTACTTCCCGGATACCATTCCGATGTTCGAAGTATTACTCACGGCATGGATGTATCTTACGCCGGTGATCTATCCGGTGGAGGTGCTGCCAGATGAATTGCATGCCGTTCTACGCTTCAATCCACTCTACCCATTGGTTACCAGTTTTCGAGATCTGTTGATCGAAGGCCGCATCCCCGCTGGGGGAACGCTGCTCTCAGCGTTGTTGGTTTCTCTGGGGATGCTGCTGTTGGGATGGTGGATATTCACCCGGAAGGCGCGCGAATATGCATATCGAATCTGATCGGGCAGTCTCGTCGAGCGAATGGCATGATCCAGATCGCCCGGTGATCCTGATCGAGAATCTCAGCATTCGCTATCGGCTGCCGAAAGAGAGAGTATCCAGCATCAAGGAATTCGCCATCCGCTGGGCGCAGCAGCGGCTGGTATATAAGGATTTCCTTGCGCTGCAGGACGTGGACCTGGCGATCTGTCCGGGCGAATTGTTCGGCGTTATCGGTCGCAACGGCGCTGGGAAAAGCACCTTGTTGAAGGTTGTAGCCGGCCTCTTGCATCCGGCACAAGGCAGGGTGGTTGTGCGAGGGCGAGTCGCTCCGTTGCTTGAACTGGGCGCTGGATTCCATCCCGAACTGACCGGGCGCGAGAATGTCTATCTCTACGCCACGCTGTTGGGAATGCGGCGAAATGAAATTGATGCGCGCTTCGACGAAATCGTCGATTTCGCAGAGTTGTGGGATTTCATCGATGCGCCGCTGCGAACTTATTCCACGGGGATGTCGGCCAGGCTGGGCTTCGCCGTGGCGTCTTGCCGCCAGGCCGATGTCCTGCTGATCGATGAAGTCCTGGCTGTGGGCGATGTGCAGTTCCAGGCGAAGTGTTTGGATCGAATGCAGTCGTTTCGTGACCAGGGTGCGACGATTTTATATGTGACACATGATATCTATCAGGTTAAGGAAGCCTGTTCTCGAGTGATGTGGTTGGATACGGGAAGAGTAAAAGCAATTGGGGAATCAGATGACGTTGTCGATCAGTTTGTCTACTTTCTCGAACATTGATAGCAGTTGTCTTCGGGAATTTGCAGCGTTATTGAATGGATAATGATGACTTTTCGCAAGCGCACGGTGGTTTTTTACTGTCCAGATACACATATCGTAGCGGATGGTCGCACGCCATATGTCCTCGGGATCGGCGGCGGTATCTCCGCACGGATTCGTATGGCTCGCGCCTTGAGTCGATTGGGAAATAAAGTCAGTATGGTGACGAACTGCGAAGAGCATGAAGTCATCGACGAGATCGAGTACGTTCCTTTGCAAGCTTGTGATGGCATAAATGGGGATGTGCTTGTGGCGACCACCTCCGGTGGTGAATTGAGTTTAAGGCCGTTGCTTGAACTCGATATTCAAACGTCTGAGTGTATCATTTGGGTTCATGGCATCACCAAACCAGAGGCATTGGATGAGATTTCATATGATTCGGTTTACTGTGTGAGTAATTTCATTGGGGACGTTGCCAGAGATGATTGGGGGATTCCGCAGGAACGAATCTTCGTTAGTTACAATGCCTACGAGGAGGATGTATTCTCCAGGGCAGAGGATACGAATCCAGTCCGCGATCCCCATCGATTGATCTACTTCTCCCATCCATCAAAAGGCTTGGACACCGCGCTCGCAGTGTTGAATATATTGCGATCTCATGACTCGAAATATCATCTGGAAGTGTTCGGCGGGCGAGCACTGTGGGGTGAAGGTGAGGCATCAAACCCGTCCATTGAAGGCGTATCGTTTCGGGGAACGATCGGTCAGGAGGCCCTTGCCCTCGAGCTGCTGCAATCCACGTTTGGGATGCAGATGCAAGATCGGGAGGAACCCGGTGCCCTGGCGATCGTCGATGCGCGCCGGGCGGGCTGCATAATCATTGGAAGTCGCGTGGGATGCTATCCCGAAATGGTAGAAGATGGGGAATCGGGATTCCTGCTTGCGGGGGATCATCGCGCTGAGGTTGTTCGCGAGCAGGCTGCGGCTATCATCCTGGATCTCGCACAGCGGCCTGACGAATTGATGCGGATACAAGAAAAGGCGAGCTCAGTGAAGTGGAGTTCGGAGCGGCAAGCGCGCACGTGGCTCGGGCATTGGGATTGGCTATTATCTTCTTCAAAAGCTATCGATTACCGTGATGCCGATTCAAAAATTACATGCAAGCAATGCAGAGGTAGATGTTTAAAGCTTGATGATGGTTTACACTGCATCGCATGTGGGCATTACAACGCTATAGTTGATAAACGGAACT
>DAOUDW010000051.1:0-55015 GCA_034430895.1 Anaerolineales bacterium | reverse complement strand
CTGGGGTATGGATTGGTGTCATGCATCTCAGTAACCTAATACCTTGGTCTTTTATCTGATCCCATCACCCCTCCGCAGCCCATCCCTCGGACTCCGCCAGGCGGTGCAGCTTATTGCCCAACTCACGGAACTGGATTTTGGAGACCCCCAATTTCTGGCGAATGCGATCTTTCTCCATGCCGGATTGGTAATCACGCAGCGCGGCGGTCCAGCGGCACATGTCGAAGGAGAGGTGTTTGTCCAGGTCGGCCACCTCGCCGATGTCTTCGAGCAGGTATTCCAGGCGCCGCGGCGACCAGGGGAACAGCTTTTCCTTGGGCGCGTACTTCGCCAGGTATTCCTGATAGACGCTGATCCATTCCTCGGAGAGGGTGAGCTTGCGTTCTTTGTAGCGTTTGCGTACGTCCCCGTAACGTACGAAGAGGATCGGTCCGTCCACGGCTTTGGCATCGACGTGGTTGAGGTGGATATTGAGGCATTCACTTTTCTTGATCCCCGTTTCGAGGAGCAGTCCCACGAGGGTATAAGGCCGCACATCCGGTTTTTCGCCGTGCCGTATCGCGGTGGCTGCGTCGAGAACGGTTGTCAATTCATCGGGTGTGAGCACGGTGGGCAAAGGGCTGAGCACGGATTGCTGCGGTACGGGCGCGGCGGGGTCTTCGCTGATCACGCCCGTTTCCTCCAGCCAGCGGAAGAAGGATTTGACCGAAGTTATTCGGCGGGCGTAGGTTTTCGGACTGCATGGAACGCCTCGCTTGTTGAGCATCCAGTCCAGGAAGTTGAGCAGGTCATGCGTGCCGATGGCATCGATTGCCGTGCCAGCACCGATGAATTTGGTTGCCAAGCGCAGATCAGCGGTGAAAGCTTTCACCGTATGGATCGAGCGGCCGGCTGCCTCCAATGCTTCCCCCCAGGCTTTGATGGCGGCACTCAAACTGACGTCCGAGCGTAAACCAAAATGCGTTTCCTCTTCCGATTCGCTTGGTTCTGAGGAGAAGAGAGGTAGAGTCTCAGGCAATTCGGACAAGCATGCCTCCGAGTGTTCTTCGCATAGTCAACGGACGGGTATACTAGACTCGCTTGGCAAAAAAGTCAAACGCGCACAGGGGAACAGAGAAGCTTCTTTGGGGCTATTCTTCGATGCGCGTCAATCCGCGCCGGAGGACAGAATGGCCAGGAAGCGTTCGGTGTAGTAGGTCGCCGTCTGTGCTGTCGGTGAAATCTGCGGAAGGACGAGATCGAAGCCGTGATCGCAATCTGGGATCTCGATGTACACCGAAGGGACATTCGCAGCGACAAGGGCTTGATGTACGCGTAAGATACCTTGCTGCACGCCAGCGATGTCATGGGCGCCAAAGATCTGCAGGGTGGGCGGGCAATGTGGCCCGATGTGATGAAGCGGGGAGGCGGCGCGATATTGATCCGGGATCTTGTCGTAGGTTCCACCCAGCAGGTTGGGAAGTAAGTCTTTGGGATGAACGATCAAGCCGTTTGTGAAGTTTTCGTAATAATGCATAAACAACCGGTCGATTGAACGATTGAGGTCCGATTTGTAGAGGCTTTCGAGGTAGCGATTCAGCGAGATCAGATCGGTAAGGCCGTAATAGGAAACGACACCACACACGGATGAAGCCTGCGCCGAACCTTTCGCTTGCGAATAGGCTGCCAGCAGCGCCAGGTGTCCCCCGGCCGATCCGCCCATGAGAACGACTCGATCGGGTCGGATGCCGTGCTTCGTACCGTTTGACTTCATCCATTGAATGGCGCAGTCAACATCCGCAAGCATGCCCTTGAGACGCGCCTTGGGCGCGAGGGTGTAAGCCAGGTCGAGAATGGCATGGCCCTGTCCGACGAGATGGCGGAAGAGCGGACGCGTGCCGATGTCTTTGTCGCCGTAATGCCAGGCGCTGCCGTGCAGATATATGATCCCCGTTCCAGTGGCTGTGATTTCTTCCGGCGGAAGCCAGAGATCGGCCAGTAACGGTTCGCCGGTCGGTGGGTGGCTGGCGATGACCAGGTCCTGCTTCCAGTGCGGTTCTGAGCCAGGATGGGTTGAGAGTGACCAGCGCGATGTTTTCAGGTGAGGGAGGATGTCTGGCGAGATACGAGTTTCGTAATCGGCGCCGAAGGCGAGGGCGAGGCTGGAAGATTCTTGTGTGACCTTTAGAATGTGGGTGGCATTGAGCAATGCGCCGATTAAACCGCTCAGCGCGGTCCTGGGTTTTCGTTGAACGACGCTTGTCAGAAAGCCGAACATGCCCGCTACAGCCAGGATGGGGGATAAGGCACTGCCGAGCAATTTCGGAATCCACACGATTATTTTCCCGAAACCGGATCGGGGGTGAAGCCGAGTGAGAAGCCCTAATACAAATGACAGATCACTGGTAAGTTTGCGCATCGAAAGTCTCGACTCATTCTAGCATGGTAGCGTGGAGACGCAAGAGAACGCTTGGTTTACCGGGAACTGGGAGAACAGGATATGAATTTCGGGGCCTGACGAGTCGATTTACGGCGTTATCGCATCCAGGAGCGCGGCTTGAATCGCCTCTCGATCTGGAATCAGCACTGCTGCGCCGCTGTACGGAACGCGGAAAGGTGTCACCAAGTCGGGACCGATCGTGAAGCGGTGGATTTTTGAGGTGTCGGATGCCAGGGATGTTCCTAGTGGCACAAGGGGTAGGATGTCATCGAGGGTTAAATTGGTCTGAACGAGGTAGTTGAATTGATTGTAGAGATCAGGCACCCGCGATAATCCGTCCAGGCTTAGCGCGCGGTCGAATATCGCCTGGACCACTTCCTGCTGTCGCCGCAGACGATCGAAGTCGCTGGTTCTCTTACGCATACGCACGTAACACAGGGCGGTGAAGCCATCCATCTGATAGCTGCCGGGATAGTATTCGTAATTGAAGTCACCGCAGCGGTCGTATACGTAATCGCTTACCTGTACTTGAATCCCACCTAGTGTATCGATGGCCGTGATGAAGCCGTTGAAATTCACACGCGCCCAGTAATCGAGTTGGATGCCGAAATTGTATTCAATGGCGTCGAACACCCACTCGGCGCCACCACGTACGTCTGCGGTATTGATACGATCCACACGCCATCCGGGAATGTAGACGTAGAGATCACGCGGCAGCGAAAACATGGTCGCCATCTTGTTGTCCGGATCCAATATCAGGATCACCATCGTGTCCGTGCGGAAACCACCGTCCTTGGGACGTTGATCGGAACCGAGCAATATGATGTTGACCGCATTTTCTGACTGTGGGATGGAAGCCACAGGAGGCGGAATCTCGATCGCGGATGGTTCGGCTGGCGCGTTGAAAGGTCCCCAGGCATAAGGATACGTCGGTGAGGGAAGCGGCGTTGGTATTTGTGTTGGGTTGAGTGTTGAGATCTGTGTCGGCTGGATTGGTGCAAAAGGGGTGGCGGTGGCTGTTGCGAGTGGATCCGCCGTCACGAGAATGCCGGGATATGAAACGGTACTCGAGAACAATTCACTGGTGAAGTTGCAAGCAGCTAAAATAAATACGACCAACAAGATGATGGGCAGCAGTAGATTCCGTTTCGATCGTATACGTGGATTGCGGGATTGATTGTTCATTAATCTGTAGACGCTGCTCCTGGCGCTTGCGTTCCCGTCGGTATAAATACCTTATGTTTCACGAATCGATATTTCGAACATGTCTTCTCAGTTGCATATTTTGTGCCGAAGCTGATTGTAGTATTGCTTTTCCTTTTGCGGTAGTCGTTGTGATGTGGGCTGGTCAAATCGAAGTGTGTCTGCTTGAATATCCGTCAGGAAGGATTTGGATCTTGTGGGTGGGAATCAGGAACTGGGTGCGCCTTCGGCGCCGTCGTCCACCGATTTAAAGGTGCTTGTGGGATTGGTAGGAGATGCTTTTGCCTGGGCGGATCGAAAGGTGTCTTTGTCTTGCTCGCTGGCAACCTGGGACTTGGCAGCCCGGGCATTCTTCTTGCTCGGCTTATATCCCACCCAGCGGATGGCGATCAAGCCATATGCCAGCGTCAGCCAGAGCGTGATCCCGCGGTAGGCAAGTGAGATTACGGCGGCTGTCGCCAGGGGAACGTTCATTTCAGAAATGTACACCGTCATGGCACCCTCTACGAATCCCACTCCGGACGGCGTGATCGATGCGATTGTGAAGAGATAGCTTGTCGTAAAACCAGCCAGCAGAGTCTCGAAATTAAAGGGGTTTTTGAAAGCGATCGAACAGATCCACAGGATCAGCATCATCGTCGCTTTTCTGGTCAGCGCGAGAAGCGCCGGCGCCAGAAGGTTGCCGGGAGAATGCCGAATGTGTTGTAAACCTTCGGCGACATCGTTGGCGAAGGTTTCGGCTTCATCCGACTCGATCAATTCTCGCTGCAAGATCGGCCGCAGGAGCTTGTTTAGTGTCTTGATCAGCCAAACGATGGTGTTTCCCAATTTCTGGTTGGATTTGATACCGATAATCGTAAATACGATGAGGGTGATCCCGATTGTCGCCGAGAAAATCGTCGCAGCGATGAGAACGGTGTCCAGAACGCCATTCTTGTATAAGATGGCCAATCCGAATGGCAGGACGATCATGAAACCCAAATAATCGTAGACCAGGTAAAGAATTGCGGCAGTCGATACCTTCGCTGCTGGTTTCTTGCGTTGTCGACCGTCGGCGATCAATACGGCCATCGCGCCTGCACCGTAACTGGGTGCGATGACGTTGATGAGATTTGCCGCCGTAGTAAGCGGAACGAGGCGGGTTAATTTCTCGCGTATTCCGACCAGTCTGTATGTTGCTTGAAATGCAGCGCCTATCACGACGAGCCAGAGAACGTGTCCACCAATTGCAGCAAGCATCCAGCGCCAGTCCGCTTGTGCAAAAACATCCAGAACCTGGCGGAGTTCCATCTGGTGAGTAAAGACGTAGTAAACCGCTAATGTCACGACAATGGTATAAAATGCTTTACGCATAAGAGCCTGACCATCTTGAACAAATCACATACGGATCACGGAAGTACGGCGAGATTATACCCGATTCTTGTTGCTGTCCCCTGAGGATCGCATCCGCTGCGATCTCTTTCGCGCGATGTGGGACCATCATAGGATTTCTGCCAGTGTGGCGAAGCTTTCGGGATTATTGAGGTTCAGCCCCGTCGCTTCACGATCGATTCTACGTAAAAGGCCCGTAAGAACGCTTTTCGAACCCATTTCGATGAACGTGTCGACACCGCTGCCCAGGATCGTCTGTACCGATTCCGTCCAGCGGACCGGCGAGATGAGCTGATCGTGTAATTCTTTTCGGATTTGATCCACTGAGCCAAGTGGTTGTGCGCTGACGTTGCCGATGATGGTGATCTGCGGGTTTTGAATGGTTGTCGATTGCAGCACCTCTTCGAAAGCCTTGGCTGCTTGCTGCATTAATGGGGAGTGACCAGCGATGCTGACTGCAAGCCGGACGACTTTCTTGGCGCCTTTTTCCAGGAACAAATCACTCGCCAGGGTGAGTGCGTCTTCGACTCCGGCGATGACAATCTGCCCGGGACAGTTATCGTTTGCGATCCAGGCCCCGGTGCCGCTCATTTCGGATGCGCGCTCACAAATCTGGGCAACATCGTCGCTGCTGAGGCCCAGGACGGCGACCATTCCGCCGGGATTGTCCTCCGCGGCTTGTTGCATGCAGCGCGCTCGTTCTTGAACGAGTTTCAAGGCCTCTGGAAAACTGAGCGCACCGGCCTTGACCAGTGCGGTGAATTCACCCAATGAGTGTCCGGCGGCAATGGCCGGTGTGAATTGCGGATAACGGGATTCGAAAACCCTCAATGCCGCAATGGAGTCGGTGAGCAGCGCAGGTTGTGCGTGCAGTGTGTCGTTAAGTGTTTCCTTTGGTCCTTCCCAACATAGTTGGGAGAGTGGATAACCGAGAAGTTCATCCGCGGCTGCGAAAACTTCCGCGGCAATAGGGTCTTCTTTGGCAAGCAGACTTCCCATTCCAACAGCTTGCGAGCCTTGGCCGGGGAAAACGAATGCGGTTTGCTTGGGATTCAGCGTCATGGGAATCAAAAGGCCGAGCTTGGACACACGGCCTTAGTTGGGTGTTAGCCTCGATCGATTTCAATCACTTCGCGTCCAGCGTAGTGGCCGCAATTTGGGCAAACGTGATGAGGTAGGTGCTTTTCACCGCAGTTGGTGCAAACTAAAAGATGGCGTGCCTGCAGGGAATCGTGTGCACGCCGGCGATTTCGCCGACCCTTCGATATTTTCCTCTTCGGAAGTGGTGGCATATTCTTGTCTCCTGTAAAACCACATAATACCGCCTGCCCATCGGGCAGGCGGTATCATTATAGCAAGCCGTATGTGGGTGTCAAGGCGACGATAATTTAGGATACGTAGATAAAAAATGACAATTTTCGCTGATGCATCTATGGTTGTCTGGTGGACTCAGGCCGGGCTTTTTGCTTATATCAAAGGCTGAGTAGTATGATTCAGGTTCATCAAGATGGATGGTTCCAGGCCGCCTGCGGCATGTCTTGATGGTAGCGTGGATTTGGAGTTCGATAGTGATCCAACTGACTGTGCTTTACTTTGCTACACTGCGTCAACGAGTGGGTATTCGCGAAGAGCGATTAAAACTTGCGGAGAATTCACGTGTCTCCGATCTGCTCGCCTTACTGCAGGAGCGCCATGCAGATTTAGCGCCGGCGTTACCTTCCACACTGGTATCCATCAATCGGGAATACGCTTCTCCTGGAGATATCTTACATGACGGAGATGAAGTGGCCTTGTTCCCGCCGGTAAGCGGTGGTGCGACGCCCAAGGACGAGACTCTGATTCGGATCACGAAAAAAGAACTGGATTTGAATCAAATCCTGGCAGAGATGGGCGCCTCATCCCGCGAAGCGGTATGTGTTTTAACGGCTGTCGTAGATGATCGTCCAACGCAGCAAAGAGATAAAAAAGATGAATATGGGGATGACGAATCACAAAATCCGATGTCAAGAAGGGATATGCATCAGATCGCTAGAGAAATTCGAAACCAATGGCCAGCGGTGCGAGGAATCGCCATTATAAGGTGTATTGGGCGCATGAAAGCTGGCACATCAAACGTGTTAATCGCCTGTTCGTCGGATCATGGGGATGCCGATATCTACCACGCAGCACGTTTCGGAGTCGATCGCCTGACACAATCGATCATTTCCAAAGTGGGCGGTCTCGACCAAAAAGGGGATTAGAAATCGAGTTCGACGTTTCACCCCAAAGTTACAATCCATAATGAAGATGTAGCTTTGAAGCATTGTCGAATGCCGAAGTGCGGATGTGATCGCGGTGTGAAGATGATTGCCAAAAGACGCAACGTGTTGCCTGGAATCGGGTTGAATCTAGCGTAGCCAAATATCGATGTGCTGATTTCGTGTTTGCATCCATTTGGGGGCTTTATCAAGGCTGTTGTCCTAAACCGGGTGGGTTTCGATCACACATCTTTTTCGCCAATTTCTTGGGTTTAGCAACCTCTTTAGATGGGGAGGGGAATATGAAATACGGGCAGCGCGTAGTTGTTACAGGCATGGGAAGTGTCAATCCGATGGGATTAAGCGTCCCTGAGACCTGGGTTAATATCATCGAAGGGAAATCGGGCATTGGATTGATCACACGCTTCGATACGTCAATGTTTAACGTCCATATTGCCGGTGAAATCCAGCATTTCGACCCCCAAGTTTACCTGTCTATAAAAGAAGCGAGGCGGATGGACCTTTTCGAGCAGTACGCCATTGCTGCGGCAAAGCAGGCGATCGATCATGCACAGCTTGACATTGATAAGAAAGACGCAACACGAATAGGTGTGGTCGTTTCTTCAGGGGTGGGGGGATTGAAGTCCATGCAGCAGGGTATCTTGGTAATGGATAAACAAGGTCCCAGGCGGGTAAACCCATTTCTTATTCCGATGTTTATGACCAATGGTGCTTCTTGTTTAATTGCCATTCAGATTGGTGCCCAGGGACCTTGTTTGTCTGTGGCCTCGGCTTGTGCTTCGGCTGAGGATGGGATTGGACAGGCGGCAATGATGATTCGGGCCGGTTATATCGATGCTTGCATTGCCGGGGGTTCAGATGCGGCGATTTCAGAAATCGGGATCAGTTGTTTCGACCGCATGGGCGCATTGTCGCATGATCAGGAACCACCATATCCAACACCGAAACCGTTCGATGAAGACCGTGATGGTTTTGTGATGGCGGAGGGTGCCGCGGTTTTGGTTTTGGAAAGTCTGGAACATGCCCAGGAGCGAGGCGCAGATATTCTTGGTGAACTGGTGGGATATGGCTCTACGGTAGATGCGTTTCATATCACTGCTCCCGACGAGAACGGCGCAGGCGGATGTGAAGCGATTCGAAGAGCGTTAAGGGATGCAAATCTCAAGCCGGAAGCTATTGACTACATTAATGCCCACGGCACGGGGACTGTATTGAATGATATCGCCGAGACAAGGGCAATAAAAGCAGCCCTGGGGGAATATGCAAAACAAGTCGCCATATCCTCAACGAAATCCATGACCGGGCACATGATGGGCGCAACAGGTGCACTGGAAGCCATTTTCTGTCTTCTGGCGATTCGGGATAATATCATCCCGCCGACGATCAATTTTTCACAACCCGATCCGGAATGTGATTTGGATTATGTCCCTAATGTGGCGCGGAAGGCGGAAGTCAATGTAGCGCTAACTAACGCTTTCGGCTTTGGTGGACATAATGCGGTCTTGGCATTCCGGGCTTTCTCAGGTTAGAATTGTTAAGGATAGACTAAATAAAAATTGAACGAGTGGTACGCCGATAACTCAAGTAGCCTTGAGTTCCCGGCGTTCCCCAAGTTCGTGGAGAAATTTGTGCAACCCAATGAGTTTGCCCAGCAGGCTGGGCTTACGTTTATCGATTCATATTTGCTGCGGCGCGCGCTGACTCATCGTTCCTTTGTTAACGAACATCCGGAAACGCTCGAGGACAACGAACGCCTGGAATTTTTGGGTGATGCTGCGCTTGATTTCCTCACCGCTGCCTGGCTCTATCGCCATTTCCCAGAAATGAATGAGGGCCAACTCACACGTTTGCGTTCGGCGTTGGTACGAACCGAGCAGCTTGCAAATTTCGCCTACGAAATTCACTTGGGCGAGGCGCTCTTGTTGGGACGAGGCGAAGAAACGACCGGAGGACGAGAACGTCCTGCGTTGCTTTGCGCAGCGTTTGAGGCCTTAATCGGGGCGATTTACCTTGATTCCGGTTTCCCTGCCGTTATCGAGTTCATGGAGGAACGGCTTATAGCTTCTTCTGAAGCGGTATTGGAAGATCAAACCTTGTTCGATGCGCGCAGCCTGCTGCAAATCTGGGCGCAGGCTGAACTGGGGGAAACACCACGTTATTCAACTGTCGGTTCGAGTGGGCCCGATCACTCACGTGAATTCGTTGTAGAGGTGAATGTCGGTAACGGAGTGCTTGGTCGCGGAAGTGGCCGCAGTAAGCAGGAAGCTGCTCAGGCGGCGGCAGCAAATGCGATCGATCAAATCGGACATACAGATTACTGGGAATAAGGCAGGTATTTTTGACTTCAGTTAATGGTGGAACGGCCCGGCTGCGTTCGTTAGACATGCAAGGCTATAAGACATTTGCTTTAAAGACGGAGATTGCGCTTGCACCGACCATCACTGTGGTGGTTGGTCCAAATGGCTCGGGCAAGTCCAACATCGCCGATGCCATTCGCTGGGTTTTGGGGGAACAATCCTATTCCTTGCTGCGTGGAAAAAAGACGGAAGACATGATTTTTTCCGGCTCAGAAAGCAAGCCACGCGCCAGCATGGCTGCAGCGACGATTGGTTTCGATAACAGCGATGGGTGGCTTCCCATCGATTTCTCAGAGGTGAACATCACCCGCCGCGCTTATCGCGACGGTCAAAACGAGTATCTCATTAACGGCCAGCGTGTTCGCCTGCGAGACGTTACGGAATTATTGGCAAGCAGCGGCCTCGGACAGCGAGCGTATACGATTATCGGCCAGGGCCTGGTCGACGCGGCACTCTCTTTACGCGCCGAAGAACGCCGACGACTTTTTGAGGAAGCAGCGGGGATTGGCCTGTATCGGGGTCGACGAGAGGAAGCTCTTCGTCGTCTGGATAGAACCCGCAGGAATCTCGAACGAGTAGAGGACATTTTGACCGAGCTGCAGCCGCGTTTGCGAAGCCTGAAACGGCAGGCCAAGCGCGCCGAAGAGTACGGACAAGTCAAACACGATCTCAACTCAGCGCTGCGGATTTGGTACGGCTATCACTGGTATCACCTGTTGGATTGGGTAACGGAAGTCACAGTGGAGGCGGAAGAGAAAGCGCACGATCGAGACAAACTCCGTAACCAGCAAGAAAACATCGAGCGGGAACTGGGCACATCGCGCAATCAGATTGACACCTATCGTTCCCAGATCCGAGTATGGACACAGAAAGTATCGGAAATGTACAGCGAGCGCGAGGTGATGGGACGAAATCTGGCCGTCACGCAAGAACGGCTGCGTTGGCTGGCGGAGCAGGATGGCCTCATTCGAGCCGAAATTGCCACCATCGGGCAGACCCGTGATCGCTTGCAGGAAAGCATTACGAGTGCTGCGGAGGAAGAAAAGATCAGGCAGAAATCGCTTGAAACAGCGTTGGGAGATCTTCAAACCTTGGAGGCCGGTGCCGTTGAAAGCGTTTCACTGCACGCGCAACTCGGACGTGCGGAAACAGCGCGGAAAGAATTGGAGCGTTTGGCCGCGGACCAGGCGGCATGGCGTACACGCTGTGAGCAAATCGATGAGCAGTTGGCTAAATTGTCAACCCAGCGAGAAGAGTTGGATGCCAGCCGGCACTCGCAGGAACAAAAGGTTGAGGAAATCATAAAGCAAACCGAAGCTGCTTCCCAGGAACATCAAGACGTCGAAGAGAATCGCCAGAAGGCGTCGACGGTCAATGCCGATGTACAGCGGAAGTTGGCCGAGGTCGAAAACGCACATGATCGAATGCGCCAGCGTATCTCAAATCTCGAGACGCAGCAGGCGAGGCTGGAAGCGCTTCAGGAAGTAAAGCGCACGGCACAGGATGCACGTAACGAATTGGTGGATCTGCTTCAACGCGGAGAACGGGAAGGCGCCTCCCCGGGTTTTATCGGTGAATTTACACAGCATCTCCATGTCGCTGCCAAATACCAGCGCGCGATCCGAGCCGCCTTGGGTGAATTTCGCCAGTCATTTACGTTTAAAACAGTTGATGATCTACTCAAGACATTGGACTGGCTAAGCAAGGAAGGAAAAGGAAGCGGAGCGGCCTTTTTACCGCTACGTTCGCAGTCTTCATTGAAGATGTTGGAAGTACCCTCGCGTCCGGGTTGCGAGGGGAATGCCGCCTCGCTTGTGAACGTGGATGAAAGAGTTCGGCCTGCGATCGATCTCTTGCTCGGGCAAACCATCGTCGTTGCTAATGTCGATGCGGCGAAGCGCATCCTCCCGGATTTGCCATCCCAGGCACGTGTGGTCACCTTGCAAGGCGATCTCTTCTTCCGAAATGGTGCGGTGATTTTGGCAGGCGATGCGGATGATGATGATCCTGAAGCGATGAAGCGCTTGGAATCGCAGTACGTCGATTTGTGTAAAGACCTGGAGGAGGCCCGCTCCCGGGAGAAGCAGCTTGTCGAAGAACAGGTTGCCGCCCAGCAAGATATTGAACGGGCGCAAACGGAAGTCGAACAGGTCCGAAACGATCTGCTCCAGGCGAGACTCGCCTGCGAACAGGCCCAGATGTATTTAAAGGACGCCGAGGAGAGACGCTCCCATTTGCAGGATCAAATCGTCTCGCTGGAACGCACACTAGCAACGGTAAAGGATGAGAAGCAGACACTCGAGACGCAAGAGGAATCTTTCGATACGCGGCGTGCAGAACTCGAACAAGCACTCAATAGCGCCGTCGGGGCGGCCGAGAGTGCGGATCCAAACGTAGGAATGGCAAAGGCGCAAGCACGTCTCGAACTTGCCCGCAGCAGTCTGTCGGAAGTGCAAAGCCGGCGTGCGGAGCATGATAAGCGGCTTGCAGATATAGACGAACAATACCAGGAATGGAAAAACCGACTGGCAAACAATGAGAGCGAACGCAACGCGGCGCAGCAGGAAGCAGCCGAGATCGAACGCGGCATGGACGATCTCGATGGGCGGCTGACTGAACTTCGCGAAAAGATCGCTCCCATGGAGCAATCCCTGCAGGATGCCGAGCAGAAGCGCAACGAGATGGAGGCAGAGGGGAATCGCTTACGAAGCGCGCTTCAAGCAGCAGAGAGAACCAACTCACAGGTGCAAATCGATCTTGCTCGTCGTCAGGAGGAGTTGGCGAGTTTGCGACGGCGAGTAGAGGACGATTTCGGATTGGTGGCATTTGAATATGGACCTGGCGAAATCGGTCAGGAACCATTGCCATTGGAAGGTTTGGTCGAACGTTTGCAGCGGGTTGATGAGTTGCCTGAGGATCTGGAATCCCAGGTCAATCACCTACGCGCCCAAATCCGGCGCATGGGATCCGTAAATCCCGAAGCGCAGCGTGAATTCGTTGAAGTCGACGAGCGGATGGAATTTATGACTTCGCAGTTGAAAGACTTGAACCAGGCGGAAGAACGCATCCATGAGGTCATTGCGGAATTGAATGTGTTGATGGAGCGAGAATTCCGAAAGACCTTCGAAGCTGTAAGCACGGCGTTCAAGGAAACCTATAAGCGCCTATTTGGCGGTGGCAGTGCACGCCTGGTTCTCACCGATCCACAGGACCTCACGCAAACGGGTATTGACATCGAGGCGCGCTTGCCCGGACGGCGCGAACAGGGATTGGCAGTACTTTCCGGCGGTGAACGCAGTCTTGTCGCCACATCGTTGATCTTCTCGTTGCTAAAAGTCTCCCCGACGCCGTTTTGTGTGCTGGATGAAGTGGATGCGATGCTGGACGAGTCGAATGTGATGCGCTTCAACGATATGCTTCGCGAACTCAGTGATGATACGCAGTTCGTGGTAATCACGCATAATCGCCTGACGGCGCAGTCGGCTGAGGTGATCTATGGGGTCAGCATGGGCGCCGATTCCGTCAGTCGAGTGTTGAGCCTCAAGCTCGAAGACGTTGAGAAAGAATTGGCAACTTGAGAGCATATAGCCTGCCCTCGTTGACAATCCGTTGACATCGGGTAGAATAGCGGCGCACGCCGAAGTGGCGGAACTGGCAGACGCGCTACGTTCAGGGCGTAGTGAGCTTTATGCTCATGCGGGTTCGACTCCCGCCTTCGGCACCTCCAGCCCCAATTGGGGCTGCTTTGTTTAATCCAGACTTGCGAGACAATTATCACTCGAGTAAGATGACAATTGAGATGCGTGAGATCGAGCCTGAAAAGTCGCGCCCACCGATTATCTGGGTTTTAATCATCCTGGCGGCTGCCATCCTGATATTGGGGGATCTGAACAGCCGGATGGCAGAGACGCGCCGCCTCGAGCGCGATGCGTATGCATTGCAAACCGAGGTTGTGGTGATGAAGACGGAAAATGCGGTTCTGGCGACCCAGGTTGCCGGCGCGACCAGCGAGGCCAGCATACAGGAATGGGCGCACGAACAAGGCGGGATGGCACTGCCCGGGGAAGTACTCGTTGTGCCTGTTGCACCGGCGGGTCAGGAAAGTGCGGCGGAAGCTACACCGATGCCGTCTTTTGAACCACCGAGCAACTGGGAAGTGTGGTGGGCGTTGCTCTTCGGGGGCTGATTGCTTGACGCTCGCGAATCGGGCTGTTATAATCCCCAACGCACTGAGGAATGTTTCCAAACGCTGCGGGGTGGAGCAGTGGCAGCTCGTCAGGCTCATAACCTGAAGGTCCTTGGTTCGAATCCAAGCCCCGCTACCTGAATCTGAAAAAGGCACCTGACGAGGTGTCTTTTTCGTTAATCATCAACCTCATGTTAATCGAATGATGATCTTTCGGTGCAAGCGGGGGTGATAAGTAATCATCATCTGTGTAATACTAATAGTCTTCGAAATATGACATTTATCTTGGAGGAATCCAATGACCTTGAAGATCTCCTAAAAAGGCTGTTTGACGATCCCGGCCGACCTACGTAGGGATATATGATCTGAAACTCTCCGCTCTCAGTCCTCCCCAGTACCCTGAAGCGAAGGTGGTTCTAATTCATCCGGCGGTACGATCGGCGCCAATGGTACGGTATCGGTCAGAGTCCAGGTCTTTGCACCCTCTCCTCCAAAAAATGGGTACTTCACAACAAAGCTACCGCCCTTTTCCATGATGGTAAAAATGAGATTAGTATGCTGAAAAGTTCCCGAACCGGGGAATGGAAATTGAACCACATCTTCATCACATATAAGATTGACCATCTCGAACTGCCAGTCTTCCACAATCGACATCTCCAGCGTACCGTTACTACAATGGCCTTCAATCATGGTAACAATTTCAGCATCAGCACCTCCGTAGCAACTTCCCCCTGGTGAGTCAATAGATACTTCCACATAACCGAGTATATTCGTCAGAAAGTCTCCCATTACGTTCCCATCTCTGTCAAAAGTGATCGGTTCTGCACCATAGGCAGCGTACGTGAGCGCCTCCTCCGGCGCGCCTACTGCAAAATGATGGTCATAGATCAGGAAGAAATCCTCTCCCGCCGCCGGACAGGCACCCCTTGGACTACCGGTCTCCCCTATATAGTCCTCCTCATCGGCCAGTGAGTCGGGCAAATCAGGCTTCGGAGGAATGTACAGGGACTCCTCTCCATCCTCCGCAGGGGCAGAATCCTCATCTTCGGGAGGGACACCTTTCAGAGCTGTATTTATATTGCAGCCCGCCAGGATGATTCCGATGAGTATTCCTATGGAAAATTTATAAACACTCTGCACACTGCTAATTTGTTTCTTCATCCTTTCCTCCTGCATCAAGTGCCGTTAAACACGGAATAGACGATCAAAGAAAGGAAACCAGAACAAGCCCATGGATCTTTATGAACCTTTACAGTTGAGGAAGAATAACAATAAAAAAACCAGAAAATTCATTCTGCCGCAAATCGAGCCGGAAATTTTCTGGTGAGATGACTCCTCTTGAAAGAGGGACGAGGGGAACCATGTGATCGATTGAACTGATTGTATCATACATTATGGTTCACCTCCAAATTATGTGGAAAGGTTACATAAATTGGGTGATGTCAGTAGAATGCTTTATAAAAGAACGGCGTGAGAAATTCTTTGGGGTGTCAGCAACCTCAGCCCTGGAAGGGTGTTTTCTCATTTAGAGGATCATTAATCAGCAAAGAGATGCCAAATCAGGCATCTCTTTGTTATCCATAACTTATGTCTTCGTAATTTTCAATTGACTGATCTCAACGCTATTTCGCCTGCCAAGCCTTCAACATCCATAGATGCGCTTCAAGGCCATCGTGGATCCCGTCGAGTAGATTGGCTGTGGTGCGATCGTCCGCGGCTTCGGAGGCTTCGATTGCAGTGCGTAGTTTCCCACTCAAGGTGTCAATATCCTTGACCGTACGGGTCACCATGGTGTCGGGTGCGGGAATTTCAGCGTCTTCCTTGAGTGACGTTGCCTCGAGCATGTGACCTAATGTATGTAGAGGAATGACATCCAAGCCCACGATCCGCTCAGCCAACTCGTCAATCACGTCGCCGACTTCCGTGTAGATTTCTTCAAACTTCTCGTGAAGCTTGAAGAAATTCTCACCTTTCACATTCCAATGGTAGTGGCGCAGCTTTTGGTAGAAAACTGTGAAATCTGCCACGAGTTCGTTCAGTTGATCCGTTATTGATTTGGCCATTTCGATCTCCTTTTTTATGCGTAAGCTTAGACTATTTATACGATATTTTCCTAAGAATTATATTAAAAACTCGAAATTTTTATTCGACTTACCGTGATTTTTATCATTCATCGCCAGGAAATTCAGCCAGGGTGTAATGACGCGTGCAGGTTTGGTTTGCATTTCCTGAATGATATCAAGGGCAAAACAAAAGCGGTTCTGGACCATCCCATTCGATCCGTTCTTGAGGGGGATGCGATCGACGCATAGGTCCTTCAAGATACCTATGCGTCGATACATTATCCCGATAAATTGAATCCGTTGAATTCGAATTCATGCAAACT
Organism: Anaerolineales bacterium; assembly: GCA_034430895.1. Taxonomy (GTDB): domain Bacteria; phylum Chloroflexota; class Anaerolineae; order Anaerolineales; family E44-bin32; genus WVZH01. The sequence continues at coordinate 38,835 of DAOUDW010000051.1, read as the reverse complement.
ACGATAAGACAGCATCGTGAAGCGTGTCTCAACGGGATTTCTATTCTGTCTTCCGTCGGAAGCGGGTTGCCCAAACAATCACCCCGATTACGACGATCGCAGCGACGATCAGCAGGATCCAATATTGCGTTCCCTCAGAATCCGCATCTCTCGGTTGAGCAGGTCCCGATACTCCTCCATCCAGGTCACTTTTCTGATCGAGGAAAGTCGCTGCCCAAGCCAATGGTGCGTTCCAATTGATCGTCACCTCGTTGGTCGAATAGGAACCAATTTCATCCACGTAGCGTTTGGACGGCGCGTACGCAGAGAGATTGGCGATTAACGCGGCGGGATCATCTGCCGTGGCGTTCGCACCGCCGGCGACTACGCCTGGTGGCGGCGGCGGATACCCGTTTGCGGGATCGTTGGCCCAGAAGCGGTGATGTGGGTGCTCCATCGGATACGTCCCATAACCGGAGACGTAACTCTTGTTCAGCGGATTGTGCCCCATGATGTAATCCATGCTCAAACGCACAGCATCCAGGTATTTGCCCTCACCACTGAGATCATGCGCCAGGGCCATCAGGATCGTGTTGTTGAGGATCAAACCGTTGGAGCCCCAGATGTAATCACCGTCGATGAGTACGGAATAGCCATCACGCTCCTGAATGGCAAGCATCTCGTCTGCGAAGGCGAGGAGATTTTCTTCCAGCTGAGCTGCCTTGTCTTCGGGCAGATCGTTCTCCGTCAAGAGCAGGGAAATCGTGCCCAGGGAAGCCGTACTGCCCCAATCGAACTGATCCACTTCACCGAAACGATCCGACTCAAGTAGATAGTCCAGGTATTCCTGGTCGCCGGTCGTGACGAAAAGCTCGGCGGCTGCCCAGTAGAACTCGTCTGCGACGTTGCCATCATCATAATTGCCACCGCCGTCGCCGGGGGTGTTGCCGGCATAGATGCCAGGATTGGCGAGTGCAGCTTCCCAGGCAGTCTCGGCTGCGGCCAGGCAGGTCGCCGTAAATTCCGGATCGATCTCTTCCCAGATTCGGGCACACTGCGCCCCGGTGGCTGCCAGATTGAGCGTGGCTGCCGTAGAAGGCGGGTAGAGATAGCGGCCGGCACCACCCATCTCATGCTCGTTGTCGTTGTCCACTTCAGTCGGCGGCACTATGGGCATGGGTTCCCAGGCGCGATCGTGCATCTTGTGATGCGCCATGCCAGCTTTGGGCTGTCCTTGTGGGACCTGCATGGAAAGCAGGAATTCCATTTCCCAACGCGCCTCGTCAAGCAGATCGGAGACGCTGTTGCCCTGCTCGGGGATCTGAAGCGAGGCATCTCCATAGATTTCTGGAAAGCGTTCGTAGATGTTCATCAAGGTCCAGGCAGAAATTCCACCGTTGACCACATACTTGCCGAAATCGCCGGCATCATACCAGCCGCCGGCCACGTCCAGGGAATAATCACATCCCGGCCATGAGTTCCCATCGGGGTCGTCGCCTTTGTAGCATGTCACATTATCGTCCGTGATATGGCCGGCGGGACGAGCCCAATCCTCACCGACGTATTCTGCATCGATGGGAGTGCCGCTGCGGTTGTGATAGAAGTAGGCCAGCGCATCGTGCTTCAATTGGCTGTAAATATCGGTGGATATTTCGAAGGGGGCGCTTTCCAGACCCCCGGCTTGAATTTGATAGTCGCTGCCCGGCGTGACGCACTCTGAAAAATCGATTTCGTGAAGGAAATCCCCCGAAGCCACATCCTTACCAAGAACGGTCGTCTTGCCGCTCAACACAACCTCGTCGCTGCTGTTGCGTAATTTCCAGTCCAGGGGGTCAGATGAGTCCTGTGGAAGAGAAGCGATCTTCTCGCCCTTGGGGAAATATCCGGTCTGATTGACACTCACCTGTGCCGGGATGGGAGCCGGTGTGGGTGTTGGCGCTGCCGTCGGCTGCGCCTCGATATCGCTGGGTTGAGGGATATCTTCCCGGCCGAGCTCGAAGAATATCGCCCGTCCGAAAAGATAAGGGTACGTCCAGGATTGATCCATGGTGTCGGCATTCGACCAAATTAGCTTAACGTTGCGATCCATTTCCGAAGCGCCGTTGATCTGTGTTTGAAATCCGATTTCGAGGCCGTGGGCGAGTTCCAGCAAACCTTCCAGCGGTACGGACGCTTCGAAACCCCAGCCGTCGTCTGTCTCGAATACGAACCCGCGCGTATTGGCATCGGAACTCTTCATCCCGGTGGTCCTAAGCGCATCCGGATCGGTGTTCCCGATATCGGCGGCGTTGATATTGACCTGGAAAATATTCGGCCGGTAAGCTGTAGCGTTGAGATCATCGGAGGCGTTGATGTAGAACTCCATGGAATCTTCGTTCCAGAAATTCGTTCCGTGCTGCCCGGCGATGATGTTCTTATCAGGCATGCGCATGGTGATGTAGAAATTCTCTGCATCTGCGGCCACAGCGAACGTGAACGAGCCGTTTTCTGCGGGATCGGATGAAGTCGTAGGGCCATAGTCCACGTAACTGGAAGGTACGCCCTCCCACTCCGATAGATCGCCATCCACCGTGATCTCGATGGGGAAGGGGATGTAGATCAATTCTCCCTGGATTTCAGGTGGAACGGGGCCATCGAAGTCCTGGGCGGACACATTCGCCGGTGCTACGAGTGCGCTGAAAGCGAGAATGATGACAGTCACGATTGTGGTTACCCATGCAGTTTTATTCATTTTTCTTCTACCTTTTGGGATTTGATTAGGTCCAAGAGGATTATAGCATGTGAATTTGTGTGAAGTACGTATGAAGCAGGATGTAAAGGGTCGATGGAAAATCGGCAATCAATTGGGTGGTTCCTTTGTGGAAAAGAAGTGAATTAATGACCACATCTTCGTTCGAACGAGATACAATATCTGGGTCATCTTGTGCAATAATTAACACGAATACGAGGGTTGCCTCAATCATCTCACATACCCGGGAGGAACATAGTAATGGATGCTGAACTTCATATCGATGCTTTTCCGCCAGCGAAGATGGCAAGCAGAATGGAGGAGGTCGGAGTAGCCAAAGCAAAACTGCGATTGGATACGATGTTGGCGCTCGCCATCCTCGCCGGAGCCTTCATTGGCACCGGTGCGATCTTCGCCACAGTTGTCACCACAGGACTTGGAAGTTCCGGAATGGGTTTTGGTCTTATTAAACTATTAGGTGGGCTGGTCTTCTGTCTGGGCCTCATCGCGGTGGTCGTCGCCGGGGCGGAGCTCTTCACCGGCAACAACCTGGTCATCATGGCGTATGCAAGCCGGAGGATCAAGTTGATCGGGCTGGTTCGTAATTGGATCGTTGTATATATAGGAAATTTCATCGGCTCGATCGCAACGGCGTTTATCATGCTGCTGACGAAGCAGTACGAATTTTCGAACGGCGCCTTGGGCGCAAACGCATTGGGTATCGCCAACAGCAAATGCTCTCTGGATTTCCTTCAAGCCATCGCCCTCGGCGTGATGTGTAATGCACTGGTATGCCTGGCGGTCTGGCTTTGCTCTTCTGCACGAAGCACGACCGATAAAATCCTGGCCATTATCTTCCCAATCACAGCCTTCGTGGCGGCAGGTTTCGAGCACTCTGTAGCCAATATGTACTTCGTCCCCATGGGGCTGTTTATCAAGGGTTCTGCCGGTGCTGGGTTTTGGGAAGCCATCGGAAAGACAGCCGCGGATTTTGGCAACCTGACCTGGACGGCCTTCTTCCTGAAGAATCTCCTACCCGTCACCATCGGGAACGTTATTGGCGGTTCCGCGTTTGTGGGTATGGCTTACTGGTTCATCTACCTTCGACCTCAGAAAGTGGTCGCGATCGAGGCAGAAAAAGCAGTGAAGATTCTTGCCGTCGAGGACGACCCGGATTTCGTCCTGGCCCTGGAGAGTGTTTTCGAAGAAGAAGATCATTACAAAATCGATGTGGCGAAAACCGCTGAGGAAGCTCTCAAAGCGATGAAAGAGAGTTGCCCGGACATCATTCTGCTCGACATCATGCTGACGACACCGCTCGAGGGCCTCGATTTAGCGAGACAGATCTCGGGCGACGAAGCTTTATGCCAGATTCCTGTCATCGTTATCTCCAGTGTCGGTCAGAGCGAATATGCCCGTATGATCCCGGACGACAAGCATTTGCCTATCGATGCCTGGATCAGTAAACCGATCGATCCCGATCACCTGTTAAGGACCGTACAGCGATTTCTTGCTTGATCGCCGTATCTGTGAAATGCATGGATACTCTTGGGATTCTGAAACCATTCGTATCCATAGGTGTTTCGGTGGGTTTTCCATCAGCAACTTGATTGAGTATTGCTATGGATTATATTGAAAACCAGGGCGAGCGAATTCCCAAGATCGGGTTGGGAACCTGGGATCTGCGCGGCAGCGAATGTATCCGCGAGGTGAAGCTCGCCCTGGCGATTGGTTATCGGCATATCGATACGGCCGAGTTCTACCGGAATGAATTTGAAATCGGTACAGCGATCTCGGAATCGGGAATCGATCGGGAGCAGCTTTTTCTGACAAGCAAGGTATGGACGAATCATCTGAAGTATGACGATTTGATCGCGGCCTGTCATCAGAGCATTAAGTACTTGAACGTTGATTCGATTGATCTCTATCTCATCCACGCTCCAGCTCCCCAAGTGCCCATCGAAGAATCGATGCGGGCGATGAATACCCTGGTGGAGTCCGGAAAAATCCGGCATGTTGGCGTGAGCAATTTCACGGTCGAGCAGCTACAGGGGGCAATGCAGTACTGCGACACGCCGATTTTCACCAATCAGATTAAATATCATCCACTCCATACGCAAGACGAGATGGTGGCATTTTGCCAGCGTGAAAGGATCCTGGTGACGGCTTATAGTCCGTTCGCCAAGGGCAGGGCGCTGCGATCCGATGTGCTGCTGGAGATCGCGCGGAATCATGGGGTATCAGCGGCTCAAGTTGCCTTGCGCTGGTTGGTGGATCAAGATATCGTGATCACGATTCCGAAAGCTTCCGGCCAGGAACACCTACAGCAAAATCTGGATATTTTCGACTTCGAACTTTCGGCGAAGGAGAAGACCAAGATCGACGAGATGGGCCGTTGATCCATCATCGTCGACTTCTCCGGGTTTTCTTCCCAATGGTCGGGCTGAGTGTTTTCGTTGTTATTGAATTGGACTGTGGATAATCCTACGATCTGAAATCCATCATGGAACTATTGGGTTTTCTTTAGGCCAACTCCACACTCTTTCCGAGAGGGTGATAGTCCAACGCCTACTTATTAGCGCTTCGCGCTTGGCCCTGTGTTAGTAGTCTGTTCAACTCCTGGGATGCTTCCTTTGGGGTTATGCTTTCGACCACTGCCCATTCGGCTGCCAAATTGTCTATAATTTTCCGTAATACAGTTCTTTCTGAGTCGTTGAGACTCTTCTTGTGATTTCTTGCCCACAAATCGCGCACCAGGCGGATCGTGGAGCGTAACAATCCCTCCGATAATACGCACTTGATGCGTGATTGTCTTTGTTTGTAATTCGGATCCATTTTTTGAGGAGCTTTTGTCAACAGCCGGATCGCTTTCCGAAATCCCGATCGGCTGATCACTTTACGGATACGACTCTCTTCGATACTCTCGACAGGAATCCAATACATGGTTTCATCTGCTTCGACTCGATAATACCTGGCTTTTATCTTGTTGATACGCTTTTTCTCGATCTTGCTGATCTTGCCAACCCCATAATTAGGATGAACGATCCAGTTACCCACTTCGAAATCATTCTTCTTTTTCGCTGCCATGGATTGATCCCCTTTCTGGTTGGGTTTGTACGAGTTCGATGGTCTGTATTTGAGATAATCAGCCCGTTGGCTATACTTGAATTCAGACGATTATCTGGGGATAGGCGGAATAAATGACAACATCCGGCCAACGATCACCGCCGCCACGTACAATAAACATCGTTTCGATAGGAACGTTACGTAGCGAAACGTCTTTGCATAAAGGAAAGAAAAGGCGATAGACATTAACATTTTACCATTTCCACCAAGGGGGGATTCAAGATGCAGATGGTACCAATAAGTCAAGGACTATTGATGTAGACGATTCTATATCGAAAAAATCCATTGCAGAGGTGTATGATATGCATGATAAGTGACCTTGGCTGTGTCGTGCATATGCTGCGTCATGCGCAATGCCACATCTCCGATCTGATTACCGAGATCAACCGACGTAGTAGTCGTTTAGTTTATTTGTTCCGGTGAGCAGCAAGCCCAGTGGGTCGTTCCTTCCAAGGCCGCTTCAGCATCGTTCTACTGATCCCAACCCCAAGTCTTGATAACCGCACCCTGTCTGGTATGATGAAGATGTCATTCGTCTTGTGAAAAACATCACAAACGACCTCTTTATCCGTATACCAAACAGGATATAGTTACGAGTTAGGCTTGATCTAGTGTACGTCTGGAGTACTTGATGCTGTATAAGACGATAACAAAAGAGAATTTCCGGCGCATGATTGAGGGCTTGATGGAGGATAATGCCGTCTTTGGCCCGAAATGGCGTGACCGGGATAAAGACGGGAATAAAGTCTATCGTTTCTTGAAGTTGAACGACTTTGACGAATTGCAGATGGACTACACCCGCACATATTCTTCCGCGAAGAATTTCTTCCTTCCGTTTAAAGAAACCTTGGCGACGTATGATTTTGGGGAAGATGATTGGTATCAGGAAATCCAGTACACTGTGCACCCGCGCGTTATTGTAGGCATGCGGGCTTGTGATATTAATGCATTACGCAAGCTAGATGAGGTCATGGTCAAGAGCACCTTTCCAAATCCCTATTACTTCGCCAGGCGACGAAACACGGTCATCATTGGCCTCGATCACGAACCCCTGGAGGATTGTTTCTGCCGGTCGGTCGGGGCAGATGTTGTTTACAAAGGTTTCGACCTTTTCCTGACAGATATCGGGGATAAATATTTCGTCTCTATTGGATCGGACACGGGGTATCGAATTGTCGATAGCTTCGGTGGGGAAGATGTCAGCGATGCAGATCAGGATGCCTATAAAAGCGTTAAGAAACAAATCGAATCGAAGTTCAAGACACAGCTTGACATCACCATCGTTCCAGAGTTGATGGATCTGGAATTTGAATCCGAAGTCTGGGAGCAATGGGGGGCGAAGTGCTTGAGTTGTGGCAGCTGTGCCATGGTTTGTCCCACTTGCTATTGTTATGGCATCCAGGAAGACGTTGATTTAGGTTTCACAAAAGCCAGTAAAGAGCGCTTCCTCTACTCCTGCAACCTGGTTGATTTCGCCATGGTCGCCGGGGATCACAATTTCAGGCCTGAACCGTACATTCGCCTGAAGTATCGTTATTACCATCAATTCCGTGGTTTTGTCGAAGCCTTCGACCAGTCCCTGTGTGTGGGCTGCAACCGCTGCGGTGTAGCCTGTCTGGCGGGCATCAGCCCCAAAGCCGTGATCGATGACTTGAACGAAACGGAGCGACGATGACCCTTAAGATTCCACGTTACGATATCAATCGGGAACCCTTCATGACGGAGATCCCCGATTTCAATCGCGAATCCAAATTGATGCAAACTGAGCGAACGCATAAGGCGCGCATTATTGCAGCCATTCCCCTGACGAAGGATGAAACATTGTTCCGGATTCAGATCGTAGACCCTAAAAGCCGGGAGCTTTTTAGCTTTCTTCCCGGCCAATTCGTGATGGTCGAGGTGCCTGGGTGTGGAGAGGTGGCGATCTCGATTTCGGGATCGAATTCGAACAACGAATTTATCGAGCTCTGTATCCGCAAGGTCGGCAAAGTCACGAGTATGATCCATCGGTTGAAAGCAGGCACCATGGTCGGCATTCGCGGTCCCTTCGGCACGAATTTTCCGATGCGTGAGATGAACGGCGCCAATGTTTTGCTCATCGCCGGCGGGCTGGGTATCGTGCCGTTGCGATCGAGTATTTTCTGGGTCAATGAACACCGTCAGGACTATAAGGATGTCACCATTCTATACGGCGCCCGCAATCCCGACTTGCTGCTGTTCGATTACCAATACGAGGAATGGCGTAAGGTTTATGGATTGGAAATACTCACCATCGTCGAAGAGCCCAATGACAGTTGGAATGGGCCGGTGGGGTTAATCACACAGTTGTTTGATCAGGTGCCCATCGATCCGGATGATACGTTTGCTGTTGTTTGTGGGCCTCCGGTGATGTTTAAGTTCGTATGCGGCCGGCTCAGTGAAATGGGTATTCCCCGGCAGCGGATGTTCGTCTCACTCGAACGCCGCATGCACTGTGGGATGGGGAAATGCTGCCGCTGCAACGTTGGCTCGACGTTCACCTGTCTGGATGGTCCTGTGTTCGATTATTGGACGGTCATGAACCTGCAGGAAGCCATATAACTTGCAGGGAAGTCGATTATTTAGATGATGGATAAGGTCTGATGAAGTATTTAGGAATTGAATTACCGAAACCGAAAGTGGGTGTGTTTGGCTTCACGGGCTGCGAGGGTTGCCAGTTGCAGTTGTCCAACAACGAAGAGAATCTGAAAGACCTTTTCTCGTTGATCGAGGTCGTGGATTTTCGCTTGATCTCATCCGACAAGCTTGGCCCCTACGACATCGCCTTTGTGGAAGGCAGTATCACAACTGATCATGAGGCAGAGGCATTGAAAGCCATCCGAGTACAAGCCAAACTCCTCGTTGCCATGGGCGCGTGTGCGTGCCTGGGAGGGGTCAATCATTTACGCGAGCGTTTCGACCTGGATGAGGCCATGTCTGAAGTGTATGGCAAGCACAAGATTGTATCTGGTAAGGTACGCCGGCTGGCGGATGTTGTCCCCGTGGATATTGAATTGCCCGGTTGTCCGATTTCGAAAACGGAATTCGAGTGGCTGGTGCGTCAACTGATCATGGGCAGCGAGCCACAATTCCCAAGATACCCAGTTTGCGTCGAATGCAAGCAGCGACTCAATACCTGCGTGATGGACATGGGCATACTCTGTTTGGGTCCGATCACGCGTGCAGGCTGTAACGCCATCTGCCCGCGCAACCATGCTGGTTGTTGGGGATGTCGCGGCCCCGTCGAGGAAGCTAATTACGAATCGTTGGCTGAAATTCTCCGCGAACACGGCTTCTCTGAGGAGCATATTGCTGAGCGTGTTAGCTTTTTCAACGCTTTTGCTGGAGCGCCGTTCTTGCCGATGTTAGAGGATTCCTGAGGAATGTGAGCGTAGCGAATGAAAGTAGATGTTAATCAACCCGTTCGAATCGAAGTAGAACACGTCGCCCGCGTAGAAGGGCATGGCAATATCAAGATACAGATCGAAGAAGGTCGCTTGGTCGAATGCAGCTGGGAGGTAGTAGAGACCCCGCGCTTCTTTGAGAAAATGTTCCAGGGGCTTTCTGTGGAAGTAGTGCCGCTGCTCGCATCTCGCGTTTGTGGCATTTGTTCGATCTCCCATGCGTTGGCGAGCGCGCGGGCCATCGAGCGTGGACTGGGGATCGAAGTGCCGGAGATGGCGCAGAAAGTGCGACTTCTGGCCAAACACGCCGAAACGTTACAAAGCCACTCCCTGCATGTCTTTTTCCTGGTAGCGCCGGATTTACTCGGTGTGGGCAGCGTCATTCCATTGATGGAGACACATCCACAGTTGATTCAAATCGCCACAAAGATCAAAGGCTATGCCAACAAAGCCTCAGACTTTTTTGCCGGACGCACTTCCCATCCCATGGTTTTCAAGGTCGGAGGCGTGACACAGCGGCCACGAAAACGGCAGCTGCGCGAATTACGTCAGGAACTGCAGGCGACGATGCCGTATTTGTGGCAAGCATTGGAGGCGTTTACAGAATTCTCCTTGCCGGATTTTACGCGTGAAACCGAATACGTTTCGCTTGCGGGGGTTGGTGATTACCCCTTCATTGGCGGGGATTTGATTTCAAGCGATGGTGTAAAAAAATCCGAAAACGATTTTCGAGAGATGACGAACGAATACATCGTCGATCATTCGACCTCGAAATATGCCAGGCTGAGTCGGGAATCTTTGGCAGTGGGGGCATTGGCTCGGTTTAATAATAACTTTGAGGGTCTGCATCCCACTGCCAAACAAGTCGCTCAGGACCTGGGAATGAAGCCGCAGATCGATAATCCCTACTACCACAACATCGCACAGCTGGTGGAATGCTTCCACGTGCTGTGTGAATCCGAGGAATTGATCGACGAGATGATCGAATCCGATGACACCAACGTCGCAGCAGATTATGAGTACAAGAAGTGCGAGGGGATAAGTGCGATCGAAGCCCCGCGCGGCATCCTCTACCATTCGTACAAGATCAACGCAAAGGGTCTGGTGGAAAGCGCTGATTGCGTCATCCCCACCGGGCAGAATCACGGCAACATCCAATATGATCTTGAAGCACTCGTTACGCAGCTGGCGGCCGAGGGCAGGGCGGATGAAGAAATCAGTCTTCTCGCCCAAATGCTCGTGCGCGCCTATGACCCCTGTATCTCCTGTTCGGTACACTGACTATCCGCCCATCGATAAGGTTGGATGAATTGCACCCTTCAACTGAATAAGAAGCGCCCAACCGGGCGCTTCTTTTATATCCATCTTGAATTTGCTGCAGCTATCTACTGCTGGTAGCGTTGGAAATCTCACACCTGGTTCTTTGCAATCACATCCCGATACCAGTAGGCGCTTCGTTTGGGAATGCGTTCGAGTGTTTCATAATTTACATAGACCAGGCCAAACCGTTTGGAGAAACCTTGTGCCCATTCGAAATTATCCATGAAGCTCCAATGGAAGTAACCCCGCAGCGGGATGCCATCCTGGATCGCTCGGCCGGCTTCTCGCAGATGGGAACTAACATAGCGAACCCGGCGGACATCATCCACTTCCCCGGATGCATTGACCTGGTCGGGGATTGCAGCCCCATTTTCTGTGACCATTAATGCCGGAAATTCGTAATCGCGATGGATGCGTTCCAGGATATCATACAGACCTGGAGGTTGGATTTCCCAACCCATTTCAGTGACCTCATCTGATGGGAAAAGCGTTTGTGGTTCGTTCTCTTCCTCGGGGATCCTGTTACTCCTGGCGATGACTCTGAAGTAATAATTGATTCCTAAAAAATCGACTGGAGCCGCGATCGTCTCCAGGTCACCCTCGAGGACGCAATCCATCTCCCGGTCGTATTCCTGTAACATGTCTTCCGGATAGCCGCGTCCAGAAAGGGGATCCATGAACCAGCGGTTGACAGCGCCGTCGATGATCCGTGCTTGCTGCTTGTCGGCCTCGCTGTTGGAGGCGGGATGAACGGGGAAAAGGTTAAGCACGATCCCGAGGTTTGCATCGGGCACGTTGGCGCGGATGGCCGGAACGCCCAGGCCATGCCCCAGGAGTAAGTGGTGGGATGCAGCGACCATTTCGTCCATATCCTTATGCCCCGGCGCATGACGACCTTCGAGGTAGCCAATGTAAGCGCTGACGTGAGGCTCGTTGAGGGTCATCCAGTTTTGCACACGATCTCCCAGATGCTGGCTGACCACATGGGAATATTCTGCGAAGGCTTCCGCCGTATCTCGCACAGGCCAGCCGCCGTTGTCTTGCAGGGCTTGCGGAAGATCCCAGTGATAGAGGGTTAAATAAGGTTCGATATTTGCTTTCAGCAGGGCATCGACCAGGGCGCTGTAGAAATCCAAGCCTGCCTGGTTGATCTTGCCCGTTCCCTGGGGAAGGATACGCGGCCAGGAGATTGAGAAGCGGTAGGCCGGGATGCCCAGCGAGGCCATGAGATCGACGTCCTGCTGATATCGGTTGTAGTGATCGCAAGCGACGTCACCCGTATCCCCGTTCTCGATCTTGCCGGGTGTATGGCTAAAGCGGTCCCAGATGCTTTCGCCTTTCCCATCGGCGTTCCAACCCCCCTCGATTTGATAGGAGGCGGTAGCGGTGCCCCAGATAAAATCTTCAGGAAAACCAATCACGTTACCTTCATTAGTGTTTTGATTCATTGTGTACCCTTTTTTATGACTGTTTTATTTCAGGCTAGATTAAACCATGGAATTGGCTTTCAGAAAATAGAGAATTTCCTTAAGTTGTGTGAAAGCGAGGGCCGTTACGGTGTCCGCCCCACCGTAATAGATAGCGATGCGGCCGCTTTCCTCGTCATACAGGGCAGCGCAGGGGAAAGCCACGTTAGGTACGTCGCCGACGCATTCGTAATACTGCTGCGGGGAGAGCAGGTAGGGTGCACCGCGCCGGATCACTTTCCATGGTTCTTCGAGATCGAGCAGTGCGGCGCCAAAGCTGTAGACGAAACCGTTGCAGGAGGTCAGGACGCCGTGGTAGAAAAGTAACCATCCTTCCGATGTCTCTATCGGGACAGGGCCGGCGCCGATCTTTGTGCTTTGCCAACCACTGGCGACTCCCATCACAAAGCGATGCTGCCCCCAATGGATCATGTCCGGGCTTTGGCTGAGGAAAATGTCCCCGAACGGCGTATGACCGTTGTCGCTTGGTCGACTGAGCATCACGTAGCGATCGTCGATCTTTCTGGGGAAGAGCACACCGTTGCGGTTGAAGGGAAGGAGCGCATTTTCAACGAAGTGAAATGATTCAAAATCCGTGGTGTAGCCAATACCTATCGTGGGACCATGATAACCGTTGCACCAGGTGATGTAATAACGATCTTCCAGCCAGACGACACGCGGGTCGTAGCGGTGGGAAAAGACCGCCAGTTCGGGATCGTTGAATTTCCACACAATGGGATCGTAATCCAATTGCCAGTCCAGTCCATTTCTACTGAAACCGCGATAGAGATCCATCTCCCGCTTTTTATTATCGACTCGGAAAACCCCGGCAAATCGATCTTCGAAGGGCACGACGGCGCTGTTAAAAATGCTGTTCGAATCGGGGATGAGATCGTGTGGAATAATGGGGTTCTTACTGTATCTCCAGACCACATCAGAGCAGCCGGCTGGTCGCTCCTCCCAGGGAATATTGCTATTTGCCATGCCATATCTCCTTGTACCTGGCTTCCATTTTCCGGCCATAGGAAGCCAGGCTTATTGTTTTCTCCCTCATCGTTCCTCAGGCCTACTTCAGAAGCGAAGGAACAAGCCTAAACCACCGCACGCATCCCTTGGGCAATTGCATATCCCAATACGCTCCCTTTGAAACGATTGTGGAGAAAGTGATTGTTGACGAGCGATGAAAATACCTGTATAGTATCTATACCTACCGAGAGCGCTCCCAGCCTTTCCATATTTATAGACCATTTTCCATAAAAAGGGAAGCTAAATCGGAAAAGTTTCGAAAAATGAGATGAGAGCGCTCCCAATGGACATTCAATGCAGAACCTGACACTTGAGGATGTCGCCGAGAGGGCGGGTGTATCCCGGTCTACCGTATCCAGGGTGATCAACGATCAACCCAACGTGAGCGAGGGCGTACGCGACCGGGTTTGGAAAGTCATCAACGAAACGGGATACCAGCCAAATGTGGCTGCACGATCGCTGGCCTCGCAGCGATCCTATATGATCGGACTTGTATTACCACACAGTGTTTCCTATCTGTTCACTGACCCTTACATTCCGCACCTGATTCAGGGCGTCGCGCAAAGCTGTAATCAAAGCGACTACACACTCGGGCTTTTCCATGCTTCCTCCAAAGAAGATGAAAAGAAGATGTATCCTCGCGTATCAAGAGCCGGTCTCCTGGATGGCGTGATCTTGCAGGCCGGTCATCATGGCGATCCACTGATGGATCGCATGATCGACTCGGATCTCCCGCTTGTATTCGTTGGACGGCCGTTTCAAGACGAGAACGTAAGTTACGTGGATATTGACAACTACGATGGCGCATACAATGCTGTATCGCATCTGATTAAACTGGGATATCGGCGCATCGCTACCATTGCCGGAACGGAACTCAGCACGGTGGGTATCGATCGTAAACAGGGATACATCGAGGCGCTGCGCGACAATGATTTAACCGTTGATGAGGATTGGGTCGTGGAGGGCGATTTCACTGAAATGGGGGGCTATCAGGCGATGGAAGCCCTGCTGCCAAACCGACCGCAAGCTGTTTTCGCTGCCTCCGACATCATGGCAATCGGAGCGATTCGCGCTATACGCAACGCTGGTCTGGAAATCCCGGATGATGTTGCCATCGTCGGATTCGACGACCTTCCTGTGGCAAATATGTCCAATATTGCTTTGACCACCATCCGTCAGCCGATCAGTCGCCTGGGTTCCACGGCGGTGGAAATGCTGATCGAAATGATCCATAACGGCTCCAAACTGCATAATCGCATCATCTTGAGTACGGAGTTGATCGTGCGCGATTCCTGCGGAGCGAACCAGGAATTGAAGTATGAAGCAAAGGAAGAATAATAATCCGAACGACGCGGGAGTGGTTCCGCGTCAATTTTGGCCTTCGTGTTCAAAGTGAATCACATATGATGAAATTGGATCGCTGCATAGATCGTGACACACTCGGATGGACTCCGGACGGGAGTGTGCGCCAGAGACAGAAAAAAGTAATCTCAAACCGAGTCTCGAGACGGATCATCTCATTCAACCCATAATTTCATGAGACTTTAGTAATATTTTGAACTCACAAGTTAACCTGCAAGTTTTTTTTACTAAACCTGGGAGCGCTCCCAGTTAAGGGAGCGATTTCCAATTCTTAAAGGAAGGAGGTGGCATTTCAACCAGGAGCAGCTCTACCAACACGCTCGTTAAGCAATGTGTGTGCAACTTTTAAAGGGAAACGCAAAAAGGAGAAAGAAGATGAAACGCAGTATGTTGATCATATCCATCATGGTGTCGTTAAGTATATTACTCGCATCATGTGGACAGGCGGTTGAGACGGTCTACGTAGACCGCGAAGGAGAGACAATCGTCGTTACAGCAACCCCCTCAGGGATAGAAGAAGCCACAGATGTCGTCTACGATCGTAGCGAGACGCTCTACATCAGCGGCGCAGCCTGGGGCCCACCTAATGACTGGAACCCATTCATATCATGGAGCAAGGCAAACACGAGTGGGACGATTGGCCTGGTATACGAGACACTCTTCATGTTCGATGGGTTGACAGGAGAATTCACACCCTTCCTGGCCGAGAGCGGCGAGTGGGTTGATGCAGACACCTACCAGCTCACCCTGCGTGAAGGCTTGACTTGGTCCGATGGCGAAGCTTTGACAGCCGATGACGTGGCCTTTACCTTCGAGTTGGCTGCAGACTACGCCTCGCTGTTCTGGGCGCCAATGTGGAACTACCTGGATGAAATCGTCGTCGATGGCGATCTTGGCCTGACGTTCGAATTCACCGATCCACTCTATCAGGAGTTCGCCAACAATCTCTACAATATTCCCATCGCCCCCGAGCACATCTGGGCAGACAAGACAGAAGAAGAGATTACCGCCGGGCTGAACGAGAATCCAGTTGGGTCGGGCGCCTACCTGTACGAAGCGCACAGCGAAGACCGCAATGTCTGGATCCGCAATGAAAGCTGGTGGGGCATCGATGTCTTCGGATTGCCGACTCCAAAGCGAATCGTCGATATCCGCACGGCAAGCAACAACGCAGCCCTGGGCATGGTCCTCAAAGGTGAACTTGACCTGAGCAACAACTACTTGCCCGGCGTCGCCGCACTGGCGGATCAGGGTTACGTAGACACCTACTTCGCAGATGCACCCTACATGCTCTCTGCAAACACGGCCGTTTTGTTCCTGAACCTGACCAAATCGCCGATGGAAGACGCTGAATTTAGGCGGGCGTTGGCGCACGCCATCAACACGAATGACATCGTCGAGGTCGCCTACGCCAACCTGGTCGCGGCGGCGAGCCCCTCCGGCTTGCTGCCCTCGCTGTCCCAGTTCATCGATGAAGATTTGATGGCATCCGAAGGCTGGTACTTCGATACCGATAAAGCGAAGTCGATCCTCGCTGCTGCCGGATACAGCGATGTCGATGGCGACGGTTTCGTCGAAGCGCCCGATGGCTCCGCCATTGCGTTGGAAGTAACCTGCCCGGCCGGATGGTCGGACTGGATGGCGGCGATCGCCGTGATCTCCGACAGCGCCAAGGCAGCGGGTATCAACCTCGAGGACGTAACGCCGGACTACAACGTGTGGAACGACTCGCTGACCCAAGGTACCTTCGACATGACGCTGAACAACTGGGCGGTATTGAGCAACACGCCGTGGACGCTCTACAACCTGTTGTTCAACGAGCCCATCCAAGAAATCATGGGCAGCGGCAACTTCGGTCGCTACGACAACCAGGAAGTCTTCGATCTGGTTGACGCACTAGCTGAAGTGCCGGTGGATGACATCGCCGGCATGCAGGCGGTTTGCTCGGACATCCAGCAGATCATGGTGGATGACGTGCCGATGATCCCGCTGTGGTACAACGGCGCCTGGGCGCAGTTCAACAGCTCTGTCTGGACGAACTGGCCGACGGAAGCCGATGATACCCCCAACCTGCCTCCCGTCACCTGGTCAGGTTACTGGCAGACCGGTGGCCTGCTCATGCTGATCGACCTGGAGTTGGCATCAGCGGAGTAAATTTTATATCGAAACAGCTCGTATGTTTCTCATGAGTATGCCCCGCCCATCCCAAATTCGTTAGCGGGATGGGCGGGGAACAGTACTGCCCCGAAGCGAGGAGGAATGAGTATGAGGCGATACTTCGGACGCAAAGTTCTCATTTATTTATTGACTTTTTTCATCGCCGTGACGATTGATTGGCTGATCCCGCGCTTCATGCCCGGCGATCCGGTATTGAGTATGCTGGGACGCGTGGGCACTGCGCATCCCGATACCGTGAACGCCATGCGGGAGTACTTCACACGGGTTTTCGGGCTGGATGTTCCCTTCTGGCAGCAATATCTCAACTTTTGGGCGTCGTTGCTGCGAGGCGATCTGGGCGTCAGTGTCTATCGTTTCCCACAATCCGTTGTGGATGTAATTATGAACGCAGTTCCCTACGACATCGCCTTGTTGGTTCCGTCGATTCTGTTGAGCTGGATTGCGGGGAATAAGTTCGGTGCCTATGCCGCCCGCAGAAAATGGCTCGACAATACGGTTTTGCCATTGGGGTATACACTGACAGCCACGCCGTATATGTGGTTGGCGATCCTGCTCGCCTGGGGATTGGGGATCAAACTTGACCTGTTTCCCATCGCAGGCGCCTACGCCTTCGATATGGCGCCGCATTGGTCGTGGCGATTCATTAGCAGTGTATTGCATCATTGGTTTTTACCATTCGCCTCGTTATTCCTCGTGAATCTTGGGGGCTGGGCGATCGGAATGCGCAACGTGATTATCTATGAGCTTGAAGCGGATTATTCTCACTACCTCGAAGCCCTCGGTGCGCCACAGAAACTGGTGCGGAAGTATGCCTATCGAAATGCGCTTCTTCCCCAGATCACCGGGTTAGCCTTACAGCTGGGCGTGATCGTTGCTGGTGCGCTCGTGACGGAGGTCGTCTTCTCCTATCCGGGAATCGGCTTCCAACTGCTGGCAGCCATTCAAAATCAGGACTACTTCCTGATCCAGGGTTGCTTCCTATTCATCATCAGCGGTGTGCTGCTGGCCAACTTCATTATCGATATTGCTTATGTCATTGTTGATCCAAGGACTCGAAGGGGTATGACCGGGGAGACGGCGTGATGGAGAAGAACAAAAAGAAGCGAAACGAGTTTCTATACTTCGCCTTCCGTAACCACAAGCTTCGCATTGGGCTCTTGATCGTGGTCTTCTTCCTGGTGATGGCGATCATCGGACCATCTTTCACGGAGAACGACCCTCTCTCCTTCATCCATCGCGGCGCGCCGCTGAAGCCATTCCAATCTGAGGATTTTCTTTTCGGAACCACGGTATTCGGGCAGGATGTCTACTCCCAGTTTGTACACGGGCTTAGAGCGACGTTTGTCGTTGGTGCTATAGGTGGCGGACTGGCGACATTAATTGGGGTGATCGTAGGTTTCGTTGGAGGCTACATGGGTGGCAAGACCGACGAGGGCTTGAACATGGGTACCAACATCGTACTGGTCATTCCAACGCTTGCCGTCCTGTTGATCATCAGTGCTTATCTCGAGGTGCGAGGTATTCTATTGGAAAGTATCTTTATCGGATGCACGGCGTGGCCCTGGACAGCCAGGGCGGTCCGAGCGCAGACATTTTCGCTGCGCGCCCGTGAATTCGTGGATTTGGCCAAGATGACCGGGATGAAATCATTGAAGATCATCTTCAAAGAAATTGCGCCCAATATGATGTCCTATTTGCTGCTCGTGTTTATCCTCCAATTCGGCGGCGCGACGCTCAATGCAGCCACTTTGGATTTCATCGGACTTGGACCTACAGAGGGGATTTCGCTGGGTTTGATGATGAACCACGCTGTGGCACACAGCGCGCTTTTACTCGATATTTGGTGGTGGTTCATTCCACCGGGATTTGCGATCACGGCGATCGTCGGCGCGCTTTACGTCACGAATGTTGGATTGGATGAAGTATTTAATCCCAAACTCAGGGAGATGTAATCGGATGAGCTTGCATGTGGAAAACTTGAAGGTTTATTACCAAACCCTGAGCGGTGACGTGCGGGCGCTGGATGGTGCCACATTCGACATCGCGGATGGAGAGATCATGGGTTTGGCCGGCGAGTCGGGATGCGGCAAGACAACCCTGGCGCACAGTCTGATCCGCCTGACTCCGCCACTGAAATTCATCGGGGGCAGGGTGGAACTCGACGGTGAGGAACTACCGATCGCCGACATGGAAAAAATGGACGATTTCCGTTTCCGCAAGATTTCCATCGTACCGCAGTACGCCATGAATGCGCTCAATCCGACACGCAAAATCGGGAAGATGACCGCAGAACTTCTCGCCTCGAAGGGGGCGAAAATGAAAGACGTCGAACCCGAACTGCGACGCAGGCTTGATCTGGTGGGATTAACCCAGGATGTACTCGACATGTACCCTATCGAGCTTTCCGGCGGGATGAAACAGCGCATGGTCATGGTGCTCTCGACGCTGTTGGACCCCTCGCTGCTCATGGCCGATGAGATCACCTCCGCCCTCGATGTCTCGACGCAGAAAGCCGTCGCGGAGATGTTGGTGGAATTTCGTGATCGACAGTTTGTTAAAAGCATGATTATCATCACGCATGATATTTCCATCCTGTACCAGGTGGCGGACACGATTATGATCATGTATGCAGGGCAGCTGGCGGAGAAAGCATCGAAAGAAACCATAATCGAATCACCGCGTCATCCCTACACGAAAATGCTGATCTCCTCTTTGCCGCAGGTCGGAGTGCAGGTCAACGACACGAGGCTCAAAGGAATTCCTGGAACACCACCACAGTTGCTCGAGCCTCCGAAGGGATGCCGTTTTCGGGCGCGCTGTCCCCTGGCGTTCGATAAGTGTCTGGAAGTGCCGCCTTTTGTGGAAGTAGACCCAGGCCATATGGTTGCCTGTTGGAAGGAGCCGGGGAAGAATGCTTAAACTTCAGGGTATCTCCAAGACATACAAAGTGGGGACCTTCGGTGGAAAAGAGCTGCACGCCGTGTGTGACGTCGATCTCGAAGTGGGCACCGGTGAAGTCGTCTCCTTGATCGGCGAGAGTGGCAGTGGCAAGACGACGATCGGAAAAATGGTTCTCAAGTTGATTTCGATCACCAGCGGATCGGCGTTCTTCAAAGACATCGATATCACCACAATTGAGGGGCGGGAACTCAAGGAGTACTACCGCAATGTGCAGGGCGTATTCCAGGATCCCTTCAGCTCGTACAATCCGATTTTCAAAGCGGATCGCGTCTTCGCCATGGTCAAGGAAGAATTCTATCCGGACATGAAGCCCGAGGCTTGGGCGGAGAAGGTGGATCAATGCTTGAAGGATGTGGGGTTGAATCCTCCCGATGTACTTGGAAAATTCCCCCATCAGCTCAGCGGCGGCCAACTGCAGCGCTTCCTCATTGCACGGGCATTGCTGTTGGAAACTGAATTTCTGGTGGCGGACGAGATTATCAGCATGCTCGACGCCTCCAGGCGGATCGATGTGCTCAATCTACTGGCGGATCTAAAAAAGAAAGGCCTCTCGATTCTCTTCATCACACACGATCTCTCGCTCGCATATTACATCAGCGATCAGGCGGTCATTCTGTACCGCGGCTCCATTGTCGAAATGGGCTCGACGGAACGGGTATACTTCAATCCCCAACACCCGTATACCAAGATGTTGATGGCGACGGTTCCCCGATTGGATCAAGAATGGGAAGACATCGAGATCGCCATACGCGAGAAACAACTGCCGATCGGTCAGGGATGTGTGTATTTCGGGCGATGTCCATTTGCCACCGATCAATGCAGCCTGGAGCGACCTCAACTTGAGCAAATCGAGTCCAATCATCAAGTGGCTTGTTTCAGTTGCAAACGCGGGTCGTAATCCTATATCCATACGTATGACCAAAACATTGCGGAAATAATCACCCTCAATCCGATGGTATTCGCTTGGATGGTGTGTATAATGGCTTTGGCTCTTCGTTGCGAATGATTGTAGACAATGTATGATTTGTGCGTGATGGTTGCAGCACTGGAGGCAAAATTCATGGAGAAGGTCACTATCAATAACATCGAATGTGTTGAGATTGGAAACGAGCGCTTGTCATTGCTCGCATCCCTTTCTGTCGGTCCGCGGGTTCTCTCATTGAAATTCAAGGACAATGACAACCTGTTTGCCGAACTCCCCGATCTCACCCTGGATTGTCCGGGCACGGGGCTGTTTCACCTGTACGGCGGGCATCGTCTCTGGTATGCCCCGGAAGATCCGCGTATTACCTATTTGCCAGACGACAACCCGGTCAGCGTGGATGCGATCGAGAACGGTGTGCACATCACGCAGGAGGTCGAAGAACAGACGGCGATTCAGAAAGAGCTCGAGATCCGCTTGATCGATGACAAAGCCGAAGTCGAAGTGCGGCACACGATCACGAACATGGGCGATCAAGAACGAACGCTGGCACCCTGGGCGATCACGCAGTTGAAGCCGGGCGGCATTGGCATTCTCCCATTATTTGGTGGCGGCAATCCCGACAATCTCACGCTCCCTGACCGATCGATCGTGCTCTGGCCATATACCGATATCAATTCGCAGCACATCATCTGGGGCAATCAACAGATCCTGATCCAGTCGCAAGTACAGGAAGGCGCTCTCAAAGTTGGTTTCTCCAATCCGGCGGGATGGCTCGCCTATTGGATCGAGGGTACGCTCTTTGTAAAACGAGCCGTTTTCGATTCTCGGGCGGCGTATTTCGACTTCGGAAGTTCTTCACAGTGCTACTGCAACCCGCACTTCATCGAATTGGAGACACTGGCGCCGATCATCAAACTCGCGCCGGAGAAGAGCGTCGAACACATTGAGCAGTGGCAGGTCTATGAAGATGTCCCGTGGGAAGATGACTTGAAGGATATCCTTTCCCTGATCCAGGGTGGATAAGTCTTCTCCACTCGTTTTTAGTCAACCAAAAACGCTGCGGTTATCATTGTCAATTAACCAAAAAGGCACCTGCCTGCAGGCAGGTGCCTTTGTATGCGTATGCTTGTTGGGGTTCGTTATTCCGGACAGGTACAGTATGGCGCCGCCATGCCCTCGGTCCATTTGCCGCCTGCGGCGATGCACTCGCGTTGATCCAAATCGGCGTTGCAGGTGTCATCGCGGGGAGCTTCGGGTGGATCAATGATCTCTACGTTGCATGTGCCGAAGGGATTTTCGGGGCCATCCATCAAGCTCAGCCAGATCCAGCACTGTTTCCCGTCCTCGAATTCGAACAGTCCGTGCGTGTATTCGGGGTTGAGGGCGATCAGATCGGCGCTATCCCCTTCCATTCGGGTCTCGATCAGATCCGCTTCGGGATAGTCACTCGCCCGGCAGTTGCTGTTCTGCAGCGGTTCGTATTCGCAAAAGTCGGATTCCGAGATTTCGAAAATGCACTGGCAGTTCTTGCAGACCTGGGTCGAGAGGCACATGGTCATGTCGCCACCGTCGCACTGCTCGTCACCGTTGACCTCTCCGTCGCCGCAGAACGGTGCCAGTTCGGGGATGTTGGAGTCCACAGCTACCGCAATCGGGCTGCACTCATTGTATTTATCGACATAGAAGGATTTCACCTCAGACCAGGCGCTATCATTTGCTCCATCGATAGCAGCTACACGCCAGTAGTACGTATCGCATTTGTCCACGATATTACCCGTGTTGTATCCCTTAATCGGATTGACTTCCCGGATATTGATGATTAGATCCGTGAATTCGGGATTACTTGACAATTGGAAGGCATAGCCTTCTGGGGTGCAGGTTGGATCGGCATACTCCCACACGAACCAGGACAGGTATTCGATTCTGCCGACCGGCCATACCGGATCGGGTGTGAGCAGCTCTGGGTACTCACATGCTGGACCGACGACGAATTGCCCATAGTATGAGGGGTAGCCTGGATCAGCCGCCTCAGCCTTGGCGGCTACCCGCCAGACGTAGTGGGTACCCACAGTAAGATCAGCGGACGGAGTCCAGTTTTTGTCGGATGATCCAGTCAATCCCCCAAGCCCGGTATCCACATTCCCTCCGTTGGTCGCTCTTGAAAATAATTGAATATCGTACTGTTCTGGGATGCAGCCTGCGTAATCCCATTTAAACTCCGGACGAAGGTCATCCACCACGGTCAGATCGATCGGTTCAAGCGGGTTTGGGTAGTAGTCCTTCGTCATTTGCTCCGTGCATGGCGAACACCCGGTTAATACAATAACCAGGAAACCAAAGAGCAGCAGTAATTGGTCGTTGTGCTTCATCGTTGTTCTCCTCATCGGTCCATAATTTCAGCGTAAACAGATAGGCAATGTTCCAACTTTCCTAAATTCCCGTCTCTGTAACGGATGCCTCGCTCAATTTGTGACAGCCGGTCTACAAATACAAGGATCTTGAAATGATCCCCTTTTTCGGATTTCTTGTCAAACACCACGCCAGATCGGTATTCTCGCTTACCTCGTTCATCGACAACTTGCCTTCCTATCGCAGCTCGAATACGCGCACGTATGGCGGGTTGTCGATCAACAATCGGAACGGCGATGCCGCTTCCAGTTCGGGCAGGAGCAGCAGCTGGATGAACGCCGAGCGGTAGGCGGCTTCGTCGAGCAGCATCACTTCGCCGGTGACATTATTAAGCAGCAGATGCGGACCGCCGGTTGGGGGGAAATCGTAATGTTCAACGCCCGCTTCACCCAGGATGTCGATCGTAACTGCATCAACGCGCTGATCTCCATCGAACTGAAAGACGCCGCTATTATTGTCCAATTCCTGCGGCATGCTGATGGCCCATACCCGGCTGGGTTGACCATCCTGTGCGGTGAAATCCCAGCTCTCGTAATACTGGTACCACTTTTGGAAGGGGATGGCTTCCCATTGGACAACCAGATACGCCAGAGAAGGTAGATGATCGATTGGCGCATCACCGCTGCCCAGAGTTTCCAGCCAGGCATCCCATTCCATCTCACTCCAGGTCTCCCAGACCTCCCAGGGGATGTTTTGATGCTGCGCCGCGAAACGCATAAAATCCACAGACCGATCGAGCGATTCCGAACCGAGTACGACGCCCAGGCTGAATAGATATTCCCCGCTGTTGCGGCGTCCGTCGGTGAAGGTGTTCATTCCGGCAAAGTGCTGCGCAGCATAGCCGTAATCCCAAGAAGTCCAGATCGTGCCTGCCGGGTCTCCGATTTGGCTCAATTCGACCAACGCCTCGGCGTGGGCTTTATCGACGACCGTCTCCACTGGCAGGTAACGCAGGGTTTGATCGATAGGCGGGATGATGGTGAGGAGCAAGACTGCGGGGATCCCGATTCTCACAAAAGTGCCCCAGATACCTCGCTCCCTGGTATTGATCAGGAGCCAATCCAACGCAGCAAACAAACCCAGCAGGATCGCCGGGGCGGCGTACATCGTAAAACGTACGCCCAACCGCACTGAACCTAAACCGAGTACAAGCAAGGGCAAGAGGAACGATGCTGTGACTTTTCTACGTAGAAGGATGAACAAGCCAAGGATGCCTGCCGCACCAAGCAGCGGGTGAAAGGCGCTTCCCGATAGTGCTTCCACCAGATTCGGGCGCTGTGTCTCTTGAATGGATGCAGTAGTGTCGGGGAAGACCAACGAGAACGCCGTGACCTGCGGTTCTGCCTGCCCGAAGAGTCTGCCCACATAGGTCGGAATGACGTTGGACAGGTACCCCTGAAAATGGAAAGCTGCGGTCCCAGCCAGCAGTGCCACGAAGATCACACCCAGCAGGCGACTCATTCCGCGATCTTGGAATCGGGTGGGGAATCGATCCGACAACCACAATACCATCAGACCGGCAACGGCACCGATCCAGCCCAGCCACACCGTCAAGGCTACGGTTATCAGACCAAGGAAGGTGCCAGAGCGATCTTCGGGGGTTCCCAGGAACGAAAGGAGGAGGAAAGCGATTCCCAGAAATGCGAGCAGGAATAGGCCGATGGCGTTGTGCCAGGGGAGGGCAATCGCCGTCAGCAGGATTAAAATTGCTGGAATCGTGCGATCTGCGTTGCGATTGGTTTCGTCGTTGTCGGATTGCTTTGGCTTCTGCAAGTTGGCTTGAATCCAGACGCTCAGCAGCCAGCCGATCAGAAGCGGGAAGTACAGCGTGGCCCAATCTGAGTCGTAAAACCCCAAGCGCGTGCGGTTGTAGAAGGCCGGCGTCAGGCTGACCAACAGCGGCCCGACGAGCGCCGCCTTCGGCAGCTGCAGGAAATCACACCACAACGCGAGTGGTATGGCGACCAACGCGGCCAGTAGGATCGAAGCCCAGAAAGCGATGTCGGCGAGCGGGGCGGGAACGATCCGGGACAAGCCGTCCAGCAGCACGGCCATCGGATGAGATTGGGCAGCGGGGTTGATTCCTTCGGCGCCGGCCACCCAGAAGTAAGCGTCGTTAGTCGCCAGCAGCCGTTCGCCGTCGACCTGTAAATCGGCGACATCCCAGCGCGGGAGTTCGAACAGCCGGGCTCCCGCGCTGAAGGCAAAGGCGACGATGCAGATCAGCCAAAGATGTTTGCGGATTTCATTCCTCCGGGCAGGCACAGTATGGCGCCGCCATTCCCTCTTTCCATTCCCCTCCCGCGGCGATGCATTCCCTTTGGTTCAAATCCGCACTGCAGGTGCCCTCGCGCGGCGCTTCCGGCGGATCGATAATCTCCACCGGGCAGTTGCCGAAGGGATTTTCTTCACCATCCATCAAGACCAGCCAGATCCAGCACTGCTCACCAGTCTCGAACTCAAACAGCCCGTGCGTGTATTCAGGATTCAAGGCTACTAAAGTGCCTATATCCTCTTCCGATAAGGACCTCGTCAATTCCGATTCCTTATAATCGCTCTGCCGGCAGTTGGTGTTCTGCAGCGGTCGGTATTCGCAAAATTCGGTTTCCTCCATCTCGAAAATGCACTGGCAGTTCTTGCAGACCTGGGTCGAGAGGCACATGGTCATGTTGTCGCCGTCGCACTGTTCGTCGCCATTGACCTCTCCATCTCCGCAGAACGGAGCGAGTTCTGGGATGTTGGATTCTACGTCCACTAACAGGCCGCACTCACCATTTTTATCGATGTAGTAGGATGAAATATCTGACCAGGGGCCATCCTGTGGGCCGTCGATAGCGGCCACACGCCAGTAATACGTCGTGCATATATCATTTAAAACACCAGCGTTATTAAGTATTACGTAGTCATACCATCCCTTGATGGGATTGGTTTCACGTGTGTTGATCACCAGATTCGTGAACTCGGGATTTTTTGAAAGTTGGAAAGCATAACCTTCTGGTGTACAAGTCGGATCGGTATAATCCCACACGAACCAGTACTGGTATTCGATTCTGTCGACGGGGTACACCGGATCGGGTGCGTTAAGCGCTGGAGACTCACACGTGGGTCCAACGACGAACTCTCCGATTGTGGACCCGCCCGGGTCAGCCCCCTCTGCCTTGGCAGCCACCCTCCATATGTAGTGAGTGCCCAGGGTAAGATCAACAGACGGAGTCCAGTGTTGATCGCTTGACCCAGTCAATCCCCCAAGTCCGGTATCGACTCGCGATTCGTTGGTCGCTTTTGAAAATAATTGAACTTCGTATTGTTCTGGGGTACAGATTTTCCAATCCCATATCAACTCGGGACGAAGGTCGTCGACCACAGCCAGATCGATCGGTGCGATGGGAATTGGGAAGCTATTATAAGTTTGCTGCGAGGTGCAATTGCAGCCGGTCAATACGATTGCCAGGAAACCAAAAAATAGCGGTAGTAGTTCGTTGCGTTTCATCGCTCTTCTCCTATAATCGGGACAGACGTTTTTTTATTCAATTCAAGGCAAGCCTCTATGACGCAGAATTACTCACTCCGGGCAAACGCAGTGCGGAGCTGCGCCGACGATCCATTCTCCGCCGGCGGCGATGCAGGTGCGCTGGTCCATATCCCTGGTGCAGGCGCCCTCGCGCGGCGCTTCCGGCGGATCGACAATCTCCACAGGGCAGTTGCCGAAGGGATTCTCGTCCCCGCTCATCAAGCCCAGCCAGATCCAGCACTGTTCCCCATTTTCGAGCTCGAACAGCCCGTGGGTGTACTCGGGGTTGAGGGCGATCAGATCGGCGTAGTCCCCTTCCGTTAGAGTCTCGACCAGTTCTGATTCGGGGTAATCACTTAAGCGGCAGTTCGTGTTCTGCAGCGCTTCATAGACGCAGATTTCCGGTTCAGCCTCGATATGGGTGATGCATTTACAGTTCTCACAGACCTGGCCGGAGAGGCACATGCTCAGATCGTCCCCATCGCATTGTTCACCGTCATCGACGACTCCATTGCCGCATAAATCCAGATAGGTGATGCACTTGCAGTTCTCGCAGACCTGGCCGGAGAGGCACATGGTCAGGTCGTCGCCGTCGCACTGTTCACCTTCATCTACGTCTCCGTCGCCGCATCTGGGCCACTCCATCTCTGTTATGCACTGGCAGTTCTGGCAAACCTGGCCGGAGAGGCACAACGAGAGATCGTCGCCGTCGCAGGTCTCTCCAGAATCGACCACGCCGTTGCCGCATTTCTGGGTCTTCGGGGTGAATTCCGGGTCCACGAAGGGCAGGGTCAGGGCGAGAATCAGGAAGAGGGCGCCGCCGCCGAGGGCGAATACGAGTGGGCTGGTCGGCGGCATGTTGGGGATTCTGCGCCGAATACCCCACCCGATAACACCGAAAACAGTGATGATGAAGATCCAGATGGGGTAGAGGTATATTGGATCGATTTGCCAACAATTGGCATGGATATTGTCTGAGAATTCGGATGTGTTGCCATCGTTATCCATGGCTGTGGTGGTGATTGGCGTACAGAATCCGATGCCGTTCAGCTGGGCGCTGAAGGATCCGTTCGAACCCGCGAAAACATATTCGAGGTACGTCTTGCCTTCGCCATATCCGCTGGGATCGGGATCGGCGATGAAGAATTCGACCAAGCAGTTCGGGCAGGCCGTGCCGCTGATCGTCGAGCCGATGGCCGAATCAAGCTGCGGGTAATCGATGCCGTCGTTATTTTCATTGCCGTTTAAATTAATACCTAAGACGCTGTTATCATAGATGCTGTTCTGGGTGAAAGTGTTCTCGTGGACGCCCTGGCTGAGTGCGATACCGTCGCCACCATTTTGGGCGATGGTGTTGCGCGCCACGAAGTTCGATCCGGCCAGGTCGTCGATGAAGAGACCGTGCCATCCATTTCCCATGATCAGGTTTTCCATGCCGGGCGAAGCCCCACCTACGATCAAATGCTCGGCTTCGGATTCGATGCCGCTGGACCCGTTGGGAATGAGCAGCGTACCACTGACGTCAGTCCCGATCTTGTTGCCCTGGACGACACAGAACTCACAACTTATGCTGATCCAGAGGCCGTTATGTTGATTTCCAGAGACGATATTTCCCTGGCCGGGTTGAGGTCCTCCGAACTGGGTGTAATTCCCATAAAGTACGACGCCATTACCATCATTGGGCAGCGCGGCGTCGCCGGCAGCATTCACCCCAATGTGGTTCCCGTATACCTCACAATTGTCGGCGTTAAGCATTAACCCACTCCCCTGGTTGGCGGAGATCGTGTTCCCTTCGCCGGAACCGGCGCCGCCGAGGAGGGTCCCGTCCGCTCCGTAGTCGAGCAGGATGCCAAAGTTGTTGTGCACGGGTGTGACGCCGTCCGACGCCGGGCCGATCAGGTTGCCCTGGATCACATTATTGGGTTGGTCGGCGATGATCCCACCGCCGTTACCGGAGATCACGTTCCCGATCACGCTGTTACCCGGACCGTTAAGGCGAACGCCGATGGCGTTCCACCAGGCACCCTGGCCGATGGTGTTGTTCTGGATCAGGTTGCCGCTTCCGGTCACCACGATGGCGCCGCCGGCCAGATCGTTAGGGTAAACAGGATTGGGGTCGAGCCAGATGCCAAACCCCACCAATCCCAGGCCGAGGATTTCATTGTTGTTGGAGTCGAGCACAAGCCCGACTTCGATTTCCATCGTGCCTGTCGCTTTGTGAATGAAGACAACTGGTGAGCCGGCGTAATCCGGCTCCGTGGTGCCTTCGATGGTCGTGCCATCGTCGGTCAGGGCTGGAAGTTGTGAATCGAGGTTGATCGTGTTCGTCGATCCGCCGCTGCCGGGCAGATCGAAGTGGATCAAATCAGGGCCGCTGTTGGTATTGGCGGCGTTGATCGCTTCGCGCAGCGAACAGTGTGAGACGTCACACTGTCCGTCATCGAGATCGTCGGTCGTATTGACCACAAAAATGCTGGCTTCTGCAGGTGGTGGGAAGGCAAATATGCCCACGATAGCCAATAACAATACTGCGTGTGTGACAAGGCTGTTCGGATGGGGTTTCATTCTGGTCCCTCCCAATGATGTAGTTGCCCCGGTAACTGTTAATACCTTTTCTCCCCCTTCGGTACGGCTGAAGGAAGCGGGTTTGCACAACCGAATCGATGCAAAGGGTTCGGAGTGACTCGCTTCATATTCCCTAACGCATTATAGAGGTATTTTGTGACAGAATCTACAAATGAGAAGGGGGTTATTGTTTTACATCAAAAGAAAACGCTGAAGTATATTTGCTCTTTAACCGCGCGAGTTTCGGGCCAGCGATCCTGCAGGTAGGGGCAGGCTAAAAACCTGCCCGTACAAGGTCGACCATACTGATCTGGTGGGGAGATTTCCTGCGACCTGGGGCAACTATGGGGGGCAGCGCATACAACATACAATTCGCAATGAGATGCAGAAAACCAACAACCAATCCAATGAGATGCCGTGTAGGGGCGGGCCCATGTGTCCGCCCAATAGATCGTAGGGATTAGTGTGTAAGGGCGACCCGATGGGTCGCCCTTAGTTAATCCTGAATTGAAGGACGTGCCCGCAGAATCAAATATACAAATCCCGCCGGCTATAGGTAACATAGCCAGCGGCGATGCAGACTGCGATGATACCAAGCGAAATCCACACAAAGGTTATATCCAAACGCATCTCATGCAGCAGCATGGCTGGATTGAAGTACTTGAAGGGTGAGAAGTATTTCAGAAAATCCAGTTTTTCGTTCAAGCCCGATATCACGGACAGGAAGTAAGTCCCCAGCAGTAGCGACACGGCAATCGATCCGGCGCGTTTGTATTGCTTCAACGCGCAGCCCAGGAGGATTCCAACAGCAAGGAATGTAAACTGCATGATCACCAGCGCCACCATGCATAGGGCGACGAAATTGTAGAAATCACGATCGGGTTCATAGGGGATCACGCTGATCAAGGTGATACCCCAGATGATCAGCAGGAACGCGATGCTGTGCACGACCGCAGCGAGGATTTTGGCGGTCACCAATTTCCTGCGGGAGACGGGCAACGTGAGGGTGAATTCGACGGTCTTGTCCCGCTCTTCCTTGGAAATGATGTCGCTGCCCAACATGGCGGCGAAAACCGTGCTAAGCAAGGCAAAGTAGGTGAAGCAAACCCCGAAGAAACCCTCCACGGTGGTCAGATTGAAGGCGTTCATCTGAAAGGCTTCCAACAGTGCCGGGGGCATGTTGTCCATGATTTCCAGCATCTCAGGGTTGTCCGCGTAGGCGGAAAATTTGGTCATGGCGATCCAGATGAACAACACAATGATCACAGCCCAGATCAGCAGGGACCGAAGATTGGCTTTCAACTCTCGAAGAAAAATATTCATGGCCATTCTCCTCACACCGCCGTGTGAATGTCTCTTTTCGTGTACAACCAATAACTGCCCGCGATCGAGAGCACAATCAGGGATGCACTGATCAGCGCCAATGTATCGTAACTTCCGTTGCGGATGATGTTGTTCGCATCGAAATGCCGGAAGGGTGTGATGTACGAGAGGATATCCTCACCAAGCATGTCCCCAAATGCGTTCAAAACGTACAGCCCAAAGACCATGCCCATAGAGTACGGCGTAACGCTGCGGATCTTCCTCGGCAGCAAGGAAATCAGCATCCCGACCGTGAGAAAGAAAAGCTGTAGAAAAGTAATCGTCATAAGTAAAAGGAGCAAGATTTTGCTATCGTAAGGTCTTCCATCCCGGTAGACGTTGATGAAGACATAGCTGCTCATCCATAAAACCAGGCTGGTTATGGCCAGACTGGCGATGGCGGCGAGTAATTTGCTGGTCATGATCTTCGCCCGCCCGATGGGTTTGGTCAGCAGGAAGTCCGCCGTCATCTCACGCTCTTCAATCGAGACCAGGGAAAAACCGTAATTTGCCGCCTGGATCGAGACGCAGAGCTGGCAGAACAAAATGGCGAAGCTGAAGAAACCGAGTACGGTGGACAGATCGATGCCGTCCATTCCGAACGCCATCAGGAATTCTTTGGGGAATTTCTCTAGGGTCTGGTTTAGAAGTTCGGCTTCCACGGCGAAGCCGGAGAATATCGACATGAAGAGCCAGATCAGCAAGGTGAGCGCGATGGACCAAGTGATTACGGATCGGATGTTCGCTTTGAATTCATGCATAAAGATATTCATACCTGCACCTACTCGTAGTAATGCATGAAGATTTCTTCAAGCGTGGGCTCTTCAATGGCCACATCGGTCAGCGTGATCGCACCAATCTTTTTCGTCAGCACGTTGATATCACCTTTGTAGAAGAAACTTACGCTGCTGTTTTCCGTCTTCAGATGGGTCACGCCTGGCATGTCGAAGGCTTTTCCATCGATGCCATCGGCGACGATGGTGATCTTCTTGTAATTTTCCCTTTGCAGGGTTTTGATATCCTGGATTTCGACGATTTTCCCCTCTCGGATGATCGCCACCTGGTTGCAGATTTTCTGCACAACAGAAAGAATGTGCGACGAGAAGAATATCGTCGCGCCCTTTTTATTCTCCTCCCGGATGAGATTGAAGAATTTATTCTGGATGAGGGGATCGAGACCAGCTGTTGGTTCGTCCAGAAAGATCACCTTGGGTTGATGCAGGAGACCCTGAACGATGCCCACTTTCTTCTTGTTGCCGTAGGAGAGGTCGTCGATCCTGCGGCTCAGGTCGAGTTCCATGATCTCGGCCAATTCCTGGATGCGTTGATCGCAATCCTTGGGGTAGAAACTCGCTGAATACTTGAGCAGATCGATGACCTTCATGCGGTCGTAATAGAAGACCTCTGAGGGCAAATACCCGATTTCCTGTCGGATCTCAGGGCCATGCTTGATGCAATCCTTGCCAAAGATCCTGGCGTCACCGCTCGTCGGATAAATCAACGAACACAGCAAGCGGATCGTCGTGGACTTCCCTGCGCCGTTCGGGCCGATGAAACCAAATATCTCACCTTCTTCGATGTTCAAGGATACATCGATGATGCCCCTGGCTTTGCCGTAATACTTCGTCAGCTTGTTGATTTCGATGACGCTCATTTATTCACTCCTTGCCATGGTCCTTGCAGACTCCATAACTTCTCTACAACCAGACCAACAGGATTGTACTACCTTTTATTTCTCTGCATTATACCTACATGCAGCCGGGTGAATCATCTGCTTCTCGAGATGAAGGAGAGTAGTTCTCATCGAACGTCAGCTTCGGTGGTTGAAACTGGATTGATGTGGTCTTGGGATAGAGGATTTCTCTCAACTGCGGAATAGCCTTGGGAAAAAAACAGCGCACACAATTTTCCTTTGCGGTGCGCTGCGATTGTGTTACTGTTCACTGCGTTTGTGGCCGTCGAATCAAGTACCTCGACCGGATTTACTTCTTCTGGGCGATGACGGCGACTGCTTTCTCTCCGGCGTGGGTGGCCAGTGCCGGTCCCGCATCAACGATGGGGATTCTATCCTTGAAGAAGTTGCCGACCGAATTCTTCACCTCTTCCGCCAACGCAGGCGCGTTGGTGTGGATCACACCCATCTTGATCATTTCGCCCATGTCGCCAACCATCTGGGCGATTTTCTTCCTTGCTTTGCTCGCACTGCGTGCTCGACTAAACATGTTTAATTTTCCATCTTTCACCGACAAGATGGGATGAATCGAAATTGCCGAGAACATGGATGCCAGCATACCTTTGATCTGATCTGCACGCCCACCTTTCCTGAGGTTCTCGAATGTCTCTAACACGACGAGGACTTCGATCTTGGGGATCATCTGGGATACTTCGTCGATGATGGCCTTCAAATCAGCGCCTTTTTGCGCCAGCCAGGCGGCGTGCTTGGCGATCCAATATTGCCCGAGGGATAACGACTTTGAATCCATCACGGTGATGGGGAGGTCCAGGCCAGCCGTCTTTTTCGCCTCTTCGGCGCCGATAAACGCAAAATTCATGGCTTGCGAATGGGCTTTGGTGACGTGGATGGAAAATATACCGTCCACCTCTTCTCTTCTGAACAGATCGAGGTAGAGATCGTGGGCGATTCCCGGGCTCAGTCCCGATGTCTTGGGAAGCTGACCGTTTTCAGCCAGCATGCGCTGCATGATGCTGTAGAACTCGCCCGGCTGGAGGTCCGTCTCTTGTTTTGTTTTCCACTCGCCGCCTTCGAGGATGGAAAGTTGAAGCGGTAGGAGTGAAATGTCGAAATCTTCCACCTCTGGGTCTCCCGGCCGGAAGGAGCAGGCCATGTCTGTAACCACTCGAACGCGCTGTGTTGTACTCATTCGTTAACCTCTTTTCGCAGGTTATCTGACAATGCGATATTTATTACAGCAGGGGCTGTAGTAAACGTTAGTATCATTTTCGCACAATATCGGTTGTATTTCCATACTCAATATCGTTAACCCCGATTGGGAAATTTGGTTATCCTCTTCGCACCGTTTTCATCGTGTGTTCTTGTAGACTCGCCAACGTCACCGTTCACATCGCCGGGGGTTAGATACGGTAGACGCGCAGCGTGTCGAAGTATTTCGTGCAGTCACCACGAGCGTGCACGCCGGACCGGGTGAGATTGCCGATCCGTTCGAAGCCTCGGGAGGCGAGGAGGGAAAATGACCGATCAGATCATTGCTTCAATAGGGTTGATTCTCTTCGGTTATTTATTGGGATCCGTGCCCAGCGCCTACCTCACCGGGAAGTGGCTCAAGGGGGTTGATTTGCGCCAATACGGCAGTGGTACCGTCAGCGGCTCCATGGTCTACGAGCATGTTGCCCGATGGGCTGTGGTGCCTGTGGGCTTGTTCGACTTGTTCAAAGCCACGATTCCCACCTGGCTGGGACTCCAATTCGGATTGGGGGAGACCAGTGCCGCAATCGCCGGTCTGGCCGCCGCAGTGGGGCACAACTGGCCCATTTACCTGCGCTTCACAGGCGGGCGAGGCTTGAGTACGTTCCTGGGAATGTGGCTGGTGTTTTTCCCCTGGTCCTTTCCCTGGATGCTGGCTTTCCTGGCGCTGGGCTGGATTTTGGGGGACTCGGCGCCCTTCGCGCTGGCGGGAATCGTCTCGCTGCCGGTATTCTCCCACTTCATGGATGGCCCGAGTTTGATCTTGCCGACCAGCGCCGTCGTGTTGATAATTACGTTGATCAAACGCATCGAAGCCAACCATCGGCCGCTGCCGCAGACGGGTCTGGACAGACGGCGTGTGTTTTTATTAAGGGCGTTCTTCGACCGCGATATTCTCGATCACCAAGCCTGGATCCGCAGGGAACCAGAGTAGAGTTTTATTTAACTGTCATCCTGAGCAGCGCACGAAGTCGAAGGACGGGTCATTCCGCGGCCCATTTCAACTACGTGTTAGGAGCCTAGCTCACGGGCTGCTTTGTCAGGGGGTGTGGGGGTGGACTGCTCACTGCCCCCATGGGGATTTAAACAGCACATCACAAGATCAAACGGGTGAATTGACAAAAGCTGTACCACAAGTATAATGTGTATACATTGTACAAAATATACAAAGAACAACTTGGAAAAGAAGGGAAATATATTCCATGCCGATACGAGAAATCAAAAGCTCGGAAGCAAGAATGAAATTTCGAGATCTTCTCGACAATGTGATGACCGGAGACAGCGATGTTATGATCCTGCGAAATGGTAAACAAATCGCAGCGATTATTCCTGCAGACGATTACATTGAAATTCGGGAAGAACTTGAAGATCTGCGCCTATCACGAATTGCTGACGATGCTTATGACGAGTACCTGGCGGATAAAGAGGCTGCTATACCCTATGACGAGTTTAGCGCTGGTTTAACCAGCGCTGGAGAGGAGCATGTCTAGGAAAAGTGGGAAATATGAAGTTATAATAACCACGCAAGCGCAAAGGAGTCTCAAACGGCTTGTGAAAGACAAGGGCTTGTTTGAGAGGATTGAAAAGAGCATAAAATCTCTTTCGAAGATTCCCCGCCCAGGCGGATGCAAGGAACTTAAAGCTTCAAAACATAAAAATACCTATCGGGTAAGAGAGGGGGATTGGAGAATCCTCTATGCAGTTGAAGACGATGTTGTTGTAGTGCTTATCCTGGATGTAGTGCGAAGAGATAAAGCGTACAGGTAATGAGTATTGGTGTTGCGCTTTCGACTATAGGTCATAAGTCGAAGGACGGATGATTCCGCGGCCCATACCAACCACATGTTTGAAGATAAAATCATAGGCCGCTTTGCCGGGGGTGTGGGGCGGGCTGCGGGGAACCATATCTCGTCCCCCGCATCCCCTCGGAAACACCCTTCGGGTGCGCTGCGCGGAGTCTCTCCACTACGGCCTGGAGAATAAAATTACTGCAATACTTCATGGCCTCCGTTCCGCTCCGTCTTTGAGATGATTTAGGGCAAACGCATCAAAGTAAGCATTGATTCAACAGTGCTTTGGCAAACTATTTCCAGACATCAACCTGAGCGGAGGGTGATGTAAAGCAGCGAACGCAGTCGAAGGACGGATCATTCCGCGGCCTATGCCTACTGCGTGTTTGAAGGCTATTTCATGGGTCGCTTTGTCAAGGGATTATGGGGAGGTATAGGCAGCAGGGCACGATTTCCTGCAAGGCCGGTGCGGGATTCGAGAAGAACAAAACATCGGATGCGAAAGCGTCGTATATCATTCCTCAAACCAACCTACGAGCTCCGTATCGTGCCCTTATGAGATATTCTATTGCAACAATTTGCCATTAATGGCAAAATACTGCCATGGAATTTGAGCGTTTGGTCGAAATCGCGAAGGACGAGCCGGTTTTCGAAACCGGGTTGTTGCTGGCAGGGGATGTGGATGCCAATCACATCCGCCGGCAGCTCACGCGCTGGGTGAAGTCTGGGAAGATCCATCAGCTTCGGCGTGGGCTCTACGCCCTGGCGCCGCCGTATCGGAGAGTCAAGCCACACCCTTTCGCCATCGCCAACCGCATGGTGCCTGGCTCGTATGTGAGCTGCCAGTCGGCGCTGGCTCACTTTGGTCTCATCCCGGAATACGCACCCACGGTGATCAGCGTGTGCGCCTGCCGGCCCGGAAGCTGGGAGACACCGTTGGGCAGCTTTCGTTTCCGCCACATTCATCGAAAGTACGTGTTTGGAATCCGGTTACTCGAATTGGGCGCGGGCCAGCAGGCACATATCGCCACGCCGGAGAAATCCCTACTCGATCTGATCTACCTCACACCCGGCGGCGATTTGGAAGCATATCTGCGTTCGCTGCGGCTGCAGAACTGGGAGAACCTGGATTTGCAAAAACTCCTGCAAACCGCAGAGACTTTTGGCAAGCCGAAGTTGAGGCGCTCGGCAGATGTTCTGGAATCGCTCGCTCGAGAAGCACGTTTGGCAGAGGTGGGAGAATGAAGGATGTACTTGCACGCCTCGTTCGAGAGAGCGCTTCTGCACTCGAAGCCCGCAACCGCATGCGCGAGTACCTCCAGGCGCGAGTCCTGGCGTGCCTGCAGCGGGAAGGGGCTATGATTCCACTCGCCTTCCACGGCGGCACGGCGTTGCGCTTTCTCTACGATCTGCCTCGACACTCTGAGGACCTCGATTTTGCTCTGGAAGGGGATCCGGCAACTTACTATTTCGAGCGATATATCCGCGTCATCGAAGCCGAGTTCTATCGGGAGGGTTACGAGCTCGAAATCAAGCGGACGCAAGATCGCGTCGTTCACAACGCCTGGATCCGCTTCCGTGGGCTGCTCCATGAACTGGGACTTTACAACCAGAGGCAAGAAGTCTTCAGCTTGAAGATCGAGATCGACACGGACCCGCCGGCTGGCGCCGGCCTGGCGACTACCGTTGTACGGCGATACGTAACGCTGCAGCTTCAACATCACGACCCGGCCTCGCTGCTGGCTGGGAAGATCCACGCCGTACTGCAGCGCCCCTTCACCAAGGGGCGCGATCTGTACGATTTGCTCTGGTACCTGAGCGACCCTAAGTGGCCTGATCCAAATCTTTTTATGCTCAACAACACCCTTGAGCAGACTGATTGGGATGGCCCTGCGGTCACGGAGCGAAACTGGCAAGCACTCCTGCGAGAGTGCCTGGAAGGGGTTGCTTGGGATGCTGTGCGAGAGGACGTAGCGCCGTTCTTGGAGCGCTCCGAGGAAGTGGAGCTGCTGACGCGAGAGAATGTATTCAGTCTCTTGGCGTAACGATTCGCTTCAACAGCTTATATATTTGCTGCTCTCCCAAATACTACTGTTTCGTCAGCCCATTTACCGACATCATCCTGAGCGGCGTGCGTTGCGCAGCAGCTAAACACCAGAAATCATCCTGAGCGGAGTGAGCTGCGCAGCAGCGAACGAAGACTTTCTTTGTCAAGCCTTCCGGATCAGGAAACCCGTACGGGCTCCTGGATCGAATCATGCGGCATATAAACTTGATAACCGCGCTGAGCCCGACTGCGTAGATGGACCTTCTCATCATACGACACTTTGTCTTGCCAAATACGATAGATAATCGCTAACCAACGATTCCCCAAAGCACGCAAGGCGCGAGAAACACTGTGCCCTCGAGATAATTGAGCGGTCATGTATCCCTTCGCCCAGGCAGAGCCCTTTGGATTCTGGATGCTAAGACGGGCAAATTGCTGCAGGGCATCCCGAAAGGGTTTGCTGCAAGCAGCCCGGAACTTCACCCTGCGACGTTTATTACTCTGAACAGTAACCGGACAGCTGCCAGCAAGAGCTTGCATAGCACTCGCGTTCCTGAACTTGCTCCGACAATCGCCGATTTCGCCCAGCAGGCGAGCGGCGGTCACATCTCCTGCATTCGGCAAACTACGGAAGATGAAGGCGTCAGGATGCTGATCGAGCAATCGGCTTTGCTCTTTTTCATAGGCTTTGATCTGAAGCGTCAAATTGGCTAATAAATCTAAAAGCACGAGCATTTGACGCTGAAATGCTCTTTGCTGCCAGGCCACAACAGGGATAAAGGGTTCCTGCAGCAGCGCGTGGATCTGTGGAACCCTGCGTGTCCACGTATATCTTTGCTGCCGAAAGAACTGCTCTAACTCGTCCTGAGATGCCCGTGCCGCTACGTTCGCATTGGGATACGCACGTAAAAAAGCCCAGGTGATCGCACGATCCAGCCCTGAGAACAGCCTGAGGGCTGTGGGAAAGTATGCTTTGAGGCAGGATGTGAGTTGATTCTTGATCCGAGTGCGTTCTGCTACCAGGCGTTGTCTCTGTCGGCTGACCAGTTTGATTTCCTGTGCAAGTGGACTGTCAGCGGCTATGGGACGAAAACGAGAACGGTCTACACAGAGAATGTCGGATAAGACACTCGCATCGATGGGATCGGATTTCGATCCTGCAATGCGATGGCGATCCCGATATCGCTCGACGGCCAAGGGCGGAATGGCATAGACTTGATAACCCATCTGCAAGAGATAGCCAACAAAAAGTCCGTGTGGGGTTTCCACAGCCACCAGGCATTCCGAAGCTGAAACACCCAAGGCGCAGACAACTTCCTCAAATTGCTCCACGCCTGACGCATCATGTGGGATTTCAAATTCAGCCAGGATGCGTCGATCCTTTACATCTCGGATGCAGATGTCATGCTTGTCGTCAGCCCAATCGATTCCGATGCACATCATTTCAGTCCTCCTTGTGTTTGCTCGGGACCTGACACCGGAAGGTTGTACCGAAAGGTGAGCTTATGAGGGTGCTCGCAGCACAACTTTCTTTTGACCGTGATCGATACTCCTGCTATGATGGCAGGGAGGGGCAGTCTGCGCTTGGCTCTCTTGGAGCAAGTCGAAGGATGGCCCTCTCCCTGGCGCAGCCTCCAGTGGCAGGTTGAATTTGACTGTTCTAACCATACCATTGTGATGCTGCGCTTTCGAGTCTAGGTCATAAGTCGAAGGA
>DAOUDW010000050.1:0-46648 GCA_034430895.1 Anaerolineales bacterium | reverse complement strand
CGGCGCCAAGCGCCAGAAGCCGCAGCATCTCCAATTGCTGCCGTTCCCCTAGTGAAAGGCTATCGATGAAAGCCTCGGGGTCGATCTGGAAACCCATTCGCCTTGCATTTTGGCGCAGTTCCTTTTCAGCCCGGGCGTAATCCAGAATGACGCGTCGATCCCATCCCAGCAGGTAGTTGTCGATCACACGCATGGCGGGGATGTCGAGCGGGTCCTGGTAGATCATGCCGATACCCTGCGCAAGCGCATCCGAAGGAGATGAAAACGCCTCAGGCTCTGAATCCAAAACGATGCATCCTTCGTCCGGCGTATGATAACCCGATAAAACCTTCATCAGTGTCGATTTCCCCGCACCGTTTTCCCCCAGCAAGCCATAGATCTTGCCGGGTTCGAGCGCAAGGCTGATGCCGTCATTAGCTTTCACGTCGCCGAAGTACTTGCGGATGTTTTCTAGAACGACTTCCATTTAGTTATCCATTGCGAGGATACAAAGTCCACCACTCTAGTAGAGGAGAGCGACGTTAGCGTCGCTCTCCTCAATAAACCTACGATTTGTCGATGTTACTCGCTCGGTCCTTCCATACCTTCAAGCAGCTGCGGCAGGTACCAGATTTGTGCTTCCGTTGCCACTTCCCCATCCGCCAGATACGGTGTGCCATCCTGAAGGTTGAGCGGGCCTTGCCACATCACGATCTCACCCGAAGCCATTCCGGCGATGAAGGCGTCCAGATCGGCTTTCATTTCTTCCGTCAATCCGGTCCCATCCACCCATCCTACGGGGGTCACTGCATTGTCGGTCAAATCCTCCCAGTACGGGGGATTCCAATCCCAACCCTGGGTCCAGGTGCCACCGATCACCGCCTCGGCGGTTTCCAGATATGCCGGTCCCCAGTTGAAGTACGGTACGCCCAGACAGATTTCCGGCTTTTCTTCACATGCGCCTTCGAAGTCGTAGGGCACCGCCCAGACGCTTTCGCCTTGATCGGCGCGTTGGCCGGCAACGACGATGCCTTCCGTGGTGTCGATACCGCTGATGACCACATCCGCGCCACCGTCGAAGAATCCCGTCGTGACTTCCGTGGGATCCAGGGTCACTCCGGGGATATTGAACCAGAAACCGATCCAGGTGACCGTGAATTCGAGGTCATCCGCGCTCATGCCCCTGTAGTTCTCATAGCAATAACGTGCTCCGAGGTACACAGAAGATACCAGACGCCGGGTCTCGAAGTTGATCAAGGGTCCCAGATAGGCAATCTTACCCGAGTCGGTGGCAAGCGCAGCAGCACATCCTGCTATTGCTTTCATGGGCGGCATCTCTCCCATGATGTTGCCCTCGTTGGGCGGAGCGAGTCCGACATCCTGGCCTTCCGCCCAGGCATCATCACCGGAAACACTGATAAAGGTTACTTCGGGATACTTTTCAGCTGCACCGACTGTATCTTCCTCAAACTCATCCGAGGTCGTGAACACCAACTGCACACCTTGCGCGACCATGTCATCCACCACGCCTTCCAACGTGGCTTCCGGCTTATCGGCAGGGTTGAGGCTTTCGAAAACGATCATCTGCGCACCAGGGATATTTTCCTCGACGTAAAGGCCGCCCTCATAATGCGCCTGGCTCCAACCGCGGTCGTTCTTGGGACCGACCAGGATCATGCCGAACACGAATTCCTCTTCCATGGGTTCTTCGGGTTCTTCAACCTCTTCTGGTTCATCAACAGCAGCTTCTGGTTCCTCACCGGCCGGTTCCATTGTGGCTTCTTCCGTCTGTTTGCCACATGCCGTCAAAGCCAGCGAAAGGATCAAAATCAACGCAACCAATTTCCACACTTTCCTTGTATCCATGAAATCTCCTCCTGAATCCTAGAAAAACTTTCGAACTACCAATAGTCGATTAATTCGATTTCTCCTGCACCCACCTCCTTTCCAAAACGATACGGCTTAAGCCTACTCGATAACGATGTGTGTTCCTGTTAATCCGGATAACGCACGCTCGATATTCTCCGGATTGGTGACAATCGCCTTCTTTCCACCACTTTCAAGATAATCGATAATCGCCAGGATTTTCGGTTCCATACTTCCTTTGGCGAAATGTCCTTCGGCGAGATAGGTCTTTGCCTCGATAAGCGTCATCCGATCGAGCCAGCGCTGATCCGGCTTACGATAATTCAAGGCTACTTTCTCCACAGAAGTAGAGATAAAAAGAAGGTCCGCTTTAATATCGATCGCCAGCATCGCCGAAGCAAAATCCTTGTCGATGACCGCCTCCACGCCGATCAGGTCACCCGATTCCGCCTCGATAACGGGAATGCCGCCTCCGCCCACCCCAATGACCACAAACCCGGTGTCAATCAAGGTTTGAATCGCATCACACTGCAATATCTTCTTGGGGTTCGGGGAGGGAACCACACGCCGCCAGCCTCTGCCCGCATCTTCAACGACCGACCAACCTTCGGTTTTGCTGCGTACGTGCGCCGTCTCGTAGTCCATAAATGAGCCGATGGGTTTGGATGGGTTCTCGAATGCCGGATCTTTCGCGTCCACCATGACTTCCGTGACTACCGTGGTTGCTTGCTTTTCAATGCCGCGTTTGCGAAATTCGTTGTACAGTGCGATCTGAAACATGTAGCCGATCGCGCCCTGCGTGTCCGCACCACAGTAATCCAGGGGTACCGGATGGAGCTCGTGGAGAGACAATTCGGAACGGCGCTGGATAAATCCAACTTGTGGGCCGTTGCCATGGGTAATCACGACCTCCCATCCTGAAGCGATCATTTCCGCAATGTGTGTGACGGTTTCCGAAACCGCGGCAAGCTGGTCCGGAACTGTCTTGTGTTGTTTGTCTTTGATCAGCGAATTCCCCCCTACAGCAACAACCGCCACCTTCCTGCCATTTTGTTTTGACATTTTGGCCTTCCGTCTTAGCGCATGGTAAGCGCCATCACCGCCTTCTGAACGTGTAACCGGTTTTCGGCCTGGTCAAATACAACACTGTGAGGGCCATCGATGACATCATCCGTGACCTCGATACTGCGATCTGCCGGAAGCGGATGCATATAGATGGCATCCGACCGGGCGATGCTCATTTTTTCCTCGTCTGTGATCCAATCCTGATACTGATCCTGTATGCGCTTTCCCTGGTCCGCATCGGTCGTAGTCAGCAGCGGCCCCCACGACTTGGCATACACGATGTCGGCGTCCTTGAATCCTTTTTTCATATCGTCGACGATTTCGAACCCGGTTCCGTGTGCCTTCGCCATCGCCTGTGCTTCCTGCACGATCTCGGGCATGAGTTCGAATTCCGGTGGATGCGCCAGCACAACATCCAAACCAAAGCGGGGCATTTGCAGAATCAACGACTGCGGTACCGAGATCGGTTTTAAATAGGAAGCCGCGTATGCCCAGGAAACCACCATTTTCTTGCCGCGCAAATATCGTCCTTTCTTCTCATAGATGGTCAGCAAATCGGCGAGGCATTGATGGGGATGATAGAGATCGCACTGCATATTGAGCACCGGAACACGAGAGGCTTGGGCCACATCGCTAATATAATGGTTGCCGATCTGCCAATCGACGTGGCGGATGGCAATACCATCGAAATAACGGCCGAAGATTTCCCCCATTTCCTTCTCGGTATCCCCGTGCGAGATTTGGGTCGTACGTGATTCGATGAACGCCGCGTGGCCACCCAGCTGCGCCATTCCGGCTTCGAAAGAACCGCGTGTGCGAGTGCTGCTGAAGAAAAATAACATCGCCAGCACTTTATCGCGCAGGTAAGCATGCGGCTCTCCAAGCGCACGCTTGCGTTTCAGATCGATGGCAACTTCCAGAACCGTCTCGACCTCTTCACGACTGAAATCCAAATCCCCAATCAGATCACGTCCTCGAAGATCCGTTTGCATCGATCAACCCTCCTGCGTGAATATCCAAAAAGCTCGAAGTGGATCATATACCGGCATGAACGTCACCCTCATCCAACACTTTTTCTCCTGCTTATTCCATCGCACCCAAGACAAGGGCCAACAACGCCATGCGCGTGACAACGCCGTTGTAGGCTTCCGGCCAATAACGAGCGTGACGCGTATCGTCGACCTCCGCCAGAAGTTCGTCCATCCTCGGTAAGGAATGCAAGACAATTGAGTCAGGCTTGGCTTTACGCATCAAGGCTTTTGTCACTTGATAATTCGCCGGTGTGCGGCCGACATCTCCCTCACGCTCATCCCGGCTCTTGGTGTAATCGGGCTGCACCACAGGCTCCATGTAGATGACGTCTGCATCGGCGATCGCTTCTTCGATGTGCTTCACCTCGCGGTAGTTCAAGCTGAGCTCGTCCAACTCGACCTTGAATTCCTTGGTCAACGCCATTTCGGGCGGGGAGATGTACGTTGCTTGAATATCAAACTGCGACATGGCGTAGCTCATGGAGTGCATCGTACGCATGCGCATGTCGCCTACGAGGATGAAGTTCAATCCATCCAGGCGCCCTTTTTCCTTCCAAATGGTGTACAAATCGGTCAGGACCTGCGTGGGATGTTCTCCCCAACCATCGCCGGCGTTGATCACGGGAATACTCGCCCAGCGAGCCGCATCTGCAGGTGCTCCCTGCTGGAAATGACGCATCACGATCACATCACCATAGTACTCCAGCATATGCACGGTATCTTTGATCGATTCCTGGTAAAAATCACCAGCGCGCGTCATTTTCGCATCTGAAAACCCGGTCACACTTCCACCAAGACGCAGCATCGCCGCTTCATGCGCCAGGCGTGTGCGCGTGCTGGGTTGGTAAAAAGCAGTGACGAGTATTTTCTCGGCCAGGAGATCGGATTTCTTTCGATCCCGGGCGAAGGGCGCGAGTCGGTCGCACACTTCGAATACCCGAAAATATTCATTCCGTTCGAAGCTTTTTAATGAAAGAATGTCACGACCTGCGAAACTGCGCATGATGCCACCTCCATCGTATGATCGATCTCGAAGTGTTCACGCTTCGAGATTTCACGTTTATCGCCTGGAATGTCCATCCA
Source organism: Anaerolineales bacterium (assembly GCA_034430895.1). GTDB lineage: Bacteria > Chloroflexota > Anaerolineae > Anaerolineales > E44-bin32 > WVZH01. Next base: position 41,624 of record DAOUDW010000050.1, on the reverse strand, counting down.
ACACCAGCGTTCAGCGACCCACACGCCGGACGACATGAAACTTGAAAACACCCGGCAGAGAATAGGTGAAGGAATGATCAATCGCTTTTCCTTCATCGGTATATAACCAGGCTTCCAGCACCAGTAAGACCTCTTTGCGACTGATTTGTAGTTGGCGAGCAATATCCGCAGGTGCGGAAATCGCCGTGATATTGGTGCGCGAATGCCCCAGAGATAACTCGTCACGCTGCAAGAAGATGTCGAGCACAGAACCTTTGAAATTATCCTTGAATGTTTTTGCGGGGAGAATCCCCTGCGGCAAGACATCGATGAGATACGAGACAGGACGATCACTCGTCACCAGGACACGAGTAACTTCGATAACCGCTTCCGAACCTCCGATGCCAAATCGTTCCTTTTCGATCTCCGTTGGCTGGCGTTCCTGTACATCCAAACCAACCATTTCGATATCCAGGTCGATCCGTGAAGCCAGTGTTGCAACGCTTTCCAACACTTCCAAACCTGTATCGATAATCGGAGGCAGATGGGAAACGTAGGTTCCGATTCCCTGACGCCGGATCACTTGACCGCGCTCTTCGAAGGTGCGAATCGCTTCTCGCAACGTAGCGCGAGAGACTCCTAACTGCTTCGCCAAAATTGGTTCAGAAGGCAGAAACGTTCCAGGCGCCATCTTTTCCAACATCCGCCCGAGTGTATCTGCGGTTCGTTGATACAAAGGACGACGTTCCGATTTTCTCCTGCGACTGCCTTTTTTCGACCTTTTTATGCCACCCCCTTTGCTTGTCCTTCCAGATTTAGGTCCCATTGATTCGCCTCATTCCACCCCTTCAAGGACAACCGGAATCAATTCAAATTTATTCACGTCCACCAAACCCATATCCGAGATGCGTAGGTCGGGAATCACGACCAAGGCCAATAAGCTGAGCTGCATATTGGCGCTGTTCAACGAACAGCCACATGCTTTGAAACCCTCCAGCACCTTGTCCGCTTTTTCTGCTACCACTTCAGCCCGTTCGTCAGACATCAACCCGGCGATCGGCAGTTCGACCAGTGCAATCACCTCCTGGTTACGGACCACGATCTGACCACCACCAACGCTCGCCAGTTCGTTCGCCGCCAAGGCCATGTCCGTTTCATCCGTGCCGACGACGATCATGTGATGTGAGTCATGTGCCACCGTCGAACCGATGGCGCATGGCGTATCGAAATGAAATCCCTGCACCAGTCCAACCTGCACATCCCCTGTACCGCGGTGGCGCTCGACAAGCGCTACCTTAGCGATGTCGTTTTCTATGTCGACCGGAATCTCTCCGTTTGCAGCTTCGACTTCGAGGGTGATGTGTCTTGTGGGGGCTTGATTCTCAACCACCCCGATCACATTTACTGTGACTTTCCCATCTTGCGGAGAGACTACCCGAAAATCCTCGGCTTCCAACTTGCGTCCGAGAACGATGGATGACTTAACCTCCGCCGGATAAGAAAATGGAGGCAAATCGACAGCCAATTGGCCATCCGCAGCAAGACGTTTTCCTTTTACGATGACCTGGTCGATTTGCATGGCTTCAAGATCGCTCACAAGGAGAATGTCGGCGAATCGACCGGGCGCAATCTGCCCGACATCGTTGGCAACGCCGAAATGCTCTGCCGTGTTTAACGTGGCCATCTGGATCGCAGTCATCGGTTCCAAACCCAACTCGATAGCGTGCCGCACGACACGATCCATGTGCCCATCCCTGATCAACGTCCCGGAATGGCTATCATCAGTGACGAGGAGGAAATGCCGTGGATCCAATCCCTTTTCAAGGATCGCAGGCACTTGCGCCGCCACGTCATGCCAACTCGATCCCAGTCGAAGCATGGCTTTCATGCCCTGGCGAACACGGGCGATGGCGTCCTCCAACCGGGTACCTTCGTGATCGTCCTGCGCGCCTCCGGCCACGTATCCATGAAAGGGCAATCCGAGATCGAGTGAGGCGTAATGTCCACCAATCACCTTGCCCGCCGAACGCGTCACGGCCATTTCATCGTGCATTTTTTCGTCGCTGAGAAAAACGCCGGGGAAGTTCATCATTTCACCCAGACCGATAATCCCCGGCCATTCCATCGCCTCGGCCACTTCGTCCGGTCCGATCTCTGCGCCCGGCGTTTCCAACCCGGGAGCTGAAGGCACACAGGATGGCATCTGCACCCAGACGTGGATCGGCTGCACAGCCGCCTCATCGACCATCAAGCGCACGCCTTTAAGGCCGAAGACATTGGCGATCTCGTGTGGATCGACGAACATCCCCGTGGTGCCGTGCGGAATCACGGCGCGCACAAATTCCGTCACCGTAACCATGCCGGACTCAACATGCATGTGCCCGTCCAACAAACCTGGCACAAGATAGCGTCCTTCGGCATCGTTAATTTTCGTCTTTGGGCCGATGGTATGGCTCGCATCCTGCCCAACGTATGCAATTCGTTCGCCCTGAATGGCAATGTCGGTATTGTCCAGAATCTCACCCGACTGTACGCAAACCCAGCGTCCATCTCGGATTACGAGATCGGCCTTTGCACGACCCATGGCAACATCGACCAGACCACGCGTAATCTCACTCCACTTTTGCGCCTCCATGGCGTACTCCTTATCCATGCTTAATATCGCTAGACGCCGTCTACCAGGCGACGCGCAGCACGATTGTGCCGTTCGATCAACGTTTCGATTTCCAGCGGCGTGAACTTGCCTTCGCAGACAATCGGTTTTCCCTGCACGTAGTTGTAATCAACACAGACAGATGCACACAGAATGGCCGCGGCAACGGGATCGTGCAGTGCTCCGGCGTATTCGATACGTTCCAAATTAATCGCCACGAAATCCGCACATTTACCCGCTTCCAACGAACCGATGTCCGATCTTCCAAGCACCTTTGCGCCGCCAATGGTAGCCAACTCGAGCGCCTGACGTGCCGTTATAAGATCTTCTGAATCATCGATCTCCGGAGCGACCGCCGAACCGACTCGGGAGAGCAGAAAGGCAAGACGTGCTTCAGCCAACATATGTGAACTGTCATTGCTGGCCGAACCATCCACACCCAGGCTGACGGGTACTCCCGCTGAAAGATATCGTCGGATGGGTGCAATGCCGGAAGCGAGGCGCATATTCGAAGATGGACAATGGGCTACGCCGATTTTCGCTTTGGCCATGCGATCGACTTCCTCAGGATTGATGTGCACAGCGTGAGCAAACCACACATCGTCGCCAGCCCAATCCAATTCCTCCGCGTAGGCAAGTGGGCGATGGCCAAATTCATCCAGACAAAAATGCTCCTCATCCATGGTTTCGGCCAGATGTGTATGCAGACGCACACCATGCGCTCGAGCAAGGCTCGCTGCTTCACGCATGAGATCGGGAGTTACCGAAAACGGCGAGCACGGCGCAACGACGATCTGCAGCATCGACCCCGGCTGCGGGTCATGATAGGTCTCGATTAATCGCTGCGTGTCCTTGAGGATTGCTTCTTCATCTTCAACAACCCTGTCCGGCGGCAAGCCTCCTTTGGACTCGCCAAGACTCATCGAGCCTCTCGATGCATGCAGGCGCATACCCAATGGACGAGCGGCTTCGATCTGGTCATCGAGACGACAATCATTGGGATAAATATAGAGGTGATCCGAAGCCGTAGTACAACCGGAGAGCGCCAGCTCCGCCAAAGCCAACTGCGTGGAAACTTGGATATCCTCCGGCGTTAATCCGGCCCAAATCGGATAAAGCGTCTTCAGCCACTGGAAAAGATCCGCATCTTGTGCGGCGGGGATTACTCGGGTTAGCGTTTGATAGAAATGATGATGGGTGTTGATAAAACCGGGAAGTACGAGGTGACCTTCCAGATCGAGCACTTCATCCGCATCCTGCGTGACGGACTCGCTTGTCCCGATTTCTTCGATCCAACCATCGCGAATGAAGATTGCGCCTTGAGGAATTTCACGCCGCTGGTTATCCATGGTTACGATGACTGCGGCGTTTTTCACGAGCAGCGTTCCCATGCAGCCTCCTCAATCCCGACAACTTGAGTCTAACAAACTTGGCGCAAAGGGTCAATTGTCTGACAACTAACTTGATCCATCGAATCCCACGAAATAGGCATGGTGGTGAGATGACAGCGAACAAGAAAACGCCGCCTTGATTGGGCGGCGTCTATGTAAAATTACACGATGATTAGCCTGCACTGCGCTGCGCAGAACGCAGGGTGTTGTTAAGCAGTCCAGCAATGGTCATGGGGCCTACGCCGCCGGGCACAGGTGTGATCGCCCCGGCGATTTCTTTGGCTTCATCGAAGGCCACATCGCCCACGAGTTTGTAGCCCCGTTTCGCACTGGGGTCGTCTACACGATTGACGCCCACGTCGATCACGTAAGCGCCTGGCTTGATCCAATCGCCCTTGATCATCTCCGCACGCCCAATTGCCGCGACGAGTACATCCGCTCGACGGCATACGTCGGGCAAATCTTGTGTGCGCGAATGGCAGATGGTAATGGTGGCATTTTCCTTGACGAGCAGTAATGCAGCCGGCATGCCCACGATATTCGAGCGTCCAACGATAACTGCTTCCGCCCCTTCCAACTTCGCACCAGCTTTTTTCAGCAGCGTGATGCATCCCGCTGGCGTACAAGGCACAAACAAGGGCTCGCGTCCCTTTTGGGCTAAACGGCCGATGTTGATCGGATGAAAGCCGTCCACGTCCTTCTCGATGCTGACGGCTCTCAATATCGCTTCCTCATCTAAACCCGCCGGAAGAGGCAGCTGCACCAGTATCCCGTGCACTTTGGGATTGGCGTTCAGGTCCGCGACCAGTTTTTCGACCTCTCCTTGCGATACGTCTGCGGATAACGTATGCCCAAAGGATTCGATGCCAACTTCCTCACACGCCTTACGTTTCATGCGCACGTAGGTTTGTGAAGCGGGATCCTCCCCCACCAGCACCGTTGCCAATCCCGGCTTGTTCGCCCCTGAAGCGACAAGTGCTTCGACGCCTTTGGCAACTTCCTGGCGTAATTCAGCAGCGATTGCCTTACCGTCTATGATCTTTGCTGTCATCTTTCTCTCCCATGTCAGTCTTGGATTCCATAATTGATCCCACATTGGAAAGGCTTCTATGCGGGATACTTTTCATCAGCAACCAATAATGAGATTATGCACCAAGCTGCATGGGACATCAAGAACAGAGTTCCAAACCCAACCTGACACCCTTCCTATTCCGATATCGTCGATGATGTTGAGAGAGATAAAAAAAAAGACTGCATGTCGCTGCAGTCGTTGGAAGAATATATTCTTATGGTTCTCGTACGGTAGACACCCGGTATAAATTCTGGAGTTTAGGGTATTGGGCGCCAGCTGACATCGAAATCGTATGCCGGATCGGTGGTGATCTCTGCATAACCACTGCAGCTCGAGGAGACCAAAGCAATGTTGTGATTCGTGCCATCCGGCCACGTTTCGAAGACAATCCAATTGCCGTCGGGAGACCATTTCGGCTCCGACATCGGCGCACCACTCAGTTTTCCTTCGACGCAAACGCGTGAATCGACGAAACCAAGGTCTTCATAAGGGGCAGCGATCAGATTGGGGGGGGAATCCGGATTTCGCCGAACGAATAATATGAATTGGCCATCCTTCGACCAATCGGGATTGGAATCATCCTTATATTCACCCCGACTGAAGACTCGCGCCTCGCCGCCGGTATCCTGGACAGACCAAATCGAACTTTCGCCCCCGCGGTCGGACTTGAACATAATCTCTTCGCCCGTGGGAGCCCATGTTGGTTGATAGTTGTAGCCCAAATCATCATTAACATTCAATAGGTCGCCCGTATCCAGATTGGTGACGAAGATTTGGGGACGACCCTCACGAAGCGATGTAAAGGCGATGCGTTTCCCTTCCGGTGACCAGGCGGGATCGAAATTCCCTCCTTGCCCCAATAAGAGCGGCTCGGGAGTGCCGATGTTGCCCGCCACGTCGATCGAGACTAACCAGATGTTCGATCCAGCGTAATCATCTCGATTTTTCAGACAGGGAGTGGTGAATGCCAGGCGGTATCCACTTGGGTCCCAGGCTGGTTGACAAGCGCCCTCCTCGAAATCGGTCAACTGGCGCTCGTCGGTCCCATCGAGGTTGATCAGATATATCTGGGACACACCCGATTTATCCGAGGCGTACGCGATTTGGCCAACCCCACCACCGGTAGGCGTCGCTGTGAGCAGGGCTGTCTCGGTTTCCGCAATGCGTGTCGCATCAGCTTCAGAAATTGATCCCGTCTCTTCGGCATCAGGTGATGAAACGGGAGACTCCTCAGATTCGCCGTTTTCATCAGTTAGCTCAGGACTGATCACTGTACCCAGTTCATTCGTAATCACCGCTGAAGTTCCATTCCCATCGAACAAGTCCCCCAGGTTTGATCCCAAGTAGAGCAAACCTGCGGCGATGATCACGGCGACAGAACCAAGCAGGAGCGTAATCGGCAATCGGCTGGTTTTCTCCTGCGTGGTGCGCAAGGAGTTCAACGTATCGTCCATCAGCCGGGCTGTGTCCGAATTGCGAACGGAATCGTCGATACGCTGGAACGGTCGGACGACGGTAGATTGGCTTGCCGTCCCCGATCCACTGAGGGCGGAAGCGAAGGCCGCTACCGATTGATATCGATTTCGAGGTTTTACATCCAACGCTTTTTCAATGACACGAGCAACGGAAGGCGTGATATTTGGATTGATTTTACGGATCGACGTTAGATTCGTATGCCCCATCGCCCGCTCGATCGCATCCTCAGGAATGGTCGCCGTCAAAGCCGCATACATTGTTGCGCCGAGTGAATACACATCCGTGCGTGGATCCGTTCCCCCCGTTCCGTATTGTTCGGGTGGGGAGAAACCGGGCGTCATTGCCTTTGCGCCCGTTGTCGTTGCGCCTCCCTTTTCAAAGAACTTCGCTAAGCCAAAATCAACCAGGATGGCCTTTCCACTGGGCATAATTTTTATGTTGCCGGGTTTAATATCCCGATGCAGAATCGGCGGGGTCTGGCTATGCAGGTAGGATAGCGCATCACTAATATCGAGGAACCAGGGCAGTGCTACTTTTTCCGAGATCGGACCTTCCTTCTCAAGATGTTCCCGGATATCAATCCCCTGGATGAAATCCATAACGAGATACTGGCCTTCGCCTTCGATCACAAAGTGATCCGATACGCGGGGCAAATTGGGATGTCGTAATCGGGCAAGGATCTGGGCTTCGCGTTCGAATTGTCGCTCGAACTCTTCGGTCGTGAAAAGATTCTCTTTAACAGCGACTTCGACGCCGAGGTTCAGATCGAATGCCTTATAGACAGCGCCCATACCCCCTTGTCCGAGGACACCGTCAATTCGATAACGATTCCGAAGTATTGATCCTGTCTCGAGGGCCATGTAGATCTCAATGATTTCTCAAAAATAAATATACAGTTCGAAGCTTCAAGCGTATTGTAGCCGATGGCGGAATTTTTGACTACCACGCAGCCCTCAGATTCGAGTTTTGTAAAGAGATTGGAAGGTTTTAATCTATTTTGGAGGTCCGCTATAACGTGATGCAGGAGGGGAATCCGGTCGATAACCAATTGGAAGATAAAGGGACTCTTTAGTTTGAGAGAGGGGTCACTCCGATTTTCACCATATCGACGAGCGGATCTGCGTTCTGTGCGCCGCTCGTGAAGACGGAAAAAGCAGCATACTTGGCAGAAATCATGGCCATGTGTAAAGTATGCTATCGGGATGTATCTGACGCCGAAGTATCACGTACCAAGCGCGCGCAATATCGCCCATGTAGATGAAGCCCCAGCATGCTGGTATGTAATCCAGATTGGCTGAGGAGATGCCGTTTACGAGATGAAACACATCGTCAAAACTCGGATACGAAACCTTTCAGAGATCATCACTGCTGGCGTTTTCATACTCGTCATGTTTTTCCTTGCTTCATGTACCTCAATTCAACCCAATGCGGATGTCATCGAAGGCAACGAAACGCATGAATCAACAGTATCTGCCACATCCACAAGTACGCCGACCAACACGCCATTGCCAACCTCCACTCCAGAACCCAGCGCAACCCCTTCTCCTACCGTTTTCTGGGATGGCCCCATCGTGATCGGAGAATCCGTCGACGGTCGACTGATCGAGGTATATCGTTTTGGCACAGGACCCAGAAAGCTGCTGATCATTGGCGGCATCCACGGGGGATATGAATGGAACACGATCAAACTCACGGAACAATTAATCTCGCTGATTCGGGGACGCCCCGATTGGATTCCAGATGACGTTACCTTGTTCATCCTCCGTTCATTAAATCCCGACGGAGAAGCGCGCGCACAAGGGATCCATGGGCGCACGAATGAAAACGGCGTGGACTTGAACCGCAACTTCCCAGCGCAGTGGAAGTTGGAGTGGCCGATCGATGGTTGTTGGCGTTACCTGCCCGTCACAGGAGGGCCCTATCCAGCATCCGAACCGGAAACTCTTGCCGTAATGCAATTCATGATCGACGAGGACATTTCTGCGCTGATCAACTACCACAGTGCAGCCCTGGGCATTTTTCCTGGGGGTCAACCACCCGATGCGGCATCCGTTAGCCTGGCGGAAGCGGTCGCAGCAGTGAGCGATTATGCCTATCCCCCGATTGATACGGGCTGTGTCTTCACGGGGCAGTTGATCGATTGGGCTTCGATGCAGGGTATCGCTGCGATCGACATCGAACTCGCCAACCACAGAGATACCGATCTAAAAGTAAATATCGAGATATTACATGTTTTCCTGCACTGGGAACCTTGAGCTAATCTTTCCATCCGTCGGGTATAATTTTTATTGCTATACCAGATGGCTACAGTAGAAGCTCAAGTGAACAACCCGCTTCATTATGATGTTAAGAAGAAGAAAGGAAGACGCAGCGTGATATCGGTAACAATGACTGCGAAAGAGAAAATATTAGAAACCATGAAGGCAGAAGGCGGCGAAGGAATGGCGCTTCGGCTTTCTATCGCCGGAAGAGGTCCTTATGGATTTCATTATGCGCTGGGCCTCGTGCCGCAGGATGATCGCAAGCCAGATGATTCCGTTGTCGATCTGGATGACCTGCAGGTATTGATTGATGCAGAAAGTGCCCCTAAATTGCAGGATTCTACTTTGGACTTCATTGAAGACGATCATCGTGCTGGTTATAAAATCGAAAATCCCAACCCGCTTTGGACAGAACCCATAGCACAAACTGTCCAGGACGTGATCGATAAGAAGATCAATCCGGGCATCGCCGCACATGGCGGATTCGTGATCCTTTTGGATGTCAAGGATTCAACCGCCTACGTGCAATTCGGTGGTGGCTGCCAGGGATGCAGAATGGTTGACGCCACGCTGAAAGGCGGGGTCGAAGCGACGATCCTTGAGGAGGTTTCCGAGATCAAGCAAGTTCTCGATACCACAGATCACGCCGAGGGAAAAAACCCCTACTATCGAGGTTAATTCAAGACACTTTGTAAACACAGGAAAAACGCCCGAAGGTGAGTTCGCCTTCGGGCGTTTATTTTTTGCTAAAGGTTCTTACGGATCAAGGTCTCACGGCACCATGTCCAAATTGGCCGTTAAGCAGTTCCTGCCGATCTTTGATTTTGGGCCACAATTCCTTTATAAAGTGTTCCGGGCCACACCAGCGAAAATCCGCCCAGGTTCGTTGCGGTTCGAGATAGCGTGAGATGAGATACATCATCGCACGCATCGATTGAATTTGATCCTCATCCAACCTTTCACCATTTGCATATTGTTCGATAAGTTTCAAACCACGCGCTCCCTTATAACCATTAACCACGATTCCCTCCTCTACCAATCCATCTACGCAATTTACTTCCACGAATCACATGGCTCGATAAGCCGCCATGTGCAAGCCGCGTCCAATCTAGCTGAACCCCTTGGCGTTGTTGCGCAGCCGGGAAAGCGCCTGGGATTCGATTTGCCGCACTCGCTCGCGCGTGATCCCCATGCGATCACCCACCTGCTGAAGGGCATGGGTTTGCCCATCGTGAAGGCCATAACGAAGCTTGATTACCTTGGCTTCCCTCGGTGATAGATTCTCCAAGATCTCACGAACGCGATCCTGGATCATGCTCGTCTCCGCAGCATCCTCGGGAGATTTCGCTTCATCATCCGGCAGCATATCACCCAGGAGCCGTCCATCATTATCATCCTGAGGAGTCTCGAGTGACAGCGGGTGCTGCGAAATCTTGATCGTATCGCGAACTTCCTCCGAAGTTTTATCCAGGATTTCCGCCAACTCCTCGACGGTAGGTTCTCGACCCAAATCCTGCGAAAGTTGATGCCGTGCGTAGTTAAGACGGTTGATTTCGGTTTTCCTATGGACCGGAAGACGAATCGTGCGAGCATGATTGTCAATCGTGCGTGTAATCGCCTGGCGTATCCACCATGTCGCGTAGGTACTGAAGCGAGTACCCCGACCTGGATCGTATTTCTTTGTTGCACGAATTAAACCGATGATGCCTTCCTGCACAAGATCGATGAACGGCAAACCGCGGGAACGATATTTCTTGGCTACACTGACGACGAGCCGCGTGTTCGCCATGAGCAACCGCTCTCGGGCTGCCGAGCCGGCCTCGATGACCGCATTGAGCTCAGCCTGCCGCTTTTGACTGACCTTTCCCGCTGAAAGCTCCTTTCGAGCTTTGCGCGCCCGCTGCAGGCTTCTTGTTAACGAGACTTCTTCCTCAGCTGTGAGTAACGGGGTTTGCGTGATGTCGTCCAGATAAGTACGCCGTAAGTCTTCGATATCAATCAGCGATGGAAAGTTATCCATCTCTTCTTCCTGCCCTTCCCCCTGTGAATCAGCCGAATGATTCTGTACCTCAACAACACCTTCCTTCTCAAATTCATTTTCTAACATCAAATCATCGATTTCCCTAACTCTTTTTCCCATGGTGTACTCTCGTTTCTCCAAAATTATTGTTACGAGCCCACGAAACCTTCTCCATACCCCCTAGGTACCTTGATATTATCATTTTTTCCGTATTAATTATATTAAATTTATATTAATATTTCTAATTGTGGTCAGTGATTAATCACAACAGCGCACGGAAGCAGCAAGTCGACAGCCTTAATAAAACGGGATTCCAGTTGGCTTCCCGCCTCCACAAGGTCAATACGACTATGCCTTCGATAGATGATCGGTTAATTGAAGTATATAAACAAATTCAGGCGAAATCCAAGGATTTCGCCTGGTAGATGTTCCAACTCGTGATTTGCTAATAGGAAGCAATCTGGTGAAATGTTGACCCTTTCTAGACGTCCAGATTGCGCACTTCACGTGCATGGGTCTGAATGAACCGCCTCCGCGGAGGCACAGCTGAACCCATCAACATATCAAAGGTCCGATCCGCCGCAGCAGCATCTTCGATCTCCACCTGCAGCAACGTCCGATTGGAAGGATCCATCGTTGTCTCCCAGAGCTGCGTCGGGTTCATCTCACCAAGACCCTTGTAGCGCTGCAATGAGGCTGATTTGGCCTTCGCACCCAATTCCTTCATGACTTTTTCGCGCTCGGCTTCAGTGTAGGCATATTGGACCGTACTCTTGTGGCCAATACGATACAAAGGAGGCTGGGCGATGAAAAGATGGCCCTCATCGATGAGATCCGGCATATAGCGGAAGAAAAACGTCAGCAGCAAGGTGCGAATATGAGATCCATCCACATCCGCATCGGTCATGATGATCACGCGCCCGTATCGCAAGCCGGTGATGTCGAAACCATCCCCGATGCTGGTACCCAACGCCGAGATCAACGCCTTGACTTCGTTATTGGAAAGGATTTTATCCAGGCGTGCGCGCTCTGTGTTGAGAATCTTTCCGCGCAGCGGAAGAATGGCCTGAAAGTGACGATCGCGGCCTTGTTTAGCAGAACCGCCCGCCGAGTCACCCTCGACGATATATAACTCACATTTATTCGGATCGCGCTCCGAACAATCGGCGAGTTTTCCGGGAAGCGTGAGGCTTTCCAGGGCACTCTTGCGAATGACCAGGTCACGCGCTTTACGGGCCGCATCTCGGGCTCGAGCAGAGGTGAGGCATTTATGCACGATGGATTTCGCCGCTCGAGGATTCTCTTCCAGGAACGCTGTAAACGCCTCGCCGAGCACCTGCTGCACCTGGGTTTGGACTTCGGCGTTCATCAATTTCACTTTCGTCTGGCTCTCGAATTGAGGATCCGGGTGCTTGATACTCACAATCGCCGTAAGCCCTTCCCGGGTGTCGTCACCAGAGAAGTTGTGATCCGCATCTTTAAGTAGATTGTTCTTACGCGCGTAATCATTGATTGTACGCGTGATCGCAGCCCGCAAACCAGTGAGATGCGTTCCACCATCCACGGTGTTAATCGTATTGGCGAAGGAATATACCGACTCAGCGTACGCATCCGTGTACTGCAGCGCAACTTCAATCACCGTATCCTCGACCTCTTTGTCGACGAATACAATCGGATGCAGCGTACTTCGGTTTCGATTGAGGTAGCGAATAAACGATGTGATTCCACCTTCGAAGTAGAATGTCATCCTGCGATCGCTGCGTTCATCGATCAAGTTGATCGTGACGCCGCGGGTAACAAAGGCCATCTCGCGGAATCGCTGAAGCAGCGTCTCGAAGCGATACTTTACATCCCCTTTGAAGATTTCACTGTCGTACTTGAAGTGCACCTTCGTTCCGTGAGCCTTTTTAGGCGCCTTACCGATCACCTTTACCGGTCCGGTCGGTGCACCCCGCTCATAACGCTGCGCATGCACCTGGCCATCCAGCGTGACTTCAACTTCACACCATTCCGATAAAGCGTTAACAGCCGAGACACCCACACCATGCAACCCCCCGGAAACCTTGTAGATTCCGCCGCCGAACTTGGCACCGGAATGTAAAACGGTCATTACGATTTCCAGGGCAGGCTTTTTCTTTTCCGGATGAATATCCACGGGGATGCCGCGTCCATCATCCTGGACCACTACACTACCGTCCTCTTTGAGATAAACATCGATGTACTGGCAGACACCGGCAAGCGCCTCGTCAATCGAGTTGTCGACCACCTCATACACCAGGTGGTGCAACGCTTTGATATCCGTACCACCGACGTACATACCCGGCCTACGCCGCACGGCCTCCAGGCCTTCGAGAACCTGGATATCCTTTGCTGCGTAACTGCTGACTTCTTGCTTACGCTTGGTCACACTCTACTCCTCTTGTGATCAATAAATCCAACCGAACAGTGCTCTTCAAATACTCAGGCTTCGCAATCCACGGCAAACGCTATATCCCAGGGGGCTTGAAATCATCTGTTGCAGGCGCCGATGATGTCATGAAAGCAACCATCCATTCGCGGCGCTCCTGGTAAAAAATATAACTAGCCACCAGAAGTGTTGCGGCGACGAATGCATGTCCGAAGATCGCCAATCCCATTAACCATGATTCGTTCTCAGGCAAGCTCCAGATATAGCGCCTAAACAGCAAGGTGACCCCGCACACCGAAAAAAGGAACAATACGCTGCTTACGAAGTTCATGCGAACAAAAAACACGCTTTCCAACATGGAACGCAAGAGCCCAAAGCCCTTGAGTACGATCCCGTGGATGGAAAAGAATAAGTAGATCGCCATCCAGGAACCGATACTCAAATAGGCGATCATGAGTGTTGCACCCATGACCCATCCGATAGCTCCTCCAAAGATAAAACCAGAAATGGCGATCAACAGCGCAGCAAATAATGCAAACAACAAAGCCACAATCAAAGCGCCCAATCCCAAAATCAACGATCGCCCCCAGGTAATCCAGCTGGAGCCAAAATCCGTATCCTGCACAACCTGGCTGGCCACCTGGCGATGCAGCAAGACTCCCAGATATATCCCCACAATCAGACAAGCCGCCCAGATTAGGAGCGCAACGCCGGCATCGTCGATATTAACAACAGCAGGGTTTCCAATGGGCGTTTCAGTTGGAAAACGGGAAGCCATCAAACTTGGTATCCCTGGCGAAAGACTGCCCAGGCCAACCACCAGATTGAAAGGCAATCCCAATGGGAACACACTCAACCCGCTTAAAATGTTGATCCCCTCCCTGATCTCTTCGTAATCTAATCCTGCCTCCTCTGCACTCACAAGCTCACTCGTTGATGCATCAATCAACGCCAAATCTTGGGGGATCAGCGGTTCGATAGAAATGTGCGGACCGAACCACAAGAAAAGATCTAGCAACAGGATTGGAAGGATGAGCTGTGGTTTTGCGGCCACCTTATCGAAGCCCGCCATGATGGATGAAAACACGCCAATGGGTTTCGATTGCGGGTCATTCATGGGATTATTCACGAAAATTAATTTTACCATACACCCCCACTTCGCGCCGTTCTGCAGCCAGGCGTACTCCGGCTCGTAGCGACCAATCAGCGTTATAGCGAGCCTTCAGCCCCGGTCTTGTCACAGTTTGACCACGTTGCTTGCATCCATTAGAATCATGACAATAGGAGATTCGATTGGCGAAAACCATCGTTCTTTTGACAGATTTTGGAACGCAGGATGCGTACGTCGGCATTATGAAAGGCGTCATCGCCAGGATCGATCCTCAGGCCTGCGTCATTGATCTCTCCCACGCCATTGAACTCGGCGATGTCCATCGCGCCGCCTTTGAGTTGTGGCAGGCAGTACAATATTTTCCGAAAGATACAATTTTTGTAACTGTGGTCGATCCCGGCGTCGGAACAGCACGACGAGCTATCGCAGTTAAATGGCCGGCATTCACCTGCGTTGGACCGGACAACGGCGTCTTCTCCTACCTATACATTTTCCATAATCCGGTTTCTGCAATAGAACTTACCCAAAAAAGCTACCATCTCGAACCCACCAGCCAGACGTTCCATGGGCGGGATATTTTCGCTCCCGTCGCAGCGCATCTCTCAAAGGGGATCCGAATGAAAGATATGGGTAAGCCGATAGAAGACCCAATCCGTTTCCCCTTACCCCTGCTCCAGGTCGAGCGCGGCCCCACCATCCGCGGTGTCATCATGCACGCCGACCGCTTCGGCAATCTTATAACCAGCATCGGTTATCTCAAGAAAGAATCTGGATCGCTCACCTTTGATCCCTGGTTGCCACACTTGCCAAGAGTTACATTTAAAGGAGAGCCGCATATCTATATCAAGAATCATTATCCGCTTCCGATCCATTCGACTTACACGGATGTCGAGGAAGGTCGACCGGTTGCCTACATCAGCAGTTCGGGTTTATTGGAGCTCGCTGTCCGTGCCGGAAGCGCAGCCAAAACCCTGAAACTTGCTCCCGAACAGCGCGTATTACTCCACTGAGAGGAATGCCATGCCCAGTTTTCTAATCGAAGGCAGCCACCCATTGCACGGCGAAGTTACCCCCTCCGGAAACAAAAATGCCGCCCTGCCTTTATTGACAGCTTGTCTTCTAACCGATGAAGCCGTCACGCTGCACAACGTACCATCTATCGGCGACGTCAGCATAATACGACTTCTCCTGGAGAGTCTCGGTGTTTCCATCGAACTACTTGCCCCGAATTCATGGAGGCTTCAAGCCAAGCAAGTCCACCGTGCTGATTTAGACCCAGATCTCTGCCGTAGAATCCGTGCTTCCATCTTATTGGCCGGTCCAATGCTGGCGCGAATAAAAGGCATCGATATGCCGACGCCGGGTGGAGACGTGATCGGACGGCGAAGGATCGATACACATTTACTTGCATTTCAAGCCCTTGGGGCAGAAGTTAAATATCTCGACCGAGAAATCAAACTGAGGACATCCGGCAGATTACAGGGCACCGAGGTGCTGCTGGATGAAGCCAGTGTGACCGCCACAGAAAACACAATCATGGCCGCCGTCACCGCAGAAGGCGACACAATCATTCGCAACGCCGCTTCCGAACCACACGTTCAAGATCTTGGCCACTTCCTCAATGTCCTTGGGGCGAAAATCGAAAACATCGGATCAAACACATTGCTGATCCACGGTGTAGACCGATTACACGGCGGTGAATACAGCATCGGCCCCGATTATCTCGAAGTCGCCAGTTTCATCGGCGCAGCGATCGTTACCGGTGGAGAGATCACGATCCGTAAAGCCGCACCACAACATCTCAGTATGGCGCGCCTCGTTTTGGGACGCCTTGGCGTCCGTTGGGATGTCACCGGTGATGATATTTACATACCAGCCGAGCAAGACCTAACCATCGAGCAGGACGTCGGCGGCAAAATCCCGCAGATCAACGTCATGCCCTGGCCGGCCTTTCCCACCGACTTGATGAGCATCGCCATCGTAATCGCCTCACAATCCAACGGAACCGTCCTCTTCCACGACTGGATGTTTGAGACGCGTATGTTCTTCACCGACAAGCTTGTCTCCATGGGCGCACGCATCATTCTCTGCGATCCCCATCGCTGCATCGTGCAAGGCCCGAGTCCGCTCAGCGGGGAAATGCTGGAAAGTCCCGATATCCGCGCCGGCCTCGCGCTGACACTTGCCGCGCTCGCCGCAAAGGGCACTTCACATATTCGCAACATCAGCCAGATCGAACGAGGATACGAACGAATCGACGATAAGCTGCGCTCGCTTGGATGCCACATCCAACGCTTGGAGGATTGATTCTAAACGCAGCAAATTCAATACACGAGGGGGATCGACAACCTGAATGATCTATTGAGACTAAGGGAGATTCGCCATCTACTGCCTCAACTCGCTGCAGCAAGCGTATCGGCGCGAATGACTTCCTCTGCCAAACTGCGGTAGGAATCTGCTACAGGACTGCGAGGCTTGTACGCCAGCACAGATTTCCTCGCCGCCGGTGCTGCCATAACCGCCTCATCGACCTCGATCACGGTTTGAAACACTCGCTCCTGAAATACCGCCCGCAGTTCGGTTACCACTTGCTTGGAATGATCCGAATCGCGTTGAAACAATGTTGGCAAGAGGCCGAGCAAGGCCAATTCCGGATGCACACGTTTTTGCACCAGCCATACTGTCTCCAGCAGGGCACGAATGCCTCGCATCGCCAGGTACTGGCAGCCGACGGGAACCAGCAGCTCGTCTGCAGCTACCAATGCATTCACAGTCAATAACCCCAGACTAGGCGGCGTGTCGATGAGTACGAAGTCCGGTGTATCCCGTTTATCCCCCATCGCCTGTCGTAATCGCTGCGTGGATTGCTTGAAACGGGTGAGGGAATAATCCGCGGCAGCCAGTTCGACGCTCGCCGGTGCGATCCACAAATGCTTTTCGACCTGTTGGACGAGACTTTCGAGCGCTACTTCTTCGTCCATCAACAACGTATAGGTTGACATGTCCAATCGATAGGGATCGAGACCGAAGCTGGCTGTTAATCCAGCCTGGGGATCCACGTCGATCAACAACACCCGTAGATCACGCTCGGCCAGCGCCGCGCCCAGATTGACAACCGTAGTTGTCTTGCCAACGCCACCCTTCTGATTCGCAACAACGATCACTCGCCCCATAAACGGGAGTATAGTCCACGCATGCCTGCCGAGCAACAGATTGGGTTTTCGATGAAACCGACAAGTGCAATCACTATTCCACTACCAATTGACCACGAACGACCCTTACGGTATAATCCTCCGGCGCTGTTACGACAGCTTATTGAATATTATTGTAGGCTTGGATAGGATCAAATGCCGAAGCGAACATATCAACCGAAAAAACGCCGCCGGTTACGGGTTCACGGATTCCGCAGTCGAATGAAGACTCGCGGGGGTCGTGCGGTACTTAAATCACGACGCCAGAAAGGTCGGCACCGTCTTTCCGTCCGGATGAATCAGCATGTTAAGAAGGTCAACTGGAAAGCGTAACAAATTTATCACACGAGAGACGGTTGCCAACCCGAGATATGCTTTTCAGACCAGATGGATGAACCGGAAATATCGGCTCAAAAGTACGACCGATTTCAAGCGGGTGCGGCGAGATGGGAAATCCTATGCCCACCCGCTCGTTATTCTTGTCGTCTGCCCGAATGATCTCTCAACGATACGTTTCGGCATCCAGGCCGGCAAATCCGTGGGAAATGCGGTGCGGCGTAATCGTGCCAAACGCATGCTGCGCAGCGCGATTCAGAAATATTTGCCCGCCCTTCGCAGCGGATGGGATACGATCTTCATCGCCCGTTCTCCGCTAAACGAAGCGGATTGGACCGCGATCCACACTGCGGTCAGTGAATTGTTATCCCGCGCGGGAATTTTAAAAGAAGCAGAGGAATAATGGACAGCGAATATCAAAAGGTAGCTACAACAGAACACGAACCAGCGCTTTCCGAAATTCCGCTTACCTTGCGGAATCTTCCTCGCCTGCCCGCCCTGGCACTCATCCGCTTCTATCAAAATACTTTTGCTCGGTTATTTCCCTTCGAGGTGTGCCGTTTCCAACCAACATGTTCGCATTACGGTTACCAGGCGATCGTCAAATACGGTTTAATCAAAGGGGGTTGGATGGCGATCCGTCGTATAATGCGCTGTAATCCCCTGAACCCGGGTGGATTTGACCCGGTACCATAGGTGTTAAATGTTGAAGATCTTACATAAAAAACCATTCTTTGTATTTTCACTCGGCTTACTGCTAGCCTTGCCGCTGCTGCTGACAGGATGCAGCGGAGGCATATTCACTGCCTCGAGCTGGCCAGGTGTGACCGTCGATGGAACGACGCTCTACGTCGCATATGGCACGTACGTGTATGCGTTTGATGTGGAGAACGGAACTGAACTTTGGCACTTCCCGGCCGAAGCAGACCGGACACTTAGCTTTTACGCACCTCCAGCAGTCACTGCTGCCGGCCTGGTTGTTGTCGGGGGCTATAATAATTTGGTATACGCCATCGATGCAGAAACGGGCTCATTAGCAGGCTGGAACTCCCCATTCGAAGATGCCAAAGACCGCATTATTGGATCTCCCTTAATCGTCGACGATTGGATCCTGGTACCTTCGGCAGATGGTCGGCTTTACGCCATCGATACGGAAACTGGCCAACCGGTATGGGAAAAACCATATCAGGAATCCGAAGATCCGGGACCGCTTTGGTCATCCCCCATTGTTGACGGGAATACGATTTACCTTGCGTCTCTGGATCATCACGTATATGCCGTCGAACTTTCCACCGGGGAAGAAATATGGCGAACGATGGATCTTGGAGGTGCAATCTCCGATTCACCCGCCCTCAGCGATGGTCTGATTCTGGTGGGCACCTTCGGAGAATCATTGATCGCCATTGACGCGACCGATGGCAATATAGAATGGAGTTACGAAACGGCAGGCTGGGTTTGGAGCAGTCCGGTGGTATTCGATGGCGTTGCCTACTTCGGCGACACAGCCGGATTCGCCTATGCCGTCGAAGTCGAAACCGGAAACGAACTCTGGCAAAAATCAATCGACGGCGCCATTGGAGCATCCCCGGCCGTCGACGAGAACGGGGTTTACTTCGTCACCGAAACCGGGAGTGTACACGCCGCCGATCCAAACAGCGGAGGCGCACTTTGGCCGAACGACACGATACTTGAAGGTCAATTGCTCTCCGATCCAATCTTGCACGACGGTCAATTGTATCTGGGTACAATCACCCCGGAGTGTATCGTGTACGCAGTCGAGACGGACAATGGCAGAGCGGGATGTGCAATCTCGCCTGTGGAACAATAGGGATACGCGAACAATGTGGAATTCACTAATACTAAAACCGATGATCAATGCCCTACTGTTTATTTACCAACTCTTGGGCACCGGGCCGAACACCTTTGGATGGGCCATTATCATTTTTACGATTCTCGTGCGGTTGATCACGCTGCCGTTTACCTTTCAACAGATGAAAAGCTCGATGATCATGCAAGAACTGCAGGGATCGAAAAAATGGAAAAAGATCCAGGAAAAACACAAGGATGACAGGCAGAAACTCTCCGAAGAGCAGATGAAGCTTTATAAGGAGCACGGCTATAATCCTTTCAGCGGATGCCTGCCGACCTTACTCAACCTGCCGATCATCCTTGGCTTATACCAGGCAGTTATTCGCACGATGGCGGTTACGCCCGTTCAATTGCTCGATCTTTCAAAACTGATCTACCCCTTCACTTCGAGTTCCTTGATACCGCTGAACAGCACGTTTTTCTACATGAACCTTGGACAGCCGGAACGGTTGCCGCTTCCCTTCCTCGAAGGGGTCAGCTTCCTGGGTGGCGGCCTCCCGCTCCTGGCGATTTTGGTGGCTGTTACATCCTACTTCCAATCCAAGGTGACAACGTCGACGAGTTCCGATCAACAGGGCGCCGGGATGATGCAGATGATGACGATTTACATGCCGCTTATCATGGGATATTTCGCCTTCGCATTTTCTTCGGGTGTCGCCCTGTACCTGGTCGTCTCCAATATTCTGGGAATTATCCAGGGTGTTGTCATGCGCAGGTTACGTGAGAACGCCACGGCGGGGTAATTCCGCTGTTGGTTTGTTACACCATAAGGACAGATGATGTCAGAGATGAGAACCAGCCTTGAAGTCATCGCTCCGAACGTTGAAGAGGCCATCACCCGAGGGGCAAATGAACTCGGCCTGCCCCCTGAGGCGTTCGATGTCGAAGTCATCGACGAAGGAGGTCGCGGGTTTCTCGGTTTGGGGAACCGTCAGGTAAGGGTACGGCTTACGATTCGCGCTTCCGCCTCGCAGCCCATGCAGGAAGCGCAAACGCCTCAAATGCCTTCCGAGTCTGCTCCCCAGGTGGAAGAAGACGATGCGGAAGTTATACGCATCGCAGGCGAGACCGTGACGGAGCTGCTGCAGCGTATGGGCATTCGCGGAGATGTGGAAACCAGTTGGGGAGAGGCGGACGAAGAAGGGAGAATCCGCCCCCTTCTCGTTGACATTCACGGTGACGACCTGAACGTCCTGATTGGCCGCCGCGGAAAGACGCTCTACGCCCTGCAGTACATCACTCGCTTGATTCTGGGCAAGGAGCTAAAACGCCCGGTCGCTGTTGTCATCGATGTCGAAGGATATCGAGCCCGCAAGGAAAAGCAGCTGCGCCAGCTTGCACGCCGCATGTCCCAACAAGCCCTGGAAACCGGACGCACCATGAGCCTGGAACCCATGGCGCCGAACGAGCGGCGTATTATTCACATCGAACTGCGCGACGACCCCAATGTAAATACCGTCAGCGTCGGAGAAGGGGATCGCCGTAAAGTTACGATCGTACCTGTCCGTTAGAGAATTTTAGAGATCATGAACTCTCTTGCGGAGATTCAAACCACGAACGAACTCACTCCCATTGATTACCTCGTCATCGGCCACATCGCAAAAGACCAAACCCCGCAGGGAGCCACAATCGGGGGTACTGCTGCTTACGCCGGCCGGACGGCACAAGCACATGGCTTTCGCACCGGCCTGTTGACTTCGTATGCCGCGGATATCGACTTGAGCCTCCTGCAATGTGTGCAAATCCGGAATGTGTCATCCCAAGCTACAACAACATTCGTAAATCGCTACACGGCACAGGGACGTGAGCAGATCCTTTGCAACATCGCCCTGCCGATCAACCCCGATGACGTTCCGCAGGTATGGCAGCAAACCTCCCTCGTGCACCTCGGGCCGGTCGCCAATGAAGTAAACCGGGAGTTGATCCAACTTTTTTCTGGCGCCTTTATCGGCATCACGCCGCAGGGCTGGCTGCGCCAATGGGGAGAAGACGGCAAGGTCCATCTTCTGGATTGGACAGCCATTCGAGAGATCTTACCGCTGGCCGATGCGGTTGTAATCAGCATGGAAGACATGGGACATGTCGATCAGGCTGTTCCCAAGATCGCCCAGGATTGTCAATTACTCATCGTGACGGATGGAGCGAACGGCGCATGGGTATATTATCAGGGGCAGCAGCGGCATTTCCCTGCCCCTCGAATGGATGAAGTGGATCCTACGGGCGCGGGGGATATCTTCGCCGCCGCTTATTTCATTCACTTTAACCACAACCAGGACCCGTGGGAAGCTGCACGTGTGGCGACAAATCTAGCCGCAAATTCCGTCACGCGGACTGGGATTGAAAGCACTCCTTCGAAAGAAGAAGTACAAGGATTGCGTGCAGAGGTGCATAGATGACTCGAATTTATACCTTGGTCAATCAAAAGGGCGGCGTAGGTAAAACCACCACCGCCATTAACTTGGGCGCATACCTGGCCAAAATGGGACAGAGAGCGCTGCTCGTCGATCTCGACCCGCAGGCCAACGCCACCTCCTGCCTGGGTATCAATCACGCCGAGATCAAGGTGGGCACGTACGATGTTCTCATCGGCCGAGTACCGGCTGCAGAAAGCACTTTGATCAATCCTAAACTAAAATTATCCTTGATGCCCTCATCGTCTGCCTTGGCGGGTGCCCAGGTTGAACTGGTGAGGATCGACGGCCGGGAGAAATTGCTTAAAGAAGCCCTGGTTCCCATCGATGGTCAATACGATTACATCTTGATCGATTGCCCGCCATCCCTGGGGCTGCTGACGATTAACGGGTTGATCGCCGCATCCCACGGCGTGATCATCCCCATCCAATGCGAATACCTCGCTCTGGAGGGGTTGACTCAATTGATGAAAACGCTGCAGCGCGTGCGCACCAGTCTCTTTCCCACACTTGCAATTCGAGGTATGCTGCTGACGATGTACGATAGTCGGACAAACCTTTCGAAAGACGTCGTCGATGAAGTGAACAAGCACTTTCCTGGCAAGGTCTTTGGCACGATCATCCCGCGCAGCATACGTTTGGCTGAAGCGCCATCCCATGGCTTGCCCATCCTTGCCTATGATCCCGGTTCACCCGGCGCATCCGCCTATCACTCGTTGGCAATGGAACTCCTGAAAGGCGACGGCGTTGACCCAAGTAAAAACTCCCAGAAGTAGTGAGGCCTGATATGAGCCGCAAGCGTGGTCTTGGAAAAGGTCTGGATGCTCTCATCCCAACCGGGGAGGAGCAAGCGGATATTGAAAGTGGCGTCCTTCAAGTCCCTATTGAGGACATCGTCCCCAATCCACGTCAGCCGAGGTCGAATTTCGATGAAGCAGGCTTGAAAGACCTGGCGAACTCGATCGGGGAACACGGCATTCTACAGCCGCTGATGGTCGCACAAGATTCCAAGGGGGAAGGTTATGTGCTGATTGCCGGCGAGCGGCGTCTGCAAGCCGCACAAATTGCCGGCCTGGCGACGGTGCCGGTCATTGTCCGCCAGGCGGACGATCAGCAAAGCCTGGAATGGGCGCTGATCGAAAACCTGCAGCGAACCGATCTCAACCCGCTCGAAGCCGCACAAGGCTACGAGCAATTGGCCAACGATTTCAGGCTCTCCCACGAGCAGGTCGCCAAACGCGTCGGCAAGAGCCGCACAGCGATCAGCAACACCTTACGTTTACTCAAGCTATCTCCTGCCGTTCGGAAAGCACTGCTCGAAGGCGAAATCCACGAGGGACATGCCCGTGCGCTTCTGGGTCTTTCCAGCGCACAGGCGCAGTCCGCCGCACTGCAGACGATCTTGCAAAATGATTTCAGCGTCCGCCAGACGGAAGCTTTGGTTCGACGATTGACCGGCGAGAAGAAGAAATCGGCGCCGGCAAAGAAGAAAACCCCCGAGGAAGTCGCCCTCGAAGATCAACTCCGTCAGGCATTGGGAACCAAAGTCAGTCTGCAGCAGAGCAAAGGCAGCGGTAGGATCATCATCCACTTTTACTCCGACGAAGAGTTGAACACCCTGATCGAATATTTGCTTGGTTCTTCGTAGGAGTCTCCCATGCACTATTTAATCTACGGGACAGGAGCGGTCGGCGGATTGATCGGCGGCCAGCTTGCCTTATCCGGCCAGCGCGTGACGTTCCTTGCACGCACGCGAGTCGCAGAGACGCTGCGTACGAATGGACTGATTATTCAATCACAGGGTAAAAGCAGGCGCCTGAAACAACCTGACGTCATCACGGATTTGCGCACCGCTTTCGCCGACCACATCCCCGACCTGATCGTCCTGACCGTGAAAGCCTATGACTGTCAATCTGCGGCACAGGATATTCAGGATGCTGATGACGCACAAATCCCCGTTTTGTCGATGCTCAACGGCATTGGCAGCGAGGAGACCCTGGCCGCGGTGCTCGGAGAGCAGCGAGTTCTCTCAGGCACACTGACCACCGCGGTGCAGCATCTGGAACCGGGAGTAATCCGCATCGAACGGGAACGAGGCGTAGGTCTGGCGCAAGATCGTCCGATTGTTGCGGCAATCGAAGTGGAAATGCGCCAGGCCGGCTTTGAAGTCCGGCGTTTCCGGGACCGCAGGCGCATGAAGTGGTCCAAATTGATGACCAACATCGTCGCCAACGCCACGTCTGCCATATTGGGATGGTCGCCCGACCAGATCTTCGCCCATGCTGGCCTCGCCCGGCTCGAAATCGAAGCCCTGCGTGAGACGGTCCGCGTCATGCGCGGCACAGGTATTCAACCGCAGAATCTACCCGGCGTCCCCGTGACGCTTCTCGGCAGGGCGATATTCCTGCCGGCGAGGGTCATCCGCCCCGTCCTGAGACAAATCGTTGCGAAAGGACGCGGGGACAAATTGCCCTCTTTCCACTATGACATCAGTAGAGGACGAAGCGAGGTCGAGTGGCTCAATGGGGCAGTGGTGGGTGAAGGATCGCGCAGCAATATTCTCACGCCAGCAAATCACATCATCACTCAAACCCTGCTTGATCTCGTTCGAAATCAAGTTGTTCCGAGTGCCTACCAGGATAAACCCGAAGAACTGCTCAAGCGTGCCAAAGCCTTTGGAGTACCAGGCATTGCTTCAACGATTTAAATCACATTTCAGGCCAAGACCATCTCAGAATCAAACCATCAAATGCCGCAACCAACGGCACTCTGGCGGGTTGCTATCGTAAAATCACATCGTTGCCTGCGGGAATGGGGTAAACGCTGATATTCATTTCCCCGCAAGCAAAAGCTCGCCAGGCATCCGGCACGGTGTACTTGTGCGAGAGATGACAATCTAAGGAGATATACATGACTGAAAAAACGACCTCATTTGAGGGACAAGTTGCCATCGTAACCGGTGGCTCCGGTGGCATTGGACAATCCATCGTGAAATCACTCGCCGAGCGTGGTGTCGCCATCGCTATTGCGGATTATCAATTCGAAAGCGCAGAGAAAATCGCCGCCGAGATCAGTAAGTCTACGGGCGTCAAGGCGATCGCCGTAAAGGTAGATGTCTCGGATTTCGAACAAGCCAAAGCCATGGCCGAAACGGTCATCAAGGAACTCGGAAAAATCGACATCCTGGTCAACAACGCCGGGATCACCCGCGACGATCTCATCATTCGCATGCCCGTAGAGGACTGGGACGCGGTGATCAACGTCAACCTCAAGGGCGGCTGGAACTGCTCCAAAGCCGTCGTGCGCAGCATGATGAAGCAGCGCTACGGCCGCATCGTCAACGTTTCTTCTGTATCCGGGCAGGTCGGACAAGCCGGGCAAACCAATTACTCGGCTTCGAAAGCCGGCTTGATCGGCTTCACCAAAGCCCTGGCTCGTGAGGTCGCCACGCGAGGCATCACGGTCAACGCTGTAGCTCCCGGGTTCATCCCCACGCCCCTGACGGAAACCCTTCCGCAAGAATTGTTGGATTACATCCTCGGCATGACGCCCATGGGCCGTATGGGCACAACCGAAGAAATCGCCGCCGCCGTGACATTCCTTGCCTCCCCAGACGCATCCTACATCACCGGGCAAGTCCTGGGTGTGGATGGCGGCATGGCAATGATGTAGAGTAGAATATAATAGACAATTGCATAGCTGAGTTGCGATCCATTCCTGAGGACATTGGAAGGATCCTTCGGATGGAAAACTCCATCTCTACTGTGCGGGTCGGTCATGATGCTTCCGTTACGCGGACACGTTGGTTCCGCGGTATCGCGCGAAGTTGGTGTACAAGTTGGCGGCGGAAACGGCCCAGCAAACGCCCCTTCCAACCGGAAATCACGGATCGATCGTTTGAACAGCAGTCGAAATCAACATCAAACGAATGAGGGAGTATAAGACATGGCTGCGAAAGAAAAGGATGCCGCACGAGCGCCTGGAACCACGACGATTGCTCCGAACGTGCTCGTTACGACTGCGAGATTGGCCGCTTTGGGCGTTCAAGGCGTGGCTGCGGTTGCGCCGGGCCCCAGCAGTGTAAACCGGCTCTTCCGGCGTGGATCCGGTGAAGGTGTACGCATCGAAATTACTGACGACGCTGTAGCTGTGGACCTGCACCTCATATTGGAAAAAGAAACCAACGTTCGAGACGTTAGCCGGAAGGTTCAAGAAGATGTCGCCCGGGCAATCGAAGATATCGTCGGTATGCAGGTCACACGCATCGATGTTCACATTGAAGACATCGATTACTCGTAGAAACAACCAATCGACGCATCATGAAGCGTGAAAGGCGGCGCGCACGCAGTCTGGCGCTGCAAATCCTTTATGAAGTCGATAGCGTCGGGCATCCAGTGGAGAAAGTGCTGGCTCGTCGTCTGGAAAGAAGTGACCATCTCGGTGAGGCCACAGCTGCTTTCCTCCATCAAATGGTTCTTGGTGCAATTGAACATGCAACTGATCTCGACACAATGATCGCCAGCTGCGCGCCGGATTGGCCGGTAGACGAGCTGGCGATTCTGGACCGAAATATCCTACGGATTGCTCTCTGGGAGATCAAGGTATTCACAGAAACCCCCATAAAGGTGGCCATTAACGAAGCGGTAGAATTGGCGAAACGGTTCAGCTCTGATAACGCCCCAAGATTTATCAACGGCGTCCTGGGAACATTGGTTCGAGACGACCAAACGTGATGATCGACGATCTTTAACCAGACCGAGTGAAAAGGCATGAACTTCTTTGGCATTGGCGCGCTTGAATTTCTATTCATTCTGACTATTGCTTTAATCATTATCGGACCAAAAGATATCGGGAAGCATGCTCGCTCAGCGGGACGATTCTTAAATCGTTTCTATCGCTCAGACACCTGGCGCTTGGTCCGGGATACCTCTCGGAATCTACGAACGTTACCCAACCGTTTGGCACGTGAAGCAGCACTCGAAGAGCTGGAGGACATCAAACATACTCTCCAAGATTCGATGGGAGAATTGAACGAAGTTCAACATCGCCTTGAACAAACGGAAAAACAAATCGCCAATGAATCACATACCTCTGGCGATGCAGAAGAAAATCGCGCCCAGGAATCGCAAGACCTCGATGAAAAGCTAAAGGCATGGACCCCTCAGGCCACGGAACCCAATACGACCAAAGGATCATCCCCGGCGGATGAATCTCCCAACAAGCGCGATCGCTGACGAGAATTGCCATGATACGTAAAATCCTAGCCCGCATCCGACATGCAATCAGCCTGCCCTTCCGATTAATTACCAAACCCTTTCGCGCCTTTCGCAATTTCATCGAATATGAACCGGAAGATACACCTCTTGGTGATGCACTCTCCCGAGCCGTCGAACAACCTTCCGCATTGATCGAACACCTCGAAGCGCTGCGAGGTCACATCATCCGCTCCGTGATTGTGCTCGTCATTATGGTATTGATTAGCATGACTTTTGCCGGTCAGGTACTCGACTGGTTATCCGAGCCGATTGGTGGGATCGACAACCTACAATCGATTGAAGTGACCGAATCAATCGGCGCCTTCATGCGTGTCTCGCTGCTGACTGGATTCGCCCTGGCTATGCCGTATGTGAGCGCAGAGATATTCGCCTATGTGAATCCCGGCTTGAAACCCCGCGAACGCAAAGCACTCTTAGCCATCACCCCGTTTGCCACCCTACTCTTCCTGGCGGGTATGGCTTTTACTTACTATGTAATGCTCCCGACCGCATTGCCATTTATGATGGGATTTATCGGGATCAACACAGTCCCCCGTCCGTCAAGTTACATCCGTTTTGTCACCGGCGTGATGTTCTGGATTGGAATCGCATTCCAATTTCCACTTGTCATCTACGGCATGGCCCGATTGGGTTTTGTCCGTGCAAAAACGCTTGCCAGCGGTTGGCGCGTTGCGGTTGTGGCCATTTCCATCCTGGCAGCCGTGGTAACGCCAACGATCGACCCGGTTAACATGGCGATCGTTATGCTGCCCATGATCCTGCTGTATTTCATCAGTATCGCCGCGGCAGCAATTGCACAACGTCGGCATGACGCCTCCCGGTCGTCGCCGTAATTTTCGTCTTCGACTTTCCTCCGGCTTTGCTCTACCATCCCTAGTGCGGTAAAATTCGTGCGCTCTCGATTCCGTGTGCTTGCTGGTCCTGCTGCATCGATGTCCGCAAATCCGGATTCGTCGAGCGAAACTATGACCGCGCCGTTTCGGAAGGTAGGCACGCCGATGGTAATGCGTGATAGCGTTGATTTCATCACAACCAAGGAATGATGATCCATGAAGAGAGCCATCGTGGATCCGGCTCCACGAGATTTTGGTTCCATTATCAGCAAACACAGCCTGCGTAAGGAATATCGCACCTATTGCGTCCTGTTGACCACTATCGGTCTTTCTACGGCCTTCCTCAGTGCTGCGATCGGTATTTACCGCTGGTATTTTGCCTATCGTCATTATGGACCGGCCGCCGTTGTGCGTTGGTCCGGACCGGCTATCGGGCTCAGTATCGTATCCACGCTGCTGGGTTTTATCGGTTTGGCGTGTTTATTGCATCTTCGAGGATCGTACGCCAAAGTGTGTTCCGGAGGCATTTTAATCGGGCGTAGAGGAAAAACCGAAAAAATCCCATGGGATCAGATACACGCCATCTCAACGGCATCCGTTCGATACGGATTACTGTGGTTTACCTGGGGCAACAGTTCAAGAATTACCTTACATCTCAAACCCGATGGTAAACGAACTTTGAGTCAATCCCTTTCAAATCTGGACCAACTTGCCATCGCAGCTAAAAAATTTGTATACCCGGGATTGCTCGAGCAATATCGCAATTCGCTTCAACAAGGAGATGCAGTACAATTCGGGTCCATAGAGATTAAGAGAGATGAACTTTTACACGGCAAACGCCGCATTCCATGGGCTGAAATCAGTGATGTCACCCTGGCGCGAGGCTTTTTACGGATACACACACGATCTTCCCGGTGGAAGCGAAGTATTCGTCTATCGGCACAACGGATTCCAAACATCGATTTATGCTTTCAACTCATGCAGCACTTCATCGGTGATGGAAAAACAAAACAACAGGGCAGCTAAAGCGATGCAACGCACAAAGGTGTTGTTCAGTACACGAAAAGATAGACTTATTGTGGATGAGATTCGATGAGTAAATATCGTTCACTGTTTGTGCTGTTGATCGTATTACTGGTGGCGATTTTATCGGGCTGCTCGATCGCCGACATCTTCGCGGGCAATACCGGGCCGACACCCAGACCGTTCCCCACACCCACACCGCTCCCGGCCGCAGAGGTCGTTTTCAATGTGCTCCCGCCTGCGGATACGACTTCGAAATCCGATTTAGCGCTCGTCGTTGTTGATGAGGTTACCGGACTCGACTACAACACCATCACCCACGAGATGAAACACCAAAAGGATGGTTATTGGGAAGTTCATCTCGCCATTCCTGTCGGATCCGTTATCCGTTACCGCTATACACGCCAATCTCCTACACCTGCAGATGAAGCAAATACAGCCGGTATCCCCATCGAATACCGACTTGCAAAGATCGATGGGCCAACACAGATCGACGACGTTATCGCCACCTGGACCGACACACCCTATCAAGGATCCTTGGGCAGAATCATCGGGCAACTTACCGCGCAAGATGATGGATCTCCGCTCTCGGAGATTATCGTCGTGGTAGCCGGCATTCGTACGTTCAGCGACGGGGAAGGCAAGTTCCGCATTGAAGGCCTTCACACAGGTTTGCATCAACTTGTCGCTCTCAGCCCAACCGGAGCGTATCAGACTTTTCAACAAGGCACGTTAATCGCCGCGGACAGTACGACTCCCGTCACGCTGCAGCTCGAGTCTGCCGAAAAGGTCCAAGTCACTTTTGAGATTTCCGTTCCGGACGACACGATTCCCGGCACACCACTGCGTATTGCCGGCAACGTGCAACAAATGGGCAATGTTTTCAGCCCGCTATCTGTCGGCGAGACTGTCAGCTTCGCCAGGATGCCCGAAACAATATTGGTAACGCCCACCGATTACATTGCAGTGGTTACGCTCTACAGCGGCACGGATCTGCGATACAAGTACACCCTGGGGGACGGTTTCTGGAACGCTGAGCGCGACCTAGAGGGAAATTTCCTCACGCGCCAGGTAATTGTGCCCGATTTCGACCTCATCATTAAAGACTCCGTGGCAACATGGCACAGCGGATCGAAAGGAAGTGTCCAATTTAGCGTAAGCGTTCCTCCAGGAACCCCCGCGGACGAACAAATCTGCCTGCAGTTCAATCCGTATGCCTGGTTCGAGCCCATTCCGATGTGGCCTCAGGACGATCATCAATGGTTCTACGTCCTGAACAATCCACTTGACTTCAGCGGGCCCATCGGCTATCGCTATTGTCGTAATTGTCAATGTGGAAGCGCGGACGACATCGAAACAGCCGGATCCAATGCGATGGGTCGGCCGTTAACCCCATCGCGAGACACCCAACACCTGATCGACGAGGTCTCAGAATGGTGGTGGCTGACGACGGATACACCAACAACCACAATCATCGCCCCGGTGATTGAAACGCGAAATCAGTTTGAAGTTGGCGTGGAACTGACGCCTGATTACCATCCGAATCAGGAAGATTTAATTCCTTCCATGCTTGATAAAGTTGTTGATCTTGGATCGAACGCCATTGTACTCACCCCAAGTTGGAGACTGGAAGATAATAATCCCACACCGGTCATCGCCTTCGATCCGGCGCATACGCCTTTTAAAGCCAATCTGGAAAACACCATCCATGAAGCGGAAAAACGTAACCTCAAAGTTACACTGCGGCCGACGCTGTACGCTGAGGATGGAAACCTGCAAAATTGGTGGTTGACGGCCAAGCGTGATTCCGGCTGGTGGGATGTGTGGTTTGAAGTATATCGATCCTTCATTCTCACCTACGCACAACAAGCCGAACAATATGAGGTTTCTCGCCTAATCCTCGGGGGCGCAGTAACCATGCCAGCCCTACCTGGCGGATCGATCGCAGGGGATATTCTATCCGAAGTACCGATGGATGCGGAATATCGCTGGATGGATTTGATCAGCGATATTCGTGAAATCTATCACGGCAAACTCGCATTTCAGGTTGAATTGGCCGATGAATTAGAGACGATACCCAATTTTATGGTTGCCTTCGACGAAGTCTATGTGTATTGGCACGCGCCAATAGCAACCACACCAGATGCGTCCCCTGCCGAAATGCAATCCGCAGCGAGTTCGATTTTCGATAACACGCTTCTCTCCGATCCCGCACTTTCGAACGTCCCAATTTACTTGAGCGTGGAATACCTCTCGATCGAAGGCTCGGCAAGCGCCTGTGCCAAAGCGCCGGATGAAACATGCCGGAACAATGCGGAGTTCAATCAAGGTGCGATCATCGACCCAGATTTAGAGGTCGATTTACTCGCACAAGCGCAAGCATTCAATGCGCTACTTCTGGAAGCGACCAGTAGAAGTGAAATTCAGGGCTTCTACGTTCGCGGCTACAACCCCAGCGTCGTTTTGCAGGACAAATCCGGCTCCATTTACGGAAAACCGGCACGCGACGTTATCTGGTATTGGTATTCTCGTCTTACCGGCATTCAATAAAATCCACAGACTTGAATTTCCTTCGACAATCCCATTACCGAACTTCCTCGTTAACGCAAAACACGACCCTCGGGAATGCGCGCCAATATTCTCGGTACGATTAAACCGAAATCCGATCGAGTTAGTCTCGACGTGACTTATGGGTTCTGAAATTATGGAATGTTTTAGATCGTCCGCTTACCCGCGGCGCAGCCACAAAAGATAACCGACGTACCAAACAATGCATACGCCGGCGACAGTGCCCCAGATCGGGAAACCGGCTTTGATTGCTGCGATCCAGTCCGAACCGGTAAAAATCCCGATGTACGCCGTTATTGCAATCACTATGATGGCGAAGGTGCCAACAAGCCAGAAACGCATCACCTTCAAACGCTTGATCTTATCCTCATCCATTTGCAATCCTCCTGGTTGGAGAGTGTGGGTTATTTCAGGATTCTATGAGAAAATTACTTTACCTGCAACCCCAGTCTATTCCCATGATCAGGATTCATCGGCAAGCCAATAATTATTCGATCGCTTCCTGAAACGCTGCTTTCAATTCTTCAGCGGCAACCATACCCAGCCATTGTTGGAGCACAGTCCCATCCGCATCCAAAAGGATCAAATGCG
The DNA here is from genome assembly GCA_034430895.1 of Anaerolineales bacterium. Lineage (GTDB taxonomy): Bacteria > Chloroflexota > Anaerolineae > Anaerolineales > E44-bin32 > WVZH01. Next base: position 9,156 of record DAOUDW010000050.1, on the reverse strand, counting down.
GCTGGAAGCGATATCCCAATTCCCGTTTGAATGAATCCGTCCGTGGATCGTCAATATCGAGATATACGAAATCGATCTCGTCCTGCCATTCAGCCTCCAGCCCGTGCACGACGGGCGCCAATCGCTGGCAGGTCGGTCACCAGTAGGCGAAGAACTCGACCAGCGTCACTCTTCCGGACCCCAAATGGACGCTGCCGGGATTCGTCGCGGATAATTCCGTTCGCGGCGTCGGTTTTTCCCCTCCCGCCCGTGATCCTTCATCGCCCGTTGAATCTGAAATTGGAGTAGGCGCCCCATCAGCGAGGGTTGTTGCCAGGTCGTCTTCCTTGCAGGATACCAACAACGCAGCCAACAAGGCCAAGCCAATCAGCAAGCGCAATTTCCGTGAAACCATTATCCTTCCTCCTCTACCGAACCCACCTATCCAGGTTCACGCACTAACAAAGACGATGCTGTTAATTAATTCTATCGCGTCCTTCGCGAGATCGTCGACAGTCTCTGAACGCCGCAGTCAAGAGCTGATATTTCCTTCATGAAAACTAACCTCGCTTCAACAGTCAGGCTATAATGGAAATCGTGCCCGGGAGGTTGCCATGCCGCAAAAGATCGTCGAATGCGTTCCGAATTTTTCCGAAGGACGCCGTTTGGAGATCATTGAAGGGATCGAGCAAAGCATTACCGCTGTTCCCGGCGTGCTCGTACTCGATCGCCACAGCGATGAGGATCACAATCGAACGGTAATCACCTTTGCTGGAAAACCCGACTCGGTTTCGGAAGCGGCCTTTCGAGCGATCGAAAAAGCGGCGCAAACGATCGATCTCGAGAAGCATCAGGGAGAACATCCCCGCCTGGGCGCCACCGATGTTGTTCCCTTTGTCCCCCTCTCCGGAACAAGTATGGATGATTGTATTGCCCTGGCCAGAGTGCTGGGCAAACGCGTTGGGGATACACTTGGTATCCCGGTGTATTTATACGAACGCGCCGCGCTCCGACCACAACGCGTCCATCTCGAAGACGTACGCCGTGGAGAATATGAGGCGTTGAAAGAAACATTGGGCAAGGATCCCGAACGTGATCCGGATTTCGGTCCCAAGAAACTCGGTCCCGCCGGCGCTACAATCATCGGCGCTCGCCCGTTTTTAATTGCCTACAACGTGTATTTGGAGACCAGCGATGTAAGCATCGCAAAAAAAATCGCCCGCACTGTGCGACAATCCTCCGGAGGCTTGCCGAACGTCAAAGCGATCGGATTGCTGGTCGAAGGGCGAGCACAAGTATCGATGAACCTTACCGACTTCAGCGTTACGCCGGTCGCACGCGTCCAGGAGATGATTCGCAGTGAAGCCGAAGGCTACGGCACTTCGATCCACCATGCGGAATTGGTGGGTCTGATCCCACAGGCTGCAATTGTCGACGCAGTGCAACGGTATCTGCAGCTTGATCCATTCACACCTGAGCAAATTCTGGAAACACGCTTGTACCACGCTCTGGCAAACGACGATAAAGCTGATGGATATTAACTTCCTGCTTTCAAATCACTAGAAATTACCAGTTGCTCTTGGCGAATATATCGGCGAGAAGCGCAAGGCGTTCTTCGTCAGTCATCGGGCGCGGCTGGGCGTAATCCTCGAGCAAAGCCGTCAATAGTTCCGTGCTGATATGACGTCCATCGTAGAACACATGCAAGTCGATGAACTCCTGACGCAGCGCTAATGACTGCATCTGGTCGAAAAACAGATTCCCCAGGCCATAATGGATGAATCCGTTGGCGTATAATTCGAAACCCAACGGTTTATGCGCCTGGCTACCACTGACGATGTTCGCACCTGCATCGATCGCCTGGCGAAAAGCGTCCTGCTGGGCAGGTAGCAATGCAGCACCTTCGAACCATTGAAAAGTGAAAACCACGAGATACCCGTCCGAGTGCAAGCGGTCGATTTCAGCATACAAGGTTTCCGTTTCGCAGGGCGCCGCACCCGGCAAATCTTCTGTCGCCCAGGCATGTGCCGGCCCGGCAGCGTTACATCCCAAGAAGGCAATCGCATTGCCGTTGTGCTCGACGGTTACGGCGCGCAAGGCCTCATCGAGATTCCTTCCTCCACCAAACGTCTGCCAGCCGCGCGCCTCATACAAATCCAGCGTGTATAAAAGGGCTTCTTCTCCCCGGTCCGCAACGTGGTTTCCAGTCAGCTCGACCAGATCCACGCCGACATTTTCAAGCAGCGCCAGATTTTCCGGCGCGCTGCAGAAACGCATGTCCGTGGAGTATATATCCGGAGCGGGACAGGAATCGTCAAAGGACACCTCGTTACTCACGTGCGTAAGATCCGCTTCACGCAGCCAATCACCGATGAGCATACCGGGATAATCCACACCATGAATTTCCATTTTCGCTGCGGTACCGCGCGTCAAAGCCGTCACGCCAGTCATGGCCAGGACCGTCAGGCGCGAGGAGTCGCGATTAGTCACCGGCCAATCCACCAAACGCATGAATTGCGCGATGGCCTCGGAAGACCCATCTAAACCAAAACGCACTCGAAGCAAGTAATCATCCGCGACAAAGGCATGGCGGATAGGTGAGCTTCCATCCAGTTCAATGACCTTCCAACGCGGTTCGAGCTCATCGAAAGGCACGATGGCATACGATGGCCGATCGGACCAGGCCACATCGACCAATATCTGCGGCGAAACGCCGACGACATGCGCCTCGCCTGCGGGGCCGAGGACATCGATCATGGCTTCGATGGTGCTGTTCGAGGCGTAGATTTTTTCCGAAAATTCCCCCGCTCCGCCCCAGGCCAGGATCAGCTCATTCGAATCTATGCCATCCTGGAGTGTGGGGAACGGCGCCGCAAGTGCATAAATCCATTCCACCGGGCGATATTCAGCATTGGGTTGAATTCTCAATTGGGCCTGGCTTTCATCGCTGAGTCGAATCGACGCCGCTTCAGACTGAGCGACGAGTTCCACCCGCTCGCGCAGACCATCGGGTACTGCCGGGGATATCCACACATTCAACGGTTCTGGCGTTGCCGTCACTGCAAGTGGTTGGAATGGTGTTGGACTGGGCTCCGACGTGCCGGAGGGAGAAGTTAAATTCGTGGAAGGATCCAAGGCCGCACAGGATTGAATCAGCCCACAGGTAGCAATCAATAGAACCCATCGGCATCGTAACAAGGAAAAGATTGATGAGAGAAAGTGTGTTTGCAGCCCCATGCAGGGGCTCATTATCCCACGCCTTTGGGCGGTATGCCAAGGATTTACACAGGCCGAAGCATTACTCGAGTGAATCGCGAATCAAGTGCCCAGCAGCGCCAGGAACACATCCTCTAGCGAGGGCTCGACTTGATTAATCCGCAAGGTCTCTACATCGGATTGGGTTAAGATGAGCTGCAAGTCCGCTGCAGTAACATCTGCAGGCGCGATCACCCGCAGGTGATCGCCCGCCAATCCGACCCTGGTGACCTGCGAGGCCTGCGAAAAGGCACGCAACGCCTCCAACATGGGCGCTGCGAAGATGTCCCATGCAACGCCCGGGAGTGCATCGCGCTTGAGCTCCGAAGGTGTGCCCATGGCCATTAAACGACCGCGGTGCATGATGCCCACCCGACCACAATACTCCGCTTCATCCATGTAATGCGTCGTCACCAATGCCGTGACACCTTCATCTGCGAGGGTGTAAATCAAATCCCAGAAATCCCTGCGGGCAACGGGATCAACACCGCTGGTGGGCTCATCCAGAAAGAGCAGTTGGGGCTGGTGGATAATGGCGGTGGCCAAAGCCAGTCGCTGCCGCCAACCGATGGGCAGCGATCCCGCACGTTCGCCGGCCATCTCGCACAGCCCAAGCCGCTCGAGTACCTCACGCTGTCGTTCAGGATCGTGCATTCCGTAAACACCGGCGTAAAAAGCCAGATTTTCCTTCGCCGTGAGCTCATCGTAGAGGGCGAACTTTTGGGACATGTATCCCACTCGAGCACGAATGGATTCGGCCTGGCTGTTTGAGTCGAAACCCAACACATTCGCCTGCCCACCACTTGGCAGCAGCAACCCAAGAAGCATACGAATTGTGGTCGTTTTTCCAGCGCCATTGGGTCCCAAATATCCCACGATCTCACCGCGATATACGGAGAAAGATACCCTGTCAACGGCGATGAAATCCCCGAAGCTCTTGCTGAGATCCTCGGTTTGAACGATAACGTCATTCATCGGAATCCGCGTCCTGAGTCAACAACTCGATGAAGACATCTTCCAATCCGGGCGCCGTCGGGGATACCCGTATAACCGTGCCTCCCAATTTCTTAATGCCGGACTTCAAACGAGGGATCACTTTCCCATTCTCGCCGGATTTCACGCGAATGTGCCAGCGGTCGCCAAATGCACGGACATCTTCGATCTGCGGGATATCGCCCGCCACCTGTTCCACGGCGTGCTTGGGGCCTCCATACAGTGCCAGGATCCTCCCCTCCAAACGCTGTGTGATCTCGCCCGGTGATCCTTCCAGCAGGAGTTTGCCATCCGAAAGAAAACCCACCTGGTTACAGCGAGAAGCCTCATCCATGTACGGCGTGCTGATCAACACAGCGACTCCATCACGCAGCAACTCGATCAGCAATTGCCAGAACATCTGCCGGGTGACGGCATCCACTCCACCGGTGGGTTCGTCGAGCAGTAAAATGCGCGGTTTGTGCACCAGAGCCGCCGCCAACCCGAGCTTTTGTTTCATTCCACCAGAGAGTGCGTCCGCTCGTCGATCGCTGAATTCCCGCAAGCCCACGAAGGCCAGGATTTCTTCGGACCGCGGCTCCCAGTCGGCCGGCGAAATCCCGCGCACTTCGGCGAAGAAACGAAGATTCTCAAGCACAGTCAAATCACCATACAAACTGAACCGCTGCGGCAGATATCCGATCTGCGCTCGAGCTTGCTCCGTTTGGCGCACTAAGTCAATCCCGGCCAGCTCGATCGAACCGGAATCAGCAGTGTACGCGCCGCATAACAACCGCATGGTGGTAGTCTTTCCCGCGCCATCCGGTCCGACCAGGGCATAAATCTCACCCGCATGAACGCGCAAGGAAACACCATCCACAGCGGCACGTGTACCGAAGCTTTTTCTCAACCCATCGGCCTGGATCAATACTTCCAACACTTATTCTCCTTACGCTTTCCCGTTCTCGCTAAAACCTTGCACTTGCACCGGGATCCCCCTACCTACTCGACGAATTCGACGTCCGCCGGCATACCTGGCTTCAGACGGCCTGTCGGATCGAGCAGCTGCAATTCGATGGCAAATACGGTTACGCGGCGTCCCTCTTCCGTCTGTACGTTGCGCGGCGTAAATTCCGCCTGGTCGGCGATGCGCGTTACCGTGGCAGTGAACGTCTCTTCTGGAAAAGAATCTACGGTCACAATCGCCGTCTGGCTCAAATGGATTTGCCCATAGCGGTCTTCCTGAACGAACACCGTGATGTTCAGGTCATCCAACTGCGCGAGAGTCAGCGCCACCGCGCCGGGTTGGATGACTTCTCCCGACTCTACGTTGCGCGTGACGACGACTCCGTCGATCGGCGCGGTTACCTCCATTTTTGCCAACTGCAGGTCGATCACATCCAACTCGGCCTGTGCTTGCGCCAATCCAGCTTCAGCCTGCGCTAATACTGCCTGCGCCTGATCCAGATTTCTTTCTACAACACGAACCTGGAGCGCATAATCTCCGGTCTGCAACCTCGCCAGGTTGTCACGCGCGGCGTCGTAGCGTTCCTGTGCGACAGCCAGACGTGCCTTCACCTCGAGCACATCCTCGGCGTCCTTTTCGGAAAGCAGCTGCTCGTAATCCGTCTGGGCTGCCTCGAGTTCGGCTTCCGCCGCCTCGAATAAATCTTCGGCATACTGCTCGAGTTCCGCGTCGTCGCGCGCCCTGCGCGCGCGCTCCAGGACCTGATCGGCGATCGTGAAACGGATACGTGCATCGGCAAGCCGGTTTGCCGCCTGCAGCAGATCGTCCATGGTAGATTCTCCCAGCAGTGTATCGAAGTGCTCCTGCTCGTCCTGCAGCGCTTCCAAAGCAAGATCGACTTCCTTTTCGGCTGCTTTAATTTCTTCTGCTTTATCGAAATACCAGATCGGCAGATCGAATTCCACCGGCATGGATGCTTGCCAGCGATCCTCGCGATTGGGCAGATCGGTTTGGCGCTCCATCCGGCGCGTGAGTTCAACCTGCAGCGTCAGCAGTTCTACGTTGATCTCTGCGCTGCTAACCGTCGCTTCGGCCGTATCAATCGCCGCTTCCGCTCTGTCACGCTGCGCTTGCAGCAGTTCGTCATCCAGGCGAACGAGAAGCTCACCCATTTCGACGTGATCGCCTTCCGCAACGAGAACATCTTCAATCCGCCCGGCGACCTCCGGTGAAATGACAACTTCCAACGCTTCCACCGTTCCGGAAGCACGCAAGTCCTCTTCCGTCTCCCTGGAGACGCCGGCGAGATAGACAATCGAGAGCACAATTAACACCGGGAACAATATCATGAGCACAATTCTGCGAATACGATCAATGGTCATCGGAACCTCCAAATCCCTCCCCACTCCATTCCAAAGGAGGGAATCCTTCAATGGTTTAATATGCAATCAATCCAGCCGCTTACGAAAACGCAAAGCGGCCAGAGTCATCATGACCCCACCGAAAACGATCAAGGCCACAATTTCATCCTGCAGTGCGCGTATGTCCACGCCCTTGATCAGCAAGGAACGAATAACGATCAGGTAATAGCGCAGCGGAATCACGGTCGAAATCCACTGCAGCACTTTTGGCATGGCTTCGATGGGGAAGAAAAAGCCCGAGAGGAAAATACTCGGCAAGTACGTGAAAAATGCGCCCAGCATGGCCTCTTGCTGCGTGTTCGAGATGGTCGAAACCAGGAGCCCAACACCCAGACCAGAGAGCAGAAACAGCCCGGAAAGCAGCATGATGGCGCTGAGTTCACCCCGAATGGGCACATCGAACAGCAACGACCCGATCGCCAGAACTTCCAAGGTGTTGATCAGGGCCAAAAACACGTAGGGCAGGATCTTCCCTACAACCAGCTCCCAGGGTCGGATGGGCGTGACAATGAGCTGCTCGATGGTGCCGCGCTCACGCTCTCGCACGACTGCCGTGGCGGTGAGAATGGAAGTAAGCGCGTATAGAATGGTGCCAATCACACCCGGCACCATGAAGTAGGCGTCGATCATATCGGGGTTGTACCAAACCTGTGTGTGGACCTCTAACGCCGTATCCGGCACGGCGGAGATACTGAAGCGCGCTCCCTGATCGAGCACCACCTCTGTGCCGTACGCCTGCGTGATTAATTGAGCCGCTGAGAGTGAGGTGGAGGCGATCGTTGGGTCGCTGCCGTCCAGAACAAAGGCCACATGGGCGGAACTTGCCCCTTTCAAGAGCTGGCTATAATCCGGAGGAATGATCAGCCCCACTTTGGCATCGCCGCGATCGATGACTTCCCGCAACTCGTCTTCGGAGTTGACTTCCATGGAAAGCTGAAAATAATCCGCTGCCCGAAAAACGTCCAACAATTCGCGGGCCGAGGCGCTGCGATCTTGGTCCAGAACTGCCATGGGGATGTTGCGTACATCCGTTGTCGCCGCGTAGCCCATGAGCAGCAACTGTGTGACCGGGATGGCGATCACCAGCATCAAGGTGCGTGGATCACGCCAGATTTGGATGAACTCTTTACGAATGAGTGAAAACAAGCGGTTGTTGAACATCTGCGTCCTGCTCCATTAAACCTTTTCGAAGATCAGCGTGTAATAAAACCAATTTCCAATGCGTTTGCCGAGTTTGAAATGCGCTTCCTCGGACCATTTTTGGATGGTAGCGGCGCGGGGATAGTCCGGATCCATAAATAACTCACTGAAAACCAGTTTGCCGGAGGAGGCCAGTACGCGGCGGAATTCTTTCATGGCGCGCACAGGATCCGGGATTTCACCAATGACCGTGACCATGGTAATCACATCGAAGGAGCCATCATCAAAAGGTAATGCATATGCATCGGCGACTCTCGTTTCCAGGTTGGCGATTCTTTCTTCTAGAATACGCTGGCGTAAGCGTTCAATGATTTGGGGTTCGATGTCGACCGCAACGACGCTTCCGGATTCGCCCACGGCACGCACTGCAGCGATGGTGTAAGTCCCATTCCCCGGTCCTACATCGAGGACCTTCATGCCAGGCCTAATGGCATGCCGCCGCGCCGTCTCTTCGGGAGGCTGCAACCGGCGACGCAGCGGGTTGTCGATCAAGTTCGTAAACATGGCGGGAACGGGAAACTTGTGAACCCTGCGGACGATACGCACCAGCGTATGCAGCCCGATCAACAACAAAGCAATCCACAAAATCCACTTCAAAATCGAGATCGGCATCGCTTACTCCTCCGTAAGGATTCCATGCAGAAAGATGTCTGTAGTGTGCATCATGGCATCTTCACGCATCTCAAAGGGGAATTTATCACCAAAGAAATTTTCGATGAAGAAGTAGGCATAGAAGTTCGCCAGGAATACGCGCACGATGATGGGCAGTGGAATAGGTCGGACATTGCCCTTCATTGCCGCGAATTCCTGAAGAATACTCAAAACCTGGGGCAGAAAAAGCTCCATCAATCTTGGCATGTGTTTACTTTTAAATTCGACGAGTTCAATGAGCACCAAATTCATAAAATCCGGTCGTTGATCCAGCACGGCGACCGTGCCTTCGGCCACCTGCCTGACAAATTTTTCCACCGTATCTCCTGTTGCGGCCTGCAGGATGGGGATAATCTCGTGGTAGGGATGGAATTTTTCCATGACCTTCACAAAGATTTCCTCTTTGCTTTCGAAGTGGTTGTAGATGCCGCTCAAGACGATGCCGGCTTCCTGGGCGATCTGGCGCATGGATGTTCCGTGATAACCCTGCTGTTCGAATAGTCGACAGGCGACATCTACGATATTAGAGCTTGTTTGTTCTCCCTTGGTAACCATCATGGATCATATTGCCTTTGCACTGTCGTTATATGAACGAACGTTCGTTTCTATAATAATCGAGAAAGAAACACCTGTCAAGCGTAAGGATCGCCGGATATACTGACCGACTACGTTTGAGAAGTTCAATCCACGCTCCCCGCGTGGGGGAGCGAC
>DAOUDW010000049.1:0-132334 GCA_034430895.1 Anaerolineales bacterium | reverse complement strand
ACCGTATCGCATATTCGGATTGGTGAGATGGATCGCTGAAAAATGATCGAAAATGACGAAAACGACCTATACTTAAGCAAGACCAATCAATCATGATCGCCTGTTTAGAGGAAAATCATTACGATGTGGAATCCCGGTAAATCACATATTGAATTGTTCCTAAATTGGAGTTCCCCCAGGCACCATTCAGATGATCTTTACAGATTGGTTAGACATGATATTCTCTGAAGGGGTACCAATTCTAGCTTAATTACTTGATTGGAGATTGTTCATTCGATTGAACGATAAGGAATATGCTCTACGACTCATCTCAGAGATGATTCAACGGTTAAGCAATGAACTTCCAGAAGAAGAATACGACTTCGGCCTATATTCTTTCTAGACCGTGAAGGTTATTTAGCATGGAAGACATAATTGGTATTGTAGTTTTATTCGTTATATTGGCTGCAATGGCTAGGAGGAATAACGCGGTATATGGATCTGGCCATACACATAATTTCCCCGAATGCCAGTTGATACCTTTTTATCTACCGATACAAATCCATTGTGTTGTGGTTAAATATCTTACGATTTCGAGGTATTAAGACGAATATGACTTCCGTAAAATCCGGTTTGACAATTGCGGGCGGCGCCATTGCGATCAACCTGGTACTGGCTTTGATAAAGATCAGCACAGGCGTTCTCGGTAATTCCTACGCTTTGATCGCGGATGGGATCGAATCGACAGCGGATATCTTCTCTTCCTTGATTGTTTGGGCCGGGCTGCGGTTTTCAACCAAGCCTCCGGATGACAACCATCCTTACGGCCATGGAAAAGCAGAATCGCTGGCCGGAATGGCCGTATCGCTGTTCCTAATTGCTGCTGCAATTTTCATCGCCGTGCAGAGTATTCAAGAGATTCGCACACCACACCATGCCCCAGCCTGGTATACCCTGGTTGTATTGGGATTGATTGTTGCGACCAAAGAATTGCTTTACCGCAGGATGCACAGTGTGGGGGATTTGTTGAACAGCAGTTCCCTGCGAAGCGATGCCTGGCACCATCGTTCGGATGCACTCACGTCTCTGGCTGCTTTCGTTGGCATTGGCATTGCCCTGATCGGTGGCGAAGGTTTCGAGCCGGCAGATGATTGGGCTGCACTCGTGGCGAGTGGTGCAATTCTATTTAACGGTGTGCGTCTGCTCCTGCCGGCTTTAAATGAAGTGATGGACGCTGCGGTTCCAGAACATGTGGCACGGCGGATCATTGAAACCGCCGGTTGCGTCCATGGTGTCGTGGCGATCGAGAAGTGCCGGATCCGCAAGAGCGGTTTGGGTTACCTGATGGACATTCACGTCGAAGTGGATGGAGATCTTTCCATCCGTGAAGGTCATTACATTGGGCATAAAGTGAAGGATTGCCTCATCCGATCCTCGCTGCCCATCATCGACGTCGTCGTGCACGTCGAACCAGCGGGTGGCGTGATGGATTCGGATAACGCTACCTCGTAACGGATCGGTTCCTGTTTTATTGGCGAGATACCGTTGGTCGAAGGTCACGAACGCCAGAAATGTAAAATCACCAGGATGTAAACGGCAAAGCCGATCAATAGGGTGCTCCATGATGAGTCGTAGTATTTACCTTCTGCCAGTGTATTGACCAGCATAATGGGGGTAAAGAAAAGATATGTGAGCGGCAGCGAACGGGTTTGCTGCGCGCCGATCCCAAGCATAATATATTTATCCGCAGAAACAAAGAGAGGACAATCGAAAATGAAGATCTCGGCGATCGAACTCTACCACATATCCGTTCCTTTGAAAGAGACCTTCTGGCCAACCTGGATCCCCGGTTATCCACAGACCCACAACCGCTTCACGCTCGTAAAACTCACCACGGACGATGGCATCGAAGGCTATTCGGCCGGCTCTGCCATGGGTGTGGAGCGGGAAGGGTTGGGGGACCTGCTGGGCGGGTACCTACTCGGCTCGGATCCCACGGACATCGACCGCGTCCAAAGCCTGCTAAAGCAGGCAGGCTTCCTGGGATGGCGCAATTTCTGGATCGAACCAGCCTGTTGGGACATTATGGGCAAAGCCCAGGGAAAACCCGTCTACGAACTTCTGGGCGGGACGGCGCGGCCGGTTCCGGTGTATTGCTCCACGGGGGAGATGCACGAACCGGAGAAACGCGCTGATGAACTGCTTGCCATGAAGCAGCGCGGCTTCAAGACCGCCAAGCTGCGAGTGAAGAATCATGAATTGAAGGACGACATCCGCCAGATCGAGGTCGTACGTAAAGGCGTGGGAGATGATCTTGAACTGGGTGTGGACGCCAATCAGGGCTGGCTTGTTTCTATCGTAGACCGTGTGCCCGCCTGGGATCTCGCCCGGGCCAAGGAATTCGCCTGCGCCTGTCATGCCAACGGGATCAAATGGCTCGAAGAACCGCTAGATTCACGTGACTATGACGGCAATGCGGCGCTGAAGCAAGATTCGCCGGTGATGATTTCGGGCGCGGAATTGAATTACGGCTGGGACGAGATCAAGATCATGTTCGAGAAAGACTGCTTCGACATCTACCAGCCGGATGCTACCTTCGCCGGCGGCATCGCCCAGGTGATGAAGGTGATCGAAACCTGCCACAGCAAACAACGACTGTTCTCGCCGCACACCTGGACCAACGGCGTCGGCTTTTACGTCAACTGGAATCTCGTCCTGGCCGATCGGGCGAACAACCTCCCGCTGGAATATCCTTTCGAGCCGCCCTCCTGGATCCCGCAGTATCGGGAAGGGATCATCGAACCGATCCTGCCCGACGAGAACGCCATGCTGCAGCCCTTCACCCGGCCGGGTCTGGGATTCGAGATCGATAAGAAGTTGTTACGTAAATACGGAAAACGCTTCTTCCGCCTGACGGAAACCGGCCTCAAGATCAAGGTCATCCGCGAGAAAGGGCTCAAGACCGCCCTGGCGATTAAGAAGCGGAAGGAGTCGTAATCGCCCAGCACTCCTTTGAGGATCATGAACTCGACGTTTACTGTTTTTAGGGAGAGTGCTACTCCCCCTGCACCTGGGTGCCCAGGCCCATACGAATTGCATGAGCAGACGCAGCGGCGCGAGAACTGACGTTGAGTTTGGTAAAAATAGACTTAAGGTGCCTTTTGACCGTGTTCGTGGAAATGACCAGCTTCGTGGCGATTTCTTTATTACTCAAGCCCTGCGCGATCAATGTCAAGACTTCTTTTTCACGATCCGTCAGGCTTTGCGGTAGTGCGGTAAGAGAAAAGATTTGCCCCACATGTTCAAGAAAGGCACTTCTTTCGAATGACTGCTTCTCCAGGAAAGCAAAGATGTTGTGTTCGGAATACGCCCGGTCGATCAAATCGGGATCGACAGAGCCGCTGACGATGATCGTTGGAATACCAGCCTGACGGGTTGTTTTCAACAAGCGGTAGCCATCTTCGTTGTGGGTGAGTTGAACGGAGCTGGCCAGAGAAATATCGACGACGGTAACTTGATAATGCTTACGCTTCAATAATCCCAAGGCTTCGCCGTAACTGGCGCTTTCATGTACACGGTAGCCGGCGTCCACAAGTAATTCCGAAAGCAGGCTGCGCCAACCCGCGTCATCCTCCACGATCAATGCCAAGCCAACAAACGGCTCATTATCGTCACGCTGATCACGCAGACCCGACTGGTCTGCTGCTTCATCTGACAATGTTTGGTCGTCAACATCTCGCCGTACACTCGATGCAGATAGGGCTTGTCGAACGACTTTGCGGAATTCTGCACGCCGGAAAGTTTCCTTGCGAAGGCAGGTCATCGCCCCGTAATCCTGGATGACCGCTACCGCCAATTCGACACTCGCATAGCCCGTCAACATAATGCTGACACAACCCGGTGCGTGCCGTTGAACGGCCCTTAAAACTTCCAACCCATCCTGGTTGCTGTGATCTTCTCCTTCCAGTGATAAATCAATGATCGCCAGACGATATGGTTTGCTGCGCAGGCGTTCAACCGCATCCTGCAGATTGTCGGTCAGATCGATCTTGAGATCAAAATCCGTCAGGATATCGGTCAGGATTTCCTGCCAGGAGGGATCATCTTCGACGATTAAGGTGAATAGGGGATCACTCATCAGGCGGCCCCCTCCGAGCGAGGCAATTCGAGGGTAAAGGTTGTGCCTGTTTGTCCATCACTATCGACGGTGATGAGCCCGCCGAAACGAGTCATCAGTGTCTTTACCCACCAGAGGCCAAACCCCAAATTTTCATGCGTTTCGAAGGGTTGACTGGTGTAATTCAACTCGAAGATGCGTTCATGCAATTCGGGCGGGATACCCGGTCCTGTATCCCGGATAATAATTTGAACCCGATCCCCATTGGCAACACCATGGATATGAATCTCTCCACTCCCCTGCATCGCCCGCGCTGCATTATCGAATAAATTGATAAAAATCAGGGGCAACCGCTTGGGACAAGAATGTACAGGAGGCAACGAGTCCAAATCCTTGCGAACGATCTTGATGCTTTCAGGCAGCCTTGCGGATGCCAATGCGGTGTCGATTACCTCGTGAATCTCCACGGAGGAGAAGCGGATCGGGCGTAAGTGAAAAAGGTTTTCCTGAAGTATTTCGATTGCTGCAGCTGCGCTCTTGTCAATCTCCATCAGATTTTGACTCAGATATAGATCTGCGGCCAAACTAGGGGCACATTTATCCTGGATCCCTTCAATACGTACAGGAATGGCACCGATTTTGTTGTTCAGCTGGTGCATGAGGTTCGAGGCAATATCACCGATAGCAGCAAATGCTTCCGTTACCGTACGTTGTTCATGCGCTAAACGAGCAGCCTCCTGGTGCACGGCGTTTTGGATGGCCAAAGTCGCATAATACCCCAAGATACTTAGCACGTTCTTATCCCACTCCGATTGCTCGAAGTTGCGCTCCTGATCGGCTGCGCATTGGACACTGAAAGCGCCGACGGGGTTGTTGGATTCAGGTTCTTCGGGTGCATAAAGTGGAACGATCAGCGATGAGCCGTAGTCTGAAGGATTATAAGAATCTATGGGTACATCCAATCTCAACTCGGATGAGATCACTGCTTCGCCTTTCAATGTTGCCTGCCCTATTAGCGAGTCCTGCAAAATGATCTGGCGTCCCTCTAATCCCGGTTGTGTGGCTGCCTGGATGATTAAGAAATCGTCTTCCCGAAGCCAGAGTACACTCAAGGGTACGTTGAGCAAATCGCAAGCTTGTTTAACGAGATTCTTGTGGATGGATTGCAAGGGTTGGGTGAGGATATTTGTGGAAATTTCTTGCAGGGCATCCAGCAAGCGCACTTCCTGGATCGCGGCTACTGCGTGCGTCGCCAGGATCTGCAGAATGTACAGATCTTGTTTGCTGAACGCACTCAATTGCGGGCTTTCCAGGTTCAACACACCTTCCAGGCGCTCGCTGGCGCCGATTAAAGGAACGGCCAATTCCGAGCGCATGACAAGCTCATGATCCAATGGATAATAAACCCGGCTCCAGGGAGCCTCACTCAAGTCCGAGATGATCAAAGGCATCCGCTTCAACGCCACCATGCCCATCACAGATCCTTCATCGATCGGCAATGACTCGGTTGCCGGTTTCACCTGCAGTTCTCCGGCAAAAGCGTATGTGACCAGACATGTCCCATGCTTGTCCACCAAACGAAATATCCCGTATTTTGCATCCGTTACTTCTAGGGCCATGCGGAGGATGGCATCCAATGTGTCTTGCAGTCTCGTATGGGAAGAAATCAACATGCCCGCCCGATGAAGCTGGCGCAATTCTTTTTCCTTGCGCGCCTGTTCGAGTTGTGCCTCCGTAAAACGCTGTGTAGAGGCGAGCGTCATGGCCGTCAAGTTAACGATATTATCCAACATCAACAACTCGAGTTCGCTGAAGGTCTCACGCTCATGCAGATACAAGTACAAGACACCTAAAGTCTCGCCGGCGATAATCAGCGGATAACACACCATGGCCTTTGCACCTGCAGCAACCTTTGCCGGGTGAATATCCAATTCGCTTTGTTCATAGGAGAGCACACGTTTCTTTGAGGTTACAGCATACACACCGATCCCGTTGGACCGCGGCGCGTCGTCCAAATCCGGATCGTTGTTCAGTTCCGAAGAAACGCGAGAGGAAAGGTTAAACTCTCCACGATTCGAATCATAGGTATAGATAATCGCTGATGAACCAGGAACGACCTCTGTGGCACTGTCAACGATGAGACGCAGAGTGTCCTGCAAGTTGTCCAACCCGCCAGAGACGCCTAAATTGATCGCTGAGCCGATTTGATTCAGCCGGGAGAGAATCTTATGCGGGTGGGAATTCGATTGCTTGTTCATTTTATGGAGACTGTTGACAACCGCTCGGTATATACCGAGCGGTGTGATAGACTGCTGCCTTCGGAACTATTCAGGATTGTAGCACACGAAAAAAACTCGATCAATTTCATTATTCCATACCGATGTGATAACAGAAGAGGCAATAGTATTTATTCTAATTATTACATGGGCTCTAAGGGTCGGATAACGATCCCTCAGAGCCCATGAACAAGGAGTTGGCGTCACCAACCAACTTTCCCTTTTTAACCTAAATGTCGTAGTACATGACGTACTCGATCGGATGCGGACGCAAGCGCAACACATCAACATCGTTGACTCGCTTCCAATCGATGTAAGTTCCGAGCAGATCTTCTGTGAAGACGCCGCCTTTGAGCAAGAAATCACTGTCCTTTTCCAGGCAGTCGAGCACGTCGCTGAGCGATCCGGGCACCTGCTGTACGGCGGGGGCATCATCTTCGAAGAGATCGATGTCCATGGGCTGTCCGGGATCGATCTTGTTCTCGATACCGTCGAGACCCGCCATCAACATGCCTGCAAATGCCAGATAGGGATTGGCGGACGGATCGGGGCAGCGATATTCGATGCGTACGGAACTTGGGCTGGTGCTGTAGACCGGGATGCGCACGCAGGCTGACCTGTTGCGGCGGCTGTAGGCCATCATCACAGGTGCCTCATAACCAGGTACCAGCCGTTTGTAGCTGTTGGTTGTGGGAGCGCAGAGCGCCAGCAAAGCCGGTGTATGTTTGAGTATCCCGCCGATGTAGTACTTGCCCATCTCACTCAGATGAGCATAGCCGTTGGCATCGTAAAACAGGTTCTTGCCATTCTTCCAGAGACTCTGATGACAGTGCATGCCGCTGCCGTTATCGCCAAACATGGGTTTGGGCATGAAGGTCAGGGTCTTTCCATGCGCCACAGCTGTGTTCTTGAGGATGTATTTATAGGTTTGCAGCGTGTCGCACATCTGTACGAGGGGACCGAATTTCAAATCGATCTCCATCTGCCCGGCCGAAGCCACCTCGCCATGGTGCACCTCGACCTCAATACCTGCCAACATCATGCGCAGGATGGATTCGGAACGCCAGTCCTGCAGCGAATCGACCGGTGGCACACGGAAGTAACCGCGCTTCATTTCAGGCCGGTAGCCCAGGTTGGGGCCGAAGCGCGAGTCGTGCTGGCGTCCAGACTGCCATGAAGCCATGTCGGATTCGATGTGGAAGAATCCGCCTCCTGTTTCATACCCGAAACGGATACCATCAAAGGCAAAAAACTCCGCCTCAGGGCCCCAGTAACTGGCATCTGCAATTCCAGAATCGACCAGATATTGTTCAGCCTTTTGGGCGACGTAGCGAACATCCTTGTTGTATGGTTCTCCCGTTGTCGGGTCATTGATATTGCAGACAATACTGAGGGTGGGAATGGTCATGGCCGGATCGATAATCGCTGAAGCCGGATCCGGATAAAGGATCATGTCCGATTCCTGGATGTCCTGGAAAGCGCGAATGCTCGATCCATCGAAGCCAAGCCCTTCTTCAAAGATGCCTTCATTGAGGTATTGGATGGGCATCGAGAAGTGGTGCCAGCGGCCCATCAGGTCGGTGAACTTGACATCCACCATGGAGATCTTGCGCTTCTTCGCATACGCCAGAACGTCCTTGGGTGTGCTGCAGCGTTCGATATCCGGGGAGATCGAGGCAAGGTCGTTATGACCATTTAAATACGTAAGCTCGACCAGTTTTTCCATTGGTAGTAAATGTGACGGTGCCATTTTTCAACTCCTTTTTGTTCGATCGGATGATGATGTAAATGCCTTGAAACGCAGCTATCAAAAATTTATCTGGTTTGCATTATAGAGAAGCGCGTGACGTGAATGTAGTACCCGTTTGGGTACTCTTTCAAACGGAGGGAATACACAGTAGCCAGATGTTGTAAAGCATCTGATCCCTGGCTTGATTCCATGCATGATTAAGGAATGGGCAGCGCAGAATACCCATTGCTCAGGCAGTATAAATCAACCAGATTTCAACCTTTAATAAGTAGAAGAAATGGGGATCATCAAAATGGTTTCGATACGATATGATCCATTCCGACGCGGTTTTCCACACTACATATAAAGCGAGCTGAATCTACACAAGCATAGGCTGCCCAGTTCATTGGGGTGAAGGACGCAGGTAATTGCCCGCACAAGCACCCCGAACACAAGTATCCTACCCGCGGCGAGCAAATGTTTGATCGCGGAGTAGATCGACTGTCTACTTCATTTATTAAGCGTATGAGCTACGCGTGCATCACACCGGGCGGGAGTAGAAATTGGGAATAACGCTACCACCACACCCGACACAATCAACCCCCAGCCCGTGAGCGTCAGCAGGGACGCATCGGCGTAGTTCACGCCACCGAGGGTGTGTGTAGGTGCCATCCAATAGTGGATTGTCAAACTGAGCAGCCCACAGACGGTCAGTGCAGCCGCAGCAGACTCCCTGCCGGTGCTCTTCTCCTCTTTGGCCTTTTCGTAGTCCACGCCCCGCCAGATACCAGGGATGCGAAACAACAGGAAGACGATCAGGGTCAGTAGGTTGATGTACAGGACAGCGTCAACGGGCATCGACTCGCCCCGCAGACTACGTGAGGCAACCATGTGAACCGCGTTGACCACTGTGCCAAGCAGTAAGGCCGCCAGCGCGTCACGGTAGGCATTCCTGGTTCCCTTGATCAGCAACCTGACAGCACGCGCCCCCAATATCCCGGCAGATACACCGACGATCACAAACAGGATCCACAGCCATTGGTAGGGCGCGACCCCGGCGTACTTGCCCTCGTAGCCAGTCGGGTTGAGAGCTACACAGGTTGTTCCTGCGCCGCCCATCAGGGTGAAAAGCCCCGTCAGGCTCATGAGAACGATCCCGATAATGCGCAACAACCTGGCCCATGCGTTGTTTCTCATACGAACCTCCAATTAAAGACTTGCTGCATACTGAGAAAGAAGGCCAATAGCCACTAGTTCGTCAGGCACAGAAGGATGCGGTCGAGAAGAGTGATTTTCATATCGATACGAGAATCATCGCGCCGAACATGTAGAGCGAGGCGTATTTGAACAGGCCAAAGTTGACCCGCTCATTGGGGCGCAGGACGCTGACAACCGCCAGCAGGAATAATCCTGCCGACATGGCGACCAGCAGCCAGATGAAGCCCCACTGAACCTCGATCAGCACACCCGCGGCGATGATCGCCAGCGCGGCAATCACACTGGAGAGGGCGATGACAAAGCGCGTCGCTTGGAAGCCGTAGGCGGATGGGAAGGTCGGGAGCCCGGCGGCCTGATAATCAGCGAAGTAGCGCATGGTGAAGGTCAGGATGTGGGTGGGGATCCAGAACAGGACTGCCAGGGCAAACAAGATACCCACGCCATCGACCGCGCCCAGTCCGAGTGCGCGCCCGGCCAGGATCGGCATCCCACCGGCGACTCCGCCCCAAACGATGCTCCAGGCGGTGCGGCGTTTCAACCACAGGGTGTAGATGACCACATCGAAGAACCATCCGGCGAAGACGATCAGCCCGTAGAGCGGTTCCATCAGCGCTGCCAACCCAACGCCGATGAGTGAGAATATCAATCCGAGACGCAGCGCCTCGATGGGAGCCACACGTCCGTCCGCCAGCGGCCGGTGATGGGTGCGGTTCATCACGGCGTCGATGTCGCGGTCGTACCACATATTGAGGATCGTGCTGCCGGCGATCGCAAGAAAAAGACTAACTGCCAGGAAAAGCAGTGTATCCCAGTGCAGCACCGGACAGCGCGCGCTCATGTAACCGGCCAGGCCGGTGGAAAGCAGCAAGCTGGTTTGCAAAGACTTTGTCAGCGGCCAATACAATCGGAATTTGGTCTTGAAATGCTGCAGGTATCGCATCACGCACTCCACAACAACAGCCTCTACCTATGGCTCACGAACACAACGAAAACCGACACCCGGGCTGAAATACTCGGGTGTGGCGTTGTTACGCACCCAGACACGAAGATCCATCCCATAGGTGTCCTTCGAGCCTCCCCGAAGGAAACGGTAGTGCATCCCTTCGTAGATATCGCCCGTCCACTGCCATACATTTCCTGCCATGTCGTACAGACCGTAGGGGCTGGCCGAGTCAAGCGTTGTATAACCGTCGTAGGTCTGCCCACTATAGAATCCCACCGGGCTGGTACGCGAACCGAAACTGCCCATGTCCTCGAACGGATCCTGACTGGCATAGACATTGGCGTTGTTACGAACGATTCTATCACCCCACGGATAAGGACGGCCATCTATACCCCGGGCTGCCTTTTCCCACTCCATCTCCGTCGGTAGGCGCCAGTGATTAATCCTACAATATGCCCGCGCCCCAAACCAGCTCACGTTGGTCATGGGATGATTTTCGTAGCCGTCCTTTACCTGGAATGTATCGCCTTCAAAGGCAAAACGAGAAGCCGGATCGTCGAGAGGGACGACGATATATTCCCCTGCAGCAATCTCGACCTCGTGCCTGGCGCCGTGGAACTCATCGCCGGGGTAAAAAATGACGATTTGTTCATCCATTATCTCGATGGGACCGTCCACCAATGATGTGTTGAGGAAATCGATATACTGCGTCACGGTCACGTCGGTGACCATGATTTCGTAATCGTAGTCGATCATCACAGGGTCGTTGAACTGTCCGGAAAGGAATTTGCCCGCCGGGACGACCACCCACTCATTCGGGTCTACTTTCGTGTCGTAGACCGGGATGGGAGCGTCCAAATCCACCGAACCGCAGGCGGCCAAAAGCATACCAAGCAAAAAACATGTTCCCACGATATGCTTCATCACCCCACCTCCGTAGACAATTCGTGTTCGGTTTCTTCCCTCCAGCGTCCTCTTTTCTTGAACAGGTCCAGCAAGCGCCAGATCATGACCATCGCCAGGACAACCAGCAGCATCCCCAGACCGAAGTCAATAAGGATCATAACCGTGTTGACCAGTGGCTGCTGGGTCGCTTCGGTGATGAACAGCCGCTTCATTTCAAAGATGGTGGCGGAGGCAAAGGCGATGTCCGAGAGGATGATGATCGACCAGCCGTACAGCTTGCGGATTCTGCCCTTCAACCCGATCATGTCCCCGTAGTACAGCAGGATGATGGTAGCGATAATGGCGGAAAGGATATGCCAATGTCCGGTCAGCTCGATGCGCTCTTCGCGAGCCGGCCAGAGACGGAAGATCTCGTCCAGCCGGACGGCCATGAAAATACCGATGCCGCTGACGTTGAAATTCATAAACACCATTTGCCAGAGTGGGCCGAATCTGAGGGGATCGCGTAATAAAGCGCCGAGTTTTTGGCGGAAATTGGGCTTCGGGACTCCGGCCACACCCGTGCGGATCAATTTGTCCCATCCAAAAATCACCAGACACAATGCCGCCAGCATCGACGGGGTCGCTCCGACGTAGATAACCGTGTGGGCAATCGGCTCCAGCGGTGTGACCACACCCCAGACGCCCAGATTGAGGATGATCGTGCCTAGAATCATCAACGGCATGGCGATTTTGTGCAGCAAACCCTTGAAATCCAACCAGCGGCCGATGATCAGCGTGAGCATGATGGCGATCAACGCCAGCATGATATGCAGGTGGCCGATGATCGAATACTGCATCGTGGTCTTTTCGGGATAACGGATGATGTTCTCTGCAAAGACCACCCGGAAGCCATTCCCGAAATTCGAGCCGGGGATCGCACCGAAGCCGGCAGAGATCACCGTCGTA
This sequence comes from Anaerolineales bacterium, assembly GCA_034430895.1. Lineage (GTDB taxonomy): Bacteria > Chloroflexota > Anaerolineae > Anaerolineales > E44-bin32 > WVZH01. Next base: position 120,218 of record DAOUDW010000049.1, on the reverse strand, counting down.
AGTGCCGCGGCGAAAAAGGTGACTCGCTCCAGATCTACGCCCCGCTTCGTGCGGGAATAGTCTTCGTCTGCCTGGTAGTATTCTGCCTTCCATGGCCAGAGGGCGATAACCAACATGACACCGGCGAAGAAGACCAGCGTCAAACCGGCGATGTATAAGCCGTGCAGCGACCAGTTGTGACCCCAGTAAGCGAAGCCCATGCCGAAGACCATAGCCATTAAATAACCGCATGTAACCAGCGCTCGTACAGCTGTCCGGTAGAAGTCCTTCATCTTCAGCAGGCTGGTGATCATGTAGGTTTCGATGGCGACTATGGCCATCGCTATGGAGTGGTAGAGGATGATGATGCGGCCCTCGCGCTCCGCTGGGACCAGGTCCATATTGAGCGCGCTCACAACGACGTCGCGCACGCCGAACTCGGCCATCGGCCCGGAGAGCATCCCGAAGATAGCCGTCTCGAGGGCGATCATGGCAATGGCGACGAGGATCAATCCCTTGGTGGATTTGAACAGGTAGTTGAAACGCTCTTGCATGAATTGCATCGGCAACTCCTTGCCGGCTAACTCATTAACGATCGCGCGCGTTTAGACCACAAATTCTTTTCCTATTTTGCTCGCGCTTACGCCTCGGCGCCAGTCAGCCGCTCCCACAGGTTCGGCCAGAAGAGCACGACGATGAGTCCCAGGCAGGTAATCGGTGCAAGGGCGAACAGCGAAAAGCGTCCCAGCTGTTGGGCGGTTTCGACCGCCAAGGGAATGCCCACGGCGAGCTCCGTCAACCCGGCGGATACAGCCAGCACCCAGACCCATTCCCTGGGCTTCATCAGGACTCCCACGGTGACTGCGGCCCAGGCCAGCATGGCCAGAAAATGCAGATGCTGCACCAGGGCGAAGATCGGTGACCCGTGTGTGATGGTGCGGCTGGTGCTGGCAATCCCGTTCATCCAGCAGAAGATGTAGGCGATGCCGGTGAACAACGCCAGCAGCGTCCGGCTCCAGGATATCTTCCCCACCGAGATCATAAAAAGGAAGTAGAGCAGCACGTAAGGCCAGAAGAGAATGAAGTAAACCGGGGGAAGACCGGAGGCCATGTAAGGCACATTGACGAACCAGCTGCCCAGCAAGGCCGGCACAATGGCGATTACAGACAGCAAGAAAGCCCAATCCTTCTTCTTGAAGAAACCATAGGCGCTGACGGCAAACAGCACGCCGGCGAGGATGCCGAAATTGGCCAGGATGGGATGGATATACTTAAGCAGGATTTCACATCCCGGTTCAGCCGTCGGTGTATTCATTCCTTTCTCATACCAATTCAGAAAAAGTACATAATGTCCGATGATTCCCATAAGGGCCGCGATGCTGGCCAGGATACCTCCCAAACGGTGATTGGTTTTCATTTCATCGCTCCTTTTCTTGAAGACGTCAGCGTTTCTTCCTATTCTAGCAAGATGGTTATTCAAAACCTTCACTTGTGTGACACACGGCACAGCCCTTGTAGTAGGGGGTATCGTTGTGCGCGGCGACATAAACGACGGTGCCCGGTTCGATTGTAAGATTGCAGTTATCGAAGAAAAATGGACCCTGCTCATCGGTCCATTCCACGATTGAAACGTCGCAGGCCACGTAAACCGTCCCGCGCCATGTGTCGTTGCACAGCGGGCCATGGATTACCCGATCCACTTCAACCATTTTCCCGCCGATCTCAACCAGCACGGGTGCGGGAGATGGTCCGTCATCGGTCGCAGAATCAAAAGATGAGAATTGGGCCGGATCGTTTACATACGTTACGCTGTCCGGGGGACACACATCGCCTTGACAGGCCGTGAGAAGCAGCAACACTGCAATTAGCAGCACACCTTTATGCTTCATGCCGGGTCTTCCTTTTGATTTGGCGAAAGGTCGAGATGGATGGTTCTGGAGGGGCTGGGTGCACCCGGGGCTTCGATGCGGTTGACGATGCCGCGCACACCGGGTATTCCCCGGACGAGTTCTTCCACTGCGGCGCGCTCGGCCAGCGAATCGACCATGCCCGCCAAATGGACAATGCCATTGAGCACACCCACGCGCACGTTGGCGGCGGCGATTTGGCCTTCCGACGCAAATTCAGCCAGGATCGCAGCGCGCAGGTTTTCGTCGGGGATGGAAGTCTGCGCTTGAGTCATCGTCCCTCGCAAAAACCGAAATGCGGTTGATTTCAGTGTATACGCATGTCGCGTTTTTGTGTACGACTTTTATCGTATCCATCGCTGCCGCTCTCAAGATTTAGCTGAGGATATCCGAATAATATCTGCGTTCTTATTTCCGTTGATGAGAAATAATCAGCTCAATCTTAGTGAACGCAGACTGAGCCATTGTCGAAATGCGAGTCTCGTCGCAGCTAAGATTCGCCGCGCGCTGCCAGTCCGGCCGGATCCAGGATAACGATCTCATGCCGTTCAACGTGCAGCAGCTGCTCGTCCTCCAGCGTTTTCAGCGCACGGCTGAGTACATCGCGCACCGTACCCAAACGGGTGGCCATCTCGTCGAACGTCGTCCACGTGCGGCGCGGGACCACCAGCCGATCGCCGGAAACTTCGGTGTGCTTGAGCAGAGTCTTCGCCAGGCGTGATTCTACGCTGCGCAGCGAGAGATCCTCGACCAGCCCGATGAAATAAAGCACCCGCTCACCCAACCGCCGGATCACAGCCATGGACATCTCCGGGAACCGCTTGATAAGGTCCAGGAAAACGGACTTCTCAAGCGCCCATGCATCAACGGATTCCAGCGCCACAACCGTACCAGGAGAGGGGGTATCGGTGAGCAGCGCCACGTCACCGAACACCTCACCCGATTCGAGGAACCACAACGCCTGTTCACGTCCCTCCGGCGACATGCGCGTGGCTTTGACCCAGCCCTTTTCCAGGATGTAGAGAACTTCCGTCGGCTCCCCTTCCAGGAAAATAACCTCATCTGCTTCGAAACGTCGGGGCGCCGCCGCACAGGAAATCGCTTCCTGGACAGCTTCGGGCAATTCGGCGAAATGCCGTACCTGGCTCAGGGCCTGTTTAACCCTGACCAGACGCTGCGGATCTGAAAGTGGCGATTTGTCCTTCGTCATCGACTAACGGTCTCGTTGCGTATACGCGTATCGTGAAAAGACTATATCCGTTCTGGTTTTTGGTGCAAGCTTTCAATGGAGCAACGCTCTCCAGAGAACAGCTAAAGGACGATCTGCGTTCTACGCCGCATCGCATCCGCGCTGCTGTTGCCGACGTACAGGGTATACACTTCGTCCAGCACCCACTGCGTGGACTCGGGGTCGTAGAATTTAAGATCTTCCTTGTTTACCATGATCGAGATAGTCTTACGCTCTCCTGCATTCAACGCCACGCGTTGATAACCCTTCAGGAGTTTGACGGGACGGTCCTGATCGGCGCCATCCGAGCCGGCGTACACCTGGACGACCTCCGCACCATCCCGATCTCCACGGTTTTCCACATCAACACTCACAATAATGACATCACCTTCGTCTACCGCCGTAAAATTGTCGATGGAAAACGTGGTGTAGCTGAGCCCAAACCCGAAAGGAAAGACAGGATGGATTCCTTGCTTGTCGAACAAGGTATAGCCATGATAGTATCCGTATTCGATCTCATAGGGTTTCTGCCCGATTTCAAGGAAGGCTGGATAGTCTGCTTCATCCCGGGCGATGGTGAACGGTAATTTCCCAGATGGATTTACCACTCCGCAGAGGATGTTCGCCAGGGCAGTTCCTCCCTCCTCGCCGCTGTAGTAGTTCATCAGGATGGCATCCGCGTACTGCTTCCATTCCTCCACGATGATGGCGCATCCGCTGAACAGCACCACCACCACTTTTTTACCTGCATCCTTCATCGCTTTAATCAATGCGACTTCCTCGTCCGACAGCCGCAGGCTGGCCCGGTCGCCACCGCTGTTCTTCGGTTTCTGATCCAGGCCATAGCGGGTATTCAATAGGTATTCCCCTTCCTGGTAACGGTTGCTTCCAGCACAGATCACAATCACGTCCGAATCTTTCGACGCCCGGATTACCTTTTCAATATCCGCTCCCTGCGAAAGGGTTACCCGTGCGAAGGCTTTCTTTAATCCGGCGTATGGCGTGATCACATTCTTACTGGAAACGCGGCTGCTGCCGTAGTCGCCGACATTTTCCTGGTCAGCATAATCCCCGGCGACTGTTACGATCGAATCCTCGCTCAGTGGCAGGATGCCATTGTTCTGCAGCAGCACCATGCCCTTCTCGGCGACCTCCCGAGCCAGTTCCCGGTGTTCAGGAGAGGCCACAATGCTTTTGTCCCTTGGCCGGATATTGGGAACCGATCGGATTAGGGCAGAGACGATGTTCTTCACCGCCCGGTCGATATGCCCTATATTTAGCTTCCCCTCCCGCAGCAGTATGGGGATCTTACGGTAGCGCCAGTTAAACATCATCTCGACATCACAGGCGGCGCGCAAAGAACGTTCGGCGTCATAGACGCCCCACACAAAATCTGAGAGAACGAATCCGTCAAAGCCCCACTCATCCCGCAAGATATGCGTCAACAGTTTTTGATTCTCACAGCAGTAGAATTCGTCGTAGCGGTTATAAGCCCCCATGATCGACAGGGCGCCGACCTCGACACATTTCTTGAAATGTGGCAGGTATACCTCACGCAGCGTACGGTCATCGGCCGTGACATTGATGTGAAAGCGCAGATCTTCGATGCTGTTCAAGGCGTAATGCTTGGGGCAGGCGATCATGCCCTCCTCCTGAACCGATCGCGTCAGGGCTGCCCCCATCCTTCCCAGTAGGAAGGGATCCTCCCCATAACTTTCCTGGCTTCTGCCCCAACGGGGATTACGCACCAGATTGATACATATGCCTGCAAAGTAATTCGCGCCCTGGGCGATGGCTTCAGCGGCGATCATCTTTCCCGCGCGATATTCCAAATCGTCGTCGAACGTAGAGGCGCGGCACATGGAAACCGGTAGACAGGTGCTGTTTCCCATCACCACCCCGCGTGGACCATCCGTAAATAGAATCGGCGGGATGCCCAACCGCTTGCAGCCCCCAGCGGGTATGGGCTCGTAGTTATATTGTCGTCGATGTAAAATCATGTTCTTCAGGGTGATCAGCAAACCGCGCCCGGAGAGCATTTTGATTTTTTCCTTCTCGGTCATCTCGGCCACCAGGGCATCGACATGTTTGGAGAGGTTTTCTTTGCTCTTGTCGCTTTGATATTTTTCTACTGCTGTTTGGAAGTTCATGCTCAACCTCCCGCCTGGATGGTGCTGCGTTCAGAGTGATTTGAGAAAATCTGTTAGTGCCTGTAGCACTGCATCCTTTTGATCGTTGTGCAACCCGTGACCGACACCTTCGAGCTGAATGTGGGTGGGTTTGGAGAGCAAGGTCAATCCTTGCTCGACTTCTGCATCCGTCAAAATCCCGCCGGCTTTGGGGTCGGCCTGCAGTAAAAGCACCGGACAGGGAATCGACAGCAAAACCAATGCAATATCGTATCCGGTCGCAGCATTTTCAGGTTCATCGATCAAGATCGTAAGCATGTCCGGGTCGTTTTGATAAAGGTTCTGGGCCAGCCATGGATCGCCCACTGCATCGTTGATCTCTTCCAGCGTGTGTGCCCCGCCGGCCAGGTCGCGCCAGGCAACCAGGTTATCCCGGGTATGCCTTAAATGCGTAAGCCAGCATTCGGCCGTCAACGGTGCATCCCCCACCACCACGGCGCGTATACGATCCGGGCAATGTGCGGCCGTGAGCAGTGCCACCATTTCTCCCAACGAGTGCCCGAAGATGATGGCCGGTTCCGGTATCTGCTGCCGGAGGAAGGCGATCGTGTCGTCCGCATAATCCTGCAGACAATACGCACCGGACGCACGGCCAGATTTGCCGTGGCCGCGAAAATCCGGCGCGAAGAGATGCCAATCGGCGGCTAAATCCGGCATGATCGACGCGAAGCCCTGCCAGCGACCCGATCCGCCGTGCAGCAGCACTAGCGGCGGGCCGGAAGCCGGTCCTTCCGCATAATGGATTGTTACTGCACCTGTATCGAATGTATGCCGGCGAAATTCTATCGTCATTTAAAGATCGTGAGGGTACTCATTAGGGTATAAGCCGCGGATCGCTTCTGTTCCAATCCATTCTTGACCATATCCGCGAAGTACAAATCGCGCCACTCACACCGGCTTTCCAACGACTCTGGTGGCGCACTACGGATGGATGTTTGTCCTGGCAGGCGTTGACGCCGGTGTTCATCGAGCGGGATTAGTCGATGTGCGTGCTGATGCGATTTCAATTTGCCGCATTCGACTTTTTCACCTACCATCTGCCCAGCTGCTAGACTCTACTCAATCTTCCGAGTGCGATAGCCATCATAATCGGGCACCAGGCGATCGTATTTGTCATCCATTAACGGGGATGAGATCATGAAGTCCGCAGTGGAGCGATTGCAGGCGATGGGAATGTTCCACACCACAGCCATCCGCAAGAGCGCTTTTACATCCGGATCATGCGGCTGCGGTTCGAGCGGATCCCAGAAAAAGATCAGAAAATCGATCTCCCCTTCAGCGATCTTGGCCCCAATTTGCTGGTCGCCTCCCAGCGGTCCGCTTTGCAGTTTCGTAATCTTAAAGTCAAGCTCTTGTTCCAGCATCTCCCCGGTCGTGCCCGTAGCAAATACCTTGTGGTGCGCCAGGAGATCGCGGTTAAATCTGGCCCACTCCACCAGAGCCTGTTTCTTGTTGTCGTGCGCAACCAGGGCAATCCTTTTGTCTTGTTCCATTACGATCTTTCGGTCCGTCATTAGGTTGTTTCCAGCCTTTCAATGAATCAATGATAATATCGACGCCGCCCTCAAAAGCAGACGCCAGTAACACTAATCTGTACAGTGAAATGAAATCTGCACTGCGTTCCGTTCCCATTTCTCCCATGAATCCAGGAGCGCTCGGGCAAGGTTAGCTTGCCCCGGCGATCTCCACGTAACGATCGATCCTTGCGTTGATGAAGGAAATGCTGCCCTGCCAGAATTCGCTGTTGCGCAGATCGATGCCAAATCGCCCGGCGAGTTCGGCCGCATCCCCTTGCCCGGTGCTTCTGAGCAAGGATTCGTACTCCTTGATGAAATCACGGCCGCGTTTATTGTAGACGGCATACAAACCCAGCCCAAACAAGAGCCCAAAAGCGTAAGGGTAGTTGTAATAGGATTCATTCGCGGAATAGTAATGCGGTTTCCATGCCCACATATATGGGTGCTGAAATTTTTCCTCCAACCCATCTCCGTAGGTCTCACGCTGGCAGCGCAGCATGATCTCACAAAAATCCTCCACAGATAATTCGCCATTTTCACGGTGTTCAAAGACTTCTTTTTCGAAGAGAAAGCGTGAGTAGATATCCACGATGACCTGGGATGCGCCAAGCAGGAAGTTTTCCAGAATGGCGAGTTCCTCCGCTTCGGTTCCCGCTTCAGCGAGCATCGCCTCCGTGATCAAGGTCTCATTGAAGATCGATGCGGTTTCGGCCAACGTCATTGGCGTCGAGCGCTGCAGCATGGTTAGTCCGGTGTGGCATTCGTTATGGAAGGCATGGCCCAATTCGTGTGCAAGCGTCGAAACCTGATCGAGAGAGCCGTCGAAATTGCACAGGATGCGCGACTCTTCGAGCGCCGGAATACCCATACAGAACGCGCCTCCGCTTTTTCCCTTGCGGGGTTCGGCGTCGATCCAATGGCTTTCGAAAACACGGCCGACAAAGGCGGCCAGGCGCTCACTGAAAACCTCGAAGTTCCGGATGATAAATTCGCGTGCCTCGTCATACGAGAACGTACGCTCCACCTTGCCGACAGGCACAAAGATATCCCACCACGCCAGTTTTTCTTTTCCGAGCAATTTTGCCTTCGCCTTGAAGTATTCCCGGAACTGCGGGAAGGAGCCTTTCATGCTCTCCAGCATCGCTTGTAGGGATTGGCGATCGATTCTCGATTGGTCCAATGCGGCGTGCAGCGAATCCTCACGTCCCCGCTGCTTGTTGAGCGTATTGACCTCGCCCTTTACGCCGTTCATGCATGCGGCAAGCGGTTCGCGCACCGACTCCCAGGCTTCGATCTCTGCCTCGAACGCCGCTCTGCGCACTCGCTCATCGGGATCGTAGCGGCGGATATTCTGAAGAGCCGGCATGGGCACATCTTCAAGCTTCTCATCACGCTTGAACGGAACCGACAACTGCGAGGTCACGGTGCCCTGCAGTTTTTCCCAGGCGCTGCCCCCGGAGAGCGAAAGCTCGGAAGCGAGTGTCTCCTCCGCCTGACTCATGCGATAGTGTGCCTGGCGATAAGACTCTTCCAGGAAAAAACTGTGGTGCTCTAGCTCCGATACGGCCTGAATGAGCGCCTCCAGGCCATCTTCATCCTCAACCGCCGAACGGAGCCAACTCTGGAAATAGATATAGGCGCGTTTCAAACGCACAGCGACGATCTCGTGCTCGGACAATTTCTTTTTAGCAGTCTGGTTGAACGAATCGGTAGAGACAAAACTGTATAAATACGCAGATATCGTCTCTTCCAGGATTGCGCACTCGTTCATGCGCTCGATGAATCCAAGAATAACACTGGCCAGTGCCTTCAATTCGGAAGGATACTTACCATCCTCGTGAATGCCGTTCTCTTCGAGAAACGCCTCGAAGGCCTCGATTTTCGACCGGAACGAGTCGAGTGCCGCCTCAAATTGCGCATCCTCCAGGCCTGGGTATACCGGGATCATATCCCAGTGAGGAAGTGCTGTCTTTTTCTGTTGCGCCATCGTAATAACTCCTGTCTAGATTAACACTCCATTGTGTATGGATGAAAATCGTTATTCGCCTTGTTTCCTGTTGTGACTTTACCTCAGATTAACATCCTTACCGACTTAACTAATTATATTGGCAACAATCGAATCCTTCTCGGATTTATTGCCATCAAGCTATCCCCAAACAACGATATCGATTGCAACACGATGCGCACTTTTGATTAGGATATTGGGATACGCAGCATTTTTAGCATATTCTGCGGTTGGATTTTGGGGAAAGACCACATCCTCAAATTGAAATGAAACCTTGGCCTATCCGACTGGCTTCAGGCGTCAATGGCTTTTTCAAGGTGCAGGCTGTAGGCAAGCCGCTTGCCGAAGAAATTAACCTCCCGAAAGCCAACCTGCTGTGCGGCGTGTATTACCGTCTCGCGACGCTGGAAGTGTGGGTCGAAGATCACTTCGGTGACCGACAAGATGCCGCCCGGTTTCAACGCGCTGTGGAGTTCTTTCAATATCTTCACCTGATCCGGCACTTCACCCAGGACGGTTACCAGCACAGCCCGGTCTAAGTATGCTTGCGGCAATTTGCCCTCGCCCAGCCCGGCTTGCAGGTACTGCACATTTCGCAGACCAGCCGCTTCTACCTTCTCCCGGACGCGTGCCAGCATACCCTTCTGAAGATCCATTGCGAGCACTTCGCCTCGCGGACCAACTGCTTCGGCGAGATGCAGCGTCAGGCGACCCGGGCCACAACCAGCATCCAGCACTTTCATGGCGGAATCAAGCGTCAAATGTTCGACGATGAACCTGGCGCGATTGACCTTTGTGAAGGGATTGTCGAGCTCGACCATCCATCCCAGCCAGGAAGGACAAGGCAGTCGGGAGGAATAGCGCCAGACCAGACCTGCCGTGATGCCAAGACCGATGAATACGAGAACGATGTACATAGCTGTGGTCATGAACGGGCATCTTTCTTTCCGGTGAAGGTTTGGGCTCCCCAAATGACGGTGATCACAATCGCGACGACAAACCAGGATGAGCTGTAAATCGTATCCGCATTCTTGCTGAGTGCGATCATTTCACCGGTGAAGTTGACCATGGAATGGAAGAGAATGGCCGACAGTGTGCTGCGTTCGGTATGGTTATAGATCCACGTGATAACAAAAGTCAGGGGGACGATGCTCAGAAAGAATATCCAAAACGCAAGGGTGCTGATTCCCAACCCGGCCTGGTAAGAGCCTTCGATGAAGAACATGGGCAGGTGCCAAAGCGACCAGAGCACACCCAAAATCAGGCTGGAGACCAGGGCACTCCGTCTCTCCTGTAAGCGATCCAAAACATAACCGCGCCAGCCCAATTCTTCGATAATAGGGATCAAGCAAGCAAACAGGATCGTAGTGATGAGGGAAAGCGGGTTTGAAACCATCCCAAGTGCTGCTTCACCCCAGGTTGTTCCGCCTCCGCCGAGGACACAATCCAGGAGTGCTGAGAGCAGATGCAGGACCGGTACAAACAAGAAAATCACCAGGTACCATTTGCCTGCGATGCGTTTAAAATTTGTGATCCGATTCCAATAATCGCGCCGGCCTTCCTTGTCTCGTGTTAGATAGACAAGCGCAATTCCAACAACCATCGGACCCGTGACACCGAGTAGAAGCAGCGCCGCTCCCTGACCCGTTTCCATACTGCTGCCGGTCAGGATTGCGAAACCCCAAAGGGACCAGGTCCAGATAAAGGTAGCGGCGAAGTATATCCAGGGAGTGGCTAATTGGGGCCGGTTTGTTCTCAGGTTTGCGTTCATTGTTTTTTCTCCTATAGAATTATTTATTGCTTAGATTTGTTCTACCAAGAAATTAAAAGCACCCTTCGGTGCATGCAGCTGTGCTTCGATCAGCGCGGGAAAGGCCATTGCCCGGCGGAGCAGATCTTCCTGTTTCCAGGGATAGAAACCGATATCCGAGAGGAACTGTATGCCTGCCAGTACAAATTCCGCGCATTCCAAGGGATGCTCGGTTTGGAAAACACCTTCCTCGCAACCCTGTTGGATCACCCCGGCATAAAGTGGGGCCAGCTTGGAAAGCGTCAGTGCCAGTTGACGAGTGTGCACGCCGATATTGCCGGGATGGTGCAGGTGCTCAAGCATTTGGCCTTGTTCATCAGCCACGTTGCTGGCAGCGATCAAGACACGCAATCGTTCCAGTGCATTGCCATCTGTCTCATCCAGGAGTATCTGCATCCGTTCAATATATTCACGAACGGTTTGTTCAATAACAGCTTCGAATAATTCCTCCTTGGAATTGAAGTAGTGATAGATAGTGCCCTTTGCAATTCCCAGTCTGTCCATGACATCCTGCATGGTCGTCTTTTCGTATTGTTGTTTTTGGAAAATCTCATGGGCTGCATCCACGATTTCCCGTCGACGTTCTTCCGGTTTCTTCACAATCCTGGGCATTCTTCACCCTTTCTGTTGCGTTGATCGCGTACAACTTGGGAGAGTATACCACATAGACCGACGGTCGGTCAATAGAGAAAAATGAGAAAGAGTGCATTTCCCCTGGATTCTTTCAAGATAAGGCTTGCAGGAGAAAAGCGATAACCGTGCTGGATTCGGGTGCCAGTTAAACTCACACACGGACCATCTTCGCGCAATAAAGGGGTCAGTTAAAATGATGTCGATCGGTTTGCGGCGAAAGGAGCCGTATATCAGATTATGTATTCATCAAACTATGGTAGAGGAATTTCGACTTCATCGATCGTTTCGCCCGAAACAGAGAAGCTGGTCAGTTCAAGTCGATCGGGATATGCAACCACGAGGACGAAATGTGACTTCCTGGCAAACACCTGACTCTGCGGCAGCAACTCGCCCCCTGCGTAGGTGATGGATGACCCACCGCCGCTGACAATATAGGTGACGTTATTTACTTGCAGCCGCTCATACTGATGCGTGTGGCCTGAGAAAACCAGCGGAATGTTTGCTTCCTGGAACAAGGGAGACCAACTGTCCCGCACCGGGAGTCCTTCGCTACGATGAACAGAGCTGCTGCTGAACGGTGAGACGTGAAACACCGCTATGCTCGCCTGGAAGCGGTCATCCCCCAACCGTTCGATGAGCCACGACTGCTCATCATCGCGCCCCGCGATCCCGAAAAACACCTGAGAATCGAGCATGATGAACTGCAGTTTTTCCATCACGAAGGCATAGTATTGACTCGTCCCGCTTGCTGGAATGCGGGGATCTTCGAACGGCGGGAATGCGTAGAAGTAAAACGGTTCGTCCTGCCAGCGGATATCGGGGTCGTAGTCGTGGTTGCCGGGAACGGTGTAGACGGGGAGTTGCTGCAGCAGGGGGGCAAAGGTCTTGTAATACTTGTGGGCATACGATTCGAAAGGATCGGCATTCAGCTCCGTCTCGTCGACAACATCCCCTGTGTGCAGTACAAAATCGAGGCTGGATGCCGCCATTTGCTCGACCAGCGAGGTCGTGACGGAATCGCCGAAACTGGCATCTCCGATCACACCGAAGCGAAGGGGATTCATCTCCGTTGGCGTGTGTACCGTCAACGGCCCCCACTTTTCGCCGAGGAAGTGGGGCTCGGTAAACTCGCCATCCACGCCGGGGATGCCAACCCGGATCTTGTAGGTTGTTCCCGGAACGAGCACGTCCAACGTGAGTTGATGCCGAACCGCATCGGCCGCGAAGGGCAGTTCTCCTCCGGCAGCTGCTCCTTCAACTTGATAAAACAGTGTTCCTTCAACCGCTTGGTTCAGCTCGAAGAACAGCACGGCACGCGTTGGTGTAATGTGGCGGATGGTCAGCGGGAGCACATACGCCACGTCTCCCAGCGGGAATTCGGCCGCAAACACATCCGGCGTTGGCGTCGGCGAGATTGTAGGCGAACTCGTAGGACTCGGTATGATGGTTGGCGTGCAGGTTGGGGTGTCGACCGGAACGATCGAGGTCTCTGTCGTAGATGTTGCCGGCACGCCGGTTGGCAGTGAACCGCTGCTGCACCCGACGAGTAGAACAGTCAGGATGGGAAGCATCAGAAAATACCGATGATAGCGTAAGAGGACCAATCGCATGATGACCATCACTCTACCATTATCATAACAAGCTCGCTGTTCATCCACCAAGTAGTACGTTCCGTCGATATCAACGATCTGCCGGAGACAATCTCGCGGCTTCCTACAATACCATTCTACCTCTCATGTGCGCCCTGGGCCGATCCATATCTGTAACTGAGAATCATATTGCCATCCGGGCGTATCGATGGAAAGATTGTGGCGAGGCCAACCGTTCTCCACGCGGCGCATGGTTTCTTCCCAGGGTAGAATGCCGCTCAAGGCATCCGTGGCTTCAACATTGCAGGCACCCACAGCCACCGCCGCAACCAGCGCCTGCTCGGCAGACATGCCCCGCAGCAAAGCGCTCAGCAGCCCGGCGATGGTGGCGTCGCCGGCCCCGGTCGTGCCGACGACCTCCACCTGGAAGCACGGGCTCCATAATTCCTTGCCGGCCCAGCCTGTGGGATCGGATGGCCGAGCGGCGCCCATAGATTTCATGGCCGCATGGTCGCCTGTGCGCAGATACAGCCCCTGATCTCCCAGTTTGAATCCGACAATCTTCACTCCCATATCGAGGAGTTGATCACTCAGCTCCGTTAGCAGCGGCGCCGTGATCCAATCTTGCCTGTAGCCAGAATCATCACTCTGGAAGATTTTGGAATACATACTGCGGAGCAGCATGTACAGCGTTTCCTCGATACTTGGTACGAATATGTCGATGTATGGCGCCGCCGCCTGAAGAATGGCAACCCAATCAACTTGCCCGCCCGCCGATGAAGGATCGGGAAGCGTCATGTCGAGCGAGGTGGTCAGGCCATTGGCCCTGGCACGGTGCAGGACCTGTACCAATTGGGCGCCGTTATCGACATACATTTGCCGCATCACGGGTGGGTAACCGAAGTGGAAAAGCCGCCCCTTCGCAAGCAGATCGTCGTGCAGGTCGTCGGCGCTGAACGTATCATTGGCGCCGGGACAGTGCAGGAAGATGCGATCTACTCCGGGAGGGTTGATGATGATCGTGTACGAAGTGCTGACCGCATCGTCTACCGTCATGTCGTCCGACAGGCCGGGCTGAAAAGAATCCACGATCTGACGGATTGCCTGGCCAAACGGATCGTCGCCGATCTTCCCCATCAGTCGGGTGGGAATACCTAATTTGTGCAGGGTTAGACCCGTATTTGCTACCACCCCGCCGGGGGCGAAATGAACCGGTCCTGTGTTCAGCAAACTTCCGGGCCGGAACAAGGTGCGCCATTCATCTTGCGGAACGCCAGACATATCCGGAAGGATGTCCAGGCAGATGTGACCTGCTACGATCGCATCACGGTTTGTATCCTTATGCTGGTCTCCAGCCATTTTCACATCCCTGTCGCTGGGCTATGCGCTGCGCCCATCGCGATTGTGACCTCTCTTTAATATACTCTCATAGGCGAAAAGGCGAATGTACACGACAATGATCACTTCCTGTTCGCTGCTGCCCACGATCCCCGACCCCAGGCTTACCACATCAATACCAACCGCCGAGCCTACCCCCACCGCCACTTCTCCTCCTGCAAATGGTTCGATCAGCGGGGTGGTTTTCCAGGATCATAATTCCGACGGCAACCAACAAGCGAACGATGTCGGTATGAGTGAGGTAACGGTTTATCTAGGCCAGAGGGCTTGCAGTTCTTCAGGCTACCAGAGCACCGTCACGTCGGGAAGCGGCAGCTTCAGTTTCGGCAACTTGCTGGCCGGGACGTACTGCCTGAGCGTGGACATGCCGTTGGTGTGCGGCACATACTCTTCACCGACGACCGCGACGCAGTACACCATCATCCTCAGTCCAGGCGGGAGTGTATACAGGTTATTTGGCTTCGCCACTTTCCCGTGTTAGCGAGGAGAAAGGTATTAAACCAGTGTGAGGGGGATGATGAGTTCTGTCTTTCTCATGGCCGCAGCATGCGGTTAAATTCCAACACGATCGCCCCATGATCTGATACGATGGACTTCCATTTCCTGGCATCATCCGTGACGCTTGGTATTAACTCCTGATGGCTGTGCTGGCCGAAAACCTGAGGCAGAAAGCGGCCAAGTTCACCGATCCGAAATATGTTTCCGGGGTGTGTCGCCTATGGCTCACCCAGATTCAATCGGAGGTACCGCATGAATTCGCCATCTTCCAGCACGATGCCGATCAGAAATGCATCGTGTGGATTATCGCCAACCGTCTGACCAGGTTCGAGATGCCAATCATAGCCGTCTGCCGTGGTTAAGGGTCTGACGATCTCGAACCAGTAGAATCCGGAATCCTCACGCACCACACCCTGCAGGTCGGTGGTTCCGGGAGGATCTAGTTCTTCATCTTCATACCACCTTGTCTCATCCCAATTCCCTTGATCTAAGAACTCTCCATCGATATTAATGTACACACCGTCACTATGCTCCCAGGTTCCGGTACATTCTGGCCAAAAATAATCGACATATACACCTCGTACTGCAAGCTCATTGGGGATGCGAATGAGGAAATTGATCTCTTGATCGCTGTTCTTTACCCACCAGCGCACTCGCTTGTAATGTGGGCTGCTGACGTCGAAACCGTAATGCATGCGCAGATCCACGCACGTAGCGTCCGACCACTCATCCAATGAACTGATCTCCCCATCGACTTCTATCGGATGCGGGCTATAGCGACTTTCCAATGCGTAGAAATTAAGCTGCGAGCCGGTATCCAACTCGCAATCGTATTCTTCAGAAAGAGAAGTGGACGAGGCTTGATCGACATCATCGGCTCCATCGGTACCGCTTTCTTCAGTGGGGCCCAGTTTTGAAATAGCCAAAATCACAATTCCGGCAATTACTCCAACAGCGATAATTGCCGACAATGTAGTTGACCATATTGGGAGATTCCATCGCTTTTTATCGATCGCTTCCGTTGTAGTCTCAGCCAATGAAGGAGGTTCCTGCTCATCTCCCACGGACAAAATGGCTTGAACTGAATCTACCAACTTGCCAAGATGTCGCTCCAACGGTGGGCTCATGGCATCGAGCCAGTGGAGTGATTTTATGTAATAGCGCATTGCGTCCGTGGGTTCAATATCATCAATGCGTAGTGGGATGATGGGTATACCGCCATCAACGGCTTGCTCTACTTCACGTAAAACCTGGCCCGAAGTATTGGAGCCTTTCGAAAGCACAAGTACAAATATTTTGCATGCATGAATGGCTTTCACGAGAGCTGCGGCGTATGGCAGACCGGGCGGAACGTCTCGGGGAGCGATCCAACATCGGACTTTTCTTTCTTCAAGGGTTGCGCAAACTGCGTCGGCGACTTTTTTGTCTTTCGACGAGTAACTGATGAATACATCATGAGCCATGGTTTTTCCCTTTAAACGGATTTACTTTTCGAATCTATACGTTCACATCGAACTCCCACACATGCGTGCATTAATTATTGTAGATCATCGTTGGAATTGACTTGGCTTCAACGGCCAAGTGTAGCAACAGATGAATGATTGATGAAACCTTGCTTTGGTGATTTTAAATCAAAGTGTTTCTCACTCGATTGTTGAGTCTCTCTACAACAAACTCGACATCCTTGCCCATGATTTTAGCAAAATTGAGCTTCTTCGGAAAATATACGCAATAGCATCTACGTTTGACGATCACGGTCCTGGCTTTATCTAAGGAAGAGCTGCCCGCTATTTCGATTCTGCGTACATGCATCCAGGTTCCCATCTGCCCGATACGAGTAAGAATTTGTGTCCTAATCGGGATTTCTCAACCTGGAATTTAGGTCACGATTGGTCTCTCTCGATAGATTTCGATATGATTATGGATGAGTTTCTTCGACCAGCACAAGTCATGGAATATGAACTGTTCGAATTGTCGATCAAGGAAATCCAGACTATTGAATGCCTTTTCGTTAGGCCGTAATATATATAGCAACGGGAATCAAAAACGGATTGACGGAGTCGGAGGCCAAAGTGGGAATCGAAACACTGCATAAACGATGGTTGTCCCCGACCAAGCACCAACTGTCACCTTTCGATAAGAGAAGATACGATGAACAACGGTCATGAAATCATCCACACGTACGATCTCACCAAGCGCTTCAAGAATCTAACCGCCGTCGACCAAATAACTTTTGAAGTCCAGCGCGGCGAGGTGTTTGGATTCCTGGGTCCCAATGGGGCAGGAAAGACGACGACCATCGCCATGCTGCTCGGTCTCGTGCGGCCCACCGCCGGCAGCGCCGAGGTTCTGGGCCATGACATCCGCCGCGATCTGAGCACAGCACTCCGGCGGGTGGGCGCCATTGTGGAGACTCCCGCCTTTTACCCCTACATGAGTGGGATCGATAATTTGCGCATTTTCGCACGAATCGATGGCGGTGACACCGAGGCGCACATCCCGTCGATCCTGGAGCAAGTGGGGTTAATCAAGCGCGGCAAGGACAAGGTGGGCACGTATTCACAAGGGATGCGTCAGCGCTTGGGGTTGGCTGCAGCGCTTTTGGGCGATCCCGAACTGCTCATCCTGGATGAACCGACAAATGGGCTCGACCCAGCCGGCATGCAGGAGATGCGCGTGATCATTCGCCGCTTATCTGAGGAGCAGGGCAAGACGGTTTTTCTATCGAGCCATCTGCTGCATGAGATCGAGCAGGTTTGTGACCGTGTGTTGATCCTCAACAAAGGGCAGGTGATCGCCCAGGGGGAGGTCAAGAGTCTCTTGCACCAGGCGCACGCCCTTAAGCTGCGCATTGAGAAAGCGGAAGAAGCGGCTGAGGTTTTGTCCAGCGTGGACTGGGTACAGTCCACAAGTCGGGAAGGGGATTGGCTGCACGTTCAGGCATCCCCGGGGCGAGCCCCGGAGCTGTTGGCCGCTCTGGCGTCACATTCTCTCTATCCTTTCGAAGTCCATCCCGTCGTATCGACGCTGGAAAGTGTCTTTCTTGATCTCACCAACGAGCGCGCTGAGGACGTCGATGCGTAGCTTCATTTCTGCAGAATGGCTGCGGATGCGGCGGTTCTGGCTAACCTGGGTTCTCCTGGCCTTGCTTCTCGTCCTCCTCACAGTCCAAATCAACGGAAAACTTAACGAATTGGAAACTTTGAAGGTGGAAGTGGAAACGGGCCGCTCTGCCGACGATGGAACGCCGTTATCATCTCCTCAGATCCAGGGAAACCGCTCATTGATTCAGATCCTTACAGCGGATCTAAGCTATCCGGCCTTTATCGGAACCGTGGCCCGGATCACTACGGAAATGGGCTGGTTCTTTATCATTCTCTTCACGGTCATCTTTGGCGGGGAGGATTTCAGTCGAAGAACGATCCCGATCATTCTCTCGCGAGGTATGAGCCGCAGGAATTACCTACTGGGTCGCACGCTGGCCTTATGGCTCGCGACGGGGATGGCCTTGGTCACGATCATGGTCCTGGCTGCAGCTTGTGGCCCGCTGGTCCATCACCAGGTGACCGACGATCCCATCTCCCTGGCGGGATGGGGAGATGCGCTGCTTTGGGGCCTTCGTTCATGGCTGACCTTCCTGCCCTTCATCACAGTTGTCCTTTTCTGGGCAGTACTGGCGCGTAATATGGGACCGGCTCTGGGCGTCGGGATCGGTATCCATACGCTGGAGTACCTCTATGGGTTTGCGCTGCCATTTATTGCCACCATCTTCGCAAATGTTGAGACTCGCGGGGGGGTAGTGCCGTGGTTCTACCGCGTACAAATTGAAGTCTTCGGTGTGACGCTGGGTTACAACGCAGATCTATTTCTGAACTGGGGAGCCCCATTTACCCGGGATGCGCTTTTCGTCACCGGCACGCTTGGGCTCAGTGGAGATACGTTATTGCCCACAACACCCTGGCGAGGGTTGATATTCATGCTGGGTTATTCGGTCGTGTTTCTCGCGGGGACATTGTGGCTGTTCCGTCGTCGCGATGTGCGGGTTGGAGGCTGAAATAAATCCGATATGAATGCCCTAACGAAGCTGTCACGCTTGACCCGAATTGAAATCCACAAGCTCTGGCGCAAGCCATCTGCCCGCGCCGTTTTGCTGTTTATGTTCGTCGGGCCCATCCTGGGAGAAGCAATATTGGCGAGCATCTCAACGCGCGAGGCGACCTTCCCACAGGTCACGCAGTTCATGTTCTCTTCCGACATGCTCATGATGATCGCCTTGATGACTGTGGTGATATCCGTACTGGCGTTGGGCAATGATTATGAATTGGGGACCGTACGGGCCATCCTCAGCCGAGGGGTGGACCGGCATATTTATATTCTCTCGAAAATCATCGCCTCTGTGTCCACGGCTTTCATCAATGGTCTTGTATTCATCATTGCTGCATTTGCGTCTACTTGCGTGGTTCATATTGCCTACAGCACTGTGCCATTCGGTGAAGCGGCTGGCGCGGATATCTTCTGGCGCTTGTTGGGTGCCACCGGAGTGATCGGTCTGGTTAACTTTGTGCTTTCCGGTGTGGTCATGTTGGCATTGGTGCTGGGTCGCAGCTCATGGGCGGGAATGCTCGCTGGTCTGGGTTACTTTTTCGGGGATTTCATCATCGGTGGATTGGGGTCCGGCAGTGTGCTGGGCGTGAACGATGCCTACCGCTACACGGTCGCATATCATGCGATCAGCGTTAATGAGCTATTCTTTCCCTCCGATCCATCGGTATCGCTTCCTCGAGCATGGATCGATGCCGGGCTTGCAAACCCGGTGAGTGCGGTGGTCGTTCTACTTATTTACGGCGCTGTGCTCGCCGGTATCTCCATATTCCTCTTTCAACGTCAAGATTTGATGGCGAAGAGCTAATTAAATCGTTTGTTCACGATTTCACCCAGCATTTGCCTCCTCAACGCAAACGTAATTCACCATACTATTTCCGATTGTGAAACTTGAAGATAACCCATCTTCAGTAACCTTCTGGTAACTATGGTGTGCTATAGTCTTTGAAAGATTTGACCGGGGGATGGGATGGAAGACAGATGAAAATCAAAGTGGCCCTGTTCTTCGTGCTCCTCGCTGTGAGTGCGATCCTGGTTTCTTGTGACCCTTCTCAGGCTGCACTGGATGAACAAACCACACAGACAGCTGATATGCTGGCAGCGACCCGCACGCAAGTATATCTGGATTATCAGGCATCGAAGCCCACAGCAACACTGACCGCGACGATCACGCCAACGCCCACGAATACCCTAACATCAACACTTCCCGCTACGCTGCCATATCATTACTTTCGCATGTCCAGCACGCTCGTCGGCTGGGCCTGGGGTTGGATCGACGGGGCAGATCATCTTTGGCGGACCAAAGATGGTGGCCTAACCTGGGTGGATGTATCCCCGCAGGGTATGGAACTCGAGTTAAAAAGTAATTACTTTCTTGATCCACTGAATGCATGGGTGGCGGTCTGCGGCCTGCCGGAGGATAGCTGTGGCCTGGCGCATACTTCCGACGGTGGAGAGACATGGACAGTGATCAACGATTCGATATTCCATATCTATGACTATTCCTTGCAGTTTTTCAATGAACGAGAAGGTATTATGTACAGTTATGACGTTGGCGCCGGAGGCGGCCTCTATCGGTTTCTCGAAACGCAGAATGGCGGGACGACCTGGACGGCGGTTATATTTTACTCGGGGCATTTGGGAGATAATTCACTCGGCGACAGGATGGGGGAGTATAAAGTCTGTAACATCTGCGGCGACGCTCTTTATCTCGATCAGAGCCGGTTGATCGTTGTGTTTGGACAAGGCGACATTGAACCTCAAGACCATATTGGGTTGGTTATCACCACAAACCGGGGACAATCTTTCAAAGAACTCATACTTTCTCTACCTCCCGGTCGATTCAATCCAAGCATGATAAGCCCCCATCAACCTGTCTTTTTCGATGATAACGTTGGGATACTATCGGTTGATCTAATGACGGAAGATGAAAGTCATGCCGCCGTGGCTTTTTACGCCACTACCGATGGCGGGCTCAATTGGACGTTCCGGTCGTTTGTAGAAATGGAAAGTGGTAGTGCAAACCGTTTTCGAAGTCGTCTGGATTTTGTTTCGTATCAAGACATCTTCGTGCGCTGCGGGGAAAACCTTTGTGTCACCCACGATGGCGCACAGACCTGGCAAACACTCTCTTCAAACCTCAACTTCGGGGAGGAAGGAGATTATCCTGTTGGATTGCTTGACTTCGTCGACGCAACGACAGGCTGGGCATCCATTGGGCAAGACGAGGGCGAGAAGACCTTATGGCGCACCACAGATGGAGGTCAGACCTGGCAGGAATTATCTCCGGTTATCGTCGAAAAGGATCTCTTGAGCCCAACGCCGACCTCATCCGCTCCAACCGCAACCCCCACTCCCACAGATGCAACATTGAAATTGACTTCAATGCACATGATCAACGAAACGGATGGATGGGGTATACGAGAGTCATCTGTATGGATCACTCGAGATGGCGGCCGAAACTGGCGAGATGTGACCCCTCCTACTCATCAGGCCAGCGAAGGCGCGCAGAAGATCTATGCGAGTTTCATCGATGATACCCATGCAATGCTGCTTTTCGCGCCAAAGTCCCTCGCATGGTCCCATGGCTGCATCAGCACAGATGCAAAGGTCTGGCACACCGCAGATGGCGGCCAAACCTGGGAAGCCAGCCAACCACTGATGCACAATATTAATATGGACTGCTCTGTAAGTTTCAGCATGCTCAATACCCAGACGGGTTGGTTGCGAATTCTTGGGTGGTATACCGGTGCGGGCGGAGGCTATATGTTCCAATTATTTAGAACAATAGACGGCGGCTCAACCTGGAGTACCTATAATTCAGGAGAGCCGGCATTGATATTAAAGTCTGAGGAATCGGATTGGGCATTCATCAACGAAGAAACGGGTTGGCAGTTAGAAAATGCATCCTCCTTTTATTCCGAATATGAAGGCACGATCCCCAACTATCAAATCACCACAGATGGCGGGGAAACGTGGGAGGAACATTCAATCCCGGCTCCTTTAAGTGACCCGGATCTGTTCTTTGATCTTTTTAATCCTTACCAATATAGGTACTGTGACCCGTATCAACTCAATCTGCTCACAGAAAAGATCGTCCGTTTCAAGGTTGTTTGTTTGAACAGATATGGAGAAGATCCGGAGCCGGTTGATTACTTATTTGCCAGCGAAGATGGCGGCATCACCTGGCGCGCTCATGTTTTACCGGTCTCTTCTGAGGAAATGGCGACAAGATTGCTGTTTTTTGATACACATCATGGCTTGCTATTGGGGCGGGAGATGTGGCGCACGGAGGATGGCGGTGCCACATGGGAGCTGATGAACTCTGTTAACTGGGATGGGCAATTCAGCTTCATCGACCGCTGGCGAGGTTGGGCTGTCGCCGAAAGCGACGATGACGAAATCGCTCTCGTGTGTACGACGAATGGCGGTGTAACCTGGAAGATGCTGGATCCTGCGATTATTGAATAGCATCGATGGAATGAGGGGACCAACCCGGCCAAATCCCTTGCAGCATATCACTGCCATTTATGGAAACAAACCATAATCAAATAATAAGTATGCATTATTGTTGTTATTGCAGAGCGGACGGAGTACTGTGCTGGCCGGATAGGTTTAACCGTTCTGGAAAATGGGCAAAAAAGATTCGGGCATTTCGATCACGGTATTCATTTCCTGTAATGAATGGGAGACTGTGGTTTCAGCTCTCCAACATCGCTTCGAATTCATCCCCCTTGTTTTTGGGACGCCAAACCATGTAATTTTCAGTCAATCATCCGTCGTCGCACCTGGTTGTTGAATCCATGGGTGATGAACCTCCCGCGGATAATCTTAAATCCAAAAGCAATTAGTATTGGCTTGAAATAGTGGGGAAATAAGGTACCCACGTACTGTACAAATAGCTTACCCGTGTAACTTCGAAAGAGCCCATTCCTGACGTACCATCAACTTGGTTTACTCTATTGAAGGATTCTCAACACGCTGAAGGACGATAATCCTTCGCTGGAATATCTCGGTTCCAGTAAATGCTGGGCTATGGGTAATAACAGTGTGCGATGCGTCTCGTACTACAAAAGAAGGGAATCATTGCTTCAGGAGGAATTATGGATACTGAATCTGCAAAACTGTCAGAAGAAACTCGTGGGAAGGTCTCCACAACAGGTGTTTCAACTTTGCCCGATGGGGAGACACACAACGGCGAAGTCAAGCGAGGTTTTGGGGGCTGTCTTTTATATCCAATTCTGCTTCTCGTCGTACAGCCGATTTCGTTTCTGAGAATGCTGAGCATGCTCAACCAAAGCTCATACATGGTGAGATATGAAGTTTTCTGGCCGTACATGATCTACGATCTCCTGCTTCTTACTGCGGTGATTGTTCTCTCGGTTCTTTTCTTTAAGAAGATGGAAATCTTGCCGGCGATGTTCGTTTTGTTCTTGATCGCCTTTTCGGTTTTATCGAGTCTATCGGCAAACTTGTTCTGGCGTTTCCCGGAGGCGAGGGTTGGCAAGGATCCAATGCTTGGTCAATTCGTGATGCTTTTCCAAACCTTGCTCCTTGTGCCCTATTTTGTGCTTGATGATCGGGTCAAGAACACGTTCGTGAATGAACTGGAAGAACAATACGCGCTGCGTTCCATCATCAAACCATTTGTTCCTTTGGCCGCGCGTCTGTACGCATGGTTGCAGGGTCTTGAGAAAAAGGTGTTTTTGTTTGCAATTCTATTTGTGATTGCAACCTTCCTGCTCGGCTATGCTGTGGACTCCATCGTGCTTTACGGCTTTATCAAGTAGGCATGGGTTATCGGCAGATGGGAAGAATGTATCTATACGTGGAGTGTTGATTCCCAGTTTCATTGTGTGACAAGCGAATGTCTAACTCATGGTCGATGGGTCGAGATGGCGCTAACGACAACAGTCTAGGGGATGGTATGGGTAAATTATGGATGCGGCACGAGCAGAGATGAAAATCAGAATATTGCTTGTCGACGATCACGCAGGAGTCCGGCAGGGTATCCGTAAAGCGTTGGAAACTGAACTCGGATTCCAGGTTGTCGCAGAGGCAGCGGATGGTGCGGAGGCTCTTCGGTTGGCAAAGCAGATCAGCCTCGATGTAATCTTGCTGGATTGCAAGCTGCCGGATATCTCGGGCCCTGAGGTGGCCCAGGAAATCAGGGATCGAGGATTGTCAACGCGGGTTTTAGCGATGAGTGCATTCAAGGACGAGGAATTCGTATGGGGTATGCTGCGCGCCGGAGCGAAGGGATACCTGTTGAAGGAAGAGGCGTTGGAGAAAGTCGTATGTGCCGTTCGGGCGGTCGCCAGTGGTGGAGAATGGTACAGCCAGGGGGTGATGGCTCAAGTGACTTCCTTTGAGCGAGATCGCGACTCCCGCAATAGCATATGTTGAATAACGAAAGTTGGGTCGACATAATTCGGAACGGAATGAGAAAGGAATCAACTGATGAAACAATGCGCGAAATGTGGCAAAGTGCTCGAGGAACCAAGTGGCGGTGCCGCCCAGGTTTTGTTTGGAGGATTAAATCTTTCCGACAGCCTTGAGTATGACTGCAAATCATGCGGAGCGGTGTACTGCATCGATTGCATGTCAATGTTAAAAAAGAAAGGGGGAATCTGCCTAAAATGCGGCAAGAAACTCGGTTGGTAATTTCATTAGGACGTACGCACATGAAGCCAATCGAAAAGGATAGAGATGAGGAAATGCCATCCTAGATATATTGACAGGCGAATAAGATACGGAATTTGTAATTGTCTCTAGGCACGATGTCTGAATTGCTGGGCTTTTTAAGCCCTATGATCATCACGGAGAGGGAAAACAAAATGGACAAACATGAGAATCCTGTTGATGCCATGGCACAATATATTGTCCACAGGGGATTGCGTCCGCTTGGCAACAAGATGCGCCTCGGATTTAACGGTGAAGAATGTCTTGATTACCGAGCTCAATTTCGAGATCGGGAAAGCGCCGAGCGGTATTTCGAAGCTTTCTTGAACTATTCAAACGATAATCCACCCCCGATGCTAATCGAGATCATTTCCGCCTATACCCCGAATACGATTTACTCCGAGAAGTATGCGTTCATCCTACCCTATTTCGGTATCGGAGTACGTGAGGATTACCAGGCTTGGGCACGCGATACAATCATGAGCTGTAATGAGGTGCAAAGACAGCACAGTTATTGCTCGGGGAATGATTATGGTTATGTCCCGCAGTCGATAAGCTCCAGTGGCGCCGTGATTAAGTGGGCGATCGTACCACCAAAAGGTTTCGACCTTGATTCGGATGAGTCACAGGAGTTGCTAAGCGACCCACCCGAGATGGGCTTCGACGCAGTAAATATCGAGGGACAGGGAACCGCTATTCCTGAAAAACAAAATCCATCCGGTCCATGGATCGGGGTGCTGTTTGAGATCGAGAACTTTGACGAGGCCTTGTATGGTAGGGCGGCAACGAAACAGCTGCTCGCTATTGTTGGGGAAGATCAGCTTTCAGGCTCCGTCATCCACGGAGGCGACCTGCTTCCTGAGGCGAGATACTGGTGCAATGCGATTCATACAGCTTCGCAAGAACAAGCCGACGAGATCGAATCGTCCGTTCGCAAGTCCAATAATGAGAAACTTGCAAAAGACAGATCTCCGGTAATTCATGGGCAGCAAGTTCTGGTTAACACGCTACCATTCCAGGGATTCATCAGTAATGATGGTGATTATGTGGGCAAATGATTGCTGATGGTATTGGCTTATCTTCTGCACGAGTGTTCACGGTTATCATGTTGAGATGAAAGGCAATATCAGCTGATAACCAGACTGGAAGGGGCGTAATGAATCCGCACAAAATTCGACCATTGTTTATCCTTGCTTCAATAACTGGAATGTTGCTCTTGTTTGGCTGTGGGAAATCCATTCAAACCGAAGATCTGGTAAACGAACCGCCATCCGCTACAACGGAGGCTGGCTCCCCACATCCAACAGCGTGGTCCGTGGACGCATCAAATGCTGATGGCCCCGAATCACTAATCCTGCACGGCGATCCGTTGATGCTCTTCCCGGCTGAAATCCTGCAGATGAAGAATCTCAAAGAACTGGATCTGGAAGGCAACGATTTGATTGAAATCCCGTCCGGTATGGGCCAGTTGGAAAATCTCGAGAGGTTGGTTCTATCTTCCAATCTTTTCTCTGAATTGCCACCTGGAATTGGCCAATTGAGAAAATTGAAAACGTTGGTACTCTCCTATACTCCGTTTCTTTCGGAACTGCCAGCCGAAATCGGTCAACTTGAAAACCTTGAAGAACTAATTCTGGAAGAGTCTTCGTTGTACGAGTTGCCGCCCGAGATCGGGCAATTGCAGAATCTTCGTGTGTTGAATCTCAAGGATTGTCAGTTGACAACACTTCCAGCTGAAATTGGACAGCTTGAGAATCTCGAAACGCTGATCCTGAGTGAAAATCTCTTCGCGGAATTCCCTTCCGAAATCACGCAATTAAGCAATCTCAAAGAACTGGATATGGGGTACAATCAATTTATCGATTTGCCCCCTGAAATTAGACAGCTTGGTAGCCTCGAGATTCTTTGCGTGCAAAATAACCAGTTTGGTGAATTACCTCCCGAGATCGGGGCGCTTACGAATCTAGAGCGATTGGATTTGACTTCCACTGATCTGGAAGAACTACCGACCGAAATTGGCCAGTTGGCGAATCTGCGAATGCTCAAGCTTTCCTGGAACATGCTTTCGGAGTTCCCGACCGAAATCGGATCGCTCGAAAACCTTGAAGAGCTGGACTTAAGAGGAAATCTACTAACGGAACTGTCGACCGAAATCGAAAAACTGAATCAGCTAAGAGTCTTCAACATTTCCAGCAACATGTTCACGGAACTGCCACTCGGGATTATGCAGTTTAAAGAGCTTGAAGCATTGTTCCTTAGTGATATCCCTGTTGGTGAATTGCCACAGGAATTCTTCCGACTTACGAATCTCAGCGAGCTAGATTTGACAGGTACATTTTTGAGGGAATTGCCTGCTGCAATCTCGGATCTGCAGGAACTCAGGATTTTGAACCTGTGTGGCAATCAACTGATGGCTTTACCATCCGAGATTGGAGCGCTTGAAAATCTTGAGATTCTAACGCTGTCCTACAACATGCTCTCGGATTTGCCGGTAGAGTTCGGAAACTTGAGAAATCTCGAAGTACTGGAGCTGGATGCGAATTACTTTCCGCAATTCCCGTCGGGATTGGATGAAAATACGCATCTGCGATCACTCAACTTACACGGCAACGAGATCGTTTCATTGCCGCCCCAAATCGGACAGCTGAGACCGCTTACGCATTTGCAGTTGGGAGCCAATCAATTGGCTCAATTGCCCCCTGAAATTGGACAACTTGAAAACCTCGTTGAACTGGACCTGAGCGGTAATCTATTGGTAGATTTGCCATCTGAGATCGGACATCTAAGCTCTCTGGAGATTCTCAGGTTGTCCTACAACAAGCTTTCAGGCTTGCCCTCCGAGATAGGACAACTCGAAAAACTGGGCGATCTGGATCTTCGAGACAATCAATTGACGATGTTGCCACCTGAGATCGGACAGCTTGATCGATTGGTTTTCCTTGTCTTGGCTAATAACAGGCTAACAGAAATCCCAACCGAAATCACCCAAATGGAAAGCCTTGGTTTGTTGGATCTCACCGATAACCCAATCGATGTTGTACCGCAGGAGATCTGTGAAATGGCCGGTTTGAACATCTGGCCATCATTGTGCGGGGAGTAAGTACACGATTGTCCTATTTGGAGGACGAGTTTAAAGGAATGTCCATTATATTTTCTCCAGGGGAGTAGAAAGATGAAGAAGGATGTATTAGCACGAACAGCTATCCTAATCTGGTTATTGATCATCTTGGCTGCATGTGGAAGCGAACAAGTCGTTCCGGCGACCGGCACATGGCGAGGAGATGATCTGTCGTTTAGCGTGAACGATGACGGTGAAATGACAGATTTCTCTTGGACGATTCGGAAAGAAGCGGGGCCTTATTTAAATTGCCCGATCAAAATCCCTGAAAAACACATGCCCATTATTGAAGGTATGACTGAGATGGCTAAAGAATTTGATACAGATCCACCGACCTGGTTCAATATGCAAGTTGTATTCAATTCCGAAACGACAGCAATTCTTTCCTACGATTACAACGTTTGCCCGAGCACATCGATATCAGCCCTCGACGAGAATGGGGAGGAAGTTGTTTATCAGGGTGAGGCTGTTGCGATATGGGAAGCTCCATAGATGCAGAATCATGTGAGAGCTGAATAAACAATAATAATCTTTTTCACCAAATGAACATACTCGAAAGGTTTATTCATAAAGGGAGGAGAAAAGATGGCTACATACGATATCGGGGCTATGAAAAGTTCGATAGATACAGAGGGATTAATCGAAGCGCTGAAAAAATCAGAAGATGCGAGTATCCGCTGCGATGCCGTCAAAGCGATAGGTCAGGTAGGTGACTCGCAGACGGTTAGTGTTCTGGTCGACTCCTTGCGCGATTCGGATGAGCGAGTGCGTGAAGCGGCCATAAATTCACTGGGTAGACTCGGTGATTTAGATACGATCGATACAATTATTCCGCTTATTGCTGACTCAGACGAGGGCATACGTCACGCTGCTTTTGAGGCCATGATCCAGATCAAGAAAGGCGCAAAACGGAAGGGAAGTAAGCGTGATAGAGGTACTCGATCAGCCTCCGCTGGAGAGGAAGGGGATCGTTATGGCATAGGCGATTGGCTCTATGTAGCGGCCTGCCTTCCTGCGGAGCACATTGAAACCTGGTATTCCGACTATCAAATTCAGATCATGGCGGGCCGAATAGGCCTTTTCTTGGGCGGTGTAATCCTGTGGGGCATTGCCTTTTGGTTGTTATCTTCCATATCGAATGCTTCGGGTTCTTCAAGCGACTTTTCCGCAATCTTGATCGTTATACCTATGATCATACTTTTTGCGATGGCAATGAAGGGATGGGATTGGTACTCAGAGTACAAGCTAGGAACGAATGGTCATGCGCTGAAGTTCATCGTGATGCTATTTATCATTATGACCTTGGTTGGCATCATTCCCATCGTTTATTGGACGGGCAAGGGCGTGGCGAAAACGGTATTCGGGGAGTAATCTCCAATTCACGTCAGTTCAAGGTTGTCTGTCGTTATGCGAAGGTAATTTTCGGATCGATTCAGATCCAATCATTACCGAAACCGAAAGTAAGCGATTCGCAGCCGAACGTGATCGAAGGAAGGGAATTCAATGCGATGTCGTAAATGTGGAAGGGCGTTTGAGGAGTCGATCGTGATCGGAGGAGGCGCGGTACGAGTTGCAGTCTGTGGTGTCTGTCCGGTGAATAATGTTTATGTCGTTTGCAGCAACTGCGCTGATCTCGAAAAGGTCAAGCAGTCTGCCTGTCCGCAGTGCGGCGCCAGGAATCTGTGGCAAATCCGGAATGTTGATATCTGCTGATCTAGTAGAAAGCAAATTATTTGGAGGGAACAACGATGAAATATATGCAAGTTTCAGGAAACGAAATGGACAGCGCACTCTGCTCTGATGATTCCTGTCCATGTGGTTACCCGGGGGCCACAATTAAACGCGGCGAGGGATACATCTATGTTTCACAAGAAGTCGTGGACTTCCGGCGGGATTGTCTCACGGAAGCGGAAGCGCAGTTGAAGATCCAGCGTTTGTCGGAACAGATGGGTTCATACATCGTCGCCGGCGCCGGCGTATTTGCGCCCATTTTGATGTGCGAGCAGGGGGCGAGAAAACGAGGCCTCGACATGAAAGTCGCCGCTGCAGATGCAAAGCATTGGTGGGAAACAGGCAAAGTGCCGCTGCGAGCGACACCTACAACATGACGGTTGTTCGACAGAAACGACAGCAAGGAGAAATTTACTCAATGCAGCGAATACAAACCACATCGGCTATCGAAGCGACGAATGCGTTGTTCGAACAGGCATTGCCCACCATTCCTGTCTGGGATCAGGAGCGCATCGAAATAGAGTTCGATGGTTTCAAGCTTGCGTGGGGGTCGAAGCGCTTGATCCCGGGAACGAAAGAATCCCTTCGCAAACTCGTTCAATCCAATCTCGAAAAGACGACCCTCGAGTTCGGATTTCATTTCTTTACGGTAGATGTGATGCCCCAGTTGGGATGTGGCCAGGTGATGGCATGGTCCGATGGGAATGGCGCCTCGGTTTGTCTCTGGCGTTCGGATGCCGGGTTTTATCTTTGTGGCAATTACTTCTTTTCGGAAACATAGATTCGAATTAGAAAAAGGGAGGAGAGCCATCATGGGAAGTATCGAATATAAGTACACCTATTTATTTTGTCCAAAATGTCAATACAAATTCGGGCATCGCCGAATAGGACCGGAGAAAATCGAATGCGGTTCGTGCGGCACGGTTTTGGATACCGACTTACCCAATTGGGATAAACTTGCCAAAGCGGGTAGAATCCGATTCTACATATTTGAGATTATCCTTCCATCGTGGCTAGGCGTTCAAGGCTGTAACGGGGTGATGGTGGGGTGTCTTACCCAATTGTTCCTTTGGTCACTCGTCTCGGCACCATTTTGGGCGCTCATGGGCCTACTAATGGAAATGACGGAGGACGCATCACCGCTGGCTTTCATCCCGGTGTTGCTACTGTTTTTCATTGCCCCCTTCGTCTACCCTGCCATTCTGGGGCTACGTGCACGCCGAATGGTTCGAGAATCCCAGGAATATACGCGCACGCAAGTGCCGCCCATTTGGGGTGAAAAGCAGGAAACGGCGATTGAAGAACCGGAAGAACGGATCAGCACTGCAAGATATTTACATGGCGGTTACACGTTGCTTTTACGCCTGGTCGCGCTGCTAATCGTTCCCGTTTGGATCATCCCGTTTTATAAAACGGTTCATGCATTGATTTATTCCGGATTGCAGCTAAATGATTATATTGTCATCGGCGCTTTGTGGTTGGCAGTGCTCGGAGTCGGCTGGCCCGTTCAACGTGAACTGGCGCGCTGCTTGGGCCGTACTGTGATGCCCGGCTGTATCGTTATCCCTTTGATGCCCTTTTTCCTTCTCATACTTGGAATTTCGCCACATAGAATCTTAGCAACTGTTCGTGAACTCAAACAGATGGATCGGGAAAGAACCTCCTCCAGGGCAAAGTACATCGACTGGATCGATCATGGAAAGAAATATGGAGAACTCATCACATTGCTCGAAGAGACTCGAGACCCGCGATCTGTAAAACCCCTTATGAAAGTCCTGAAGGATCGAGAGTTCCAATATCGAGTCATTGCCGCTGCAACGCTTGGTGAAATCGGCGATTCACGAGCGGTAAACGCTTTAATAAAGGCACTCAAGGATAAGTATCCGAAAGTCCGTGCTGCCGCGGCCGTTTCACTGGGAAAGATCAAAGACCGACGTGCAAAAGCCGGACTGGAAGCATTAATCGAGGATGAAGAACAGGATGTCCGCGATGCTGCACAGGAAGCGCTTAGTATGTTGGAGTTGGATCCCGAGGAAAATTCTTGAAGCGGAAAATAATGAAATTCTGAAATTCGCATAAGCGAGGAGGGGAAGTTATCGATGAAGGTTATTGAAGTGAATGGGCACAATACACTTCGGCGACACAGGTCGGCACGAAGGTCAGTTCCAGGGCTAATCCAAATCGCGTTGGTATTGTGTTTGATTCTGACAGCGTGTAACGTTGGCGGTAATACTTTGGATGACACATCCGCTGTAGAAGGACCCACCTGTACACCGACGACTACCTCTACGGCAACTCAGCAGCCGACGCCCATTTCCACGCCGTCTCCGGTACCGATTACGATCAATAATGCAGCGAGTATCGAGCAGGTTGCGATTCTACAATCTGGAGATATACACATTTCGAACATCGTCAGTCTCGCGCTCTCACCGGACGGAGAGACGGTGGCGGGAGGTGGGTTCACTGGCAGTATTTACTTGTGGGATCGATGCAGCGGAGAATTAGAAATCGTCCTCGAAGGAAGTGAATATCGTGAACGAATTGAAGGCGTTGCCTTCTCTCCCGACGGCTCACAGCTTGTGTCTGGCTCGTATGAAAGCGGTGTCGTTCAACTTTGGGACAGGACGACGGGGAAGGTCTTCGGTACGTTTATCGGACACCGCGATAAACTCTGGAGCGTCGATTATTCCCCCACCGGGGAGACCGTCGCCTCCAGCAGCTTGGACAGCACGGTAAAAATCTGGAATATCGAGACCAGGTTTTTGGAAACCACCTTGAATGGGATTTCCTATGGACTGCTCAGCAAAGTCGTTTATTCGCCGGATGGACAGATGTTGGCCATTGGGGACTATAGTGGTGCCATCTACCTCTGGGACCTGGTAGAAAACAAAAAGGTAGGCACCCTTTATGGACACCAGGAATCAATCTCGGACCTTGAATATTCCGCCGATGGTCAGAAGCTCGCTTCCTCGAGCTTCGATATGCAAGCTCGCTTGTGGGATATCGAAGCTCGTACGAGCTTGGCAGCATTTGACAATCAAGGTGCCTTTGTAATTGCAGTTGCGCTATCCCCAAGCGGGGAGATTCTCGCTGCCGGAGGAGAAGACGATCGCATTCGGATCTGGAATGCATCAACGGAAGAATTGCTGGTTACGTTGGAGGGTCATGAAGATCTGATCTCGGGGCTTCTCTTTTCTCCGGACGGAACGACGTTGATTTCCGGCAGCTTTGATGGAAGCATTCGATTGTGGGAAGCAGCGCAAAATGAGTAGAGGTACGCTTGCAAGAAGATGGTTGGATCATTAAATTTCATTTGAATGTATCTGAGGAGGATATGGTTTCAATGGATATGAGAAAAACAGCTGCCTTGTTCTTGATTATTTGTCTTGTTTTGCTTGCAGGATGCAGTAACACCGATTTGCCTGGGGAGAATAACATTCCGGATATTCCCGATTTTTCAGGTGAGGTCAATTCTCTACCATCGGATATCGCCGGGGAAGCCGGCGGCTTCCACTACGGCGGTTCCGCCGAATGGCCGGACTATATCCCGGCAGACATCCCCGAACTACAAGGGGAGATCTCCATGGTGATGGAAGCCCCTGAATCTCATATCCGTATGTTTTATGAAGACATTACTGAAGGCCAGATCGAGGACTATCTGAGCGAACTGCAGGCAGCAGGATTCCAGTTGGAGTACCTGGTTTATGTGAGGGAAGGTTTCCCCGACAACTCCGAAGAGAGGATTAAAAAGGGGGAGTACGACGCTGTTGATATCACCAAGGGCGAATACCACATGCGGCTTGAGTTCGGCGGTAATTCAGCCACCTACGACGTTTCCGTAACGGGTTTCGAAGATGCAGTTGCCACCGCGACGACCTTGCAGTGGCCAAGTGATCTTAACGGGATCGTCCCGCCACCCGAACGTTGTGCGTTGACTTCTATCAACCAAACGAGCGGTATTGGAGCAGGCTATTCGATCATGTGTACACCTGAAGACGATGAAGTCTTTTCGGAATACGTCAATTCATTATATGCGTTGGATTTTTATAAAGATCCGAGTATTGTCTCGGTGGACGAGAACCAAAACTTATGGTTAACCGACGGGGCTATGTCTGTGCAAATCCAGTACTCCATTTCATCGGAATTAATGTTGCTCATCGAGGAGCAGACAGCCAACGCCGAAGCGGCGTTGGCGTGGCCGCAGGAACTCGAGGACTTGATTCCGCAGCCCGAACGCTGCGAAATAACGAGTGTTCTCCCCAGCGCCGACTTTTTAATCAGCTGCAAGCCCGAAGATCCCGACGTACTGCAAGATTATCTCAGCGTGCTGCGAGATCTGGGCTTCGAAGAAGATAACATCTTCGAAGGTATAGATGGAGAGATTCTCTCGGTCACAATGGTCAAGATGGGAACTTCTGTAGATCTAATGATTTCACCGGACAGCATCATGATCCATGTTAAATAGAATAGTCCATCCGTGGGAAGATCTTGTGAGTCGACAAGATCACAGCCTATCTGATCGATATTGGTTCAAGATCGCATGCGAATATCTGTTGGGTAGCAAAGTGTGCAGATGAAGCCACGCCGAGTGTTTAAAAAGGGGACATTGCCTGAGTTAGCCAATGATTTACAAAATACGAAAAGAAGAAAGAGGGCGTCATGTTCAAGAAGAAACAAGCTCGATTTTCTGTATCCATACCATATGAGCTGCGTGAGAATAAATTGTGGATGAAGTCACTTACCTGGCCTGACCAATGCCCCTGCTGTAATGAGAAAGATGGCGCGGCTTTGGGGACATACAAGCTTGAGCATAAAGCAAGACATTCGCAGACCAGTACCGCAACTGGAACCACGACGACATCCTTTCCATTGGAGTGGGATGATCCTTATTGCTTGAAGTGCCAGGAGCACATGAAAATTGCTGAGAATTGGAAAAATGGAATTTTTGTAGCCTGTTTCTTTTTACCAATCATTTTGACACTCATAATTGACGCATCCTCCAGCATACTCATTCTGCTTCTATATGCCTTGTTCGCCATTGGAGGATTTGCACTCTATTACATCATTGTAAAGACAGTCGTAAAACCAAAACTAAAACCCACCTGTCTGGATTATAGCCTCGTAATCCGGGTTTCATCTCCCCCAACGGATGATTTCAGAGTAGTCTTCAATTTTGAACGGGAGGAATACGCAAAAGCCTTTGCAGAATTGAATATGGCTGAATTGGAAGACAATATCAGCGAATAACCACCTTAGTTATACGAAAATCCTTATGTCGCTGAATCCCTGTCTTGCCTGGCTTAGGTGCAGTGAGAGGGATGAGCATTTGTTATAAATATACTTACAAAGCCAGAACTCAAATTAATAAACCTGGTACGATCTGGCCAGACACCTTGAATACAGTCGTTGAAAAAAATATGACGATCAGCGATACAAGAACATCCCCAGAAAGCCATAGGCGCAGATACGGATGACGCAAATAGTCGGCGCTGCGGTATTGTTCGATCTTGATGGCGTTTTGATCGATTCAACAAGCTGCATCTGGCGCCATTGGGAGGGGTGGACACGCCAGCACGGCCTGGATATGGTAGCGCTGATGCGTGTGGCCCATGGTCTGCGAACGATCGAAACCATGCGCCATATCGCGCCACACCTGGATGTCGAACAGGAAGCCAAACGCTTCGAGGCGATCGAGGTCGCGGACACAGACGGTGTTTTGCAAATCGAAGGGGCTTCACAGATCCTGGATGGTTTGCCCCGGCATGTGTGGGGGATCGTGACTTCCGGGAGCCAGGCGCTTGCTCAGGCGCGCCTGAATCGAGCCGGATTACCCATTCCGGATATCCTCATCAGCGGTGACGATGTCATGCAGGGAAAACCGGCGCCTGAACCCTATCTTCTGGGAGCCGAACGCTTGAGCGTGGCGATTGAACATTGTGTGGTCATTGAGGACTCGCCTGCGGGAATAGCGGCGGCGAAAGCAGCGGGGATGCAGGCGATCGGTGTCGCCTCAACCCATTCTCGGGAAGAGTTGGCTTGCGATATTGTGTTGCAACGGTTGACCGACTTGTATATCCATGTGGAAGGTGGAGAGCGTCTTGTTATTCGGGTTAAGTAACCAATGATCCTGTGACACTTATCATTGCTTAACTCAACTTGTTTTCCCCCATTTACTTTATGTCCTTCGCACAAATCTGAGTCCCATATTGCTGCGTTCTGACTGGTGTTGTTTAAATCCCCATCACTTTATCTTG
The DNA here is from genome assembly GCA_034430895.1 of Anaerolineales bacterium. Taxonomy (GTDB): domain Bacteria; phylum Chloroflexota; class Anaerolineae; order Anaerolineales; family E44-bin32; genus WVZH01. The sequence continues at coordinate 84,579 of DAOUDW010000049.1, read as the reverse complement.
AAAATAGCCATTGTCCGGTTTAAGGACCGGCGCTGTTCGTTTGCAACCCTGGAACCATTCCTGCGTAAAGGGTAGAGAACTGATGGGGTGGGAATCAACCTAAAACTACGTTTATATCCCCAAGACAGTCAACAATTAGGAGGAAACATGAATACAGGTCGTACCTTGGCACGCGATAACGGCGCGCGGATTAATCTGCGCGATGTGGTGAAGACGTACGAAACAGGTGCTGGTGACGTAACCGTCTTGACTGACGTATCGCTCAAAGTAAATGAAGGCGAACTCGTCGGGGTGGTGGGCCCCTCGGGTTCAGGCAAGTCCACACTACTCAACATGATCACCGGCATCGACAGGCCCACTGCGGGCGAGGTTTTCGTGGGAGAGCAGGCTGTTCATGGGCTTAGCGAGAATCAACTCGCTCGCTGGCGCGGGAAAAATGTGGGTGTCATTTTCCAATTCTTTCAGCTGCTTCCAACGCTGACGGTTGTTGAAAATGTGATGCTGCCCATGGACTTCTGCAATATGTATCCCCGCCGCCAGCGAAAGCAGCGGGCGATGGATTTGCTCGATCAGGTCAACATCGCCGACCAGGCGGATAAGCTGCCCAGCACGCTGAGCGGTGGGCAGCAGCAGCGTGCAGCCATTGCGCGTGCCCTGGCCAACGATCCTCCCGTCGTCGTCGCCGACGAGCCCACGGGCAATCTGGATCGGGCAACAGCAAACGGTGTGTTTGGACTATTCAAACAACTCGTCGAAAGAGGCAAGACGCTCATGATCGTGACTCACGACCGCAGTCTGTCGGATCAGATGGATCGCGTACTGCATCTGCTGGATGGTCAGATCGATCGCGATCAGGCCAATGGGAATGGGAGCAGCGGTCGATGAGTGTCACCTGGCGTAAATTATGGCGTGATCTGGCGCGTAATAAGGCTCGTACGGTCCTGGCCGTCCTCGCCACGGCAGTGGGTATTTTCGCCCTCGGCTTGACATTTGGACTCAGCGGTGTGATGCAGGAGTCGATGACCGATGCGCATAAGGCCGTGATCCCCGATCAGATCACATTGTACGGCGGGCCCTTTGACCAGGAGGCTGTGGATACTTTGCTTGATGAGTCAAACGTCGTCGCAGTTGAAGGTGAACGCAGTGCAATGATCCATTGGAAACTCGAGGGTCAGCAGGACTGGCAAAACGCATATCTATACACGCGCAGCGATTACGAAAATCAAGGCACATACCTGGTCGAACGGATCGAGGGAGAGTGGCCTGCGGAAAACGATCTCGCAGTAGAACGATTGGCATCCGATTTCTTTGAAATCCACAACGGTTCAACGGTCATCGTTGAGACACCCGATGGGGAGCAGCAGCTGCCTGTGGTGGGCGTGGTGCGCGAGCACATGGTTTTCCCGCCGCTGTGGGGCGGCAGTGCGATCTTCTTTGCTTCATCCGAGACGGCGAATTGGATCACCGGCGTAGAAATAGAGTACACCAAACTGCACGTGCGCATCGATGATTACAACGAGGAAACCGTGCACGCTTCCGCCCAACAGATGCAAGAGCAGATCGAGTTAATGGGCTACCGGGTTGGATCATACGGCATCACCGATCCCGAAGTGCATTGGCAGCAGGAGATGATCGATGGTAGCTTCATGGTCCTTGCAATCTTGGGCGTGATGTCACTCGGACTCAGCGGCTTTCTGATCATCAACACCATGACCGCCCTGTTGACACAACAAGTGTGGCAAATCGGCGTGATGAAATCGGTGGGCGCCACAGTTGGAGTACTCGTGCGCACCTACTTGATGACGGCTTTGATCTACGGTCTCCTGGCCGTGTTGATCGCCGTTCCGCTGGGTGCTGTTGGGGCGAACTGGCTTGCGGTCTTCATGTTGAATCTGCTCAACATCGAACATGGCGCTTTCCACCTCGACCCAGGCACGCTGACTCTGCAGATTCTGATCGGTTTGACCGTGCCGATTCTGGCTGCCCTGGTCCCCATCGCCAATGGTGTACGCATCTCGGCGCACAAAGCCATGAGTCGACACGGGATCGGTAATGGTTTTGGGGAGAGCAGGTTCGATCGACTCATCGCTAGTTTCCGGCGCGTGCCGCGCCCGCTGGCTTTGAGTTTACGAAATACATTCCGCCGCAAGGTGCGTGTATCGCTGACCCTCATCACACTCGTGCTGAGCGGAGTGATGTTTACCATGATCCTCACTATGGACAAGTCCTTCGGTGCCACGATCGATGCGATATTCGATATGTTTGGCAACGATGTCTCGGTGTATATGGATCGTGCCTATGACCCGGTGGAGCTGATCGACATCGCCGAGGGTGTCCCGGATGTCGTGGACGCGGAACTATCCAGTTACCGCGTGGCAACGACACCACTGGCAAATGGACAGAACGCCCAGGTTTCCTTGCGCGGCGTTCCCTCGGATTCGAAGATGTTCAACCCGCGCATCGTCAGCGGCAGGGAACTGCCTTCCGGTGACGAGCATGCCGTGTTGATCAACAGCGTATTCGCCGAGAAGAGTGGCGTTGAAGCCGGAGAGGATATTACCCTGACGATCCTGGGTACGGAATCCACCTGGAGAGTTATCGGGGTAACGCTCGACGTGGATAGCTATCAGGATGAATTCTTCGTCCCCTTCGATGCGCTGGCGAGTGAGGTCTCCGAAGAATACCTTACGTACTTCGTGCAGGTCAAAATCAGGCAGCCGGGAGTGGAATCTGAAAAGCGGGTGGCGGAGGAACTAAACGACGCCTTCGAGGCGCAGGGATATGGAACGACGGGTTACTGGAGCCTCAGCGAGGGCCGCCAGCAAAACGTGAACCTGTTCGGGACGTTGACATATATCCTGATGTCGATGGCGATCGTTGCCGCCGTGGTAGGCAGCATCGGTTTGATGAGCACCATGTCGATCAACGTCGTAGAGCGTTTGCGTGAGATTGGTGTGATGCGTTCGGTGGGCGCTTCCTCGCTATCCATCGTGGCGATCTTCGTGACGGAAGGGATGATCCTGGGCTTGATCTCCTGGCTGCTGGCCGTGCCGTTGAGCATTCCCTCTGCCAAGTTGTTCACCGATGTGATCGGACAGACTATCGTGGGCTTCGGGTTGGATTTCGATTACGCCGTTGGCGGGGTGTTCTTCTGGCTGGCGATCGTGTTGGTGTTGTCGGCGGTGGCCAGCCTGTGGCCGGCGCTGAAAGCCACACGCGTGAGCGTGCGCGAGACGCTGGCCTACGAGTAATTCTCGAAAGGCAAGCTATATAAATATCAGTTACATCTGGAGGGTTATCAGGCGGTGCAGTATCTATCGTTCGATGCTGCGCCGCCGGCTCGTCAATGGAATTAAGGAAAGGATCCATCGAATGAATATAACGTTACGCAAGATATGGCGTGATTTATCCAACAACAAGGCCCGAACCATCCTGGTCATTCTCGCCATGGCAATCGGTATCAACGCGGTTGGAATCGCGTTCGGAATGTCTGAAATCACGCGTTCGCGTTTGGTCGAATCGCATCAGGCGGCAGTCATGGCGCATATCCGTTTTTGGATGGTCAACCGCCTCGATCAAGACCTCGTCGCTTCGATTGAAGCCGATCCACAGTTCGCTGATGTGGAGTGCATCAGTGAGGATCAGCTTCGCTGGCGTTTCGAGGGGGATTCCGAGTGGCGAAAGATGCGGCTGATTTCACAAGACGACTACAATGCGCAGCATATCAACCGCGTTGAGTTGATCTCCGGCGTCTGGCCTGATGCTGAGACATTAACCGTCGAGCGCTTGTCCGCCAACTACTACGACATATCGTCCGGCACGACGATTATCGTTGAGAGTGGGCAGGGGGAGCATCGGCTAACCGTCGAGGGCGTGGCGCGAGGGCAGATCGTACCACCGCCACAGTACACCGGCGAGGGGACGTTCTACGCCACGCCGCAGATGGCCGCTCACTTAACAGGGTTTCCTGAGGGGTTTAATGGACTGATGATCCGACTCGAGACTTTCTCGCAGGAGGCTGCACAGCAAGCCGTGGTGCGGCTTCGACAGAATCTGGAAATACAGGGCTTTTCGATGAAAGGGGAAGGCTACTTCATCACTGATCCAGAGGTCCACTGGGCGCAAGAGCAGGTCGACACAGTGATGCTCATCATGGGGATGATGGGGATCGGTTCGCTTCTCTTAAGTGGCTTCTTGATTGTCAATACGATGAATGCCATCATCGCACGCCAGGTTTGGCAGGTGGGCGTGATGAAGGTGTTTGGTGCCACTTCCGGACGCGTGATACGAATTTATCTGGCTACAGCACTGATCCACGGATTGGTGGCATTGCTCATCGCTGTGCCGATTGCCGTCATCGTAGCTTATCTGATATCCAATTGGACGCTTGACTCGTTCAACGTACCTCTCGATTCATTCCAGATTGCGCCACGGGCGATTCTCATTCAAATTGGCGTTGCTTTTATTGTTCCGTTGTTCGGCGCGCTCGTGCCTGTAATTGCCGCTGCCCGGAAAACAGCTCGGGAAGCCATTGGGTCACGCGGCCTGGGAGATGCGGAGCACGCGGGTCCGCTCGATCGAATCGCCGCACGCATTCGATGTCTGCCACGACCGCTGGTACTCAGCGTGCGGAACACATTTCGCAGTAAAGCCCGCGTCGTGCTGACGCTTTCAACACTGGTTCTGGGCGGAACGTTGTTCGTAGGAGTGATGAGCATCAAAGATTCGATGGACAACACCTTCGAGTCTCTCTTCTCAGACCTGGGGCATGATGTGAAGGTGCAGCTCGACCGGGTTTATGAAAACGCGGTTGTGGAACAGGCGGTAGCAGGGCTGCCGGCGTTGGAATATGTGGAGGTTTGGAGCGGAAACTGGGCTGCGATCTCTCTGCCGGAAGATAATCTGCGTGAGATGTACCTCTGGGGCGTCCCCGACAACTCGGCCATGTTCTCCCCGCGCATCGTGGAAGGCCGCGGCCTCGAACCGCAGGATGAGTGGTCAGTTCTACTCAATCGACGCATCGCTGAAGAACAGGGCATTCATGTTGGGGATGAAATCGAACTTGTGCTTCGCGGACGACAGTCCACCTGGACGGTGGTAGGTCTGGTGATCGGCATGCGTAATGGCGGGCGAGAGAGCTTCGTTCCGCTGGAAGCAACGGTGGACGAGGCCGGGGACAGCAGCGCAGGCAACATGATACTTGGTCGAACGGATTCACACGATCGGGATACGCAGCTGCGCGTCGGCAATACGATGGAATCAGCACTGAGTAAAGCAGGAATCAACAGCGTTGAAATCCAGAGCGCCATCGAGGAACGTGAAAACGATCAATCGATGTTTTCGGGCGTTGTCTACATCCTGATGGTTGGGGTTACACTGGCGGCCATTGTGGGGAGTCTGGGGTTGGCCAGCACCATGTCGATCAACGTAGTCGAGCGGACCAGGGAGATCGGAATGATGCGCGCCATCGGCGCTACTTCGGGTTCCGTGGCGCTGTCCGTCATCGGAGAGGGCTTGTTCATCGGGCTGTTGAGTTGGTTGCTGGCGGTACCGCTAAGCTACCCCAGTGCGCAACTCTTCGGCGATGCCGTTGCCGACACGCTGATTCGCGTGCCCCTTGAGTTCAACTACTCCGTGCAGGCCGTCTTCTTGTGGTTGCTGGTTATCGTCGCGCTTTCTTCATTGGCCAGCATTCTTCCGGCGCTGCGCGCCACGCAGGTCAGCGTACGTCAGTCGCTGGCGTATGAGTGATCTCTTGTATTTCTAAAATAACAAAGTGGCTATTGTCTTAGCCACTTTGTTGTTTCCCAAATCGAATAACATTGTTAAAGCTCGGCGATTTCGTCCCCCAGTGCTTCCCGAATGGCCTCAACGTAAGCCGCTGCGCCGGTGTGGCTTGGGTGAACGGAATCTTCACAGAACCAGCCCGGTTGTTCTTCAGAAAGCTTGTGCCAATCGACGAGTTCCGCCTGCGGCCAGCGATTCACACCCTTGAGCACCTGATTGTTGGCAACCGCCTCCCAGGCCACCGGTCGCCTCACGTTGATAAAGAGCACGCGCGTCACACCGTGTTTCAGCAGACCGCTCATTACGTCATCGAAGACCTCATCTTCGAAGGGAACGTTGGTTCCCAGATGAATGACGACCGTCTGCGTAAGGCAGTTCTCCGCGGCCAACTGCGGGATCAAGTTCACGACGTCCTGCATGCGGCGGTTACGAACCGCATCCAGACAGTAACTGCCGGGGGCGAATTCCTTTTGGATCCAGGGTTCGACGCTTTCCATGATCGAGTCACCGATGAAGGTGAGGCGAAGCGGGTTAGTGGTTTGCGGAGCATCTTCGGCTGTGACCGTGATACTCGACCCTTCAACATAAATGTCGGATAGCGCGACGTTCTGACCGGGGTTGGATGCATAGGAAAGGTGCGGGTCCGGTGCTTCCGGTTCTGCGGCGGCTTGGGATGAGATGGTTGGGGTCGGCGATGTTGAGATCGCGGCATTGACCTGTGACGAAGCGGCAGCGGTAGGCTGAACGACGATGTATCCCGCCACGATCAACATACCGGCCACGGAAGCGGCATTGGTACGCAGGCCACCGAACACCTTCGTTGAGTCCAACCACCACGAATGCAGTCCCTGTTTGCGGATGGGCTGCTCGATCCAGCGGTAACTGAACTCTGCCAGCAAACCCGTCAAAACCAACTGAAGCGCAAGTGTGACCCCATTGGGCTGCGCTGATCCGCCTCCCCAATTCCAGGCAGCCATCAGGGGCCAGTGCCAGAGGTAGATGCCGTAGCTGCGTGTGCCCAGCCAGCGCAGCGGCCGGCGGCCCAACAGCCTGGAAAGCTGTGTCCGGGGGTTTGAGACCGCCAGGATTACCAGGCAGGTGAGTACGGCGGCGAGGAGAAAGCCGCCGCGGTAGAGGAAAGCTTCATGCTCGTGCAGATTAGAGAAGAGCCAGAGCAATCCCAGCAGGCCCGTAATGCCCGCCGCGTTGCTTATCCTGTTCCGGTGAGATATTCCGCACCCTGGTTTCGAGAGCATGGCCAGTCCGGCGCCAAGAAGAAACCCGGTTGCCCGCGTGTCTGTGCCGTAGTAAACCCGGGAGGGATCGGCGTGTGGATCATGCATACTGATCATGAGTGCGAACGTGGCTCCGGCGAGCAAGAACATCGGAACAGCGAGCCGGGAAGTCTTTTTAGCGCTGCGCAGGCGAAAAATGCGGAAGATTCCCCAGAGCAACAGCGGCCAGACGAGATAGAACTGTTCTTCGACGGCCAGCGACCAGAGGTGTTGGAGGAGCGGTGGACGGGCGAACTGCTCGAAATAGGGGATCTCTCGCGAGACGAAGACCCAGTTGCTGGCGTAAAGCAATGCGCCGGGGATGTCCTCCCGCAAGCGCGGCAGCGCATCTGGCGCCAGCCACCTGGCCAGCGGAACGACTGCGACCAGCACGAGACAAAGCGCCGGCAGCAACCGCCGCGCTCGATGCAGCCAGAAGCGGCCTAGCGCGAGTTGCTTGTTCGCCAGATACTCTCGCAGCAGCAAAGAGGTGATCAGGTATCCCGAGATGACGAAAAAGCTTTCCACTCCCAAATAACCACCGACAGCCCAGGAGATGTTGGCGTGATAGAAGATGACGGCTAAAACCGATATCGCTCGAAGCCCGTCCAACCCTGCCAAATAGGGCAATCGGGTCTTTACGGTCATTGAAGTCGAGGTCTGTATCATTTCACCCTTCCCTGGCGTAATTGGGGGACTGCTTTCACGAGTCCGCTCTGCCATGGATTGCTGTTTCTCTATGCTTCTAGTGTAGGGAAGGATGTTTTCGCAGCGTTTACGGGAAAGTTACCAGAAGGTTACCGTTGTTGCGGGATGGAAAGGGTTTCCCAGAAAGGGAAAGCAATGAATTTTCGGGGTGCTGTATCGTGGAGACGAATAAATCGAGTATACAACTGTTGTGCGCGGAGATTGCGTAGGTTTTGCTTTTCACTTTAAGCAAACATGCGTTCTGAAACCAACCTGTCTACAAGTTAAGTGAATTAGAACTGAGAATGCTATGTACTGCGATAAATCGAAATTAAATCGTTGACCAACGCCAATCCGGTTTCCGCTCGCCCTGCACCAGGTCCGATCAGGGTTACTTCACCGAGTAAATCCGTGGTGTAGTGAATGGCGTTCGTGGCGCCGTTGACAGCGGAAAATGGGTGAGTCATGGGTAGACAAATCGGTTTCACAGTCGCCTTCACTTCCCCGTTGATTTTCTCAATACTGCCGATCAACTTCCAACATTGTCCGTTTTGGCGAGCTTCCTGAATTTGTTTCTGATCCAGGCCGGTAATGCCCGTGCATTCAACCTGGTCGGGTTTCATCGTTTTACCCATCAGCACCGTACAGAGAATTGCAACCTTGGCGGCCGCGTCATGGCCTTCTACGTCGCCGCGCGGATCGGCTTCTGCATACCCAAGTCGCTGCGCTTCTTTCAGTGCGGCTTCATAGGAAAGGCCATTCGCCATTTCTGTCAGGATGTAATTGGTCGTGCCGTTGAGGATGCCTTCGATTTTTCGAACGCCCGCGCTGCGCAGCACGTCCATGCCGAGGTGTAACGCCGGGGTTCCGCTCATCACCGTGCCTTCATATCCGATCTGCACGTCGTTCTCTTGCGCAATCCGGTTGAGTTCTTCGAAGTGCAAGGCGAGGGGACCTTTGTTTGTCGTGATGACGTGTTTGCCATTTTCTAGCGCCTGACGAAGGTGAGTCGTGGCGGGTTCGCCGGTTTCTAAGTCCGTGAAGCTGATTTCCGCGATGACGTCTGCATTGGATTTCGCTATCGTTGTTGAAGCGTCCCATCCGGTCTCGTCGGCGGGTGCGAAGTTGGCGAACGAGTCATTCTCCTGAACCATGGATAACAATGAGGCTGGATCCAGGCCGTCCGAATGATACACCGCGCCAAAGTGCAAATCACTGACGGCGACGATGCGAATATCTAGACCGAAGATATCCGCATAACTTTCACCTCGATCGCGGAGGATTTCTGCGAAACCTTGTCCCACGTTTCCAAATCCGATGAGTGCTACACGAACGGTTTTCATTTATCATTTCTCCGTTGATATGTTTGTTGATCTTGCCAATTCTCCCTGTCGATAGACTGGGGATAATCGGATGGAGATCGGTTAACCCGCTGCGAAGCTGCGCGGCAGGATATCCGTCCATGCCGTACTGAAACGATCCAGCATATGGCGAATTTCTTCAGCGGTGGGTATATTGTAACCTGTGCCCTGCACCTGTGGAATCTTGTCCTTGAATGGGAAATTCGGGTGTGAGGTGTTCCTCAACGTCGCTTAACAATTAACAACCCGCAGTGCAGCGTTGGATGCCTGTATTGAACGAAACGCCGGGTGTGTCACCGAGTCTTGTATGAGTTAGCAGGTAGCTGTAGCATCGAGCTGGCCTTTGAGATACTTAAAAAGCATGATACAAATAACGAGATCAAATTCGGCTTGGAATCCGGGGGAATTCTGTGAAGCGATATATTCGTGCATCAGAATCCGGTTTCATTGACGATTGTTGGAATCCTGGAATCCTACGTTTGCCGATATTGAGCCGGTAATAAGCAATCGAAGCGGAGTAATCGATGTCACTCAGATCTTCAAGTCGTACAAACGTCTGGGGGATTGCTGTTCTGTTGAGTTTGTTGTCGATTAGTATACTGGTGTCATGCAGCACGGCTGGGTCAATGGGTTCAGCGGAAGATGAATCTGCGCAACAGGGAGATTCATCTGCGGATTCGGGACAAATGGGAGAATCTCTCGAAGAAGCCGCCGGATCGGCCGGGGAGTTCACTGGGGAGGGTACGCCGTATAGTTCGTGCCCCGAGGGTCCTATTTTCATGGAAGTCGAGATGATCGAGAACTGGACCTGGTCTCCCGGTGGGATCAGAGAGATCGGAGAAATCACCGGTTGGGGCAGGGTGACCTGTATGGTCGAAATCTCCGGATCCAAGGTGACCGGTGAGGTCGGTTGCTACTTCGAATATTTCAATGAGGGCTTCCTGCAAGGCGATCCTACAAGATGCGACATTACAGGGCAAGGTGTGGCCATAGCTACCATCACAGGCAGCTGCGACGATTTCATCGTTACCTTACAGATCGATGAGACTGTCGAACCCGATGGTGAAACTGGCGACGTGCCCATGAACGCACAAATGGAATGCGAAAGTAAAACTTTCCCGCACATCACATATTTTCCGTTTACCTGGTTTGAGGTCGACGTACCTCTCGCTGCCGGAACGTTCGAAACCTCGCTCGGGAAGGGGGATTGCCCAATGGGTTTCGTCGAATGCGACAAGATGTACACTTTCCGCCTGCACAATCCTGAATTGCAGGAGTAGCGTTTATTCGCAATTCTGCTATCCATCTGAGCGGTTTATAGATTCAAGAATCTCGACCAATCCCCGACCACCGTTGACGCGAATACGGTCGCCTGTTTTCAGGCGCATCGTGGCGTCACCGCAGCCGACCACGGCCGGAATTCCCAGCTCTCGGGCGACGATCGCTGCGTGACTTAGCGGCGCGCCCAGGTCAGTGATGATCGCCGCTGCGCGCGGGAAGAGCGGTGTCCAGCCGATGTTGGTCAAGGTGGTGACCAGGATCTCCCCTGCCTGGAATTGATCGCTGTCTTCCAAATGGACCAGCCTGCGGACAATCCCTTCGACAATGCCGAGCGCCCCGGGAACGCCCGTAATCGTGTTGCTGTCTTCATTGATGTTTTCCGTGATGGGAGCATTTGCATTGAAAATGTCGCTACGTCGATTCGGATCTGCCGCCCAATCGAAGGGGTTGAATCGGCCAACGATGATTGTCGGGTATGGCGGCAGGACACGGTACCCTTCGTAGGTTTCTTTTCGTTTGGGGATAATTCGATGTGCGGTATCGTCACCTGCAAGCAGAGTGAGAACTTCAGCTATGGTCAAGAAGAAGATATCCTCTCCGAGATCGGTCAGCTCTCCGGCGCGCTGAGCGAAAGCGCGAATCACCATCGAACAGCGAGTCGATTCCGAGCGTACCGTTTCCCGCTGATGTGCAGCGTGTGCGGCTTTTTGCAGACGCATTCGCATTGACTTCACCTTGCGCGGATAGCGTTCGCAGAAACGCTTCCATGCAGCCTGATATGCGGCGTTCTGTTTGGCCATAAGTGACTCGATGTCCACCGGATTCGTCGTATACTCGTCGAGTTGACGCTCGAGCCAGGCAGGATCCTCGAGGGGGCGCGGCCAGGCATATTCGATTTCGTTCTCGCCCCGATGGCCGTATGCTTCCATGTAAGCTTGGCGGCTCATCTCGCCGCGCGCCACTTTGCTGAGGCCGATCACCGGCCCGAGACTCTCCAACGGGGAGGACAGACCGCTGAGATTGGAAAGCAGGGCATTGGCATCCTCCGAACCGACCAACTCGCGTAACTCATTTTCCAGGCGATGAGGCAAGTCCGACGCTGCGGCATTGGTGATAAAAAAGGCATACAAGGAATAGGGCGTGATTTCATCCCGCCACAAGGCGAGTAGGGCTGTGCGATCGGCTTGGCCGATACGCTGCCGCATCGTGGCGCAACATTGGGGGTTCTCTGCGACGAATTGGGGTATCTTTTTCTGCATGCGCGCAACTTTTATTCCAATTAACGCCACCTTCGGAAGCACCTTGAACCACCACATTCGGCGTGAAATCGGGACGAGCGGGATTTCCACATCCTGCGGAATCTCTCCCCAAAACGCAGTAACCTGCTCGAGTGCCTTGCGGGAATCGCCGCCGAAGAAGGGACGAATTGCAGAAACCTGGACGCTCAGGTTTATGTATCCACGGCCGCCGATGATGCCCGCCAGTGGATATCCATCCAATCCCATTGAAGAACCGTCACTTAAATCCACACCTTCATACGAGAGGCCTTTGCGTAAAGAGCAGGAAAAGGGGGTAATTACGTGCGGTGCGTTTTCGACCAGGTTGGCGCCGGACCACAGGAAATTACCCCGGAAACTGTCGTTCCATTCAGCACTGTCCGCTTTGTAGACGTTCAAGGTTGTAATAGGGCGTGACTGCAAAACGTACAGTTTTCTTCCCGCCATTGACCATTCGATGTCTTGTGGAAAACCCAATTCTTTCTCCAACCTGCAAGCGTTGCGGTAGAGCGAACGGGCGAGACGGCTGAGTTCAGTTGGTCCGCGGTACGTTCCTTTAGGACGCTCGAAGGTGAAAGTTTGCGCGTTGGTCTGCCCGGAAACCAGTTTCTCCCCCATTCCTTCGACAAAATTACCCGTCATGTGCATGCAATCTCCCGTGATTGGGTCGATGGTGAACAGCACGCCCGAGAAATCCGCCCGGATTAGACGCTGTACGATGACTGCAATTTCGTGGTCTTTCTGATCCAGCATTTGCGCCTGGCTGTAGATTTGGACTCGGGGACTGTGCCGTGAACGTCGTACCTTGTGGATGGCATCGCGGATTTGCGCATCCGTTTCTACGTCCAAGACCGTCTCGAATTCTCCAGCATAGGATGCCTGTGCCGAATCCTCACTCAGCGCAGAAGAGCGGACGGCAAAGTTAGCATCGCTGTTTTTACGACGTAAACGTGCGGTGTGTTTCTGTATCTGCTCCCATGCCTCCCCAACCAGTTCGTCCCCGGAAAAAGCTGTTGGCAGGACGATGAATCCATCGGGCACGGGATAGCCCGTCCGATAGAGTTTTGCCAAAATGCTTCCCTTGCCACCGGCAGATGACTCCTGTGAATTAACTAATTGCTTAAAACTGCAAATCATAATTAGAGAGACCCTTTAATAAAGAGAGATACCTTGTCGATATTTATCGCAGTGTTACTGCGAATCTTCTACGTCATCATCTTCTTCTGCAGCATTGAACAAGGATGACATTTCCTCCATATACTCCATGACCATCGATTGTTTGGCCATGGCGATGCCCCTATCCAGATCGCCAACCACGAGTAGTTTGTCGCCTGCCTTGATTTTAAAATCGCGTCGGGCACTTGCAGGAATGACAATCTGCCCGCGTTCGCTAACCGTGACCGAGCCGTAGAAGTGGCGCTTTTCCGATTTCGACATGTTCTCTCCAAGAAAAATTGTGTAAAACTTGTATACAAAGCAAATCGTACCATATATCTATAATTGTTCCCAGCCCTGTTGATATGCTCAAAATCCAAGCAAGACACACACACGATGGGAAGCCGATTATGTTTTAATAGCAGAAGCCCATTGATCATCTCCTTGCTTCTCCATCGAATGCTGCCGGTTGTAGATCGACGAGGCAATCTTCCTAAGGACATTGTGGGTATGTATTGGAGGGAAAATGATAAATCATAAAGATAGCGAATCATCTTCCGGTAGTCAAAATTCAACGGTCCTTCAAAAGGTAAAGGCATTAAATGGTGCCAAAATCCAATTTTGGATCGGTAGAGTGATTCAGGTCACCAGTGTGGCGGGCGTCGTAGTGGGCCTCCTGGGAATGATGCTGGTACCCATATTCACCGCTCGTGCTTCATCCTGGATAGACGCGAGGATGGAGTCGGTATCACAAGAAGCGGACCGATTGGCGGATTCGATCACCCAGGCAAACATCGCATTGGACAACGGAGTGAAAATCCTGGAGAAGGCGGAGACAACCATCCGCAGTATTGAGAATTCATTTGAAAATTCTGGGACTCTAATCGACTCAAGCGCGTCATTAATTGGTGAGTCCGCACCCGAGATAATCGATGATACCCACGATGCCCTGGAAGCCGCGGAAGAAGGTGCTCGCGCAGTCGATCAAGTTCTACGAAACCTTGCAAAAATCAGCTTTCTTACGGGTGTTTCGTATGCACCGGAGAAGCCCCTCGACGAGACCATCTCGGAAGTGGCAATTCGTCTCGAACCACTTCCGGGAGCTTTGCGCCAGGTGGGAGTAGAACTCAGTCAAACATGTACCGATATCGAAGATGTGTGCGCTGCGTTATCCGATGCGGCCGATGAACTGGAGGTTTTCATCGAGGAATTCGACGACAAAGATGAAATCCTTGCCGGGTTGGTGAACAGTTTGGATGGCTTCTCTCACGAGATTGATGATGCGCGCAAGACAATACGTCCCGCTGAACTGATAGGTGTGCTAATTATCGAATTGTTACTCGTCGGGCACGTGATGGGGCAAGCGGCAATCTGCTACGTGGGCCGCGAGATCACAGCTCGCTATTCGGATTAATGAGCGAAATTGTCTGCACTCACAATCGGTGGAACTTCGGTGAGGCGGTAAAATGCGTACATTAAATGTGTTGCAGAAAGCGATTTAAATAGAGCAAGAAGGTACGTGCTGCGATCCGCTTACGGTTGGACGCCTGACATCATGTCTCCCGTACGTCGATGACTTCGTTCACTACGGATTGAACTGCCTCTACAAGCGTATCTTGTTTCACCTCTTGAACTTTCAGCATAATTTCCAATTGATCCGGTCCGGAATCATCCAACTCGCTCACACCGAGCCCTACGATGTTGCCCCCGATATCGGAAATGGCGTTGGCGATTTTTGCCAGGCTGCCTTTCGCGCTGGTCGCCGATAGGGTAAGACGCAAGCCTGTCCGCCGACCGCCGAGCAGCTTTAGCAGGACTTTAAAGAGATCTGACTCTGTGATAATTCCCACGAGCGTGTCGCCATGCATCACGGGCAAGCCGCCGACCTCGCTGTCGACCATGATGCGTGCTGCTTCCTCCAACAGGGTATCCTCAGGTATCGTAACGACATCCCGACTCATCACTTTCTCAACCTTAAGTTTGGTGTACAGTTCCGTGATCTCCCACACCGCCAATGAAGTCGCTGGCGAGGGTGAAGCATGGAGCAGTGCCTTGTCCGTGACGATGCCGACCAGTTTTCCATGTCGATCGAGAATGGGAAGCCTGCGTACTTGCTTTTCGCGCATGATGCGCAAAGCATCCGGTACGGAAGTGTCGGGCGTGACGGTGACGGGATTTTGAGTCATATGCTCTTTAACAAACATTATGATCTCCTCTTGGGGAAGGTTAGTTAAAGTATATACCAGCGTACAACGATTTGGATTCCACTAAAAGTAACAGACTCAGTCCGTTGCCTTACACGTATTGGGTATTTCCATAAAATTGAAATATTGACCTTGCGCGGAAAAGAAGCTTCTATCCGGCAGCAAATCTATGTTCGCATTGAAGTAGGTGTTGAATATGATGGGGAACAGATTCACCGGCGTGATGGTATTATAGAATTGGAATTTTGCTTCAGGGGCGTAGAAAGCGGCAAGGATACGAACGGAGTTCTCAACGCCTCCATTGGGCGAACCGTGATCTGCAGCAAGGAAAATGATTGGCGGTGTTTTGGAGCTGCGAATAATTTTGGGCAGAATTTCAAGCATCATTTTATTAATATAGGTCACCGCATAATTATGCCCCCTCTTGCCATCCTCCCACTTATAGATATTACCTGCATCGGCATCGTAGGGTATGTTGACATACTCACCATCAGGCCCGAACACAAAGGGGGAGTGAGGAATGACCAAATGGGCATATACAAACTTCGGTCCGGGAATATTGGGTATGTTGGGAAGCTGCTCGAGGGCGTAGCGTGTATCCTCGTAATTTTCGTAGTCGGAGAGTTTTCGGCTTTCGGCCTGTTCAAAGTCCAGGTAAATCCTTGCCAGCGTTGTTCTTAATAGCATGAATTCAAATGGCGACAGAAGCGCTGTGCCGCTCGATTTGTAGACAATCGAGGCATCTTCCCAAACCAATCTCTCCCACGGTGTCTTGAATACAATCGTCTGATATCCTAGTTTCTCTAGTTGCTGACGAACTATACTCTGTTGGTAATACGGCGACAGCCATGCTGTCTTTTCATCGGGTTCAATATCAGCCCTAAAGGAATCGATATACTCCATATTGAATGTCGAGGAGACAGAAAGGATCGTACGTGTGTAGTTGCTCTGTGCGCATTCAGCGACATAAAAACCGAGATCCCGAAGCTCATCAAGGAATGGCGTGATGTCGATTCCAAATACGCTTTCCTGGACGTCGGCCCGTTGATATCCATCCAGCACGATGTAATAGATGTCGGGGGGATCTGAGTCATCATTCCAGGAGATCAAAGGTTCAATATCAATGTCTGCAGGTTCTCTGGGAGGCGAATAATCGTGAAAATAAAAAACCAGGATATGGAGAATTGGAAGGCTGATTAATACGGTTGAGAAGAAGTTCATGAACCTGGTCAATTCTGGACGGATACGCTTATGTTTAATGAGCCAGATCGCTAAGGAAACAATAATTAACGACCATAGGATGAGTAGATATCTGTGACGTATGGTAAGAAATCCAATAATGCTGAGTTCTTTCAGAAGCACATACAGGCGGCCGTAGAGGAAGAACCACACCACCACCAGGCTGGTCAGCAGCCCGGCCAATTTCCAATCCTTGAAACACAGCCGAAGGACGACAAGCACCAATGTCGTGGAGGCCAGTGAGATTAGGATGGACGAGGTTGCATCGTGTGTATAGACTTGATCGATGTTAAATCCCAGAAGGCTGACAATTGGATAAGCAGCAAGCAAGAATGGATGAAGAGGAGTGTCGAGAAGTAATTTGTCGATCCGAATTTTTCTTAGGCGATCCAATAGATACATTATTTGGTTCCGCAGCCTTTCGTAATGCAGTCAACTTCGGGAAATAGGTTCTTTATGGCTGGTCGAACAACGTTAAGTACCCTGAATGATCACTCACAGCCGATTACTTTCGTGACTGTAAGATTATGCCACAAGAAATCCAGGCCGTGTCTTTCGATGTTGCGAACCTCGCAGCTGATTATCAGACGGATTTAATGTTGATAAACATCCAGCAACGGAACGCCGAGATAGCTGATACGCACATCGGGCTCGCGCGACGTAACCCAGGCAAGAATCGGGCTTGTCGCGGGGTCCTCGCCGATCGAAGTTTGCCGGTAGTGGACGACAACGAAATCGGCTTCATAGAATTCTCGTACAAGTAACCGCGCATCTGGTGTTAAGATACTCGTGGCATACGGCGGTGTGGCGATCCATACATCATCCCGCAAGCGACCTTGCAGTTGGTAGTACACCATCACGTCGTGACTCCACGGATCGGTCCACACGCTATCTCCGGACTCTGCGTTATCGTTGATAAACGCCAATGATTCGGCGAAGGTTTCACACCAATACGTGGTTTCTAAACCCATACGTCTGGCCCCTGGCAGGGAACCGATGGATTCCGAGTAATACGAAAGCCAATGCGGATAAAGTGGAACCGCCAACGCCAGGTGCGGGATAAATACGAGCAGAATCAAGATCGCTGTTGCCGGCCGCATCAGTGATTCCCTTTTCATGCGTTTCAATCCATTTCGGATTCCGCTCAGCACCCAATCCAGGCCAGCCCCGGCCAAAGCGGCGATATAGACGAAGGTTGGCATGAACAGGCGCTCGTTGTCGTAGACCATGCTTTCGCCGACGGACAGAACAATCATGGGAACCAGCGCGTTGAATAAAAACAGCGTGCCCAAGCCGCGATTCTTTTTCTCTACTGCCGTCCTGACAACCCCGACCAGACAAAACAGCATCAATGTCAAGGGCACGACGGCAAACGACATCACGAAGGGAAAATGCCAGGGTGGGGGCATATGGAACTCGTGCAGATAAAATTGGCCGATTTCCCAGTGGTCGATGGTGATGAAGCGGATGTACTCATCTATACGCTCAAATAGTGCGGGATAGAGCCAGGGCCAGGAAAGCAAGAAGATTGGGAAGGCGATAATACTTGACAATACCAGGCGAACAAATAGACGGATTTCCCGCTTGAATATCAGCAGCCACAAGAACAAGATCGGCATCACAAAAACGGCATTGACTTTCGTCGCTACAGCCAATCCCCAAACCACGCCCAGGCCAATCGTGCTCCACAACCCGGTACGGTCTTTGGTTCGCCAGAAGACAAACAGCACGGCGAAGACCATCACTGCCGCCGGTATGTCCAAAGAGGCCAGATGTGCGTGGAAGAAGAAACGCGGCAAGGTTAACAACGCTGCAGCGGCGATGAATCCCGCAGTGCGTCCGTATTCCGTTGCAACGATGAGATACAGCATCGCCACCAAAGCAGCTACCAGCAGCATGTTGCCCATGCGATGCGCGACCAGGTCGTTGAAGATCAGACGAGAGACACGCCACGCAGCACCCGACCAAATCTTGTCCACCGGTGGGTGTTCGTGGTTAATCCCCCAGTATGAGTCGATCGTTTCTTGTTCGAGCGCTTGTTTTGGATTGGAGACCAACTCCCCGAACCACTCAGCATAGGATTCGGATGCCGCAATGTAGGCAGGCTCATCCCAGGTCAACCCAATTTGCGGTGCGGTCGCCACGAGAAGCACCAGGGTTAGCAGCGCCAGAATGATAGCGATACGTTTGTCATTCGTTTGTTCGATTGATTCCGAAGTCATCTTCGATTCCTTATTTGACGGTGATTATTCGATTACGGATTTTACCAACTTCTTCAGTTCGTGCGACGAACTTTCTGCCCTGTCCGCATACTCTTTAGATAGCGATTCTCTTGCCGCTTTCCTGAACCGATTTCTTGGCGGCCAGCGCGATGCGCAGCGAATCGATGGCGGAATTGATTCCCAGGAGTTCGGGATCTGCCTTTCCCTGTATGCAATCAACGAAATACCTGCACTCCGCTTCGTACGGATCGTAAGCCGGAATGTTGAGCGTATCGGGCTCACCGTTTGAAGGATATCGGATCATTTCACTAATTGGTGCTGTGCCATCCCAACGCCAATCCATATCCATGGCCCCATCTTCACAGACAACACGTAGACTCGTGCTGAACGGAAAACTGGGTGGCATGATCCCACAGCCCTCAATCATAGCGCTGCAGCGCTCGTATTCCAAGGCGATACATACATGCTGCCATTGATCTTCAAGTGCGTGGCTCGTTATGGCGAGCGGTTTTCCCAGCGTCCAGTATAGATAATCGATATCGTGGAGCATCAGATTGAGAATGAAATTCTCATCCCAGGTACCCCATATCGCCGGCGTGCGTCGATTGGCGAAGACGGCTTTTGGTTTTCCCAGGTGGCCTGCTGTAATGACGTTGTGAATATACTTATATTCACTGACAAAGCGAGCATACAGTGCAACCAGCAACAACTGGTCAGTGGATGCGGCACATTGTGACATTTGCTCGGCTTCCGCAAGCGTGTAGGCAACCGGTGTCTCGCAGAACACATGCTTACCATGTTCGAGCGCGGCAAGCACGTGTTTCGCATGCGCGTGTGTAGGCGAGCAGACATCGATTGCATCCACATCGGGATGCGTCAGCAGCTCATTCATATCGGTATAGCCGGTGATACCAAGCGTACGCGCGGTTTGCTCGGTTTTTTGCTCGTCTCTGCCGAAAATGCCCACAATTTCAACGTCGGGAAAAGAAGCGTAAATTTCGGCGTGTCGTACTCCAAAACCCGTTCCGATGATGCCAAGATGCATTGATTGGTTTCTCCATTGGCTGCAGCAACATCGTCAGGCGCGAATACAGATTGGCCATAATGACCTTCAAGGGTTGTGTTGTTATTCGCCTCGGCACCGAGGCGGAGACTCTCAAGCTTGGTTAATGGCCGGATGCGGCCATGTCCACCATAACGTCTTCGAGTGTCACAAGGTCAACCGAGTCCAGGCAGGATGTTGAGACGAATGCATTAAATTGCACCCAGCGATGATGGGCAAGCCCAATATTGGCTGCCTGTGCGATACCGGGATCGAAGCCCACCCATCCGTCTGCGGTTCGAACCAGCGCTTCGTAGGTGTCGGCCGGGGGGAAACTCCCGAAGACATCAGACGTGGCGTCCGGCAAGCGATATGCCGTGAGAGGGGTGTTTGGCTGGATATAACAAGGCCCTGAAGGTGTGCAAGCTGCAAGTAAAACACACAGCGTAATAAGCGCCAACGCGATAAATAGAAATCCCCTTTTGTTCATTGCCCTTCTCCTGTTGGTGAATACTATCATGGTTTTTCGTGCCGGCAACATTTTTATTGAACGACGTTGACGATGAATTACGAAGACGTGATCAAGGGGTGCGATCGTCGTTTACGCGTCTGTATCAATGGAGAGTGATAATGTAATTCGGGGAAGCTGTCGGCTCGAGGTTTTTCCTCCTCCGATGGAGACTGCCTCCTTCGGAATTTTTCTCTCCTCTCAACATCACTTGCTTAATACCATGCCTGAAGATTATGGTATAGAATGGGTTGAGTGCGTTTGATATTGATAAATTTAAGGAGAACATCCTGCGATGCTCCATCCCGATGTACTCGGTTTGATTCTGGGCGGTGGGCGCGGCACACGTTTGTGGCCGCTCACGAAGCTGCGCGCCAAACCCGCCGTACCTATCGGTGGTAAGTACCGCCTGGTGGATATACCGCTCAGTAACTGTTTGAATTCCGGGATTCAAAGGATTGCCGTTTTAACGCAGTTCAACTCGGTATCGTTGCATCGACACATTTCTCAAACCTATCATTTTGATTTCTTCCACTCGGGTTGGGTGCAAATCCTGGCGGCAGAACAGACTTTTTCGAGTGAAGATTGGTATGTGGGGACGGCTGATGCCGTGCGTAAGCAGATGTTCGAGATCGAGGTTGCCGATCCTTGTGACGTGCTTATTCTCGCTGGAGACCATCTCTACCGCATGGACTTTTCCAGCCTGATCGAGACTCATCGCAGTCTGGAGGCGGACGTGACGGTGGTTGTCAAGCCGGTTTCCAAAACGGATGCCTCACGCTTTGGAATTCTCAAGATGGCAGAGGATCACAGCGTCACAGCTTTCGTCGAGAAACCGAAGGGCCCGGCCGTGATGAAAGAGTACACCAGTCGAGATGATCCAGATCTTCCGTTTTGGGGTTCGATGGGGATTTATCTGATTCAAACCCATGTTCTCAGAGATCTGCTCGATTCCGACCATGACGATTTCGGCGGTGATGTCATCCCGGCGGCGATCGACTCACATCGCGTTTTCGGATTTCCGTTCGATGACTATTGGGAAGATATCGGCACGATACGTTCTTTTTATCATGCCAACCTGGCACTGGCGCAGCCGAATCCAGCTTTCAATTTCCACGATCCTGATCAACCCATCTATACCCACCCTCGATTTTTGCCTGGCTCACGCATCTATGATGTCCGCCTCGATCGTGTAAAGATGGCCGATGGATGTATTGTTGAAGGAGCGGAAATTCAAAATTCGATCATCGGAATCCGCAGCGTGATCGGCGATGATGTAATCATTCGAGATACGGTGATGATGGGGGCGGATTACTATGAAGAGGAATCGAAGCATAAATCGCCCGGACTACCCCCATTGGGCATCGGACGGGGCTCTCGCGTTCGAGGCGCAATTATCGACAAGAACGCCTGTGTGGGCGAGAACGTCTTGATCGAACCGTTCCCACTCGGAACGGAAATCGACGAGGGGGATTGGTTCGTACGGGATGGTGTTGTGGTCATTCCCAAGCATGGGGTCATCCCAGACGGCACCCGCATCGGAGCTTGAGTTTGTGTTGGGAACGTATTACCCAAATGGATAATAGACTTGGCGCCGATAAAAGTGCTACAATCTCGCATATTAAGGTCACCGCCTTAAAAACTAAATAAACGGAGATTAGCGTATGGGTCTCTGCCGTATGGTAGAGACAACGAGGAGGAGGTTCCTCACCGAAGGTGGGGCTAACCCCGGGTAACACCGGGGGAAAATCGAACAATCAGCGGATGCCTCCGGAGCCTGCCACAGGCTCCTTTCTCCTTTCAGGAAAGCCCAGCCTAAAAACCCTCTGGTGACAGAGGGGCCAGGGGCGAAGCAGTGGTCAGGCACAATGTGTGTGTCTGTATTCCTGAAAGGCGAAAAGCACCATGTTTTTTGTGGGCACGCCTGGCGTGCCGTTTTTAATTTGTGCCGAGTTATCTTTCCTCAGGAAAGCAATTTCAACCATCGCTACCCCGCGTAGGCGATTTCTCCCGTTTGATTTAATCCACTTCTTCCTAGGGAATGACCTAACTCCTGGTCGCCTTTATTACTCCTTGGTGTCGGGGAATCTTTATTCTCCCTTGAGATCCCCTGAGGGGTATCGTCTTTCAACCGGAGATTTGTCTCTGGTTTATGAATATGTAGAGGAGTGTTCAGGTCTATCCGAGCAACAATATAAAAATTTATTTCAGGAGGGCTAAAATGCAAATCGATTCAGGAGATACAACATGGATTCTGGTCTCATCAGCGTTGGTGTTGATGATGACACCCGCCTTGGGTTTCTTCTACGGCGGTATGGTGCGTAAGAAGAACATCCTTTCGACGCTCAACCTAAGCTTCATCATAATCTGTTTGATCAGCGTACAATGGGTGCTCTTCGGGTACAGCCTGTCATTCGGCTCCGATGTAGGAGGCTTGATCGGGGGTCTCGACTTCCTGGGTTTCTCCGGCGTCGGGCCAGAACCGGCGAAGATCGCGCCAACCATTCCCCACATGCTCTTTGCGGCTTTCCAGATGATGTTCGCCATCATCACGCCGGCATTGATTACCGGTGCGTTTGTAGAGCGTATTCGCTTTAAAACGTTCTTGGTTTTCAGCTTACTCTGGGCCACGCTCATCTACGATCCGGTCTGCCACTGGGTATGGGGTCCGGGAGGGATCTTGGGCGCTGATGGATTGGGCGCGCTGGATTTTGCGGGCGGAACCGTGGTGCACATCACGGCAGGTTTTTCCGCCCTCGCATTTGCGCTGGCGATCGGGCCAAGAAAGGGGTTTGGCAACGCGACTTTCGGACCAAACAATATCCCCTTCACGGTGCTCGGTGCTGGATTGTTGTGGATGGGTTGGTTTGGCTTCAACGGAGGCAGTGCTCTGGCAGCTGATGGATTGGCGGTAAATGCCCTGGTTACGACCAACACAGCGGCTGCGGCTGCGGGATGTGTGTGGATGATTCTAAGCTGGCTGGATAACAAACCCAGTGTTCTGGGGATCGTTACCGGAGCCGTCGTGGGCCTCGTCGCGGTGACGCCAGGGGCGGGGTTTGTATCCCCTCTGGGCGCGTTGGTCATCGGTGCACTGGCGGCGCCCATCAGCTACTATGCCATCAAGTACATCAAAGGCCGAAATCTGGTCGATGAGTCGCTGGATGTATTCGCGTGTCATGGTCTGGGAGGTTTGTGGGGCGCATTGGCCACGGGCTTGTTTGCAACTACGGCTGTGAACGCTGGCGGCGTAGATGGATTGTTTTACGGTAATCCGAGTCAGTTTTTCAACCAACTTGGTGCGTCTTTCCTGGTGATCGTGTTTTCCTTTGGGGTAACGTTTGTCGTTGCCAAGGTTTTGGATGCCGTGATGGGCATCCGCGTCTCGAAAAACGCGGAAGAAGCTGGCCTCGACATCAGTGAACACGCCGAGCGCGCATACAGTTAAGGAGACGACGAGAAATGACCAAAAAAATTGAAGCGATCATCCGCGAAGAAAAGCTGGATGACGTAAAAGCTGCTTTGCAAGAGATCGGCATCGTTGGCATGAACGTGAGTGAAATTCGCGGGCATGGTCGCCAGGGCGGAATCTCGTTGGCAGGCCGATCCGGAACGTATAAAGTCGATCTGCTGCCAAAGATTCAAATCAACATCGTTCTCAGCGATCACAACGTGGAGAAGACGATCAAGACGATTCGTGAATCCGCGCTCACGGGCGAACAGGGTGACGGGGTGATATTTATTTATCCGGTGGATGAAGTGATCCGAGTGCGCACTGGCGAGCGGGGTAAAAAAGCGTTGATGTATGAAGGAGACATCGACTCTCGCTAGATTAAGCTTATGAAGTGAAGATAAAGCCCGGCTGGGTGTAAAGACCTGGCCGGGCTTGCAATCTGAGTTTATCCAGTCGGACTTAGTGTTACATAAGTCGGATACGGCATATCGATTTTTTCTTGCTCGAAAGCGCGTTTAATGGCGATGACCCCTTCGTGAGTCGCTTTATTAACGCCCACTTCGCCGGCATCGATCCAGAAGTACGCCGTGAAATCAATCGTGAAATCCCCAAAGTTGGAGAAAATGATTTGCGGTGCCGGGTCTTGCAGGATGCCTTCCACGTTTTCTATAAGTGCCTTGAGCGCCACGCGTGTCACCTGGCCGAGATCGGAATCAGGAGCAACGCCAACAGTGAACTCGATTCGACGGCGAGGGGCGGCACTGAAATTGATGATGGGGTTGAGATACACCTCGGAATTGGGGATGATCACGTGTCGTCCATCCCAGGTGCGTATGGTGGTGGACCGCAATGATATTTCCAGCACCGTGCCTCCGTAGCTGACAACTTCGATCTTGTCGCCAATTTCGAATGGTTGCTGGATGAGTAAGAGTAAGCCGGCGATGAAATTCTTGGCTACGTCCTGTAGAGCAAAGCCGATGGTTATACCTGCGACTCCCAATCCGGCGATCAGGCTGCTGAACTGTCCGGGTGCGATTTGTTCCGCTGCAATCACAGTGCCGAATGCAAGTATTCCCCAACGGGTAAGCATTTCAAGGAGTACAATGAGTTCGGAATCGTGATCGCGCCGTTTCATCGCACGGCGAACTTGTCTTCTTGCGATTCTGGAAACCCAGTAGGCAATAATTAGGACAAGTAAAGCCAATCCGATGCGCGGCAAGAATTTCGTTAACTCATCGATAATATTCTCGATATCCAGATTGGATAGGTTCATGCAAGACCTCCTCGATGATCGTGCTCCATTATGCGATGATAGCACACCTGCACCGAAGGTGTCGGTGTTGATGCCTTGTTTCAACGTGGCCGAGACGATCGACGAGGCGATGGAGTCTCTGGTTGCCCAGACGATTTCAGACATTGAAATTGTGGCCGTGGATGATGGGTCCAGTGATGCAACCGGCAGATTGCTTGCGGCCTGGCAGTCGCGCCATGCGCGCATACGAGTTGTGCCTCTTGCGCATGAGGGAATCATCGTAGCCCTTAATAAAGGTCTGCGCTTCTGCCGTGCCCCATTGATCGCTCGTATGGACGCCGATGACCGTTGCCATCCGGAAAGACTGGAAAAGCAAGTTGCGTTTCTGGAAACGCATGAGGAGATCGCGGTGGTGGGTTGTCTGGTGAAACATTACCCGCCTGACAAAGCTCGTGAAGGCTTTCGGATTTACACAGAGTGGCTCAACAACTTGACCACTGCGGATTCAATCGCCAATGCGATCTTCATCGAGAGTCCGCTGGCGCATCCTTCGGTCATGATGCGGCGCGTCTGGCTCGATCGAGTAGACGGATATCAGGATTATGGCTGGCCGGAAGATTATGACCTCTGGCTGCGAATGTACCTTGATGGCGCCAGGTTCGCGAAGGTGCCGGAGGTGCTGCTTTTCTGGCGCGATCATCCCGAACGCTTGACGCGGACGGATTCTCGCTATTCGGTGGAAAATTTCCTGCGTGCTAAAGCTCGCTATCTCTGTCAGGGCCCACTGGCAGTTCGAGATGCGGTGATCGTATGGGGTGCAGGTCAGATGGGTCGTCGATTGTCCAAGCATTTACTCCGCGAAGGTGCGGCTCTGGCGGCTTTTGTGGATATCGATCCACGGAAAATCGGACGCAAACGGCGGAATCGCCCGATAATCGCACCCGAAAGCTTGCCGGCGTGTATGGCGCAATACGAGAATCCTGTTGTCCTGGCGGCGGTGGGATCGCGCGGGGCACGCGTGTTAATCCGCGAACGATTGACCCAGATGGGATTTGAAGAAGGTAAGCATTGGTGGGCCGTGGCTTGAACCTCGGCAGAACGATAAAGGAAGCTAGCGTCGCTTCTTTCTCGATTTAACGATCCTGGCATATGCATGCGCTGTGGGTTTTACGCTCAATAACAGAATGATGGTCATCAGGACAGCGGAGGTCAGACACCAGGCGCATGTGGCACCAATAACGAATGGTTCCAGGAAAGTCAGGTAGATGGAGAAAAGGGTGCCAAACATCGCCATGGCGAAGATGGCCATGATTGCGTAATCGGCGGTGCGTCGGGAGGAGATGATGCTGACAACCCAGGTGATGGCGATGGCGATGTAGCCAATGATCCCCAGTGTTCCAATGTGGATAATGCCCAGTAACGTTGCATACGAGCTGTTTTGTACGGTGTTGCAATCGCCAACCGGCCCGCACACCGCTACACTGCCCGTGGTTTCAACGAAAGATAAGTAACCAGCGACTACAAAACCAAGAATCAGGATCGGAAGTATCACCCAATGAATGGGCGCCGGGTTTCGTGGATTGCGGAGATTGCGCGGATTGCGTAGCGAGCTGAAAACGAAGCCGACACTGGCGAGCATGCCAAGCAGGACGACGACGGAAAGGCCGTTTCCAAGGGGGTCTTGCTTGAAGAGTTCGAGCATGGTTGGTTCCGTTGTGTTGGTGGGCGGCGCGGCCGATTCAGCATTATCATTTTCCGGGTTTTCTGCAGAAGCGGAATTCTCAGTTGGCACAGGTGTTAATTCGGAAATGGCTTGGTCGAGGCCGGGTATTGCGGGCCAGTCGATCCCGCCGTGTGCCAGTCCTTGTTCGATGATCGCCGGCAGTTGTTCGGGGATTGAGATGCCTCCGACCAGACGGTTTTCTCCCACGATCATGGTGGGTACGTACCCTTCCGCCAGGGCTTCGAACGCTTCAAGTGCCGAGGTAAACAATTGACTCCCAATTTCCGTGCTGACATCTACATAAAGAATCGAAAGTTGATCGCCCAGTATCCCGACGAGCGCCGGTGATTGCTCTGACTCTTCGTTATAATCGGCGGAATAATACATCTTGACATTGTCGTCATACATTTGCCAAATCAGAGGTAAGTCTTCTGTGATCACCGTATGGCAATGTGGGCATGTGGGGCCGTAGAAAAGCACGGCTTTTACGCTGCCATCTTGTGCATCTGCCGAGCCGGGGATGATCAAGGCAGACAGAATGATGAATAAGATGAGGCTTTTGATTGCGCGATTCATGAACACTCCTGCTCGAAATACCCTTAACGTGTTGATTGATTTTTCAAATTATACCGCCTCGCGCTGCTGCCACAATACCCAAAGGCGATCCAGGCTGTTTTCTAAACGTGTCGCCAAGGCTTCTCCACCCTGGGTGGTAACGTCGTCTTCATTTTCCAGGACGGCATACGGGATTTTGTATCCTTTAACCATAAGATAGTCTGGGTCATGGGCTGTAAATACAGACCAATCATCATGGCGATAGAGCTTTTCCATCTTGTCCTCTTCAAGACTATGTTCGAGAGTGCTGTATCGTCGCTCGACGTTTTCCCTGCGAAGATTTTTTCTTCTGGATTCTGCGTATGAGACGTTGAGATAAAGACAAGCCGCTTGTTCCAGGATATGTTCGCTGAGGTGTTGATAAGCGGTTTGATAACCTCCAGTTGGCGTTCCACGGGAAAATTCGATCAAGCAGGTGTGCGCTTCTTGCACATCTTGAGACCACTTTTGGTACTCCAGGCTGAGACGGCGTATGAGAAGATGCCATAAATCATCGTGAATGAAATATCCTTCAGGTGTGGTGTGTAGTCGTGGGCGTTGGAAAACACGCGCCAGGATGTCGTCTTCTTCGAACCATGACCACAACATCGGGAAATCATCGAGGATGTGCATTGGACCAATATGAAATCGGGGGATCCGGTCAGCGGCGTCGATTTGATTGAGATAGTTGATAATTTCGCTTTTACCGGCCGCTGGTCGAGCATTCAAAATGAGAATCGGGAAGAAATCATGCATTGATTGCGCCTTGTCTTTCGTGCGGCAGCAATGACAGGGTTAGGATGACGCGATCTTGTCGTAATATTCTTGCAAACTGCAGACGTTTAACGCACGCGCTCGCAGCGCTTGGATGCCGTTAACTGCTGCCTGAGCTGCGCTGAGGGTGGTTGTATTGGGAACACCGAATCGAACGGCTGCCATGCGTAGTTTGGAGCCATCGCTGTAGGCTTCAGAGCCAAGCGGCGTGTTGATTACGAGGTCGATTTCCCCGTTGCTGATGAGATCTACCACGTTTGGGCTGCCTTCGCTGACCTTGTTGATGGTTTCTACTTCCAGACCGGCGCGTGAACAGAACTCGGCGGTCCCTTGTGTGGCGACGAGTTTGAAGCCGAGGCGCGACAAGTCGCGCGCCAATTTCAGGGCATTGCTTTTGTCATAATCATTGACGCTGACGAACACAGTTCCCGATAATGGCAATGAATTACCGGCAGCGAGCTGTGCCTTGGCAAATGCATGGCCGAAATCCTTGGCGTGGCCCATCACCTCGCCCGTGCTGCGCATCTCTGGTCCCAGGCGGCTGTCGACTCCAAAGAATTTCTTGAAGGGGAGCACGGCCTCTTTTACAAAGAAGCCCCCGACAGTGGGTTCCTTATTCAATCCCAAGTCAGAGAGCGTTGCGCCCATGATGACTTTGGTGGCGAGCTTGGCCAGCGGATAGCCCGTGGCTTTACTCACATAGGGCACCGTGCGGCTGGCGCGAGGATTAACTTCCAACGAGTAGACAATGTCGTCTTTTACGGCATATTGGATGTTCATCAATCCGGAGACTTTTAATGTCCGGCCGATTTGTTCGGTATATTCGCGGATGTGGGAGAGGTGATAGGCGGAGACTTTATAGGGAGGCAGTACACAGGCTGAATCGCCGCTGTGGATGCCTGCTTCTTCGATGTGCTGCATGATGCCGCATACCGTGACGTGCTCGCCGTCCGCGATGGCGTCCACATCCACTTCGTAGGCGTCTTCAAGGTAATGGTCGATGAGAATCGGCTGCCCGGGGGCTGCTTGTAAGGCGCTTTGGATGTATTGTCCCAGGCCTGCCCCGTCGTAAACAATGGCCATGGCGCGCCCACCTAAAACGTAGGATGGACGCACGATCACCGGATATTTCACGAGCTCGGCGGCCTGAAGTGCTTCCTCAAGGGATTGTGCCATGCTGTGCGCGGGCACCGGGATTCCCATCTCGTCCATCAATTGGCAGAATCGACCGCGATCCTCCGCAATGTCGATCGAGTCGAAGGAAGTGCCAAGAATGGGAATCCCCGCTCGTTCGAGCGCGGCGGCAAGTTTGAGCGGGGTCTGTCCGCCGAATTGTACGACGATGCCCTTGACCGGCTGCTCGCGCTCGATGATATTCAACACGTGTTCTAGGGTCAGCGGTTCGAAATAAAGTCGATCGGAGGTGTCGTAATCCGTGCTGACGGTTTCCGGATTACAGTTGATCATGATGGCTTCGCACCCCGCTTCACGCAGGGCGAAAGCGGCGTGGACGCAGCAGTAATCGAACTCGATGCCCTGGCCGATTCGATTGGGACCGCTGCCCAATATGATCACTTTCTCGCGTTCCGTGGGCGCTGCCTCACTCTCGGTCTCGTAGGAACTGTAGAGGTAGGGTGTATAGGATTCGAATTCGGCAGCGCAGGTATCGACGATGTGATAGGTGGGCAGGATTCCCGCCGCCACGCGCCGCGTGCGTACATCCATGGCTTCAATATGGGGTGATTTCGATTGGGTTTCCGGTTCGCAGAGGTCGGACTGCGAAAGCAGCCAGGCGATGTGTTCGTCGCTGAAGCCGGAGCGTTTGGCATTCCTTAGCAATTCATCTGGAAGCTTTTCAAGCGACGAGTATTCGACGATCGATTTTTCCAGGGCAACGATCTCGGCGAGCTGAGTCGTAAACCACAAATCAAATTGACTCGCTGCTGTGACATCTTCAATCGTTTTCCCATGCCGCAGAGCTTCCCATACGGCCCAGATGCGTTTGTCGGTGGGGTGCTCCAGGCTGTTCATCTCGCCGTCCCAGACGCGATGTTCTGCGGTCGGGAAAGGTGGTCGAGCCAATTCGAGGGATTGCAGTCCCTTTAGAAACGATTCTCGAAACGTGCGCCCGATGGACATGACCTCGCCGACGGATTTCATCTGGCTGCCGAGTGTGGGATCAACGCCCGGGAATTTCTCGAAAGCCCAGCGCGGCACTTTTGTCACCACGTAATCAATGCTCGGTTCGAAAGCCGCGACGGTGGTCTGCGTGATGTCGTTTTGGATTTCATCCAACGTATACCCGACAGCAAGCAGCGCGGCGATTTTCGCGATCGGGAAGCCGGTGGCTTTGCTTGCCAGTGCGGAAGATCGGCTTACGCGAGGGTTCATTTCGATCACCAGCACGCGTCCGTCCTCAGGATTGACTGCGAATTGAATGTTCGAGCCGCCGGTCTCAATGCCGACGACGTCGATGATAATACGGGATTGGTCGCGCAGGACCTGATACTCTCGATCGGTGAGGGTTTGTGTGGGCGCGATGGTGATCGAATCGCCGGTGTGGATGCCCATGGGATCCAGATTTTCAATCGGGCAGACGACGACGAAGTTCCCCGCGTTGTCGCGCATGACCTCCAACTCGAATTCTTTCCATCCGATGAGGCTCTCTTCGATCAAGACGGTATCGATGGGACTTTCCTGCAAGCCGAATTCAACTTTGGCGACGAAATCCTCGTCGCTGTAGGCGATGCTTCCGCCGCTGCCGCCGAGCGTGAAAGAAGGGCGCAGTAGAATCGGATAGTGTCCAATTTCTTGGGCGATCGCTTGCGCTTCCTCTACTGAGCTGGCCAATCCGCCGATGGGACAGGATAATCCAGCCTGTTCCACAGCTTGCTTAAAGAGCAGGCGGTCTTCGGCCAGGCGGATGGTCTCGAGTTTAGCGCCGATTAATTCTACGTTGTGGCGATCGAGAATGCCGCCCTCGGCCAACTCGACGGCGGCATTCAGCGCGGTTTGACCGCCAACTGTAGGCAGCAGGGCGTCAGGCTGCTCCTTGGCGATGATCATTTCAAGGATGTCAGAGGTAATGGGTTCAATGTAGGTGGCATCGGCGAATTCGGGATCGGTCATGATCGTCGCAGGATTGCTGTTTACCAGGACGATGCGATATCCTTCGGATTTGAGAACCTTGATCGCCTGCGTGCCGCTGTAATCAAATTCGGCTGCCTGGCCGATGATAATAGGTCCTGCGCCGATGACCAGAATGGTTTCGATGTCGGTACGTTTCGGCATATTGCTTACACTGTTCCTTTCGCCATCATTTCAAGAAACTCGGCGAAGAGCGGATCGGCATCATGTGGACCTGGAGCCGCTTCCGGGTGATATTGGATGCTGAGTGCGGGGAGTTTTGTATGACGCATCCCCTCGCAGCAGCCATCATTGAGGTTGATATGTGTCACCTCGATCGTTTCGGGCAGTGAATCGGGATCGACGGCGAAATTGTGATTGTGTGCACTGATCTCAACGCGCCCCGTGGGTAGATGTTTTACCGGCTGGTTGCCGCCGTGATGACCGAATTTCAACTTGTAGGTTTTACCGCCAAATGCCTGGCCAAGGATTTGATGACCGAGGCAGATGCCGAAAATTGGCACTTTGCCGAGGAGATTTTTCGTTGTTTCTACGGCATAGTCAAGGATGGCGGGGTCGCCCGGCCCGTTGCTGAGGAAGACGCCGTCAGGATTTAACGCCAGGACTTCCTTGGCGGGGGTCGCGGCGGGAACGACCGTGACACGGCAGCCGTGACTCGCCATTCGACGCAAGATGTTGTGTTTGATGCCGTAATCATACGCTACGACGTGAAAGGTTTGCGGCTTGTCAATCTCCGCCAGGTCTTGCGTGGAAATCCAGCGGTCTTCGGATGGATCTGTCCAGGTGTAGGATTCCGAGCAGGTCACCTTTTTAACCAGGTCGATTCCACTCGTGCCGTGCCATGCTCGCGCCTGTTCGACGAGGTCGTCGTTATGGGGAGCCGAATCCGTGGTGAGGACGCCTTTCAGGCTGCCCTTCTCGCGCAAGCGACGGGTGAGTGCGCGAGTGTCGATATGTTCGATGCCAATGATGTCCTTCTGTTGCAACCACTCACCAAGTGATAGATCGGCACGCCAGTTCGAGACGCAGGGGCTCAATTCACGCACAATAAAGCCACGCAAGAAAACATCACGGGCTTCATGATCTTCGTGGTTAATACCGGTGTTTCCGATTTGCGTCGTGGTCATCACCACCATCTGGCCGGCGTAACTCGGATCGGTGAGGATTTCCTGGTAGCCGGTCATGCTGGTATTGAATACGACTTCGCCCACGCGCGTTCCTGTTGCACCGAACCCGCGTCCTGCCCACAGGCTGCCGTCTTCCAACGCCAGGCGTGCCGCTGGTTGGTTTGTTTTCATATAGGGCACCTCTTCTCTGGTGCTGTGCGTAGTGTTCGGGTCATGTATTTTTCCCGTCCGAGGAAATCGTCCCGCTTAATCCGAATTCCATCGATGTGGTTCAAGGGCGAGGGTCGAAAGCTCAGAAAACGATCTGTGATGCAGATTTCTCCTGTAGCCGGCGTCTTCCTGCAGGTTGGCCACGTTATCGATGTCAAGAAAAACCTGCCCTAGATGCTAACACCAAACATCAGCGTTCGTTGTAAACATTGCTGCGTAATTTCGTCATTGTGAAAGCCGATTGATCACCGAGCGAGTTGGTCTTTACAGGCTGATACGATTTGTAATATATAATGCAGCGAAGTCAACGTAGTAACCCTCACACGACAGCGATGCGCTTCAGTGTGTTATTCTAACCGATTGCGGCGGGATTTTCTCCGGCGATCGGTGAAAAAAATGGAATAATGTGTTATTAGATCACAGATCAAATTGCCACTTGCGATCGTCAGATTTGGAATGGAAGAGGGTCAATCCTACAGCATGAATGCAATTGGAAAAATATGTGTCTTTTGTGGATCCAGTGATTCGATCGATGATGCCTATCTTGATGCTGCCCGGACATTGGGGGAAGCTGTGGCAGAGCGCGGCTTGGATTTGA
Organism: Anaerolineales bacterium; assembly: GCA_034430895.1. Classification (GTDB taxonomy): domain Bacteria; phylum Chloroflexota; class Anaerolineae; order Anaerolineales; family E44-bin32; genus WVZH01. The sequence goes on along the minus strand of DAOUDW010000049.1, from coordinate 51,663 downwards.
TTTTCGGAGGGGGAGGGACGGGATTGATGGGCTCCCTCGCAGATGCGGCACTCGCTGGCGGCGCGCAGGTGATTGGCATACTGCCTCGCATCTTTGACACGCCAGCCCTGGCACATCCAAATCTGACCGAGCTGCGCATCGTGGATGGTATGCATAACCGCAAGGCCATGATGATGGAAGCCGCCGATGCTTTCCTGGCATTACCCGGTGGTTTTGGCACATTCGAAGAATTATTCGAGGTGCTCACGTGGGCACAGATTGGCCTCCATCGAAAGCCGGTCGGTGTGCTCAACGTGAATGGATATTTCGACCCGCTGATCGACTTGATCGAGCACGCCCGAGATGAAGGCTTTATACTCGAGGAGCATCCGGATTTATTAATCGTCGAGGACGATATTGATCGCTTACTCTCCCGACTGACGCAGTATCAGCCGCCGGAAGGGCTCGAACGATGGGTGGATCGTGATGAGGAGAGCGGATGAACGCGGGGTATTATTTTTTATTCATTGTTTGAACCTCTGGGGATTGTTAAGACCACAGACGGATCGACCGGGTTTAAATTCCACTTATAGCATTTCGTTTTCAACCATTAATCCTGAACATCATTGGATATTCATCGTTTCGTATGAAAGCCGGTGTGCTGGTTACTCCCGCGTGAGGCTACGTTATTCCGCGTTTGCGGATTAAATGACGGCCCTCGAAGAGCCGCAAAACGACCACACCCGAGACAATCATGAGACTGCCAGCAAGCTGGATGGCGTTGAGGCGTTCGCCGAAGAGCAGATGCGCAAGCGTGGCAGTAAAAGCCGGTTCCAATGTGACGATCAGATTGACCGTGCTGGAGGGCAGGTAGCTCAGGCTTACGTTGTACATTCCGTAACCCATCAGGGTTGGCCCTGCGGCCAGAAGGAAGAGCAGACCCCATCCGCCGAGAGAACGCTGCAGCCACAGCAGTTCGACCGGCTCGGCCGCAGCGCCAGGAAGAGATACTCCTGGAGTCAGGTTGTATACGAGCAGGAAGAGCGATCCGAAAGCGAAGGTGAAAAATAACGTGGTCCAGGGATTTAATCCACGTTGTGATGCGGAGCGTCCCATTAGGCTGTAGACGGCATAAGCCAGACCCGAGAGCACCCCGGTCACGATACCAAGCGGATTTGTCCGCCATGTATACGCATCATAGGCTTCTGCAACCAGGACGCATCCGGTCAGGCAGAGCAGGATAGCGAATATCTTGCCCCAATCCAATCGTTCCTGAAGCAGCCAGCGTCCGAGAAGTGCTGTGAAGGCGGCCGAACTGTATGCCAGCACCGTGGCGACAGCCGCGCCATTCACGGCTACCGAAAGGGTCCATAAAGCATTGAAGATCGAGAGTAGGAAGCCGTAGAAAAAGAGATAGCGTCGGTGGCTTGGTGAAATCCGCAGGAGTGGACGATGCCAAGTGGCCAAAATGGGCAGTAATGTTAGCACCACGAAGCTGGCCCGCCAGAACGCAAGCACCAGTGCTGGCATGTTGTAATCCGAAGTGAGATGACGGATGAAGATCGCAGTAGTGGACAAGATCGCCGCGCTGAGTAGCGCGATTACATATCCCTGGGTTAGATCATTGCGATCAGATATTTCGTCATTCATGGTTAATGATTCCGTCAAGCAGCGTGTGATCTCAACTTGCTTTCTTTATGGCGGCCTGGCGTTCAGTAATAACGGGTGATTATAGCAGCGTTTATTAAGCTGATCGGGTGACAATCGATTGAATTACCGAATCGTGTGCGCACATATTATCTCGGTTCGCTGATGGTTTGATGAGATATAAACCCCAAACCGGACGTTATTGCCTATCTTTGGGCTATCGGCCGTGATGTGATACAAGCCGGATGATTCTAATAGCAAATATCCGATCCGTTTCATCTTGGTGATTCAGGACTCGTTACCTGTAGTGAGGGATACAATCAGCGTTGTTAAGTTGATAAAATATGAATAAGCAGCCCGTGTTGATGTTTTGGATTCATTTGGAATTGGATGGAAGATCGAATATGTGCAGGAGGAAAAAATGGCTGTAACCCCATCAACGATGCTTGCGTTGGGCACGCCAGCTCCAGCGTTCAGCCTTCCGGACGTGGTCAGTGGTGAAGTTGTTTCACTGGATACATTTGCTTCGAAGAAGGCCTTGCTGCTGATGTTTATCTGTCGCCACTGCCCCTACGTCAAGCACGTGCAGCAAGAACTCGCCAACATTGGGAAGGATTACGCCGATGAGGATATCGGCATCGTTGCCATTTCTTCTAACGATGCTGAAATCTACATGGCGGATGCGCCGGAGAGTCTGAAAAAAATGGCCGAAGCGTTGGGTTTCAACTTTCCTTATCTGTATGACGAAACCCAAGTTGTGGCGAAAGCTTACACCGCTGCTTGCACGCCGGATTTCTTTGTCTTCGATGAGAATCGAAAACTGGTTTACCGCGGGCAATTGGACAGCAGTCGGCCCGGCAATGACGTGCCCGTCAACGGTGAGGACCTGCGCAGCGCATTGGATGCCGTCCTGGCGGATGAGCCCGTTAATCCCGATCAAAGACCGAGTGTAGGCTGCAACATCAAATGGAAGGCAGGCAACGAGCCCGATTATTTTGGGTAAAGCTCACCTTCACTATAGAGACGGTAGATCAACGAACTCGCGTTGAAGGGAAGCGTCACGAAAATTTTCGTTTCGCTGTACAGCCGTCATGATTTGCGCGGTCCTGCTGCGATGACGTCTTTGTCGACGTGCGCTTCGAATTGTATAAAGTTTTCCTGGAACATGTCGATCAGTTTCTTGGCTTGTTGATCGTAGGCTTGTGGATCTTTCCAGGTCTTACGTGTTTGCAATATCTCCGACGAGATGCCATCAATATGCTTGGGGACTCGCAATCCGAAATGGACTTCGGTCTCTAATTCCGCATCATCCAAATCCCCGTTCAGTGCAGCTTCGACCATGCGGCGGGTATATGAGAGTCTCATACGTTCACCTTCGCCGTAAGGACCTCCCGTCCAGCCGGTGTTGACCAACCAGACCTGCACCTTGTGTTTCTTGACCTTTTCCCCGAGTAATGTTGCATATACCTTGGGGTGCAGCGGCATGAAGGGTGCCCCGAAACAGGCGCTGAAATTTGGCTGGGGTTCGGTGATGCCGCGTTCTGTGCCGGCGACTTTGGCTGTATAACCGCTCAGGAAGTAATACATGGCTTGTTCGGTGGTGAGTTTGCTGATCGGCGGAAGCACGCCGAAAGCATCCGCTGTAAGGAAAATAATATTCTTCGGATGCCCGGCGACGCCCTCTCGAATGGCGTTGGGGATGTGTGTGATCGGGTAACTGGCGCGCGTATTTTCTGTAAGGGCGTCATCGTTGAGATCGACCCGGCGTGTACTGCTCTCGTAGGAGACATTCTCCAAAATCGTACCGAAGCGGCGTGTGGTCTCGTAGATCAACGGTTCCCCTTCGGGATCCAATCGAATCACCTTGGCATACGATCCGCCTTCGAAGTTGAAAATCCCGCGATCGCTCCAACCATGCTCGTCGTCTCCCACAAGTGGACGCTTTGGATCGTTACTAAGGGTTGTCTTGCCCGTACCGCTGAGGCCGAAGAAGAGCGCCACGTCGTCCTGGTTCTTCCCGTAATTGGCACTGCAGTGCATGGGCAGCACCCCCAGTTTGGGCAGTTTGTAATTCATCGCGGAGAAAATGCTCTTCTTAATCTCACCGCCATACTCGCTGCGGGCGATCAAGATCAGTCCCTTACCGAGGTGAAGAAGGATAGCCGTTTGACTGGCCGTGTTGTCGATTGTGGGATCGACGTGGAATCCGGGCATGTTGATCACGGTGAACTCGGGCACATGGGTGCGCAGTTTGTCATGATCGAGTTCGCGGATGAACATATTGCGAGCGAAGAGATTGTGCCAGGCGTAGTTGGTGATCATACGCACAGGCGTGCGGTATTCGGGATCGGCGCCGGCGTAGCCGTTGAAAATGAAGATATCCCGGTTTTGAATGTAAGCCAGCATACGACGGTGAATGTCATCGAAGATGGCTTCGTCCATAGGTTGATTTTCTTTGCCCCACCAGATCTCATCTCTGCTGGTGGGCTCTTCGACGATGAATTTATCGTGCGGTGAACGCCCGGTGTGGTCGCCTGTGCGCACTATGATCGGTCCCAGGTGTGCAAGCACACCTTCGTGGCGGCGCATGATGCGTTCGTACAACATCGGGGTGGTCAAGTTCCAATACACGGTTCCCGGGTTTTGAATGCCGTGATTTTCGATGCCATAGTCAGCGGCTTGTGGTCCGAAAATTTGAGTCATGATAAGAGATACTCCTCACTTGTCTCTACGATAAACAGAGTTTGAAAAGCTCTGAGCGTATGTAATTCTGGTATTCCATTATATATTTACTTGCGTTAACTGTCGTCGTAGTTAATACGGTATAACCCGATACAGCTTGAAAGTATACGCTTTTCATCATCAGTGGTGTATTTGCTTTAATCCGGCGATCCGGAACTGCAGACAGGAAAATCCTATCTGGAGTCTGTAGATATCTTTCGGGAGATGGAGATGAAAACAGCTATCTAATAGCTGCGGCAGTTGATCTGGCGCGAGTTTCCGCGCCAGTCTGACCGATATTAACTGGTCCAACGACCCCGATGAATTTGAAGCCTGGTGTTCCGGAGTGACAGTGTATCCCATTGTCAACGCGCCATGATCCAGCTGCGGGAGATCGGCTGGATGCACAATCGGGCGCGCATGATCGTGGTTTCCTTTCTGGTCAAGGACTTGTTGATCGACTGGCGCTGGGGGAGCGCTGGTTCATTCCGCCTTGTGTTTCCTTGATTCAAACGATTTTGATGGCAGGCGAGGCGCGTTGGGGTTTTTCCCCAATCTGCGCGTCTGTAAGTTAAGGTAGCTTAATCTATTCTTGACGCATGCTTAAGGTGGCAGGAATATACTGCTGGTATGAAAAATGAACGAAAAGAATGGAATAAATCGATGTTGATAGGGGAAAATGACGAACAACTAAATCTTGGAAACGTTTCCACAAGTGGACCAGATGGGAACGTGAGTCGTTTCCCACCTTCCGTAAAGTTTGGCGATATGGGTATACGCTGACGGCTGCGCGTTTTGGAAACCGTAAGGGGGATACAGAGCGTAGGACTATTGTCATGTGAATGAGAAGACAGTCGTTGCGTTAAAGTTATGCATTGGTTTGTCATTTCAGAACCTGCAGGACATCACACAAAACAAGGAGCCCATGATGAAAGGCAAGCGAGTTTATCTTTTTCTTTTCGCAGTATTGGTTTTGGCAGCAACTCTAGTGGCATATTTCCTGCTTGGCGATGGCGAAGAAGTAGCATTAGAAAATCCTGTTGAAGTTCAGTCGACAGAGACCGTATCCGCAATATTCCCGGCCGAATCACTCACGATCGAGGAGCCTGGCGGCGCCTCGTTGATCGTAGACACCGGCGCGCTGAGTGAAGATACCGAAGTTTCGTTCGAAGTAATCGGGGAAGGTGCGCCTTTTGCCGCCGGAAGCCCGTTCAGCCCCGCCAGCGATGAGTACTTCGTCGATATTGGCGATGCAGATCAGGTCGGTTCGATCCTTGTAAGTGTTCCCTTGAGCGCCAGTACCAAGGATGCTGCCCCGGCAGATACCTCCACTTATGCTTATGTCGCCTGGGCAGAACCGGAAGGTAGTTTTCCTTCCATGGTAGGTGTACAGGTCGAAGAGGGCATGGCTACCTTTCCGGTCGTCGGCAAGGGCAAATACCAGATATTCTTCCTCATCGCTCACCCGGGTCTGGTGGAATTGACCACGATTTACGATCCGCTCACTGTTCCTACGTACCCACAGAAGACGCCGGCTTGGTGCAGCCCCACGGCATTGACCAACGTGGTGAACTACCATCAGGGCGGCTGGTCAGTGGGTGGCTTTGGGGCTGTCTGGGGTGAATCAAGCAACTGGTATCTGGCCGGCAAGGCGGGCCAACCTTTCAGCAAGGGTTATTTCTTCCACTGGCTTCTCGGCGCCGGCGGGTACACCGTCCCTGCGGATGTGAAACAGAGTTTTTCAACCAGTGAGGTAGAAGTTATCATCTGGAATTGGAAGGCTGCCGTCTGGACTGAATTTAGCTGGCAAGAGATGGATATTGTGGAATACACGGATTACCTCTATGCGGATGCGTTGTTTGATGCCTACCAGGCGTATGTCGAGTATTTCGTCTGGGGCGTCGGTGGTCCGCGGCGACCGGTGGCCTGGGGATCGAGTTTGGCCGGCCACAGCCGCACGATCACCGGCAGCGACGGCACGAACTACTTCTACAACAACCCGAGCTCAGGGTCGCTGAACAGCACCAAGTCATGGGCGGCATACCGCCAGGCGGTGATGGATAGTTTCACCGGCCCGAAAATTGAGATAATCGACACGGTTGTCTTTTTCGCCGAACCACAACCGGCGAACCAGCGCCGCGGTGTGCTCTGGTTGCTTCCCAGTTCAGGCAGTTTCCCGGGTTCTGTCGTCTTGATCGACGGTGACAGCGGCCAGCCGGCGACCAATTGGGTTTGGGACGGCGACATGGGGCATGAAAAAGGCTACTACTACACCGATTTGCGGGGCGTGCTGCCCAGTGATCCAGTGTTCGACGTTCAGTTCCAGGCCCTGGATTACTACGATGAAGTCGAATTCGGCTTCGAAGTCTTCAATATATCCACTAGAACGTACAATTACCACGTGGACATCGTCCTGCAGAATGAAAACCTGAGTGTGTTAGAAAACGTGGGTCAGTATGAGGTAGGCGTTTATCCGGGCACGCGGGTGGATATCGTCCCAGCAGGCAGCGTCCGGCTGTTCGACCTGCCGCCGGGTTTGTACACGCTCAAGTTCGTGCTGCTGCAGAGCGGTCTTTACCAGGATGTGAAGTACGTGCAGTTCCGCGTGGCCGAGACGGACCTGATCGATCTCAATCCCTACGGCGTGCTGACCCAGAACGCCTTCTGCCGCAAGGGTCCCGATCCGGTCTTCGACGATGTGACGGCCTTTGAGGCCGGGACCGAGTTAACCCTGCTCGGTGTGAACCCAGAAAAAACATGGGGCATGTTCGAAACGACCGTCAATGAGATACCGGTCCAGTGCTGGATTGCCTTGAGCGCAGTCGAGTTGTTCGGCGGCGAGGATGCGGAGATCCTGGCTGTCCCCGCCTTACCCGAGGCGCCGGAGGAACCGGTGTGTGTAAGTACGCTGGATCGCGCCGCTTGCGGCGATGCCGGAGGCACCTATTCCCCCGACGATGGCGGCTTCTGCCGCTGCCCGGCGGAGTGAACTTGATCGTATTCAACAAAGAAGCCCTGGGATTTTCCCAGGGCTTTTTCACTTCTGTGCGACATACGTTGTCTAGATCCAGATATTGTCCTGCGCCGTCAACTCGCCTCCAGCGTCGCCGGTGTTCACGGTGCCGGCCGGTTCGACGAGTAAGACCTGACACTCGTCTTCGGCACGCGGCTTGTGCTCGACTCCCTTGGGAACGACGATCATTTCCCCGGTTTGCAATTCAATGGAGCCGTCGCGAAAGTCGATCGTCATCCTGCCGTGCAGCACGATAAAAACCTCGTCGGTCTCGTCGTGATTGTGCCAGACGAACTCGCCCTGGAATTTGACCAGTTTGAAATGATAATCGTTCATCTGGGCGATGATCTTCGGCGACCAATGTTCCGAAAATGAAGCTAATTTTTGCGCGAAGTTGATAGCTGAGGGCTTCATGTGTGCCTCCACGATGCAGGCAAGATTACCAAACGTGTAGTTATCCGACCTGGACTCCTAGAAACCAGGTTCCTGTGTGAAGTGTCGTCTCTCCCTTTTGCAGACTCAATGGCTTGTTAAAAAGCGGCCCTTCCGTGACGATTGTATGGTATTCGCCGGCCTCTCCCGAGAGGTCGATGCCCGCCTGTTCGAATTCGGCGAGCAAGGCGTGATCGAGTATGCGCCCGAGGAAGCGCTTTCCCAGCTTGTCGTCCTTCGTGGCGATGATCGTGGCCTCGAAACCGAGCGTGAGGAAATCGTTCAGTAGATTTTGCCGGGGCTTTTTCCATAAAGGAAGATACGCCTGCAGTCCGGCTCGCTGCGAGACCTTCTCTTCCCAGGCGCGATTTTCCTCGAAGTCGATGTCCCCAAACACACTCACTCGCGCGCCGTTTTGGGCAGCAGTGCGCAGTGCCTCCGTGAAAATCGTTTCGTAGTCCTCCCAGGATGTATCCGCAGTCGTCAGGGGAATGCCCAGCGAATCCGCTTGCGCCTGGAGGACATCTACCGGGAGTCCGTGGGAGCGCGAGCGCCGGCCTTGCTCGTCCATCATCGTCAGCAGCAGCTTAGGAATTCCACCTTGCTCGATCGCCTGCCACAACGCCAGGCAGGAATCCTTACCGCCGCTCCAGGAACAGACGAAGGGGATGCCGTCGAGGGGTGGTTCCTCAGACTCTCGAAGAGTCATAGTTGCGGTTGACAATTGACGAGTCTATGTAAACAGCGCTTCATCCCCCTCCTCTTTTCCCGCCGGCCGCGCCTTCTTTCTCCTTTTCTTATCACCCGAAAACCACTTGCGCCACAGTGCCGGCGCGTCGGGGGATTCGGCGCCGTGCGGGGTGTGCCGCGAGCGCACGCGGCAGAGCACGGGCGTGTTCACCGCCTCGCCGGCCACGATCACCTGGCCCTTGGTCAGCGCGGGGAGTTCGCTCAGCAGCTCGCGCCCCACGGTCTCCACACTCTCGGCTACGCGGGCCTGGTCGATGGGGTTGACGATGCGCAGCAGGAACTGCGTGTTGCACTGCGAGAGGGCGTCGGGGTCCAGGCGTCCCGGGCGCTGGCTGATCAGGCCCACCGCCAGGCCGAACTTGCGCCCCTCGGAGAGCACTTGTTTGAGCACCTGCGTGCTGACTACGTCGACCGAGGCCGGGGCGAAGTGATGCGCTTCCTCGATGAGGAGGAAGACCGGGTAGGGCAAATACAATTCGTCGCCTTCGGCCACGGCGCCCTTCTCGGTCTGGGTGCGGGCGCGGAAGGCGCGCCGCAGCAGCGTGGCGACCATAATCTGCTGCTGGCGCGAATCGACCTCGTCCAATTGCAGCACCGAACAGCGGCCGGGCCGGAAGAGCTCGGCCAGGTCGAGGTGTTCGAAGTCGTCGAAGATCGTGGCGCCTTTGATCACGCTTTCCAGGCGCCAGATGAGCGCCTCGGCCGTGCCGGCGTAGCGGTCGTCCGGGGCTTCGTCTTCATTATCGCCGCCCTCGCCCAATTGGCGCAGGCGGATGAGCAGCTCGGCCACCGTCCAGCGGTCGGGCTTGCCCTTCTCCTGCAGGCTGTGACGCGTGACGTCGCGGTGGGCGCGGCGCAGCAGGTATTCCATGCGCTCGCTTAAATTGGGCAGCAGGTAGCTCAGGTCGCCGATGGTCAGGCCGGCGGTGCGCACTTTCACGTCCCCGGGACGGAAGACGCGCACGTCGGGGGAATAGTCGGGCTCGACGAAAGCCTCGTGTCCCATCATCTCGGCCAGCGTACCGTACTCGCCGTGTGGATCGACGATCAGCACCGCGGCGCGGTTGTTGGGCTTCATCAACTCTTCCAAAAGCACCGCCGCCAGGTAACTCTTGCCTGCACCGGTGTTGGCGATGATTGCCAGGTGGGTGCTGGTCACGGCGCGCAGGTCGAGCGCCAGGGGCACGCGCCCGCTCTCGCGGCTGAGCAGCGAACCGATGTGCGCCGCGCCCTGCCCGTTTACGGAGACCTTGGAGAGCACCGATGCCAGCAGGTCGTCCGGGGCAAGATAGAGCGGCCGGCCGGCGCGCGGCGGGATGCGCGGGTTGATGAAGTCGCCCAGGCGCTCGTCGTAATAGCCGATCACCGCCGCCGTCATTTCAAAACGCTCGTGGCCCGCCCCACCGTAGCCGAAAACGGCCGCTACATCGTCGGGGTCGATCTCCGGCGCGGCGAGGAATCCATCCGGGTAGAGACGTAGCGGGGCGCGGGAGGTCACGCGGCTGAGCACGTCGCGTTCTTCGCCGTCGATCTCGGCGCGGTGCAGGATGAACTCGCCCACCTTGAGGGCGTCGTGGCGATCGGGAGAGACGAAAGTGAATTCGTGCTGTGACTCGCCGGGCCCTTTGGTCAGACCGATGGGGTTCATCGCTCGCCTCCCAGCGGCGCCACGGCCGCTTTCCATTGAATCTCGTCCTTGAGCAGCGCCAGCATGGCGGCCTGCTCCGGCAGCAGCGCGGTCAGGCGTTCGAGTACGTTCAGCATCAGGGGCAGCACGTGCGCTGAATCAGTGGCCAGCAGACCTGGCGTGTAGGCCAGGCGCATGGCTTCGCCATCGAGATGGAAGGCGCGCACTTCGTCGTCCGTCATGGTCTCCACCAGGGCATCCGTGTCGGCGGCCAGAGTCGGCAGACCTTGGCTAACTCCGTCGCCCTCGATCGTGCCGATGGCGGCGATGCCGATCAGCGTGGCTTTCTCGCGCAAATAATCCGGTGCAAAGACCTGCAGGTCCTCCTGCGGCGAGAGGCGCGGCCCCAGGCGTCCGAACTCGGGGTTGAAGAGGCGCGTGTCGTAGACCAGGCCGATCAGGGCACGGTCGTCATCCAGGCGGATGCGCACGAAGCGGCCGAAGGCGTAGTCCTCCCGGGCCGGCGGGCTCTCGACCTCATCGCGCTGGTAGATCTGGCAGACGTAGTCGTTGTGGGCGTTGGATTGGATGATTTTCCCGACGATCATGATTCAACCTTTCATGGTCTCAGCGCCGGCCGCGCTTGCTGCGCGCCTTGCGGGCGTAACGCAGCGGCAAATCCTGGCGGCGGCTGAAGTCCTGGAATAATCGATAAAAACGCTGGCGGTCCTGTGCGCCGAGCACGGCCAGGGCGTCGGCGGTTTCCAATGCGTAAGGGTAGCCGGTGCCCACCACGCACTCGCCGCGCACCAGGTCGAAGAGGCGCTCGTGCAGCCCGGCCTCGAAGATCCAGCGGGGGAACTCAAGCCGCGCCGGCGGGCCGTCCCCGGTGGTCTTCAGATAGGCGAAGCAAACACGTTCGTAATACTCGTTGCGCTCTAAATTGTCGTTCCGGGCACAGACGAAGACCTGGCTGCGGTCGCCCCAGGCCATGCGATCCGCAAGCAGCGCGGCGTCGCTCAGGCGGCCGGCGGGCGTGATGCCGCCCAGATGTCCGAGCATGTCGACCAGGTCGCGGGCGGCGGAGTTGTCCACGTAGCCCACGAGCGGGATTTGGGTTTCTTGCGAGGCGTCGATCAAAGCTTCCACCGCCTCGACGTAGGCGTTCTGGCGTTCGGGCTGCATCAATCCGGCGAAGGAGACGATCAGTGAGCCGTCGAAGAAGCACAGCGGCGCAGGCTTCTCGCCGGCCTTGCGGCGCATGTATGCGATGATGGCCTCGGCTTCCAGGCGGAAGCGGCGGTAATTGACGCTCCAGCCGGGGAAGCCGTCGGTTTCAGGATCGTCGCCCAGCTCGTCGGGGGTCAGCACCTCCACGGCCACGTCCTTGACGTAGTCGCTCTCGGCCTGATGCGGGTTCTCGAACCAGCCTACCTGCACCACGGCGACGGGAATGGAAAAATCAGTGGAAGGGGTGATCTGTGAACCGTCGGCGGCGAAGGTCGGTGCGTCCTGTAATACGTCCATGGCCCAGGTGCGCGCCGCCTGGTGATGCGGCCAGCTTTGGCCGAAAGGCACCACGATGGCGTGGGACTCCTTTTCAATGGTGGGACGCGCCCCGGGGCGCTGGGTGTTTTCGAGCCGCTTGTGGCATTCTTCCAGACTCAGACCTTCGAATGTTTCCAGCGCTTTGCCCAGCGTGGCCAGGTCCTTTTTCTGGGCGCGTTCGGAAGTGGAAAACTGAGTGGCTTTGGCCTGCAGCGCGGCGAGGATTCTCTCAGGCACGAGCATCAACCCACCTCCACTCGGCTGCTGCCGCCGTCCTTGCTGACGCGGACCACGTGATGCGTCTCGCGCTCGAAGGTGTCGTCGTGCTTATGCCAAACGGACTTTTCCTGAAATTTGACCAGTTTAAATTGAAAGTCGTTCATCTGGGCCACGATCTTCGGCAACCAGTGTTCCGAGAACGCAGCTGGTTTTTCATCAAAGTTGATCACTGCAAGATTCATCAGGCCTCTGGTTTTTATGTTGTCATAACGACGTACCAGGATATTTCCTGGAATTTATACAGGCTGATATTTTATCTATTTGTATCATGGGGATAAGTATAGTTCCATATTACAACAATCGAGTTCTACCGGATTGATGAAGTTTATCTGATTGTGATAACGGCTTATCCAAGGATGGCGTTTCACCGCTATTCAGCAGCATGGAATGATCTGCAGGAATGAATCGTATGAAATAGAAAAGGGGCTGTCTCTGAGGGACAGCCCCAGTGTGCGAGCAGACTAAATGCACGAGTTACTTATATATATGGCAAAAATCAGTCTGTGTGACCGAGATCCTCGACGAGGCACCTGCCTCGTTGTAAGCTTCCACAGAGTAGGTATGTAAGGCTTGATCCGAGAGCGTATCTTTGTAGCTAGTGGAGTTAGCCGGTAGTGTAGCGATCAAAGTTCCATCACGATATACACGATATCCTGTCTCGTTGTCAGCCTGGTCTGTCCAATTCAATGTGATCTGGTATTCCGGATCGCAAACCATGTTGGCGATCTGCAGGCCGGTCGGTGCCTCCGGTGGGCTTACGACTTCGATGGTCACCGTGGCTTCCAACTCCTCTTCGTCCGAAGGAACCTGCATCTCGTAGGTCGTTGTTTTCGAAGGGCATACCTGCTGCGCCCCGAGTGTTTCGACTTTCTCCTCCTCGAGAAAGACTTCGGTGGCGTTGTCCACCTGCCAACGCAGGATGGTGCATTCGCCCTTGGTGATACGGTAATCATCGGCGTTGAAATTGATATGGATAGGTATTGGTGTTGGCGTCACTATCGGTTCAGCCACTTCCGGTTCAGCCACTTCCGGTTCAGCCACGGAAATCACTGTCAATTCATAAGCCCCCCGGTCACAATCACTACCCTGCGGGCGCAGGATTCCGCGCTGATCTGTCGCAGGGTAGATAGCTGTATCCGCGCTGTCAACCGCAGGGCTTTCCGGCACCAAGGCGTGCGTCAGTGTGCCGCCGCCATTGTCCGCCAGGGGTTCCAACAACGGATCCGTTGAGAGCAGGTCATCCGTGCCGCCGCTAAGACAGGTGGCGTCGCTGGATATGTTATATCCCAGCGAGATAATCTCAGATGCGTTGCCGGCGCAGTTTTCCGAACCAGGGCTCTCAATGATCGTGTTGTGAAGGTTTACCGTGCCGTTGTTGTAGATCACCTGCCCCGATCCCCCTGCTCCATTGCCGGACAGAGTCACGTTGTTGAGTTCCATTCTGCTGGGGGGATTCGAGGCGATGATGATGCCTCCCCCATTTCCAAAAGCAGAATTTTGGCTTACAGTAACGTTGGTCAGTGTAAGAACACCTGGTTCCAATCCCAAGCCCCAGAAGTAAATCCCGCCGCCGTCGCCGTCCGTGTGGTTGTTGTCGATGGTGCTGTTTTCGATTGTGGCTGAGAGTATGTTCACCAGGTACAGACCACCCCCATCGGATGGTGAATGATTCCCGCTAATGGTCGTGCCTGACATGGTCAGGTTTGTGTGATTGAAAACGCCGGAGTTTTGATTGTTGCTGATCGATCCCCCCGTGATGGTTAACTCGGCGTTGATGCCATAGAAACCGTATCCTTCATTGTCGATGATATCGGTGTTTGTCAAGATGACGGGCACCGATGGTGGTGATGATTTGAAGGAGTTGATACCGTCACCTTCATTACCTTGCACAGTACAGTCTACCAGCTCGAGAGAAGCGCCCTGATTGTAAATGCCGTAGTTGATATTGTTGACTACGACTGTGTCGGTCAGCAGCACATCCCCCTCGTTGTAGATGCCTCCTCCGTAGTCGTTATGGGCAGTGTTATCTGTTATCAGGCCTTGATCAACCGTGAGCGATCCGAAGTTGTAAATTCCTCCCCCGTCTTCGGTGGCTTCGTTCCTGAAAAGGCGTACATCCGTCAATTGTAGAACGCCCTTGTTGCGGATTCCGGCACCATGCAGCGCCGCACCGTCGCGAATCATCAATCCTTCTAAGGTCACATTAGTGGCTTCGGCGATGTCGAATACACGGTCGATCCCGTTGGCGTCGATTTCAGGTGTGCCTTCGCCTATGATGGTCACATTATCTAAGATGTCGAGGTCTCCCCTTAACGACACATCTTCGTCCGTTCCGGCGATCGACAGCGTGTAGATTCCGGCCGGCAGCCGAATGACATCGGGGCCGGGGCAGAAATTGGCGTTCTGGATGGCCTCGCGCAGCGAGCAGTCGTCCTCGGTGCACCTACCGTCGTTGGTGTCGTCCACTTTCGTAACCAGGAACTCCGGAGCGTCGCAATCCGGATTCGGCCGGCAACTTGCGAGAGATGCTGCCAATATTGAACACACGAGAATTAAACACAAACGAACGGATTGTTTTAGGGTCATCTTTGAATCCTCCTCTTGGATGAGTGCTCCAATAATATAACTATTCACGGTGAAATCCCCCTTCAACCTTAAAGAATGTGCTGAAGAGTATATGCCTGTAACGTCCCCCGACGATCGTTTGTGACACTGCCTATCGGCGATATATTCAATCATTCCCGCGTTTCGAACAGGGGAGCCAAGGTCAACGGTTCAATATACGGTACGGAGCATAACGCTTCCCTTCGATCCGTAAACCCGAAGGAAGCTTTGTTGGTCGGGTCGGCGAGGATCTCATCAGGCACGAGCATCAACCCACCTCCACCTTGCTGCTGCCGCCGTCCTTGCTGACGCGGATCACGTGATGCGTCTCGCGCTCGAAGGTGTCGTCGTGGCTGATGACGAAGAGCTGGTCGAAGCCGGTGATCTGGGTGATCTGCTCTGCCAGATTGTCACGGCGTTCGTCGTCCAGGTTGGCGGTGGGTTCGTCGAAGAAGGCCATGCGAATCTGGGACATCTCCTGCAGCAGCGCCAGGCGCACGGCCAGGGCGGCGGCCATCTTCTCGCCGCCGGAGAGCTGTCCGAAGACGCGTTCCCGGCCGTCCTGCTCGATGGTGATGCTGTAGTCCTCGTTCCAGCGCAGGCGCTGGGTGTGATCGCCCATGATCTCGGCGTATATGCGACCCGCTTCGAGGGAGATTACCTGGACCAATGCGCGCGTGACGTAGGGGCCGGCCTGGCGCACCGTTTTACGCACGAAATCGAGGATCTCGGCCAGTTCCTCCAGGCGCTGGCGCGCCTGCCCGGCGGACTGCAGCTCCGTCTCTTTAGCCTGCAGTGCTGCAATTTCGTCCTGCAGGACGACGAGACGTTCCTGACGCAGCGAAAGCCGCGTTTCCAGGGATGCGTGGTCCCTGGCGAACGCCTCGTGTTCCTGCTTGAGGCGCTCGTGCGCGGCGCGGTCGTAGCCCGCTTCGAGTTTCTGGTATTCGCTTGCGAGGCGCGCTTTCTCCGCCTTGCCTTCCTGGAGTTCGCCATCCAGGGTCTCCAATTTTGCCGTCCGTGCTGCATGGCTTTCTGCCGCTGCGGCATGTTCTAGATAGCGTCGATACGCCGCCGTGTTTTCGTCGCGCTGCGCCGCGGCCTCGGTCAGGTGCCGATCGAGATCGGCGAAATCCGCCAGCTGGGTCTGGATTTGTGCGGCTTGTTTTTCGTTTTTATCGAGTTCCTTCTTTGTTTTCTTTTGGTCGGACTCAAGCTTGGGGCGAGCGTCGATTTTTGTCTGCAAGGCCTTTGCCTGCGAACGCGGATCGTCCAGCTCGGCGAGCTCGGATTCGATGGCCGCCAATTTTTCGGGCGCCGGACGCAAGTCGTCGACTTCGCTCCCCTGTTTCTTCAGCTGCGTCTGCGCTTGTGCGATCTGGCGTTTGATCTCCTCTTCCTGCTTGGGCAGCGGCAGGCTGGCCAATTCACGCTGCAGTTTTTGATCCGTCTTCTTCAGTTCGCCGATCTCCTTCTCGAGCTCGTCCATCCGTTTACGCGATTGGGTTTCCGTCTGGTCGAGCGCGGCGCGCTCGCCGGCGTAGTGCTGCTCCAATTCCTGCCGGTGGGCGGAGTCCAGAGTCTGGCGGCAGACCGGGCAGAGTGCTTCGTCGGCGGTTTCCAGCAAGCCGATACGTTCGGCGATCTGTGTGCGCTGACGTTCGATGCCGGTGAACTCGGCTTCCAAACCGGCGCGCGCTGCTTCGAGATCACGCAGCGAATCTGCGACTCCCCGCAGTTCTTCTTCCAGCTCGGTACGCCGCTGAACCCCCGCTTCGATCTCAGCCTGGCGCGATTGAAGTGCATCAAGCGCCGTACGCTCTTTTTCCAGATGCTCGCTGAGCAATGTCAGGCGTGTGTTGGCCTGGCGAGTTTGTGTTAACTCGGACTCAAGCTGTGTCTGGCGGTCGGCGGCGGGCTGGATCCGGGCCAGTTCGGTTTCAGCGTCCTCGATCTCACTCAGTGCGGATTCCCGACTCTCGATTTCCGTCTGTAAGCGGGCGAGTTCCTTGTCTAATTTGGCCAGCGTCTGGCGCAGGGCGTCGCGTTCCAGGCGCTTCGCCTCGAGCGCTTTCACTTCCTGCTGTGCGGCTTCGTGGGCCTCGAAAGCCGGCCGGGTTTCTTCCTGTACCTGGCGGGCTGTATCGGCTTCTTTTACCGCCTCAGCCGCATCGGTGTGCTGCTTGGCCAATGCTTCCAGACGGGCTTCGAGCGTGCGTATGCGGCCGGCGGTGTCGTCGATGGCTTTGCGATCCGTCTCCAGGGCAGCCAATTTCGCAGTGGCTTCATCCAAACGCTTGGCGGCTGCTTTGAAGTCTTTTTCCGTTTTACCGGTCTCACTCTCGAGCTGCTCGATCTCCTGCTTTAAATCCGGCAGGCGTTTCAGCTCGCCCTGCAGACCGGCGATGCGGTTTTTTTGGGTTTGCAGCTCGTCGCTCAGATGGCGTTGGGCATCACGCAGCCGGTGCCAGACGGTCTCGTAATCGTCGACCTGCAGCAGCGGGTCGAATTTCTTCTTTCGGGCGGGCACGTTCTCCAGAAATGTGGCCGTGAGCAGCCCCTGGGGCACGCCGATGGCGTCTTCGAACAGGGCGGTCAGATCGGCGCTGGGTTCCACGCCCAAGTGCTTCTTAAGCCAATCGACCACGTCCTGCTTGCCTTCTTCCAGCTTGCGCTCGGTCTCCGCGTCGGTGATTAAAAGCGTGCCGCCACCCAGCGGGCGCGTGAGCACGTACTCGCGCTCGTCGAGGGCGTCGATGAAATGCACCGCCACCTCGCCGCGCTTCTGGCCCTGGCGCAGGAAATCGTCCTGTTTGTAAGGCAGCGAGTCGAAGAGGGCGAAGCCGATGGCTTCCAGCAGGGTCGATTTGCCGGCACCGTTGGGCCCGGAGATGGCGTTCACCCCTGGGGCGAAGTCGATTTTCACCGAGTCGGCGTAGCTCTTGACGTTGCGCAGTTCCAGCCGGGTGATCTGCATGGCGCTCAGCCCTCGTCCGCCGTGCGTTGGCGCAGGGTCTCGACGATCTCGTCCGCGGGGCGGTTCGCCAGGGTCAGATCTTTGATCTCCTCGATCAGGTCAGTCCAGAATTCGGCCCGCTCGCGGTAGCGGCCGTCGCGCTGGACCAGGTCGAGGATGACCTGCCGTTCGAGCTGCTGGCGCGAGCGGCCATCTTCGACGCCAACCTCGAATTCGGTGGCGCGGGTGTTGTTGCGCAGGCGCGGCAGCAGCGGATCGACGACCTCTTTCAGCAGCGCTTGCAGCTGGCCAATGTCCAGCGCGGCGCGGTCGAAGGCCAGCACGCCTTCCAGGTTGAGTTCCACCACGGGTTTACGGTCGCTGCTGGCCTGTTTGCGCTTCCGGTCTTTCAAGAAGGTTTCCAGTGCGGAGTACAAGGCTTCGGGTGTGGCGTGGGCATCGACCTCGAAGGTCCAGCGGTAGAACGGACGGCGGGGGATGGGCATGTGTTCGACCCGGTGTTTGGGGTCCTGGTCGGTGTCGACGTTTACGATGTAAACCCCACCCTGCCAGTCTCGTTCGTCCATGCCGCAGGACTCGAGCGAGCCGGGGTTGTAAACCCAGTCCTGGCGCTCGAAGGGTTTGTGCAGGTGGCCGAGGGCGAGGTAATCGATGTGCCCGCGGAGCGGCGCGATGGCGTTGTGGGAGACCCCGCCGGCCATGCCCGGTATTTCACCCTCCAGGCCGAAATGGCCCATGAGCAGCGTGTACTCGGCGGGTTCTAACGCCGCCAGCGCGGCGGGAATTTCCTCAAGGACGGTGTCGATGGTCGAGCCCAAATAGGGCAGCCCGACCAGGAGCACGCCGTTGATTTCGATGAAGCCGCCATGGGTTCCATCCCAGGGCGGGAATTGGATGGTCTCTTCTTCGAAGGATGGCCGCAGCAAGATCAGGTGGCTGCGTTCGGATAGGTAATCGAGCCAGGAACGGCGGAAGGGGTCGCGGTAGCGGGCGCGGTCGTGATTGCCGGTGACGGCCACGACGGGGATCTCGGCCTGGTTGAGTTTGTCCAGCCGGTTGACCGCCTGCAGCAGGGTCGGCGGGTCGATGGCGGATTTGTGGAACAGGTCGCCGCTGAGCACGACGAAGTCCACCTGCCGCTCAAGGGCCACGTCTACGGCGGCGTCGAAGGCGCGGGCGAAGTCGTTGAAGCGCGCTTCGCTGCCGTACTGTTTGTAGCCGAGGTGCACGTCGGCGAGGTGCATGAATGTGGCTTGCACGGAACGTCCCTTCCTGGTGGTGTGGGATCGTATGTATTCTAAATGGAATCGGGGTGGATGTCAGGGAAGATGTGGCGATTCCCTCTCCCTCAACTCATCATCCTGATCGGAACGAGCCGTATTTTGGTGAGTGAAGTCGAAGGACGGGCTTTTCGCTTTCGCATTGAGATGGATAACAATCTTTCTCGATATCCGTTGTTGAAGATACCTTCAAAGTTGACAGTTTAGTTTTGTTATTCTCCCCCCTATCATCCCCCCAGAGGGGGGATGTGGTGCGGCAGCCCGCCCCACACCCCAGGCAATGCGGCCCGTGAGTTTGATCGTGAGTGCGCAGTTGGTAAGGGCCGCTGAATGATGCAATTCCCTCGATATGGAATTTGACTCATCCATTCGACCTTTTCATCTTACCTGCGTGGTGTAGAAAGGTGCTCCTTCGACTGCGGGCTTCGCCCTCCGCTCAGGATGATTGAACGAGATAATGTTGAATCTGATACCATGGGTATAGATGCACTATTGGAGGCGATGCCTCATGCCCGAAATGCCGATCTACCTGGACCACAACGCCACCACGCCGGTCGATCCGCGCGTGGCGCAGGTGATGGCGCCTTATCTCCATGGGCATTACGGCAATCCCTCCAGCGCGCATCCGTACGGCATCGATGCGCGCCGGACGGTCGAGAAGGCGCGCCGCCAGGTGGCCGGTCTGCTCGGCTGCCAGCCCGGTGAGATCATCTTCACCAGCGGCGGCACGGAGTCGAACAACATGGCCATCCGCGGCGCGGCTGAAGCATTCAGCGCGCGCGGCGGTAACATCATTACCTCGGCCGTGGAGCATCCGGCGGTGTTGGAACCCTGCCGTTATGTAGAGTCTCAGGGCTTCCGCATCACCGTGCTGCCCGTCGATGGGCACGGCCAGGTCGATCCGGCGCAGGTCGAAGCGGCGTTTACGGACGAGACGATCCTGGTCTCGATCATGCATGCCAACAACGAGGTGGGCACGATTCAATCCATAGAAGAGATCGCCAAATTAACAAGCGAACGAGGTGTTTTGTTTCACACCGACGCGGCGCAGTCGCTGGGCAAAATCCCCGTGCGGGTTGATGAGCTGGGGGTCGATCTGCTCAGCGTGGCCGGCCACAAGTTCTACGCGCCGAAAGGCGTCGGCGCATTGTATATCCGTTCCGGTGTGAATTTGGAGAAGTTGATGCATGGCGCCGATCACGAGGCAGGGCGGCGCCCCGGTACCGAGAACGTGCTCGAGATCGTCGGGCTGGGTCAGGCGGCCGAGATCGCAGCAGCCGATCTGGCCGAAAACGCTGCGCACATGCACGCTCTGCGCCAGCGGCTGTGGCAGGGTTTGCAGGCTGGATTTGATGATCCCGATTCCATACGTCTCCATGGGCATCCCGATCGATGTTTGCCGAACACGTTGAGCGTGGGATTTCGCGAAATAGAAGCCAACACCTTGCTGGCGAAGATCTTCGATCGGGTGGCGGCTTCCGCAGGCGCGGCCTGTCACGCCGAAGGGGTGGACGTCTCCAGTGTGCTGCAGGCGATGGGCGTGCCAATGGAATATGCCATGGGAACGGTACGCTTTTCCGTTGGAAAGATGAACACCGTCGCGGAAATCGACCGGGCGGTGCAGGTCATTGTTGAAGCGGTACGTATGTTGGGGGAATAGCGTACGCTACTCTAGAAGAAACCCCGCAGAAGCAGCAATACCCCGAGAATGATAAGTGGTACGCCGAAGATGGCACCGATAACGGTCATGCTGAGGGGAACGCCAAAAATGATCATCACGATCCCTAACACGATGGCAAGCAAACGACCGGTCAATCCCAATATCCAGCCCACCAGGCGCCACACGGCAACAAACGGCCACATAAACCAGGGATGATGGCGTTCTGTTTGAGACACGGCATTTTCCTCCTGCATGTCTAACCTCTGATATATTCCATTTTACCCATCTCGTTTCCCTGATGCCAACCGTGGCCTGACCCTCGCCTGACAATCTGTCGGGAACCGATTCGGGGTACTTAACGTCTTCCTATATAGAATACGAATTTATACCAGCGCTGTCGCGCTGGAAAACCCTCACTCTGGCACGAGAATTGCATCTTTGTTGGCAACGATTCCCGTGTAAGCGGCACGGAGGGAGGTTGACAGGATGAATTCCGAGATATTGCAGATCCGAGGTATGAAGCGTTACGGTTTGAAGGTGCGCTTGAAGACCAAGCGAGCCCAGAGTCGCTGGCATTTCGGTCCCAAGACCGATCCCAATAAAGAACCCGTGGAACGCATGGTGCGGCGTATCCGTGAAACCGGACCACTGCGCGAACGATAGCCGTAAACAGTATCGACGAATCCCTGGCCGGATTCGATCATCTTGGTTTCCGTTTGGTTCGGGCATGTGAACCAATCCATCTTCAGTGATGAGAGCGCCCAGGCAGAAAGCCTGGGCGTTTCTCTTGGTTGTGTATTTCCACGCTTCAGAATCCTCATCCAGATGTTCAACTCACCATTCGGATGTTCAACGATCCATCCTACGTACGCGTGCAGTCACCAGCAGCAAGAGCAGCAGCGCCAATCCTGCGAGGATGCTGAAGTTTACCAGCAGCGTTCCCCCATCGAGTGTTTTCGAGAACGAAGCGCTGAAGAGTTCGACCATGGCGACCGAAGGTAGCCAGGGCAGGATGGTTTGCAGCAGCGGTGGATAATTGGCTGTGGAGGTCGCGGCCAGGATCACGGGCACCATCAAGAGCATCAGGGTCAAACCCATGACCATGTTCATGCTCGCCTGCTGCTCGAAGAGCACACCGAAGAGCAGTCCCAATGAAACGGTGAACAAGGCGGCCGCCAGCACGGCCAGCAGCGCAAGCCATCCGTTGGCCAGTAAACGGACGTTCAGCGTGTAGACCACCGCCACGGCGAGGAAACAGTAAAACAACCCCGACAACGCTTTCCCGACAACGATCTGCCCGTAGCTGGCTGGCGAAACCAGCAGCGCTTCCATGGTGTGGCGTTCTTTCTCTTCGATCATCAGCAGCGGAACGAGCGCCATACCGATGGTGAGTATCGCCACGACCAGTGAAATACTGACCATGAAAGGATGTCCCCCCGACTTCAACGTGGGGTATACCACGTTACCTTCCCAGGAAAGGCTAACCGGCCGTTCGAGTATCTCGCTGAGCTGATCGGAAAAAAATGCCATTGATTCCTTGACTGGCTTTCCGCGCATGGCATGCGCGTAGTATGCCTGCAGTTCGACCGGAGCTTGTCCTTCCAGCTTTTCGAGGAAATCCTGTGGCAGCACCAGGCCGATCGAGCTGCTCGAAGCTGCAGCGAACTGTTCTTGCATGGCTTCCAATGAAGACATGGGGATGAGCCGGAATCCGTCCCCCTGGCGGTGTTCCTGTACGAACGTCGATCCCGATTCGTCGAACACATATGCCCGTTGCTCGGGACGCAGTTTCATCACCAGCGGCAGCAGCTGTCCGGAAAGCACGATCATGCCCACACCCAGGATGATCGATATGGTCAGGCGATTTTTAAAAGCGTCCAATATATCTTTACCGGCTATGGACAGTACGATGCGTATCCCTTCCATTCGAAAATTGACTTTGTTCTGCATGTGATCCTTCCTTGGTAGATCTCGAGTGCCTGAAAATCTTCTTTCGTACTCTATTGCTCCATACGGCGCAGCAGCCAGGCGTCGAACAGGAAAAAGGCCAGACCCCACAAGATCATGATGAGCAGGGATTGTAGATAGGCAGCCAGATCAACGTTGGCAGCGATAGACTGTGCTGCGGCGTTGCCCATGGCAACCGTGGGCAACCAGCGCATGGCAGCCCGCAGTCCTGGGGAGACGGCCTCAAAGATGCCCAGAATCATACTGATGAGCAGCGGTTGAAAAATGATGAAGGTCCACAGATTGATATGGCGCGCATCGTTGATTTTAATGCCCAGGAGCAAACCGATGGATACGATGAAAAAAGTCCCACAGAGGATCGCCCCGGCCATGGCCCACCAATGCAGCACGAAGCTGCCGTAAACAACCAGGACCACGCTGCTCATCAGGATGCAGTACACGGCCCCGACCAGTACTTTGGCCGTGAGCAGTTCCGTCTCCGTGATTGGCGAAACCCGCAGGGCGTCGATCGTGCGGTTGGTTTTCTCCTCGACGATGAGCTGCGGGGTGACCATCATGCCCATTATCCATATCACGACCAAAAGCCCGAAGGCGATGTAAAAGGAGAAGCCGCTGTCCGGCTGCGTCAGGTAGTCCCGTTTGATGCGAAGGTCGATGGCCGTACCTAACAATCTGGCAATCTCGGCTTCGATACCCGTCTTCATGGCGGCTTCGTCCTCGCTGCTCACCCAATGATCGATATAAGCCTCCAACTCGATCGCTTCGCTGTTGCCTGCGCGCTGGTCGAAATCCGCCGGCAAGACCAGGCCCATCGTCTTACGGTCTTCGGTGCCCACCTTATACAGCAAATCATCGTCGGACTCGGCGGTGCGCAACTGGACGGCTTCGCTGAGTTCGAGGCTCTGCATTAGTTCCGATTCGCCGCCGTCGAATACCACCAGCAGCGGCGGCGCGTCGGCGTTTCCGATGATGGGCAAGAAGCGGTACAGCGCCAACAGGAAGATGATCGTGAGGATGTAGTTCAGCATTTGACGGCGTTTCAGTCCGTCGATAAAGTCCTTGCTTGCGATGGCCCAGATCAGCTGCCACTTCGAGACCTTCGTGCCCGCACTGTTTTGGTTAGCCATTGGATCGATCCTTTCTACGCAGGAATTTGATAGTTACTGGGTAGAACACGACTTTCTGCATGGTTTACAATCCTGCTCGATCAATATAGTTCATTTCCGGTGAGTTTGATAAAGACATCTTCCAGCGTGGCGTTTTGGCTTTCACCGTGTTTTGCTTTGAGTACGTCCGGTGTGTCCATGGCCACGATTTTGCCCTTGTGGATGATCGCCACGCGGTCGCTCAAGCGGTCGGCTTCCTCCATATAGTGCGTGGTGAGGAATACGGTCACGCCTTGATCCGAGAGCTGCTCCACGATTTTACGAATTCCGCGCGCCACACCCGGATCCAGGCCGCGAGTCGGTTCATCCAGGAAGAGCACCTTGGGTTGATGTAACAATGCCCGGGCGATCAGCAGGCGCTGCTTCATGCCGTTGGAGTAGGTCTTGATTTTGTCCTTCGCCCGATCCAGCAGGCCGACCTGTTCCAGAGTCTCGTCGACACGGCGCCTGGGCACGCCGTACAATCGTGCAGAAAATTGCAGATTGTCTTTCGCCGAGAGGCGTTCGTATAGATTCTGGTATTCGAAGACCACGCCGATCTGCGGTTTCAGCTGCTGACGCTGTTCCACAACGTCGCAGCCGACGACCTGGGCAGAGCCGGAGGTCGGCCGCAGCTGCCCGGTGAGGACTTTGATGGTGGTCGATTTTCCGGCGCCGTTGGGGCCGAGAAAACCGAAAACCTCACCATACTCCACCTCGAAACTTACTCCTTGTACGGCTTGAACGCCGTTGTAATAGCGGTGCAGGTCATTGACTTGAATCGCTTTCATTGTGTGTAACTCCTTACCGCCGCATACGATCGGATTGCTTCGGGCAGCGTTTGGATTTGGCCCAACGATATAGATATTTCGAGGGCACTGCAATAAAAAACCGCCGAACGGCAGATTATCGAAGCTGAATGGCGCACGGTAAGGGTTCAATGGAGAGGAAAAAAGGATTGATATTTCGTAGAAAAAGCCCGATTTGGACAAAATTGTGTTAATGCGAAGCGGGGTTTTCGCAATCTATGTATCCGAATCAATAGCCAAGCAGGTCTTTGAGTTCGGCGGCGGCGGTCTTGCTGAGGGGAATCAGTGTGGATTCCGAATCGTCGAGACGCAGGGAAAAGCTGTTGCGCGTGAAGGGGATCACTTCCGTTACGTGCTGCAAATTGACCAGGTAGCCGCGATGGGCGCGAAAGAATCCGCTGCGAGCCAGACGCGCTTCGAGTTCGGAGAGTGTGAACTGCGTGGACAGCGTCTCGCCATCGGTGGTGTGAAGATC
The DNA here is from genome assembly GCA_034430895.1 of Anaerolineales bacterium. GTDB lineage: Bacteria > Chloroflexota > Anaerolineae > Anaerolineales > E44-bin32 > WVZH01. Next base: position 26,749 of record DAOUDW010000049.1, on the reverse strand, counting down.
GGCTCGTCCTTCTTCGGCGTCGGCGTAGATGATGTCGGTGGGATTGATCAGGGCGACCCGCCCTTCCAGTTTGACCGGGATTTTGAAGGGCAAACTCGTTTCACGGGACTCTCCAGGTTTGCGTGTCGACTGGATACGTCCCTCATTGAGTGTATGGATCGTGTCGCAAATAGGTTCGAGCAGCGTGCTGTCGTCTGCCAGGACAAGCACCGCCGCCCCAAGCTCGGCGAGGGCGCGAATTAAATCGGAGAGCAAGTCGATCGATGATTTGTCGCAGCGGGCAAACGGTTCTTCCAGGATCAAGGCTTCCGGATCGTGCAGGATGGCCCGTCCGAAGGCCAGGCGGCGTTTGAGGCTGGTTGAAAGCTTGTCCAATTTGGATTTGCCATGATCGGCGAGTCCGACTCGACCCAGGGTTTCCTGCACCTTGGATTTTGGCAGGCCGTGCAGTTTGCCGTGGAACTGCAGGTTGGCGAAGGGTGAACGCTGCTGGTAAAGCCCATCTTCGGCGAAGAGAAAGCCGACTCGTCGGCTGTACTGTTGGCGATCGGCGACGGGATCGAGATCCGCTACCCGCAGCGTGCCTGTGGATGGCCGCGATTTGCCCGTCAGCATGGCGAGCAGTTCGCTTTTTCCACTACCTGCGGGTCCGACCAGCCCCACAACCTGGCCGGGGATGATCTTTAACAGCGAGATGTCGACCGTTGTGCGCTGCCCCGTGGTTTTCTGCAGGTTTTTAATTTCAATCATGGCTGTTAACAACTTCGGATGATGTCCTGTTTCTAGCGTCATTTTACCAAGAAGGCGTATACGTGCGGCATCTCCCCCTCTGATTTGGTGTTGTCATCTACGATGCGAATGGAGGATGAGAACGTGCCAAAAATTGCGATCGTCACCGACAGCGACGCCAGTTTACCCCAGGATGTGGCCGCAAAATGGAATATCGTACAGGTTCCCGTGAACGTCCATTTCGGGGAGGAGACGTTTCGTACCAGCGTGGATATCGACGATGCAGCGCTGTTTGAGCGCATCGATCGGGAGGGAGAATTGCCGACGACTTCCGCGCCTGCGCCCGGTGTCTTCATGCAGACCTTTCAAGACGTAATGGATGGGGGTGCCGATACGATTGTATGTTTCAGTGTCAGCAGCGAGGTGAGCGCAATTTACAGCGCGGCGTGCACGGCGCGCGATTCGATGCCGGGGAAGGACATCGCCGTGGTCGATACGCGCACCTTGAGCATGAGCCAGGGTTTCATGGCGTTGGCTGCGGCGGAAGCCGCTGCAGATGGCGCATCCAAGGAAGAGGTCATCGCCTATGCGCAGGATGTGGGGGCGCGCTCGCAGCTGTATGCCGCCCTGGCGACATTGAAGTATCTGGCGATGAGTGGTCGCGTAGGGCATGTTGCGGCGGGGATCGCCAATGTCCTCAACGTAAAGCCGATCCTTACAATTCAGGACGGAAAGCTCGATCTTTTGGAACGAGTGCGTACGCAGGGGAAAGCGTTCGAGCGCGTGATCGAACTCATTGTGGAAGCTTCCGCCGGAAAGTCGTTCGAACGCATGGCGATCATCCACGTCACCGCAGAAGAGGCTGCGAAGCACTTCGAAGCGCAGCTGCGCGCCAGTATGGATTGTCCGCAGGAGATCTTGCTGGCTGAGATGTCGGCCGGACTCTCTGTACATTCGGGCGCCGGGTTGGTGGGCGTGTCGTTCGTGGTCGCGGCTTAGGTAGCTGATGGTTATGGGCGATTTTTAATAAGTTCATTGTTCTTGTTATCAGAATAGTGTGAAGATTGTAATCGATCGAATGAGATTGCTCAGTCGTTGAAATGTTTAACCATGATACTGTCAATCTTGTCGACGATAAACCCCATTTCATCCATTGTCATCATTTCTGGAAGAATCCAGGCTTGAAAACTAACAATGTATTCCTCATATCGTCCCGCCCATTCACATAGCAGATACTGTTCGGATTCGGTATAAACCCGGGCCCACTTACATTTCATAGTTTGTTCATCAGTAGAAATATTAGGGGGATTCCATTCTTGTGGAATAAACTCACCACTGCCGATTACTGATCGGAAAAAATATCGCTCGAAGTATTTACTGGCTTGTTTCTCATCTTTGTATCGATACACGTCATGAGCCGAGGCTTTTCGAACTTCTGTGTTTGCCAGAAAAATAATCGCTACACCTTCTTTCGCATGAAAGTTGGCGTCTTTGTTGGCAGGATTTGGGTGTTCAACACTCCAACCGGACGGCATATCTGGTTCAGAAATCAACAGATCTACCAGTGAGAAGTAACGATCGATTTTGAAATCTCGATCTACGGTACATGCTGAAAACATAAGGATAAATAATCCAAGAAATAGGATTCTAAATCCAATATGAGCAGTTATCTTGTCTTTCATGAATTCCTGAACCTGCTTGGAAAAATATTTTGCTTTTGAGATATGTAATACATGTTAAAAAACGAATTATGTATTGCGATGTCTCACTCCCTGGTAGAACCCGCGTAATATGTTAATGCCCGATGGAGTTTATCTTCATCGAAATCCGGCCAGTACGCTCTGGTGGCGTATAACATGGCACCTGCGCTCTGCCAGAGTAAGAAATTGGAGAGACGCTTCTCTCCCGCTGTGCGTATGATCAAATCCGGATGGGGCTGCCCGCTGGTATATAAGTGCCGTTCGACGAGCGTCTCGGAAATGGAATGTACGGGAACTCCTTCCTGCAGGATCTGCCGAATGGCATTGGCAAGCTCCGCGCGACCGCCGTAGTTGAAGGCAATGTTGAGGATCAGGTTGCGGTTGTCGCGGGTGAGTTCGATCGCTTTCCGCACGTTGCGCTGCGTGGAACGCGGCAGACCATCCAGGCTGCCCAGATGACGTAGTTGAACGCCTTCCTGATGGAGTTCGGGCAGCTCGCGTCGCAGCGAGCGGTCGATGAGGGCGATCAAACGTTTGACTTCTCCCCTGGGGCGTTTCCAATTTTCCGTGGAAAAGGCGTAGATCGAGAGATGGGGGATGCCGGTTTCGGCCACAGCCCGGATGATGCGGCGCAGATTCTCGACGCCGGCGCGGTGTCCGGCGTGCCGCGGCAGACCACGGGAGCGCGCCCAGCGTCCGTTGCCATCCATGATGATGCCGATGTGTTGGGGTAAGGTTCGGATGGGCGTGTGGATTAGTCTAGTGTCTTCCGTCAGTGTGTCGACCATTTGTTTTCCCTTATCGTTCACGCCGCTCTGGGGGGTGATGAAGATCCGGCGTTGCGGATCTGCATGAGCAGGTCCACGATGGGTGCGGACATGAGCAGCAGCGCCAAACCGAAGAACGGCCAGGCGAACGAGGTGGGCAGCGCCGCTCTGACCGCTTCCTCACCGTGGGGCAGGGCCCGCAGGGCATCCTGCATGAAGACGATCAATGCCAGAATCGCTCCCGGGATGAAGAGCAGCCAGGCCTTCGAAGTGGGACAGAGTTGGAAGTCCGTTCTATCGAACAGGGCGATCAGGGAGCTGGCGAAGACCAGGATCACAGCGATGATCATCGGTGCGATTACAGGTCCCCACCAGGGCAGCGGCAGCAGGAAGAGCACATCCCAATCGATAAGTGTCCGTGGCCAGCCGAGCTGTATGCGGAGAAACAGGTAATAGAAGATATCCCAGACGCCGAAGGCCAGGATGGCATATGCGAGCCGGGTGCGGCGGTCGCGGCCGGCCAGGTAGCCGATCGAAAGCAGCATGATTAACGTGGCCAGCTCGCGAACCAATTCGATCTGTCCGAGTGTGCCTGTGATGGGAAGTGGGTCGGCCTGGTAGGGTTCGACGCGACCGATGTGCACGCGCAGGTAGGTCACCGCAGCCGCTTCAACCCAGGCGAAAGCAGCGGCGAAGAGGATCACGATTACCCAGCGTTTGACGTTTTGCATGGAAGCTCCTCTGGTCGTGTTTGTTCTCATGTAGGGTACATCTTCAAACCTTCTGGCTTCCACCCTTTACGTCCACGCTTGCGCGCATCTAGGTGCTTGACAGGCATGCGTCGAGGCCTGAGAATCCAATCGAAACGGCAAGATCGTGGTTGAATGGAGTAGAAATGGCGGATGATCGCACAACGCGGATGAAGCTTGTCTTAGTGGAGGACAATGAAACGCTGCGCGAAGCGCTTCGTGAGGGGTTGGATGATTCCGGGACAGTCAGCGTCGTGGCGGAAGCCGAATCCGGAGAGCGTGCCGTCGAACGATGCCTGGACGAGCCGCCCGATGCGGTTTTGATGGACGTACAATTGGCGGGTGAGATGAACGGGATCCAGGCCGCCGTAGCCATTCGGCGTGAATATCCGCGCTTACCGGTTGTCTTCTACTCGATACAAGATGAAGATGCTTACTATCGTGATTTCCGGCGCTCGGGCATCCTGAGCCATTACGCCTATGTGCGCAAATCGAACTTTTTACTCCCAGAGATGATCATCCCACTGCTGCAAGACGCGATATCGGGACGAAGTTTCATCGATCCGGAGATCGTTTCGCGCGTCGAAGAAGTGCGTCACAAGGACGAACAATCGCCAATCGCATTACTGGAACCTATCGAACAGGACGTTGCACGGATGTTGTCGCAAGGTTTGACCAACGAGCAAATTGCAGGACGACTTGGCTTTCGCGATAAGCGCACGGTCAGTCGTATCAACGGGGCAATTTACACCGCCTGGGGTTTGGTCGAGACGGCTACGGACGAGAAGGTCGCCAGGACGCGTGCGGCAATAATCTATCAGCGCGAACAGCTCATCATCTGGGATTCCGAGGGCGTCCTCAAGGTCGCCAATCGTAAGGGGGAGTGGGTGCCGTTGACGGATGAATCCTAAGGCATGGAATTGCCGATGTTCAGTTACTCGTGTGACGGAGACGCAGTAGATTGACGAATCGAATGAAGACATCAAAGTTGGTTCTATTGATAAAAGGGATCGGCGTGATTTTTCTCGTCATCGGCATTGTCGCAGCCGTGATGGGGCCGATCGAGATGTACTGTTTCTATCTGTTCGGATCGGGAGGGCGTTTTCATTACCCGGGTTTTGGATTTGGCTCCTTGATGTTCGCGAATGTGGCCGTGCAAATTGCGGGCTACTACCTCATCGCGGCGGTTTTCGTACCCCTGGGTTATGGACATCTCACCCTGAGAGGCTGGGCGCGGGCACTTGTTGAGGCGTTGTTGTGGTGCTGGATGGTGGTCGGTGTTCCGCTGGTGGTTTTCTTCGTACTCGTATTGCTGCAGGCAAAACCGCTATCCACGAGTGTGTTGCCGTTGTTGGGGTTGGTGTGTGTGATGCTCTATCCCATTGCTCCTGCAGGTTTGCTGTATTTCTATCGTCGAGCTGACGTCAGAGCGGCGTTCGATTCGCATGATGCAATTCGAACTAGGCTGGATAAAATTCCACTCTCCATACTTGTGCATGGGATTCTGCTCACCTTCTTCGTGCTCGTTCATCACCTGCCAATTCTGTTCAACGGCCTGGTTCCCTTTATGGGTTCCTTTCTCGTGGCGATGGACGGATTCACCCTCTCGGCCTTTGTGATTCTGGGATTGGTGCTTCTATCGGTGGGTGTGTTTGCACGTAGAATGTGGGCGTGGTGGGGCTCCATTTTGTATCTCGTCTTCATGGGTGTGTCGACCATCTTGACGTTGTTAAAAGTGAACTTCCAGGAGATGATCGGTTTGGTAGATTTTCCCGCAAAGGAGTATGCGGCGCTGAAAAACGTACCGATCGAGAGCGTCCATATGCTGATTGTGATTCTGATGCCGATGCTGCTGGCGCTGATCGTTTTCATTCGGTCGCATCGGGATTTTTCGCGAATACAGATGGAGCATGATAGTTGATATGTAACATGGGTGCGGTTTTCCCGATGGCATTCTCACCGTCACAAGTCCTGAACGGTAATTGGAGACGATCGATCCGATGACCGGTGAATTCGCGCTGGATTGGGCCGTATTGGCCGTTTCCCTTTTCAACACAATCATCTTGGTGTGGTTGGGATTGGCGGTTTTACTCAATGCAGAACGCCGGAGATTGGGGGTTTGGGTTGTTGGATGCGGATTGTTAACCGGCGGTGTTTTCTTCCTGGGGCACTCGGCGATCTTTGGTTTGGGCTTTAATTTATTCGGCCAAAGTGTCGCTTTGTGGTGGCAGTTGAGCTGGATCCCCGTTGTCGCACTGCCGTTTGCCTGGTATGTCATCATGCTCTGGTATACGGGCTATTGGGATGAGGTCGATACCCCCTTACACAACCGACATCGTTTCTGGTTGCCCGTGGCCGTATTGTTGACAGTGGCAACCGGCGTCATTTTCATTTTCGCCAACCCATTACCCACGTTCTCACACGCTTTATTCGGCAATCGATATACAGCTGGGCACGTAGATAGTCCTCCGATGCTGCTTCTCGTCTACCCCGTGAATCTCGTTTTATGTATCGGGCTTTCCCTGGACGTCTTGCGTCGGCCCGGGCCGACGGGTCGCGTCATGGGTGCTATCGCTCGCAGCAGGGCGCGACCCTGGTTGGCGGCCGCATCGATCGTATTGCTCATCGTCAGCCTGATCGTTGTTTGGGTAATGGCTGTCTTGCTGTTGGGAATCGGAGGCGACATCTTCCGCGTGGATATGGCGGTGCCCCTGGCGTGGTTGGATTTCTGCATCGCTTCGTTGATCGGTCTGGCGGTCGTACTCACAGGACAGGCGATTGTGTCTTACGAGGTTTTTACCGGAAAGATCCTGCCCCGACGGGGGCTTCGCCGTTACTGGCAGCAAACCATCGGACTGGCGGCAGGTTACGGAACCTTATTGGGTTGGAGCATCACTATGCAGTTCCGTCCGATATTCAGCTTGCTGTTGGCAACGATCATGATGACGGTTTTTTATGCCGGGATCAGCTGGCGATCGTACGTCGAGCGGGAGCGCTACATGCAGCAGCTGCGGCCGCTCGTCGTCAGTCAGCGTCTCTACGATCAACTCTTACGATCGTCGAAAACATTGTCAGCGGATATCGATGTCGAGACGCCGTTCAATGGCCTTTGTGAGGACGTTTTGGAAGCCAGCGTGGCATATCTGGCGGCGTTGGGTCCGTTGTCGCCTTTCACCGGACCGCCATTAAGTTATCCGGCGCAATCCGAGGTGATTTTTCCTTCCCTCGTGGAAATCAAGGATCACTTCAATACGCCGGAAGTGATTTGGCTCGCACTCGATCCGGATCAATACGGAGGCGCCAATATCGCAGTGCCCTTGTGGAGTGAACTTGGATTGATCGGGGTGTTGTTTTTGGGGGCAAAGCGCGACGGCGGCTTGTACACCCAGGAAGAGATCGAGATCGCTCGCACGATCGGGGAGCGTTTGATTGACGTTTGGGCGAGTGCGGAAATGGCGAGTCGCTTAATGATGCTGCAGCGACAGCGCCTTGCCGAAAGCCAGGTAATCGATCAACAAACGCGACGGGTGCTTCACGATGAACTGCTGCCTCGCTTGCATACGGCGATGTTGACTTTACGCAGCGAGCAGATTGATGGTGAAACGGCAAAGTCGCGGGCGATTGAAACGCTCGGAGAGGTTCATCGTCAGATTGCGGACATGTTGCGCGAGATACGTTCGACAACAGCGCCTGAAGTGTCGAGGATGGGTTTGATCGGTGCCTTGCGGCGAGTGCTGGATGATGAGTTTCAACACGCGTTTGATCGCGTCACCTGGAATGTTGGCGCAGAGGTTGAGACGGAAGTCGCCAATATTCCCGCGCTCATTTCCGAGGTGCTTTATTTTGCCGGGCGGGAGGCGATCCGTAATGCGGTCAAACATGGTCGTGGACCTGATGGCGAAGGTGAACTCAATCTCCTTGTAACGATCACTTGTCCGGATGGATTGGAGATCTTGATCGAGGATGACGGCACAGGTATTGTCGAAATGGACACCGACCAGAAAGGCAGTGGTCAGGGATTGGCCTTTCACGGGACGATGATGGCGGTGATCGGTGGGTCACTCTCGATCGAAAGTGCTCCAGGGGTTTTCACGCGCGTGGTCTTGTCGCTGCCCCGAGATGCGTGGTAGAAGATTGGAGAGGTGTCCGCGTTGTTCTACAATCGTTGTTGGCAAAATCTTGATTTTTTTAAAGGAACGTGAGGATTAACGCGCATGCGTGTATTGATCTCTGGCGGTACAGGGTTCATCGGGAAACATTTGACGCATAAGGCGCTCCAACGCGGCTGGGAGGTGACGTTAATCGTACGCAAGCCAGACTCGGAGGCGGCGCGAGATCTCGCTGGGCAGGGAGCCAGCCTGGTGCTGGGCGATGTGACGGATCGTGCTTCGCTGGACGCGGCGTTTACCGTCACCCAGCCCGACCTGTTCTTCCATAACGCCGGTTGGTATGAGTTGGGTATCTCGCCTCGGATGAGAAGACGGATGTGGGCGGTCAATGTGGAGGGAACGGAAAATGCATTGACGATGGCCGCCTCGCACGGCGTAGGTAAATCCATCTACACTTCATCCACCACGGCGTTTGGGGACACGGGTGGGGAAGTTGCGGATGAAGGATTTACGCGTACTGCAGAACACCTCAGTTACTACGAATACACCAAAAGTGAAGCGCATGCGGTTGGCTTGCGTCACCGAGCGGCTGGTGAGCCCGTAGTCATCGCTTGTCCCGCGCAGGTCGTTGGGCTAGGAGACCACTCAGCTTTTGGGCAGTTGGCAAGGCTTTTTATACGGGGTTTATTACCACCGATCACCTGGGGCGCGGAGAGTTGGTTCACGTTTGGTCATGTTGAGGATGTGGCTGAGTCCTTAATCTTGTCGGGCGAGAAAGGAAAAATCGGGGAACTTTACTTCATCGGGGGGGAGATGATAACGCTCCGAAGGATGATGGAAGTATGGGGAGATGCTGCCAACCGAGCACCACCCTTCATCTGGCTGCCCAAGTCCATTGCGCTGGCACAAGCTGCGCTCATTGCTCCACTCCTGCGGCTAGCCGGAAAGCCGGCATTCATCTCGCCGGAGGTCGTCCGCAGCAGTTTTGTTTCTTTCCGCTACAGCTCGGCAAAGGCGGAAGCGCAGTTGGGTGCGCGGTTCCGCTCCGCTGAACAAGCCTGGAATGATACGATTGAAGCTGAGATGGCCCAAACGTCGTTAAAAGAGATTGTTGAATCTTGATGTGATGGTTCAATGATTTGTATTCAACGGCAGCCAGACCGAGAAGCAGGAGCCTTCCCCTGGAGCCCCCTCACTTTCCACGGTAATTCGTCCCCCATGGCGTTCTAAAATTTCCATGCAAATTGATAGGCCCAGTCCTGTGCCGGGTGCGCCAGTTGTTTTACTTGCTGAGCCGCGGAAGAAACGTCGGAAGATCATCTTTTGTTCTTCGGGCGAGATGCCGAGACCGGTATCGTCCACCTCGGCAACGACCCAATTGTCTCCCGATTCACGCCTTTTCCTCGCTCGTAAAGTGATGCTTCCACCGTCGGGTGTGTAGTTCATGGCGTTGGTTAGTAAATTGGTGAACACTTGAGTCAGCAATCGGGCATCGCCGGTGATCTGGGGTATCTTGCTCATCGTTTCGATGCGCAGATCCAATCCACGTTTCGCGGCCAGGTTTTGACGATCCATCACCAGCGATGTGAGTATCTCATTGATGTCCAGGGCAACCGGGACGAAAGGCACGGCATCTGCATCCAACCTGGAGAGAGAGAGTAGATCGTCAATGAGATTTGCCAGGCGCTCGCTTTCACGCTGTAGAGTCTCCAGATATTCTCTAACCTTGTTGGGATCATCAATACGCGTATTAAGGAGATCCAAGTACAGACGAATATTGGTCAGTGGTGTGCGCAATTCATGCGAAACATCGGAGACGAATTGAGATTTCAGCCGATCGAGTTCTTTGAGTGCGCTGATATCGTGTAAGACACTGACGAAGGAAATTACTTCTTCGGCATCACTGCAAACGGGTGTGATCGTTAGTGCTGCATCATAGAGTGTTCCGTCTTTATGACAATTAACGACATCACCACGCCACGTTTTCCCGTCGCGAATGGTCTCCCACATCTGGCGGTAGAATTCCTCGTCGTGTTGTCCGCTTTTCAAGATGTTGGGCCGCTTGCCGAGTGCTTCGTCTTTCGAATACCCGCTCAATCGTTCCCAGCCAGGATTCACATATTCGATCGTTCCGTTAATGTCCGTCACCATTACGGCGTCACCGATGTTTGTAAGCAGTACATTCAGGCGATCTCGTTCGGCTTGTAAAGCGGCCTCTAGATTTTTTTGTCTGGAGATATCGAGAACAAATCCGCTCACGCCTTGCGGGTTTTCATCCACATCCGTGATCAAACTGGTAGCGAGCAGGACAGAGAGGTGACGATTTTGTTCCGAAGGAATTTCGATATCGAAGATCTCTTGTTTTGGATGTCGTTGTTTATCCTTCTTGTCGAACTGTTCCATAATGGGTTGCTGAAGGTTGGGAGGGAAAATCTCATGTATATTTTTACCGATTAGATCGTCCGCCTGGAAAGTGAGCAAATCGGCCATGGCCTGGTTGACATAGGTAATCGTGCCGGTGGGGTTTACTTGAAATATCCCGGCAAGTGAGGTCTCAACCAGGGCTCGGTAGCGGGCTTCGGAGAGGGATAGATCGCGCGTCCGTTCTGCGACTTCGGCTTCGAGTTGTTGTGCTTGTGCTGCGATTTGACCAAAGAGGTGCGCATTTTCCAGGGTCACCGCGGCCTGGGTGGCGAACGCATTGAGGAGCTCTAAATCGGTATTCGTAAAGGGGCGTTCGAGGCCGTCACGCTGCACCGTCATCGTGCCCATAACCCGCTGGCGGATACTTAGTGGTGTTACGAGCATGCACTCCGGGTCATCGTTCGATGTGCCAGGGATCAACACGCCGCGCGGGTCGTTAGCGGTGTTGTTGATAATTAATGATTCGCCACGTTCAGCGACGTATCCGACAAGACCCTGGCCAACTTCCAGGACCAGGCTGGTTACAGCATCCGCGTCCGGGCCCAAGGCAACCATGCAATTCAGGTGGTCAGTTTTGTTGTCGAGCAAGTGGATGCGACTGGAATCCGCGTGCAGCAAGCCTTTTGCTTCCTTGGCAATCATACGTAATACAGTCTCTTGATCGAGAGATGATGAGATCGAACGAGCCGTTCGAATCAACGCTTGCGATTCGTGCGCTCGCTGGGCAATGTTGGTGTAAAGCCGGGCGTTGTCGATCGCTACGGCAGCCATACTTCCGATGGATTGAATCAGGTCGGCTTGTTCTTTCCCGAAAGAACGGCCCTCATCAAGTATGAAAAGGCCTAAACCGCCAATGGTTTTTTCGCCGATGAGCAGCGGAACACCGAGGAGTTTTCGAACGCCTGCTTTAACCCAGATTGGATTGGCGTCTGGGTGGCTTGAATAGTCTGCGATGAGTACAGGATTGCGCGTTTCGAGAACTTTCCAAACCAGACCCGTTTCGGCGGGCGCCGTCGATAATCGGATTTCATCTGGGAGTCCGATAATATGGGGGAAACTGATGCTCATGCCGTCGGGTTCGACGAGGCCGATGGCGCCTGCATCGGCGTTAGTAACTTCGATGGCAACACGGATCGTAGTTTCCAGAACGGTGGGCAAATCGAGGGCGCTGGTGATCGCCTCTGCGACCTCATTGCGAAGGTTTTCCCGTTTCAAGGCGGCTTGGATCTCGTTTCTTGAACGCAGATGCCCTAGGGAGATGGCGATGTGATCGGCGAGTGCAGAGACGATGGGGATGTCTTCTTCGGCCAACCAGGAGGCGCTGACGTTGACCGTGCCGATGGGTTCATTTGACAGAATCAGTGGGGCAATGATTATCGGCACTTCCCCGATGATCTTCATGATCCGGGGAACGAAGATGTGCAGTTGTTCCGGGGTTAATTGCTTGACGAGTTCCGTGCGATCTGTTGTGTATACGGCTTCGCCGCTCTCAAGTACCCGCCTGTACACATCCACTTGATTCGGGTCGAAGCGGTACCCGCGGATTCCCAGTCCGGTGAGTCGACGTAGCGTTTGGCTTACAGCATTACTCATCGATTGGGATTGGACTTCGAGTAATCCATCTTCTGTGAGTAAGGTAGCGGAACCTCGCAATTTTAGGCGCCTTAATTCTTCGGTTAGTGCGCGGAAGACATCCGCCTCGTTGGCGAGGTCTCTGCGCGCCACACCGGCAGCCGCACGTAAGGCGGAAACCCAGAATGCTCTTTCCTCGTGACGAGGAAGGTTTTTGGATGCCTTCTTCACGTTTGGTTCCCCTCTGGTATTCGTAGTGTATCACGGAACGAAATCGGGCACATTTCGTGTTGCCTGTTGGTGATCAGTTGTGGTTTTTTCTCCACTGGTACGGCAAGTGGGCTGGATATTAATTGGGTAAAGAAGGACTTGACATATTAATTGTATTAGAGTACTCTATAAAACAGAGAGCTCTATATAATGAAATGGCGAAATCCGATTGTGATTTCGTGGAGGGTAACGATGGAAATTTCACGTGAAGAGGCAATACAGTCCTTGCAGGAGATTCGTGAGGTGCGCTCCCGCATACGCACATCCATTGCCACCGGCAGTACCCCCTTCCATATGATCCTATGGGGAGCGATCTGGTTTTTTGGCTATCTCGCGAGCCATTTCCTTGACGCCGAAACTTCAGGGCAGATTTGGACCGTGCTCGCTATCGGCGGCAGCATTGCCAGTGGGGTCATGGGCTACCGTCTCGGTTCACGCTATCGTCTGCCGGGAAGCCATCGTATTTGGCAAATCTGGATTTTCTTTATGTTGTACGTGGTTCTCTGGATATGGGTAGCCTGGCCGCTGGAAATGGAGCAAATTTCGATGCTCATTGCATTGTACGCCATGTTTGCCTACGTTCTCATGGGATTGTGGCTTGAGCGCATCATTACTTGGATCGGACTTCTCGTAAGCGGATTGGGCTTGATTGGATACTTTCTGCTTCCAGATGTTTATTATCTATGGATGGCGTTTCTTGGTGGCGGTACGATGTTCGGAAGCGGTATTTATATCTTGAAACGCTGGAAGTGAATAAGCGAAGGGCAAACGAGCATGAGCATGCTGAATGAAATTATCCACCAGCCCGTCCGTATGCGCATCATGGCCGCGCTGGTGGCATTGGATGCGAGTGGGCAGGTGGAATTCACACATTTACGTGATGTGCTATCCCTGACGGACGGAAACTTGGGTGCGCATCTGCGGAAGCTCGAAGATGCTGGGTATGTGTCCTTAGAAAAGACGTTTGTGGCGCGTAAGCCGCGTACATTTGTCGCGGCCACAAAGGAAGGTTACCAGGCTTTTGCAGATCATGTGGAAGCACTGGAGCAGATATTAAGTGGTGCGGAGGTCGAAGAAAAGCATAAGGCGTAGAGAACAGCGGGGACTTGGATAAATCAAACTCGCATGATCAATGCGATGCATTAATGCTAGGAGAAGGATATGAGTAAGGTAATCGAAGTAAACGAAATCATCAAACAGTACGGTTCGGTTCGCGCCGTGGGTGGTGTGACGTTCCATGTCGAAGAAGGAGAAATTTTCGGCATCGTCGGGCCCAACGGTGCGGGCAAGACAACCACTATCGAGTGCATCGAGGGCCTGCGTAAGCCGGATTCCGGCTCTGTGCAACTGCTCGGGTATGTGCCCTGGCAGGATCGCCTCGAAGTGGCAGAGCGGATAGGGGTCCAATTGCAGGAATCGGCGCTTCCACTGCGCATTCGAGTACAGGAAGCGCTGGACTTTTTTGGATCGCTCTATGCGGAGTGTGAGGATTCACAGGTTCTCCTTGATCGGCTTGGGTTGGCTGCCAAATCGAAGGCGACATTCACCAAGCTGTCGGGAGGTCAGAAGCAGCGCTTGTTTATCGCACTGGCCCTGGTGAACAAACCCCAAGTGGTCTTCTTTGACGAGTTGACCACGGGCCTCGATCCTCACGCCAGGCGATCGATGTGGGATATGGTACGCCAGATTCGCGATCAGGGGACAACCGTCTTTCTGACGACGCATTTCATGGAAGAGGCGGAGCGTCTCTGCGATCGAGTGCTCATCATGGACGAAGGCAAAATCGTCGCCCTGGATACACCCGAAGCGTTGATCCGTTCGCTGGGTGTGGAACGTCGCTTGGTCTTCACCGTTGCGAATCATTGGGACTCTCAATCGCTGGTGGAAATGCCCCTGGTCGATCGCGTGGAACAAATTGGAGAGCGTGTGGTTGTTTATGGAAGTGGTGAACGTTTTACAAGTTCGGTCGTCCACGGGTTGGAGACATCCGGCGCTGATTTTCGGGATCTGCGTACGCAGGATCCCACGCTGGAGGATGTCTTTCTCTCGTTGACGGGCAAGGAAATACGGGAGGTTTAAGATGCGAGGCTTGAAAGAACTCACTTGGATCAATCTAAAATTATACATTCGTGAACCCATCGGCACGTTCTTTACGCTGGCTTTTCCACCGCTGCTGATACTGCTTTTCGGGGCGATCTACGGCAACGATCCCTCGCCGATGTTTGGCGGTTACGGATCGATGGACGTGAGTATGTCCGGATACACGGCGATTATTCTCAGTACGATCGGGTTCATGAACATACCCATTACAATCGGCAACTATCGCGAGTTGGGTGTTCTGCGCCGCTATCAAGCATCGGCGTTGCGTCCGCGCGTTTTTATTGCTGCTGACGTGATCGCCAACATGCTGATGCTGTTACTCGGTATCGTGCTTCTCGTATCCACCGGTTGGCTTTTGCACGATGTGCGCTTCGAAGGCAATGTGCTCAGTTTCGTGCTTGGTGTCGTCTGGTGCGGGTTGGCGATGTTTGCATTCGGATACTTGATCGGAACCCTGGCGCCGGGTGCGCGGGCCGCGCAGGTGATCGGGATGGTTTTCTTCTACCCGATGATGTTCCTGTCTGGTGCCGCCATTCCGTTGGAAATCATGCCTGATTCGATTCAACGTGTGGCCGACTTTCTTCCACTCACCTACGTGGTGGATTTGCTGCGTGGTTTGTGGTTTGGTGATGGATGGGGGCAGCACCTGACTGCAGTTCTTGTCTTGGTGGGTGTGTTTGTGGTCAGCGCTGTGGCAGCCGTTCGGACCTTCCGTTGGGATTAACTCTTGAATAAAGGGTGTTGTAGAGTTTCAAATTCACAACGGACTGCATTATTGAAGGTTTGACGGTGCTTGAGCCCGGGTTTGAAGCTTGAGCACCGTCTCGCCTTTACATACATCACTTCGGGTTATCGATATCCGAAGTTAATAGGAAATGAATGTGTTGGTACGATTCCGGGAAAAATGAAGACGCCCAACCAGGGCGTCTTCTTGTTCGTTGGACTTGAATTGTAACTTTATGAATAATCGCTTTTACCAGCCGATTTATTTCTGCCCAAGCAGCAACTTCACATATTGTGCCCGTTCAAAAGCAAAGGGATCGTCGACTTCGCTTTGACTCATCTTGCCGCGGAAATCATCCAGATTCTTGTAACTATGTTCGTCCATCCAGCCTTCTAACTCCCGCAGCATGGTCGACAAGTAAGGTGTGCCATTTTGCAGCAGCGCAGAGGCCGATTGCACGACGCTTGCGCCCGCCAGAAGCGCCTTGGCTACATCCACACCGGAGTGTACACCTGTGTTGAGTGCCAAATCCGCCTTGATTCGTTTGTATAAAAGCGCCACCCATCGCAAGGGCAATCGTATCTCCGACGATGAACTGAATGTCATTTCGTTGATCAAGGTTTCGTTTTGCGTGTCGATGTCCGGCTGCAGGAAGCGGTTGAAGAGCACGAGCCCGCGAACGCCGCGTTTGTCGAGCTGGGAGGCCACGTTGGCTGTGGCGGTGTAAAAGGGACTGAGTTTTACCGAGACAGGGATCTTGACCTCGCTCAATACAGATTCTACAGTCTCGTACATCGACTGCTCAACTTCGGCGGAGGTCTTGTCGATGTTGGTCACGACGGCGTAGATATTAAGCTCGAGCGCGTCCACACCGGTTTCCTCGAGTTGCTTGGCGTATTTGGTCCAGGAACCCGGGTTGACCGCATTCAGGCTTGCGATTAACGGTATTTTTACCTCTGCGCGCGTTTTTTCGATCCACATTAAATGTTCGCTGGCATCCCCGTGTTTAATCTCGGGGAAATAGGAAAGTGCTTCCGGAAAGGATTCTGAGCCAACGGATAATTCCTCTTCCATGCGTAACGCTTCGAAAAGGATTTGTTCTTCGAAGAGCGAGCGGATCACCAGCGCACCGGCGCCAGCTTTCTCGGCGTCTTTGATGCGATCGATGTAGCTGGAGATCGAGCTTGCAGCTACGAGAATCGGAGTCTCGAGTTTGATTCCCATGTACGTCGTTTTAATATCAGCCATTTCATCTCCTCTCGAATTACCTCTAACTGCTCTATTAAAGCATAACAAATAAACCTCGCATCTGGAATAGTGATAGGTGTCCTGCACTTTACAATGCTCTTTTACACTGTTACAAAAGCCCAAAGACGAATATCGTATAGGGTGGTTTGTCCAAGATGTTTTTACGCGCATTAATGCGACTTTAAAACGAACGTGTTATCGTTCGATAAGAAGGAGTTAAGGATGCCTAAAAAGAAAGTTGAGCGAAAGTTCGTTCCATATGATGGAAATGCCGCTGCGGCTCATGTGGCCTACGCGACGAATGAGGTGATTGCGATCTATCCCATCACACCATCCTCCCCAATGGGCGAGATTGCCGATGCGAAAGCTGCCAATGGTGAACCCAATATCTGGGGAGCAGTCCCCAATGTCGTCGAAATGCAAGCGGAAGGCGGAGCTGCCGGTGCAGTTCATGGTGCCTTGACGACAGGCGCGTTGACGACGACGTTCACGGCCTCTCAAGGACTGTTGTTAATGATTCCCAATATGTTTAAAATCGCTGGCGAACTCACGCCAGCCGTTTTTCACATTGCGGCACGTTCCGTTGCGGCGCAAGCCCTTTCGATTTTCGCCGATCACAGCGATGTGATGACCACACGCGGGACGGGATGGGGCCTGCTCTCATCCAACAGCCCGCAGGAAGTGATGGATTTCGCGCTGATCGCGCAAGCCGCCGCGTTGGAATCCAGTATTCCGTTCCTGCACTTTTTCGATGGTTTCCGCACCTCACACGAAATCCAGAAGATCGAAGAGTTAACTCATGATGACATGCGGGCGATGATCGACGATGAATGGGTCATTCGACATCGTCAGCGCGCGCTGTCCCCGGACCGTCCCAAGATCCGTGGCACGGCTCAGAATCCAGACGTTTTCTTCGCCGCACGCGAGACGGTCAATGCTTTCTATGAAAAGACTCCCCAGATCGTTCAGGGAGCGATGGACCGCTTCGCCAAGGTCGTTGGCCGGCAATATCACTTGTTTGATTACGTTGGGCCAGCAGATGCCGAGCGCGTCGTGGTTATGATGGGCTCCGGTGCAGACACTGCACATGAAGTTGTAGATTACCTCACTAAACAGGGTGAAAAAGTTGGTTTGATCAAAGTGCGTCTCTACCGTCCTTTCGACGGGGAGGCGTTTGTCGCCGCTTTGCCCAAAACAGTGCGCAACATTGCCGTCCTGGACCGCACCAAGGAGCCGGGAGCCGAAGGCGAGCCGCTCTACCTGGACATTCAAAACGCAATCGTCGAATCCGTTACAGCAGGTCGAATCAGCCGTGATGATATGCCGCTGGTCGTGGGTGGCCGCTACGGATTGGGCTCGCGCGAGTTCAACGCCGGTATGGCAAAATCGGTGTTCGATAATCTGGCGGAAGAGACTCCGCGGAATCACTTTACCGTGGGTATCGATGATGACGTGACCCACAGCAATTTGCCGTGGGATGATACCTTCTCGTCGTTGCCGGAAGGTGTACACCAGGCGATGTTCTATGGCCTGGGCGGCGATGGTACGGTCGGTGCCAACAAGAACTCGATCAAGATCATCGGCAAGGCAACCGACAACTTCGCCCAGGGGCACTTCGTCTACGACTCCAAGAAATCCGGATCGATGACGATCTCCCATCTGCGCTTCAGCCCCAATCCGATTCGCAGCACGTATGTGATCCAACAGGCGGAGTTCCTGGCTTGTCACGCATTCCAATTCCTCGAGCGGGTGGATATTGTCGGCAATCTAAAACCGGGTGGCACCTTCCTGCTCAACAGTCAATATCCTGCGGATAAAGTCTGGGACAAGTTGCCGCGCGAAGTACAACAAGCATTAATCGACAAGGAAGCCAAGTTTTATCTAATTGATGCCTATTCGCTGGCGGATTCGCTCGGATTGGGGGCGCGCATCAACGTGATCATGCAGTCCGCGTTCTTCGCCATCTCAGGTGTACTCCCTGAGGACAAAGCGATGAAGATGATGGAAATGGCGGTTGAGGACACCTATGGAAGAAAGGGTAAAGCCATTGTGGAGATGAACATCAAATCTGCAGGCCTCGCCCGTGAGCGTATCCATCAGGTGGATGTTCCGAAGAAAGCTACTTCCGAGATTCATATGCGTCCGCCGGTACCGGCGGATGCGCCCGAATTTGTACAAAAAGTGACGGGCGAGATGATCGCTCGCCGCGGTGAGAAGATTCCCGTTTCCTTGCTGCCGAACGATGGCACGTATCCCGTTGGGACCACGCGCTATGAAAAACGCAACATCGCGCTTGAGATTCCGATTTGGGATCCTGAAGTTTGTATCCAGTGCAACCAGTGTGCGCTTGTGTGTCCGCATGCCACGATTCGACCCAAGGTTTACGACGCGGCATATGCAGAGGGCGATGCACCGGAAGGTTGGAAAGCCGTAGCTGCCAAAGGCCGCGGATTTGAAAATATGATGTACACATTGCAAATCTCACCGGAAGACTGCACGGGCTGTGGCGCATGCGTGCATGTATGCCCCGCTTTCGCCAAGGACGAATCAGGCAAGAAGACGGATCGAAAAGCCATCAGCATGGCCCCACAACCCCGCATCCGCGAGCAAGAAGTGACGAAATGGGATTACTTCCTCTCCATCCCGGATCCGGATCCCACGCTGTTCAACCGTTTCACAACCAAGGGGTCGCAGTTCATGCATCCTTTGTTCGAGTTCTCCGGAGCATGTGCCGGATGTGGTGAGACGCCATATGTCAAACTGCTGACGCAGCTCTTCGGCGATCGACTGCTCATCGCCAATGCAACGGGCTGTTCATCGATCTTCGGTGGAAACCTCCCCACGACACCGTATGCGGCGCGAGCGGATGGACGCGGGCCGGCCTGGTCGAACTCGCTCTTCGAGGACAACGCAGAGTTTGGCTTTGGGATGCGTTTGACCGTGGATAAGCTGACGGATATCGCGCAAGGTTTGCTGGATAAAGTCGATTTGTCGGATAAGGCCGATTTGGTCGCAGAAATAAAGTCGGCAGATGTGAGCACGCCGGAGGCGATCGAAGCCCAGCGAGCGCGTGTGGATGAGTTGAAGGCGGCTCTTGAAGGCCGTGAGGAACCCGAAGCGCGCAATCTGCTCAATGTGGCGGATTACCTGGCCCCGAAATCCGTGTGGATTCTGGGAGGCGATGGTTGGGCGTACGACATCGGCTACGGTGGCCTGGATCATGTCTTGGCATCCGGCCGAAATGTGAACGTACTTGTGCTGGACACGGGTGTGTATTCCAACACCGGTGGGCAGTCCTCCAAAGCGACGCCGCGTGGAGCAGTTGCAAAGTTCGCCGCCGCAGGAAAAGATATGCCCAAGAAGGATATGGGATCGATCGCCATGAGTTACGGCAACATCTACGTAGCTCAGGTCGCCTATGGGGCGAACATGACGCAGTTGATCAAGGCCTTCCAGGAGGCGGAGGCGTACGACGGTCCTTCGCTGATCATTGCCTACAGTCACTGTATCAATCATGGCATTAATATGACCACTGCGACCGACCTGCACAAGAACGCAGAAGCGAGTGGATTCTGGCCGCTCTTCCGCTTCAATCCGATGCTTACCGAGCAGGGCAAGAATCCGCTGCAGCTAGACTCCAAACCGCCGAGAGAGGACATCGAGGAGTTCGCTTACAAGCAAAACCGTTTCCGCTCCTTGCGCGCCGCGGATCCGGATCGGGCAGAAATGTTGTTGAAGTCCCTACGAGAAGATGTGATCGCCCGCTGGAAATTCTACGAGCAGATGGCGAGCCTCGACCTCTAAGACGTCGCGGAATTCGTACTTCCTTACTCCCCGCAGGATAAATTGCGGGGAGTTTTTTATATGTAGATACGCTGCGCGATCGGGGTTGGCCCGCCGCCTTGGGCGAGGCTGCTGCGTACTTCTGGCGCGAATGCATCGAACTCATTTCGGTTCAGTCGATGAAGCCAGATCGTTTCTATCGTTGCCAGGTCGTAACCTTCAAGAGCTCGAGTGCGATCATGGAAGAATAACTCGCGATATTCACGATCCATCACAGCGCGGATAATGATCGCTTGAACGTCTTGCATCGACATGCTCGTCTCCCTGTTCACAAATGTGAATATGAACATCTATGGCTTCATCCTCTGAAACGAAGGTCGGATTGAATTTGTGACACACTGGAGAGAAGAAAGAGTCGATTGCTGTTTTACCTGGCGATGTTGGGGCTGAGTACCTTGTGAAAGTGCGCGGGGAAACGTGTCGGTTTCCCCGTGTTGATATCAACCAGAACCCATTCAGTTTGAAGCTGTGCCAGGAGTGCGCCATCTTTGGCGCGTGAGAACGCGTAGTAACGTTTAGCCGAAGCTGCGCGCAGTCCGTAGAGCCAGGTTTGGATCTCCAATTCGTCATCTAATCGAGCCGCCTGATGGTATTTAATTCGGTTCCTGCGTGCGACGAAGGCAATACCTTCTTCTTGCCAGCGGGAGAAAGGCCAGCCATACGATGATGCCAGCCGCATGGCACAGTCCTCGGCATACGAGAGATAAGCGGCGTTGGTGAGATGGCGCATGCCATCCAAATCGCGCCAATCGATCCATCGCTTGAGTGAGAAAGCACCAGCCGGTGCTGGAGGTGGGCTTGGGAAGGGCTGGCGGGATATACGTTCCCCCGTTCCGCCTTCAGGGATGTAGGCTTCGATTACTTCGGCTGGAATGGTGGCAGGTTTGAGGCTGTCGCGCTGGAGAAAGACCCAATCGCTGTAACCTTTCGCAAGGATCTTCTCACTGTCGGGTTTAACGAAGTGGTACGCCCTGCGCGAGATGACGCGACGAGCATCGACGACCCAGGTATGTACATCGATTAGATCGTTGGCATGGATTGGATGAAGGTACTCGATTTCGCTTTCGCGTATAAGCCACAATTTCCCCATTTCCCGATAGGTGGCGTAATCCAGCCCCACAGCCGCGGTCGCCCCGAAAGCAGCTTCCTGCATGAAGCGTAAATAATTGGCGTTATTCATGTGGCCGTAAGCATCACACTCATAAAATCGTACGGTGAAGTTTTCAACATGCAATGCCGGCATCTACTTTCTCCTGGATGGATGTTGGTTTCTTTAGAGGTATCCGTGTTGGCGGTACCAATCGTAGGCTTCTTGCGCCGCCTGGCGGAAAGGCTTTGGATTCGATACGTTCAATTCATTTATCGATTTCGATGTGTCACAGTAGAGATATTCACGTGTCATCCGTAGTTGTGCGCCGTTAAATGGCAGTGGGAGCCATTTTCCCAGAACGTCGCAAAGCCAGGCGGTGGGCGTAATCACTCGAGTCGGGATTTTCAACCACGGTGCACGTCGACCGGCGATTTCCGTCAGGGTACGGAAGACTTGATGATGTGAAAGATTCTCGCCGCCAAGGATGTAGCGCTCACCCGAACGCCCAAGGCGGGCCGCGGCCAGGTGGCCGGCGACGACGTCATCGATATGTACCACATTAATCCCGCCCTCCATCCAGAAGAACCCCCAGCCACGTGCCGCTTCGATGACCATTGCCCCGCTGATCTGGTTGAGGTCGCCTGGACCGATCACCACGCTGGGATTGACGATCACAATCTCCATCCCACGATCGGCGTACTTGAGTGCTTCTAATTCAGATTCTAGCTTGGCGTAACCATACGGGAATCGTTTCGGGGGCAAGTTGAAGGTGTGTTTTTCCGTAAGTAGTTCGTCTTGCAGCGGAACCCCCATAGCGGCGACGGAACTGGTGAGTACCACCCGTTTAACGCCGGCGTCGACTGCGGTTTTGAGCACGTTTTTCGTACCATCCACAGCCGTCTGGCGTACCAGTTCGGGTTGGCGCCAGTAGGCAGACTGTGCGGCAGCGTGGAAGACAAGATCAACGTTCTGGAGCGGTTTAAGCAGCGTGTTCGCTCGCAGGATATCCCCGATGTGGCGTTCGACGGGTAGATCTTGCAGGGCGCGCAAAGAAGAGGATTGACGATGCAACACACGGACTTCATATCCGTGTGAAATCAAAGCTCGGCATAAGGACGACCCGATAAAGCCTGTCGCCCCGGTAACGAGAACCCTTTCAGTCAATCAAACCCAATTCACGGCCAACTTCGCCCAGGATGTTGAGCGCACGGTCGATCTGCTCGTCGGTATGGCTGGCCATGTAACTCGTACGCAGTATACATTGATCCGGAGGAACGGCCGGGGAGACGACGGGATTGGTATAAAGGCCGGCTTCGAAGCACATCTTCCAGGCCATAAACGTCTCGGGCATGCCGCCGATGTGAATGGGAATGATCGGCGTCACGCTGGGTTCCGTGTTGTAGCCCATGGTCGTCAGGCCATCCCGCATGCGGTTTGTGACTTCCCAGAGCCGTTCGTTGTGTTCGGGCTCGGTTTCCATGATGTCCAGCGCGGCCAAAACCGAGGCCACGTTCGAGGCGGGCATCGAGGCACTGAAGATCAGGGAGCGGGCGTTGTGTTGGATGTAATGAATGGTACTTTCATCGCCGGCGATAAAGCCACCGAGAGAGGCGAAGGACTTGCTGAAAGTACCCATGATCAGATCGACCTGGTCGGTAACCCCGAAATGTGCAGAAGTGCCTCGGCCCCCACCCATAACTCCAACGCTGTGTGCGTCGTCGACCATCAGCCGGGCACCGTATTTTTGACAGATGGGAATCATCTCCGGCAGCGGGGATAGATCGCCGCCCATGCTGTAGACACCATCGACAATAACCATGCGACCTGTTTTATCATCGATCTTGCTCAACACGCGTTCGAGATGATCGAGATCGTTGTGGTTGTAACGACGCATATCCCCCAGCGCCATCATACAACCGTCGACGATGCTGGCGTGATCGTCCTTGTCTGTGACAACCACGTCGCCACGTCCGATTAAACAAGAGATCGTACCCACATTGACCTGGTAGCCCGTGCTGAAAACCAGTGCGGCTTCTTTACCCACGAAATTCGCCAGGCGCTGTTCACATTCCTTGTGTAAGGCCAGCGTGCCGTTGAGAAATCGCGATCCTGTGCAGCTGGTGCCGTAACGCTCGACCGCATCCATGGCTGCTTTACGCACACGGGGGTCGGTGGTTAACCCGAGATAATTATTCGAGCCGATCATCAGGAGCTTGCGCCCATCGATGACAACCTCCGTGCCTTCTGTATCTTCTAGGGGTAGGAAGTATGGATAAAGCCCTTCGGCTTGCATTTGGCGCGCTATGGTATAGTCGCGGCACTTCTCGAAGATGTCCATTCTGGTGTCCTTTCCTGGCAACGAATTCCCTTAGAGGGCATAATACCATCCGGGGTTTGTCGTTCTTCTCGTTTGTGGCGGCTTACGGAAGTCGTTTCCGTGAATCCCAGGCTTGGTACGATTACCAGTGAGGCGTTCGTACACGCGTTCACATCGAGAGGATAAATGCAGATTGCCAGAATGTCAATTCCATTGGATTAAGTTTTCGTAACAATGCCATAATTCCGACCAAGCCCTCATTCCAATCCTGTTGGTTTGCGGGGATGTGATTTCTTGACATTGCTACTTGGGATTGTATAATCGGTCGAAGGAAAATCTCAATTTTACGACGTGCACGGAGACCAGTAGCCGGTAGGGCTTCTTCAGAGAGTCGTCGCAAGGTGAAAGACGATGAGGCTTCAGGGTGAATCCCCTCCGTCGTTCCCTCAGGGAACCGTCGCTCCTGGAGGGGCAGGAAACTGCCGTAAAGGAGCCGGGATCGCCCGTTACAGCTTTGAGGCCGCTGCGGCGGTGAATGCAGGTGGTACCACGAGCGCCCCCTCGTCCTGCGGAGGAGGGGGCGTATTCTGTGTGCGAGGAGGAAGACATGATTGATATTCACTTCATTCGCGAAAATCCTGACGAGGTGAAAGAAGCTTTGGGTAAATTACGGGCAGAGGCGCCCATCGACGAGATTCTTTCACTCGATAGCGGTAGACGAGAAATCCTTCAAGAAGTCGAAACACTACGGCAAAAACGTAACGAAACCTCGACACAGATCGGAAAAATGAAAGATCAGGAAGAACGCCAACCGCTGATTGAGGAGATGCGCGAGGTGAACGCACAAATTTCCGATCTCGAAGAACGCCTGCGCGACACCGAACAAAAGTTGGAAGAGGCCATGTACCAGGTTCCCAACCTGCCACATGAAAGTGTGCCGGTGGGGAAGGATGAGAGTGAAAACATAGTGGTGCGGCAAGAAGGCGAGCCTAAAAGCGAAGCAGAACTAGGATTTTCGCCGTTACCGCATTGGGAGTTGGGTCCCAACCTGGGGATCATTGATTTCGAACGCGGGGTTAAACTCTCCGGAAGTCGTTTTTACGTGCTTTTGGGCGCCGGGGCCCGCTTGCAGCACGCCTTGATTCAGTGGATGGTCAGTTTTCACGTCGAGCGGCATGGCTATACTGAGGTTTACCCGCCATATCTGGTGCGAGAAGAATGTATGTGGGGTGCAGGCCAGCTGCCGAAATTCAGCGATAATATCTACCACGATGTCGAGGATGATTTGTGGCTGATCGGCACGGCGGAAATCCCGGTAACGAATTTACATCGAGATGAGATTCTACCCGCGGAAGAGTTACCGAAGAAATATGTAGCTTATTCGGCTTGTTTTCGCCGCGAAAAATTTTCAGCGGGGCGCGACGTGCGAGGAATCAAAAGAGGGCATCAGTTCGATAAAGTGGAAATGTTTAAATTCTGCAGACCCGAAAATTCCTACGAGGAACTGGAAGCATTGGTCGGCGATGCGGAGGACATCTGTCGCGCCCTCGAGATTCCTTACCGTGTGGTTGAGATGGTGACCGCTGATCTGGGTTTTACAGCGGCGAAGAAATTCGACCTTGAAATCTGGGCGCCGGGTTGTGGTGAATGGCTTGAGGCCAGTTCGTGCTCGAATTGTGAATCATTCCAAGCCCGGCGATCGATGATTCGTTATCGTCCTTTGCCTGATGCTAAGCCCGAATTCGTCCATACGCTTAACGGTTCGGGGCTGGCGCTACCGAGAACACTGATCGCTGTTCTGGAAAATTATCAACAAGCGGATGGCAGCGTCGTCGTACCGGAAGTGCTGCGCCCCTGGATGGGTGGCGTGGAAATCATCACGAAAAGAGAGAATCATGCCTGAATTCTTGCTCATTATTGGATGTATCGTGTTAATGGTGATGGGCCTGGTCGGGATCGTCTTTCCGGTCATTCCGGATTTGATTCTCATTTGGGTTTCTGCCTTGGGTTATGGGTTGATCATCGATTGGGGCCAGCACGGGCTGATCTTTTTTTCCGTGATATCCGTCTTGGGATTGGCCGGTCTGGCCACCGAATTTTGGGTCAGTGGTATCGGTGCTAAAAAAGGCGGTGCGTCGGGGGGCGCGATTTTGCTCGGCGCAATCTTGGCTATTGTGGCGTTTTTTACAACAGGACCTATTGGTGCTGTGATCGCATTGCTGCTTGGTGTTTTCATCGTGGAGTACATTCGTAAAAGAGACGTCGAAACCGCCTCGCAGGCAATGATCGGAGCCGGGTTGGGGTGTGGCGCTTCGCTTGGCATTAAGCTGCTGCTTGGTTTAGGTATGGTAGCCACCTGGGTATTCTGGGTCATCTCCGGCTAAGTTCCATAAAACAGCATTTCCGCTCCGATATTTCGTAAGCCCTCTTCAGCCCAATAGATTACCCAGGGTGAAGGGGCATCCAGCGTGGAGAATAGACAAGGTATGGCCTGATCGCTGCGCATGATGGCGAGCGCACGTGCCGCTTCGATTCGAACGCTGGCGTTCGATGATCGCATCGTCTCGATCAATGCGGAGATGGCTGGGTTGCCGATCGCAACGAGTGCGTCAGCAGCCAGGCGCGCGAGGAGCCGTTCGGCATCCTGAAGGATTTCAATCAGTTGGGGGATCGGTCTGTTATTAACTTTGGTGTTGGAGATGAGAGGTGATTTAAAATGTCCCCATTAATCCCCTGGCGGGGGTACGGGGAGATCTTCGATCGCCGTTTCGGTCCATTTTTCGCCCTCATCGATGAGCATGACTGGAATGTCGTCTTTAATGGGGTACTTGCGATTGCAGCCAGGCTCCTGGCATACAAGCCAGACGTCTTTCACCAATTTAAGGTTGCCTTCTTTCTCGCGAACGCAAGCCGGGCAGCGTAATATCTCTAACAAATCTTCGTTGATCATATCGCTCTCCTGAACGGTTTGATTTTACCATTGGTCATGCGTCGAATACGAGTGAATCGAATCAATCTTCTTCGTCTTCGATGATGACGTCTTTCGGGAGCTTGGTGCCGGGTCCATATTCCCAAACGGCCTGCCAGGGTAAATAACGTGTGCGGAT
>DAOUDW010000048.1:0-17791 GCA_034430895.1 Anaerolineales bacterium | reverse complement strand
CGTTGGGAATGCCATTCCCATCGGCGTCGCTCTCGAACGATCCATTACGCGCCGATATGGTCGGATTCGCAGCTTGCGACAACGAAAGGTTCAGCGTGCCATAATCATCGACTGTCTTGCCGACCACTTCGATGTACATTTGCGTACCTGCAGCGACACCCGCACGCACTTCCGACTGCAGGGTACCATCGCTATCATCGTCGCAGTTGGCGGTGATGCGTTGCAAGTCACCGCGCTCACCCGTCCACAGCGCCAGCACCGTGTCGTAGTCGCTGCCGAAGGTGTCCACCGTGATCACGCCGTTCGAGGCTGGCGTGTAGCTATACCACACCGTGTTGAAGCCCTGCGTATCATCAATACATTTAATCGAAGGATCGTCCCCGGCCACCGTGGCACCCGTCGTGTCTTGGGCGTTGGTATACGGCGCGGAGCCGATTGCCTCCGCAAGATCGAAATCATCATTCGGCACAGAAGGGAGACTATCGTCAGTCGTAAAACTCCAAATCGGTCCCGCGGTTGTGTCCTCCCCGTCGGAGGCGACCACGGTCCAGTAGTACGTTGAATCGAGTGCGAGTACGCCCGGATCGCAGGTGGTATCTGAAATATCATCACAGAGGAGCACGTCCGGTGTGGTATCCCCGATTTCGAAGTACACGTCGTAGGTGACCGGATCGCCGTCCGGATCGCCGCCGTCCCAAACCAAGTCAGAAATGATTGAGACATCCGTAGCGGAATCTGCCGGATTGGGATTGCTGGGCGTGTTGGGCGGGTTGTTGGGCTCCACTTCGAAGGCGCCGATGTCGCAGGCCAAGTCCTGCGGGCGCGAGATCCCGCGCTGATCATCCTGTTGACACGCGGGGAAGGCGCCACCCGTCGCAGCGGGATTCCCTTTTTCGAGCGCTGGGCTGCTGGATAGCAGGGCGTGGGTGTTCGTGGGACCCCCATTATCCGCCAGCGGCCCCAGCTCTGGATCGAGTGGTGATGAGACGGTCCCTTGCATATCTCCGGTAGCGTTGAAATCGCAGGCCATCGTCGACGAGCGCAGGCCCTGCAAGTTCCAACCCTCGGTGTACAGCGTACCACCGTCGTTGGTGCAGTCGGCGTGATCGGTGCTGGTCACAGTGGCGATAAGGTTCTCGGCGATGATCGTGTTGGAAATGGATACCCCGGATGGAGATGAATCGAAGTAGATCCCACCGCCGAAATCCGTGCCCGCCGAATCGGCGTTGGCCTCGTTGTCTGTGATGGTGAGATTGTTGATCCTCGCACTCCCCGATCCCACCAAAGCCAG
Organism: Anaerolineales bacterium; assembly: GCA_034430895.1. GTDB lineage: Bacteria > Chloroflexota > Anaerolineae > Anaerolineales > E44-bin32 > WVZH01. The sequence goes on along the minus strand of DAOUDW010000048.1, from coordinate 16,500 downwards.
CCCACCCCCATCGCCGTTTGCCCGGTTACCGCTGATGGTTGTATTCCAGGTCTGAACCATGCTCGTTCCCCAATGATAGATGCCGCCACCCGTTCCGTTGGCTGACACGATCGCAGAATTGTTCGAAATCTCGCTTTTGAACAAATTTAGTCTGGGTGAGGAAATGCCGCCTCCCAGATCGGCCTGATTGGCGCTGATCGTAGAATTGTTTATTGTTAGGGAATAACCTGCATCTGCAAGGTACAATCCGCCGCCTTGATCCTGTGCCGAATTTTGGTAGAGCTCGACATTGTCCAAATAAAGTTCCGTCATCGTGTAGAAGCCGCCACCGTCGCATACCGAATCCGTACAGATGTTGTTGTGGATAAATGAATCGGCAACATCGGTGTAAACCTGGGCGTTGATATATATGCCCCCACCGTTTCCCGTCGACTGATTTTTTTTCACGCGTACACGGTGAAGTTCCAAATGATCACTCAGGAATCGCAGCCCCCCGCCAACCCCAGTGATGTTTCCGTTGCGCAGGGTGAGATCCACCAAGATCAGGGTAACATCGGGATCAGGAACGTCCATGATGCGATCGTCCCAGTCGGAGCCACCCTCGATGATGGTCGAGTCCGTTGTATCCCCGCTTATTCCGAGGTCCTCCTTGATATCCAGATCGCCGCACCAATTCTCATTCTCATTTTTTCCCACCCTCGAAAGCACGTATGTCCCGTCAGGCAGGTTAATCGTATCCATACCGACCGTACCCGCGGTGCAGGCATCCACGGCTGTGTTCGAGTTGGCTGACTCGATGGCTTCGCGCAGCGAGCAGTCGCCGTCGCTGTTTATCTCATCCTCGGTGGTGTTGACGGTGATCGTCGCCGCTTCCGCTTCAAAGGAAGGGATCACCAGGGAAAACATGCTGAGAAATAAATTCAAGCATAAAAATATGCGGAAGGCCTTCCCGGATAGATCGCGATTTCGCCGAAACAAAATACTTCGCTCGTTGATCTTCATTCTTGTCCTCCTCGTGTGTTCATTGACGCTTCGCTCTAGTGCAAGTGCAGTCCAACTTCTAGTGAATTGATCCCTCGTGATATCAAACCAAGAATTAATCTGGAGAATCCAAATTCCTGTTGTCGTGATCGATGTAAAGCAGACTTCGTGTACACCACAAAGATCACCAACACGAGAAATGTAAGTTTTCAATTCTCAGAAAGAGATTCCACTCAGACCAACACAGATAACCTTATTGAGGTGAAATGAAAAGCACAGGCGTCCCGACGCATTCGCTGCCCGATACCACCCGTGCTTTATATAACGATCTTCATTATAGGGTACCTGGTATCCCCCTGCGCGCATGCCTTTATACAAAATCATTATTGCGCAGCACAACCCATCGTGTCAAGCATGATTTCGAAGAATCAGGTGTTTATCAGACGCCGGGAACCGATGGAATTCCACAGATTTGCAAGCTGCGTTTCCCATGAAGTTGTTTTTACACCAAACGCCGATTGGATTTTTTCAAGCGAAAGCACGGAATATGGTGGTCGTTGGGCGGGAGTGGGATATTCCGAAGTGGGGATGGGATCGATCTGGCGCATGACGTGTTCTTCGCTTCGCGGATCGGAAGCCAGGATCGCCTGCGCGAAGCCATACCAGGAAACCTCTCCTGTTGATACATAATTATAAATCCCGCTCCGAGCATGTAGCCCGCCGGTCAGGTCGCCATCCGATCCCTCGCCAATCATATCCAGGCACGCATACGTTGCTTCGGCGATCGCCGCGCACCAGGTCGGGCATCCGATTTGATCCTCCACGATCTGCAGGACTTCGCGCTCCCGCGCCAGGCGTAAAAACGTGAGAAAGAAATTCGTGCCTCGCGCTCCGTACACCCAACTCGTACGCAGGATGAGATGGGCGCAGCTGGATTCTTGAACTGCCCGGTCCCCCGCCAGTTTACTCTGGCCGTAGACACTGATCGGGCAGGGTTCGTCTTCTTCGGTGTACGGTGCCCCCTTTTCGCCGTCGAAGACGTAATCCGTGGAATAATGAACCAATCCGGCGCCCAGGTCCACAGCCGCCTGCGCCAGGACGCCCGGCGCTTCGCCGTTGACGCGCATGGCGATTTCGGTTTCGGATTCGGCCTGATCCACCGCCGTATACGCCGCGGCATTGACGATAAAATCGGGTTTCGTCTTGAGCGTGAAATCACGCAATCCCTGGAGGTCGTTGAAATTGACCTCGGGAAAGTCAACCGCCACGATTTCGCCCAGCGGCGTTAGCGTACGCGCCAGTTCCCACCCAACCTGTCCATTTTTACCGAATAATAAGATACGCATATCTCAGATTCATCTTTTCTTGATTTATTAATTCGATTATCACGATTAGCATACTAATTGTAAGCTTTCTTTCATCAACACTTGAAGATGGTTCTCTTAATTTAAATCCCTCTCTATAAGTCATCTCCTTCGTACTGCAATTTCACACTCTCGACTCATACCCAGATGTATGCTTTTTATAGATTATTGACAATAGTCACGAGTGCATATTAATGAAACAACAAAATCCAACAATTCATACAATAATTCTCTTATTCAATACATCAACTTACGTATCCGACTGATGTCTAAGAAACCTTCTCCTTAACATAAATCACACATAAAATAAAATCCCTATCGTTCTTAAAACACCGACCTTAAAGAAACGGTAACGGATTACTCGAAGTCTACGCTTGAACCACCCCACATCGAATATCGTTGCCCATGCCCGTAGCAGATCGTTTTGTTTCTGCTTTAAATCAGTCTTATAACGATTTCGAAATGTATCTGCCTGACGAGCTGAGTTGATTAATCTCTTTCGTGAATCTGCTCCAGAAAACGCTTTTAACAACTTGGCTGCAATATACTTAGGCCCCCATTGAATTGAACCCAGGACGTTCAAACCGTGTTGTCGATATAAAACTGTCGCATCGGGTATCGCTTCATTAACACCAAACGCTGCAGCAACAAGGGCGAGCCACCAATCATAGATAACCGCTTCATCTGGAATCGGATAGGCAATGTCTAATAAAGCGCGGTTGATCAAAACAGTACAACCCGTGACAACATTCTGCATCATTATGCGGTTTAATTCTCGCCCTATTCCAGGGTCCAGATTTTGCATATGCCAGAACGAGTCATCCAGAGTATTCAATTCAGCATCTACCACCTTCATATCAGTATGAATTAGGATGGGAAAATCTCTTCCCGAGTTGTTCTCCAACGCAAGAGCCTTTTGTAGTGTCATGTTGACTTTCCCTGGAAGCCAGACATCATCTTGATCACAGAACATGATATATGGGGCTTTGGATATCTCCATCAGACGGTTGAAATTTCCCGATACACCCAAGTTACCTAAGTCATCATCAACAAGTTGAAGTCTATCGGGATTTTCACGTTGGAAAGCTCTTAATATCCGGATCGTTTCATCCGTTGAACCATCGTCCCTAGCTAAAATAGACCAGCGTTTCTCAGTTTGCGACAGTATAGATTGTAGCAAATCTGGAAGCCACTTCTCTCCGTTATAAGTAGCAAGCAAAATATCAACCATCATCGGACGATAATATCAATCCCGTTGTTTCCATCATAAGATTCAATCGTATACCATTTTGATTTCCACGAAATTACGGAGAGGTTTCGACATTTCTCTCTCACTGCTTCAATGGTTTGATTCCAGTTGGTAGGAATCGAATTCAATAACCTATGAGAAGGTAGCTAAGCCGGAAAAAAAGCCTATCGTTCATAGGTATAGACTTCTCAATTCAATATTGTAAAAAATCTTTCCTCTAAAAGGTATACGAAGCACAAACCAACATACAACAAATGACAGTCTAAACCTGAATCAGGATTTGTAATCATATTTTTCCCGCCGATAAGCGACTTGAGAAATCAAACGCAATGGCTCTACCTCGCCTGATGCACGCAAATTAGGAATCACACTTGTCAATGAAAGATTTTTGTTGTAATAAGGGTCTCCTCTTTTAATAAACCCCCCAAGATTATCCAAGCCTTTCTTAATGTCGTCGAGGGGGACGAATTTCGATCGACTTTCACCTTCATAGTGTACAAGCCGAGAAAATGGAGTACAGAGAACACGATATCCGGCTTCACGCACTTTAAGACATATTTCTACATCGCTAAAGGCGATTTTATACTCGGTATTGAATCCCCCCACTTTCTGAAACACATCCTTTCTCATCATCATACAGGCGCCAGTAACAGCGGTAACGTTCCGATACCAGTTCGTATCTCCATAAATACTTGTAGCGATATCAGGCATTCCCGAAAACACATGCCTTGCGTGCCCAAGCATCCCCAATACCGTGCCGTAAGATTGTATCGTACCATCTTTGAATAATAATTTTCCTCCAACGATTCCAATTTCAGGAACCTCCGCCCACCGCACGAGTTCAAGCAGCCAGTCTGTATCTAGTGGCTCTGTATCGTTGTTAAGGAAAAGATATGTATCACCCGTCGCAAAACGGACACCATAATTGTTTGCATGAGAATAATTAAACTCTTCGCGTAAGTTAACGACTTGTATTCGTGGGTTGGTCGAAAGTTGGGAATAGAACTGTCTAACACGTTGGTCTGAACTTCCAGTATCAACCAGAATAACTTCATAGCTTTCATAATTGGTTCGCTCAAAAATAGCGTTCACACAGCGTTTGAGCACTCTATACTTGTCTTTAGTTGGAATCACAATCGATACTTTTTGTTCCTTATTGGGCAGCCACGTTGCACGAAATGCGCCTCCATTTGCCTCAATCACTTCTGTGTTCCTTCTGCCCAATCGAGCTAAATAATCCTCAATTTCTTGAATTTCCCGATTGTGATCATCCTTTTTATTCATCAAAGCATCATCAGACATCATTTCATGATAGAGAATTTGTGGAATATGGACGATCTTCCCCCTTGAACACTCAACGCAATGAAATGCTAACGACCATTCATCCGCCGAGGAAATAGGAATTGATGCTTCTTCTATCCAATTCTCCAAGAAAAGCTTACGTCGATAAAATCCATGCCTTAAATAATTCACACTTAACAACATGTCAGGAGAAAACAGGTTTGGCTTAAACCATGGTTCACATCTCATGCCATGTTTATTGAATTTATCTTCATCGAAGTAGATAATATCAACCGGACAGAAAGATGAATTGGAGCAGATATGATCACTTACCCATAAAAGTATATCCTGATGGATGCTGTCACCCGATGTGATGAATAAAAGATATTCACCGCGAATTCGATCAATTAATTTTCGTAGGTTCGATGTGCCAGTCGATTCAGTAGCATCAACAGAATAAATTTGAACACGATCATCCCCTTCAAACTCCACATCGAGGATTTTTTTACTGGATGGTTTATCGTCAGGAATAATTACAATTACTTCATAATTGGTCCAAGTTATATTTAGGCAAGAGCGAATGGTATGGAGTAATCCCCTACAGTTATTTTCCTCTGTAGTTACAACAACGATACTATAATTTATCTCGCTTAAGTTTTTTCCAGAGGCATGAAATGAATGTTCATCATCTTGAATCCAACGATTGTACACTTTAGGGCTGGGTAAATAATCCTTTTGTAATCGATATTTCTGAGAAAATTTGTCGCCGCGAATATGCTTGTAGAGATTTAATATACGCTCTTCAAGTCTACTGCCATGAGGCAATAACCTAAAGCGTAACTTTCGGAAAAATTCTATAGTATCCCGCTGTAGTCGCCCGAGCTCCTCCGAAACGTTTAATGTAACAATCTGAGTACCGGCAAAAGATCTCCTCTTCCAATGTAATTCTCCTTCAAGCCGATGTGCCATCATTCGATACCGGTTGAAGAATAATTCCTTTGATTGAAAATATACTTGCTGATCCAGATCGTTACGTTTGCTAATCTCACGTACAATATCCGGCTTAAGTAATTCCTTTCGGAAGGCAGGATCCACAATTTTTAACTTGGGGAATTCAGAATCCATAATCTCTGTAAAATGCTGGTTAAACGTAAATTTGAACATATCATCTGAATGGTACTGATATTCAACAAGGCCTATGAAAGCCATCTGGTCTAAACGTTCACGGATCAGAAGTTCCTTCATTTTGTCTGATAGGCGATCAGGATCTCCAATGTCCCATACCTCACAAAGTTCGAGATACTGTGATGATTGATAGTTATTAATCCAATGCGCATTGGATGGATCATGTATAAATTCTTCAAATCCTATGCGCGGATTTTCAGAATAATGTCTGGGATAAATATCCCAATCAAACGGAATTTCGCAAGCAATCTGCCAATACTTATCGATCACGAAATCAAGTGGATTCTGCAAGAACGTAAGAAAAAACGGATTGCGATCTATTTTGGGATAAATAGAATTTTTCCAAATATTCGCATCGCCGACGAAAAAGTGGTGATTTATGCCAAGATCGAAATCTTTCGGTACTGCAAAAAAAGCCTTTACGTGCAATTGCTCTTCGACCATGCGAACAAATGGCAGGGTGCTTATATGTGAGTGTTGAATGAAATACAACGTGTCATCGTTATTAAGATGATACGTGCATAATTTTTTATCCATGTTCGAGTCAATTTCACTACATCGTTCTGGAATCATCCATGATCCGAACTCTGTTTTTTAAACATTTCAATCGAGTATTGATATCGCGCGATATCCATCTGATTTCGCGCTCGGATGATTTCGATTTCATCCTCTCGTAAATCCAACTCGCATTCTTCTTCGGGAGCAACGTTGTCTGATTTATATTCCGACATTTCCCAGTGAAAGATATAATGCAGGAGCCGCATAGATACTTCAAAACATTCTTGGATACCAAAAAACGCAAACTCACATAAACGCATCTTCGCAATTTCTAGCACATCAGCACATCCCATCATGTGATGAAAAATTCTGTTCCCGACTAACAACCGTAATTGCTGATTAGATGTCTGTTCTGGGATTAAATCCATGAAATCTACAATTCCCATACTTTTCTCGACAACAAGTTGGTGTAAGTGGTGACGCTTAACCCTCTGGATATGTTTGAAAAAGGAATAGAGACGATTGACAGGCCCGCACAGAAATGTAATATAGACTGGTTTGCGTGGAATGAAACGATAAAAGTCATAATCAGCGTGTTGTCGGAAAAATCGATAGCCAGAGAATTGATCGAGATTCGTATTTTCAAACCATACACTTAGGTCTCGATCGGTAGCAATAAAAACCTCTTCTGGCGGAAACCTGTTCATGATATACCGATATGTAGTAGCTCCCGCGGTTTTGGGGATATGTAAAAGGAAAATACTATCTCCCTGCTTCAAACTCCACCGGAAATCGTGATTGACTATCATATAAACAGTCCAATTCCTACGATCACCAATCTTGTTGATTATAACTGGAATCCGTCATAGACAGGACTCAAAATATGCCCATCACGAAGAATGCAATGCCATGCAGCTACGCGGTTCTCTTCCACATCGGTAATTTCTATTCGGAAATCACACTCGACGATTGCCAGGAATGCTTCATCCGGAGATTTTGGATGAAAGGTGAATGATTTGGGTACGTAATCAGCTTGGTCACCAATATTGCTCGAAACCAAATCCCAAAGCAATCCAAATCGACGCAATATCGACCTCGCTCCAAGACAAACAAATTTCGATCATTTTTCGTTTTTATATTATCTGATGGTAATCTATCAGTATTGCCAAGAGGATCATACAATGATTCATCAAACAAGATGCATTACCGCCTCACTTACTCAACAACCTATCCGATTGTTCTCCAGATTCATTTTCTCGGCGCCACCTTGTTCGATCTCTCAATCATCTAGCCGCCTTAAATATTCACCGTACGCATTCTGCGCCATTGCTTCTGCCAAATTTTGTAGTTGATTCTGATCAATGTATCCCATGCGGTATGCAATTTCTTCAGGGCAAGAAATCATCATCCCCTGCCGTTCCTCCAGCGTCTGCACGAAGGTGGCTGCCTGTAACAAGGATGCGTGCGTCCCAGCATCCAACCAGGCCACACCACGTCCCATTACCTCGACGCGTAGTTCACCTCGCTTCAGATATTTAAGATTTAGATCCGTGATCTCGAGTTCACCCCTGGCAGAGGGTTTTAGCGAAGAAGCGAACTCGACCACACGCTTATCGTAAAAATAGATACCAGGTACAGCATACTTGGAGCGAGGGCTCTCTGGCTTCTCCTCGATGCTGATCGCATATCCTAGCTCATCGAACTCGATGACGCCGTAACGCTCCGGATCACGCACTTCATAAGCAAAAACAACCGCACCGGAATCCAAGCTCGCACTTCGCCGTAACTTCTCCGGTAAGTCGTGACCAAAGAATATATTGTCACCCAGAATCAAGCATACCTTTTCATTCGCAATGAAATCACTTCCAACGATGAATGCATCCGCCAAGCCACGCGGCTTACTTTGCTCGGTGTAAGTAAAACGCAAGCCCCACTTCGTACCATCGCCCAGAAGATTCTCAAATAAGAGCCGTTGATCGGGCATGGTAATAATTAGAATTTCCCGAATACCCGCCAGCATTAACATCGATAGTGGATAGTAGATCATAGGCTTATCGTACACCGGCAAAAGCTGCTTGCTGGTGCTGATTGTGATTGGATGCAGTCGTGTGCCGTGTCCCCCGGCCAGGATGATACCTTTCACGTCACATCTCCTCGACGATCGTAGTTTTGATCGATCCAACGTTGATAATCCGCTCCACCGCGAATGGCTTCGATCCAATCCCGGTTTGCCAGATACCAGGCAACCGTTTGACGCAATCCACTTTCAAGATCTCGACTCGGCTTCCAACCCAACTCCGCTTCAATCTTCTGGATATTCATGGCATAACGTCGATCGTGCCCCGGACGGTCTGCAACGAACGTGATCAGCGAATCGTGCGGGACAGGTCCTGAATCCGGTGCAAGATCGTCCATAATGGCGCACAACTTGCGAACGACCTCGAGATTGGTCGGTTGATTATCGCCACCGATATTATACGTCTCCCCCAAGCGGCCGTTCCGCAGGATGGATAAAATCGCTTGGCAATGATCTTCAACATATAACCAATCACGAACTTGCTTCCCATCTCCATAAAGCGGCAGCGGTTTTCCATCCAACGCATTGAGAATCATCAGCGGAATCAATTTTTCGGGAAATTGGTATGGACCATAATTGTTGGAACAATTCGAAATCGTGACCGGTAAACCATAAGTATGCCCATGTGCGCGCACTAGATAATCACTGGCAGCTTTCGAGGCTGCATAAGGTGAGTTCGGTGCATATTGCGTCGTCTCGGAGAAGTCGGGGTCTTGCGGACCAAGCGAACCGTATACTTCGTCGGTAGAAATGTGATGAAAGTGAGCTTCGTCCAGCGGAATGCTGTTCTCTTCGATCCATATCTCGCGAGCGGCCTCAAGCAAGGAGAAGGTTCCCATGATGTTGGTTTGGATGAAAGCTGCCGGTCCGATGATCGAGCGATCGACGTGGGACTCCGCTGCAAAATGTACGATCGTGTCGATGCCGTACTCGCGCAGCAGGCTTGCCACAAGTGATTGATCGCAGATATCTCCGTGGATAAACTTATGCCGTTGTGGAGTGCTCAGATGAAGCAAGTTATACTCGCTACCCGCATAAGTCAGCTTATCGAGATTGACGATACCCACCTTGGGTTCTTCACGAAGCAAATAACGAACAAAGTTCGAGCCGATAAACCCCGCGCCCCCGGTGATCAAAACATTCTTCATTCTTCCAGCTTCTCTCGCAGAAGACTCATACCCCTCAGCACGAACATACTTTTATTCGTAGACTTCGGCTTGGCGGAATGGCATGCCACGGGCGTCCTTTTCGGAAAGGGCTAGAGTTTGTCCCTGCGGAATTGGCCACTCGATCGCCAGATAAGGATCGTTCCAGAGTAACTCGCGTTCCCACTCAGGTGCGTAGAAATCGGTCACTTTATACAGCACCTCCGCCCAATCCGACAATGTATAGTAGCCATGAGCAAAGCCCGGAGGAATCCACAACTGCAATTTATTTTCCGTAGAAAGCTCGGCGCCAACCCATTGACCAAAGGTTGATGATTTCCTGCGTAAGTCGACTGCAACATCGAATATTTTACCAACGATAGCACGTACGAGCTTTCCTTGTGAATGTTGGATCTGATAGTGCAAACCGCGCAGCACACCCCGGTTCGAACCTACATGGTTATCCTGCACGAAACGTACAGAGATCCCCAACTTTTCAAAGAGAAGGGACTGGTAGGCCTCGAAAAAGAAGCCGCGCTCATCCTCGAACACCCGGGGCTTTATTTGGATAACATCCGGAATTTTGGTCGGTGAAAACTCCACAATTCTCAACCTGTCAGGTCAAATTCAACGAGTGTTTTCGACTCGGCATTCCTTAACCATCATGCCGAGTCAGGATAGAATAAGCCGAGAATTTGCCATTCGTAATGCGATGATGAACCTATCTGCTTCGATGGATTATTCATTGTGCATCTCACTATGTCTGACGAAACCCATTTCCTGAAGATATTCTAGAATTAGACGAGCATTTTTTTCCGGTGTGTTATTCACCGTACTTAAATGAATCTCAGGATGATGGGGCGCCTCGTAGGGATCATCGATACCAGTGAAGCCCTTAATTTCACCGCTGCGTGCTTTTGCGTACAAGCCCTTCACATCGCGTTGCTCGCATACCTCCAGCGGCGTATCGACGAACACCTCCACGTAGTGATCCTTTCCAACCAAGTTTCGAACGTCGTTACGCGTCGCCCGGTATGGGCTCACAGCGGCGCACACGGCAATGCCACCATGCCGCACGATCTCGGCAGCCACAAATCCGATCCGACGGATATTGATATCCCGGTCTTCCTTGCTAAAGCCCAAACCTTTGGAGAGGTTCGTGCGCACCACGTCACCATCGAGCATTGTGATGTGACGTCCATTTTCTTGCAGCAAGACCGTCAAGACGGATGCGATCGTCGACTTTCCGGCCCCACTCAAACCGGTGAACCAGATACAGACGCCCTGTCGATGTCGGGGCGGATAACTTTCGGCGAGAATTTCAGCCACCTCGGGACGGGTGAACCATTGCGGCAGTTCGACGCCGTTGTTGAGATATTCCTCCCGCACCTGCGTTCCCGAAATCGAAGCCGTCTGGGCGCCTTCCGGCACTTTGGTGACTTCCTCATATCGATCCTCATCCGGAAGATAGACCAGACTCCGAAAGGGGAGCATTTTCACGCAAAGTTCTTCGCTGTGCTTGGCGACCAATTCCTGCGCATCGTAGGGCCCATAGATCGGATTACCATTCGAGTCCTTCCCCGGTCCGGCATGATCGCGGCCGATGATGATGTGATTGGCGCCGTAATTACGCCGAATGAGCGCATGCCATAATGCCTCGCGTGGTCCGGCAAGACGCATGGCCAGGGGCAGAAGCGCCAGCAGGATGCGATCCTGATCGTAGTAGCGTGAGGCGAGTGCCTTGTACGTGCGCACGCGAGTGAAATGGTCCACGTCGCCGGGTTTGGTCATGCCCACTACGGGATGGAGCAGAAGCACGCCATCGACCTCTTGCGTGGCGCGTTTTGTCAGTTCCTCGTGCACCCGGTGGAGCGGATTACGCGTTTGGAAGGCGACAACGTTGGTGCGGCCGTATTCCAGCAGCTTTTGCCGAGTTTCCTGCGGATTCATACGCAATTCTTGATAGTCGAAATGGGGAGGGATCTGTAAAACCTGCAGCTTGCCGGAAAGATTGTGTTTTCCCCAACGGTGCATTTCGGCAACCAGGGGATGGCGTAAATCCTGGGTGCGAAAAACCTTCTGGGCAACTTCCTCACGATCCCACTCGTAGATTTCTTCGATCGTCATTACGGCGAGTAAATTGTTATTGGCGTCACGCAGGGCGATATCAGCATCGAGTTTGGTCTCGGTCCCGGGATCGACCGGCAGCGTGATGGGGATCGGAAAGAGATGTCCTCCGGACAAACGCATTTCTTCTACGACGTGTCGGTGATCTTCGACACCCATGAAACGATCCAGGGGCGAGAAGGCGCCAACGGCGAGCAGCTCCAGATCACAAGCGATCCTCGACGACACCTGGATAGATGGCAGTTTCGAGGCGTATGCTTTTCGTTCGGCAAGTTCTTCCGGCGGCACTCGAAGGTCAACCAGTTTTCCACCACACGGTTGGATGATCAAGGATTTTTTATTCTTCGTTGCGGTTTCTTTGGCCATGTATTCCTCAATAGTAATATGGTTTTTCGTATTCATTCACCCCGGGAATTTGGGTTGAGTTTCCTACAAACCAATCTCTTAAGCGATCCCTGACGAGTGCATTTTTACAATCGTTGGATTGTAACATATACATTCTCACGGGAGAACGCTTGACTCGATTGGATGCATGGATTGAAACCCTGCGACTTCGAAGCGTTATCCGGAGATCGCCATCCAATCTACCTAGAAAGACGTGTTGAATCCAACGGAAGGCAAAAAGAAAGAGTCCACGCTGGATGGATGTTTTCCATGTCTGCCGGCGATCTCGAAAAGCAAAGACAGATCAACGAAAAACAAGGTCTTCTTGCAGTTTTCAGGCTCGGGATTCAGCTCTTGGCATTGCGCGCACGATTTCTCATCAACGCCCAGCTCTGGAGCCACAGACGAGCATGCAGCCGTAACGGAAGGATCGGCTCGAGTATCCTTCTCAGGAGGTATTTGAAGTAGATAACCGATAACTTGCTGCCACCCAATCGTTTATGGACCTTGATCATCTCCGGCCAGCATCGATCCGCTGAGGCAAGCGACTTTGCATCGCCGTGCAAACGGAATGCCGCCCACTTGCGAGGATTGTAACGGATCGGAGATACACCGGCGATACGCACCCAAAGATCGTAGTCCATGGCGAAGTAGAAACTCGGATCGAGCGGCCCCACCATGCGCCAAACGCTGGCGCGGAAAAACGCAGCTTGCTGTGGAATGTGAACGTAGCCTCTTCGCAGGCGTTTGTAATCCGTCTCTGCAGCCGGGAACCAGCCGATAATCTCTCCGTCCCCATTGATGTAATCCGCATCCCCGTATACCAGTCCAAAATCGGGGTGAGCTTGCATGAACTCTACGGCTTCCCTTACTGCGCCCGGGCGATAGACGTCGTCCGAATTGAGCCAGGCGATGATATCCCCCTTTGCGCGGGCGAAACCCTTGTTGACGGCATCCGTCTGTCCCTCGTCAGGTTCAGAAACCCAATAGGCAAGCCGGTCAGCGTATTTCTTGATAATATCGACGCTGCCGTCCGTCGAACCGCCGTCCATGATGATGTATTCGATATGGGGATAATCCTGAGATAACACAGATTGGATCGTTGCTTCGAGATAACGAGCCTGATTGTATGAAGGTGTGACGATGCTTACGCGTGGAAGTTCTTCCGTCATTGTTCCTCTCAAGCTATTCATCAGATGAACGGGTATATTGGGTTGGTATTCGCCTGTCATGGGATACGAAAAGATCAAAGCGATAAATCATACCACAAGCCCCTGATCGAATAAACATACAATATCCTTGCCAATACGATCGAAATCGGTCACACAGATAAAGGTGTTTCTTGTAGCATAATGTTGCCGCAGCGGCAACGATATGCTACAACAAGTTGTGTAACGAATCCACCCAATTTGCCCACAAATGACCAGTCTTCCACATCCGATCTGGATTTATTACATGGAAAGCTCGATCGCTGATGGACTACCTAATCGGAAATAAAAGCATCCACATCCCAGATCACGACAGTGCCGTCATACGATCCCGAAGCAAGGGTCTCGCCGTCCGGGGAAAAAGCTACGCTGAGCACACCGGCAGTATGCCCTTTGAGAGTAGCAAGCCGCTCCCCGCTGTGCGCGTCCCAAAGGATCAAGGTGTCATCATACGATCCCGATGCGAGGGTCTCGCCGTCCGGGGAGAATGCCACACTTTCCACTTTATTAGTATGCCCTTCGAGAGTAGCAATCCGCTCACCGCTACGCGCGTCCCAAAGTATGACGGTGTCATCGCTCGATCCCGAAGCGAGGGTCTCGCCGTCCGGGGAGAATGCCACACTATTCACATTATAAGTATGCCCTTCGAGAGTGGAAAATAGCTCTCCGTTGTGCGTTTCCCAAAGGATGACAGTGTCATCCCACGATCCCGAAGCGAGGGTCTCACCGTCTGAGGAGAATGTCACACTTTCCACACCACCAGTGTGCCCTTCGAGAGTGGAAAGTAGCTCTCCGCTGTGCACGTCCCAAAGGATCACTGTGCCATCCCTCGATCCCGAAGCGAAGGTCTCGCCGTCCGGGGAAAAAGCTACGCAGATTACACCTTCCGTATGCCCTTCGAAAGTGGTAAGATGCTCCCCGCTACGCGAGTCCCAAAGGATCACTATGCCATCATACGATACCGAAATGAGAGTCTCACTGTCCGGGGAAAAAGCTACGCCGATCATACCTGAGGCATGCAAATCGAGAGTGGCAAGCCGCTCTCCGCTACGCGCATCCCAAAGGATCACGGTATCATCATCATACGTTTCCGAAGCGAGGGTCTCGCCGTCCGGGGAAAAAGCTACGCTGCTCACGTGATCCGTAAACCCTTCGAGAGTGGCAAGACGCTCTCCGCTGTGCGCGTCCCAAAGGATCACGGTCTCATCGCCCGATTCCGAAGCGAAGGTCTCGCTATCCGTGGAGAATGCCACACTTTCCACACCACCAGTATGCCCTTCGAGAGTGGCAAGCCGCTCTTTGCTGTGCGCGTCCCAGAGGATTACGGTGTCATCCCACGATCCTGAAGCGAGGGTCTTGCCGTCCGAGAAAAAAGCTACGCTTCTCACACCATCCGTATGCCCTTCGAGAGTGGCAAGATGCTCCCCGCTGCCCGCGTCCCAAAGGATCACGGTGTCATCATACGATCCCGAAGCGAGGGTCTCTCCGTCCGGGGAGAATGCCACACTTTCCACTTTATTAGTATGCCCTTCGAGAGTAGCAAGAATCTTGTTGCTGCGCGCGTCCCAAAGAATGACGCTGCCACCCCTCAATCCCGCAGCGAGGGTCTCGCCGTCCGGGGAAAGAGTAACACCGGCCACATGATACGACATATAAAAATTGCGAGTGGCAAGATGCTCCCCGCTACGCACGTCCCAAAAGATGACGGTTTCATCGCTCGATCCAGAAATGAGAGTCTCACCGTCTGAGGAGAATGTCACACTTTCAACACCACCAGTATGCCCTTCGAGAGTGGCAAGTAGCTCTCCGCTGCGCGCGTCCCAAAGGATGACGGTGCCATCATTCGATCCCGTAGCGAGGGTCTCGCCGTCCGGGGAGATCGCTATACAATTCATCCGTGAATCCACTGCAGATACCCTTATCAGTGACAAGTCATTCAAGTGATAGAAATAGATGCCTGAGCTACTGTTTACGATGAGAACATCTTCAATTGGGGAAATGACAATCCCTGAAACCAGCCCTTTCCCAAGCCGCATCAACGCACCATCGGGCACTGAACCGACGAATGGATTAACTGTGGTGGGCGTTAATGTTGGGAATAACGCGTGTGTGATCGTGGGTGGAGCCGATGGTATAGATGTCATTGTCGAAGTCTCTGTGGGACTTGCAGGCTCAGTTTCCTGAACGGATTGCGTGGCTTGTGTGGAGTGACACGAAGCCATGACTGCTGTCATAAATAAGAGCAGGGTCAGCAAGGTTACTTTGATTCTCATCTGTATTCCCCCAATCCCCTATTCAATCCTTTCGATGAATATAGCACGATATTATGGTTACCGAGAAGTTACCGGTAGTGAGGAAAACCTCGACCGGATGGATTATGCATCAAGTCCCCCTCTATCATGTTAGGTTTTCACAAATGGCAACGATATTCACAACAAACTATGTAAAGAATTGTCGAGAAATCCCTATTTTTCACAAAAAACATCTTGATCGTCGCGAATATTAAATACTTAAAGGTATTCAATAGCACGGATATCGTTTTTCCCCCGTACAGGTCTCAAATCGTCGATTCATGAAACTCATCTTCAATCAATGCCGTTCACAGATGACCAGTCTTCCACATCCGATCTGGATTTAATACATGGAAAGCTCGATCGCTGCATGATGACCTAATCGGAAGATAAAGCGTCAACATCCCAGATCACGACAGTGCCGTCATACGATCCCGAAGCGAGGGTCTCGCCGTCCGGGGAAAAAGCTACGCTGAGCACACCTGCAGAATGCCCTTTGAGAGTAACAAGATGCTCTCCGCTACGCGCATCCCAAAGGATCACTGTACCATCACTCGATCCCGAAGCGAGGGTATCGCCATCCGGGGAGAATGCCACACTTCCCACATAATAACCAGTATGCCCTTCGAGAGCAGCAAGCCGCTCCCCACTATGCGCGTCCCAAAGGATCACGGTATCACCCGCTCCCGAAGCGAGGGTATCGCCGTCTG
>DAOUDW010000047.1:0-14977 GCA_034430895.1 Anaerolineales bacterium | reverse complement strand
CCGTGGCTTTTCGCAGGGGGGCGAGTTTGGGGTTGCTTTTCGCTTCGACGACGAAGATACTCCGCTCCTCCGGTTGTTCTTTTGGGGCATAGGGGGGAAGCACCACGCCCTCGCACCATGAAGGGATCGAGCGACCGGTAAGATGAAGCAAGGTGGGCAGAATATCGATGCAGCTTGTCCGGAGATAGACATCTTGGCGCTCTTTTTGATCGGGCACCGCGATTAATAATGGAACTTGAATGACAGGTTCGAAAAGAGTGGGTGTGGTGTGTTTCCAGATCTTTCGTTCGAACATCTCGCCATGATCGGAGGTTAAGACGACTATCGTGTTATCGTAAAAACCATTGGTCTCCAGGTAATTATCCAATCGCCCAAACTCCGCATCGACGTATGCGATGTATTCGTCGTAGAAGACACGTTTCTCGTCCAGAACGTGCTGGCGATCTGTGAAGTTGGCGAAGAAATGGTCAGGTTTCGACTCTGGCACCCAACCATCCCAGAAGATATTTACGAATTCCTCGCGCGGACTGTAAGGATCATGTGGCGGCATCATGTGGAGGTAACTTATAAAAGGTTGATCCCATTCGATCAATTGATCCCGAATCCAGTCGATCGTGTCTTCAAGCGGGTAGAGCATGTCGTGGTATCCAGGGATGCCGCGGGGGAATCTTCTCTGTAAACGTTTCTTGATGGATTTGTTGACGAAATCTTTTATCGACCAAAAGAGGGGGTATAAGAAAAGTGAACCGGATGGTTCTCCAGGTTGCTTGTAATGACTGCGTTCGCTTTGCGCAGCAATACCATAGTCTCTTTTGAAAATATCATCAGAAATATTGAAGTCCACCATTGCGATTTCATTGGGCAATGTGAAAAGATCAAGATTTTGCTGGAGATGGAACAAGAGGATGTTTACCAATAAATTGTGCGAAAACCCGATGCGGGTGTAATGATCGTAGTTGAATTCGCTGAACATATTTCTGGAAATGAAAGTATCCAGCGGCGTTGCGTGGTGGCTGAATGCCCGATGTGTCCAGGGGAGCGTTCCGGTGAGTATCGAAGAAGTGCCGGGAGTGGTGAAGTTGCCGCCGGCGTAATGGTTGTGGTAGACGGTTGCTCTATCTGCGAACCGTTTCAAGTTGGGCGTTGTCTCTCGATGATATCCATAAAGCGACACATCATGCGCTGTAAGGGTGTCGAAGACCAGAATGAGAATGTTGGGTGTATTCGCATCGGTTTTTCTTTGGCTCAAGGAGGGAGTTGAACTCGCAATCCAGGGAGTGGCAAGTGAGAAGAGCGATGCCATTTTTAGAAAACCGCGTCGATTAATCTTTGGTCTCATAATTACTCACAGATTGCGAACGATGACAATTATGACGCCGATAACGTCAATCATCACGTATATAAAAGTCAAAACGGTAAGACGTTCCGCCAGGATGCGAGTCAGTGATTGCAGCTTGGATATTTTCGGTACGACGACAATGGAAAGCGCCAGGATGATCACGCAGCTAACGAACATCCAACGTAATGAGGAATACTGTTGGACAAGATGCTGAAAGACGATCGCCATTATGGTGAGTTCGATGATTAATACGGAACTCAGTGTTAGGAACGGTTCCGGGGTCCATTTCTTCGGTGTCAAGCGCCCAACCGCAAGCAGGATGATAAATACGAGCACCGTCTCGAAGATGGTAAACATCAGATGGTAGGCCGTACTGCCGATGATGTCAGACTGACTGAGGTATAACAGCCAGGAGGGAACGAGTCTGAACATTATAATGATGGACCACACGTGGATAGGCAGAGCGCAAAAAACAAAAAGATGAACCAGATGGTTTGATGTAAACCGGTCCCTAAAGATAGCCAAGGTCCTTGAGTCTCTCTTCTAGCGTCTCGCGATCCTCGTCGCTCGTAACTGGTGGAGGTGATGCTGCGGATTCTCGGGGCTCGAATTTTCCACCGATGACCAGATCGGGAATGTCGGCATACGATGGGGAGGAAAGTTGCTCCAGGTTCGTATTCGCAAAGAGCACGCCCGGAACGAGGCCGGGGTCGATGCAGTGATCCGCGCCCCAATGATCGAGGTTCTTTTCGAGTGCATCAGGTTCCCAGTTTCCAAGGCCTGTCTGCCCCGACGCACGATAACCCGCATTGAAACCGATGACCAGATCGGGGGCGTAGGGAGTCAGCGGGCCGGGGAAGGCTTCTTCGCCTGTCCAAACCGACCGCACAACCTTGCGCTTATCCGGGCCTTCCCACGAAAGCAACGCTTCTTTGATCTCGGTGGATAACGAATCATACTCGCTATCCATGACAATGCCGTCACTTTCCCGTCCGGATCGATTGAGATAGATGCTTGATAATCCCACTGCATAAGCGCGCGTCTTCTTCCAGACGACATCCTGCAGCCCGCCTCGTTCTTGATCGTTTGCAGGAAGCAGATAGTCATGCTCGATTAACCAGCGATTCAAGTGGACTTTGGTATTGAAATCGCTGAAACCATGATCGGAGAGCACCAATATCCTTGCATCTTGATGGCTGCAGGTTTTGATTTGCGTTTCGATGCGGCCAAGCAAGGCATCCAATTTCAGGTACCAGGATTCGATAATATCCTCGCGATCTCGCCAGAACATGTGCTGAATACGATCGAGAGAGTCGAATACAATGGCGAGAATGCCTTCCTTGAAGGCCTGGATTTCCTTCATCAGGACTTTTTCACGTGTCTCGATGATCGCGTCACACAAACGCAAGAAGTGGTCGTCCTGGATGAATCCTTCATCCAGGGCCGTTGTGTCCTGTGGCCATCCAAGTGTGTGGTATGGCCCGATATTTTTCCATAATCTCCTGGCATAACTGCCTGGATTGGCGTAAGGCCATACTGCCTTTAGCGGATGAATCTGCAGTGGGAGGAAATATATTCCCGGTCCGTGGGAATTTTCTGTCAGCAGGGCTTGTGTGGTGGCACGAATGGAAACACCGAGGCGGAGTTTGAAATTGAGCTCAATAAATGGACTCCAGCGATCCTTCTCAAGCGGGATGGTTTTGTTATTGATGCGCAAGTTGGCTGTGTTGGCGTCGATCCATTCGATCTCAAAGGCGAGTGGCGCTTGCTTATCCTCTGCTTTCTTCGATTTCAGCAGTGGTCCTTTTAGGATCCCCCGTGCTTTTTGCGTTCCATCTGCCGATAGATTTTCAAGATTGGTTTTGTAAGTCTTATCCGTGGGATTTGGATCGAGTTTGAAGTAGGTTCCTACGCCCAGGCGGCCCAGGATGTCGGGTGTACCCAACCCGGGGATTGTGCGTACAGGCGATTGCCTGCGGGCAGGAAATGTCGCCGGCCACCAGAGTGTTGTGGCAGGATACCCCATTTCTACGGCGTGATCGAAGACAGTGGGGGCATTATGCGGCGGAACAAATTGAACGCCGAAGGTTGATTTTTTTGTCGGCAGCAAGGAAACGTGCAGCGCGTAATTGGATGGATTTCGATGGACAAAATCGAAAAGCCCGTGTTGACCTGGATTCATGCCTGTGGCGATACTGGTCCAGGACACTTCGCTTTGTGCGGGATTGGCAACTGCCAAATGAGCGTATCCCTTGTTTGTGACGTACTTGCCAAGATGCGGCAGTTTCCCTTGATCGTGTAAACGTTCGAAAAATGCAGGATCGAATGCATCGAATCCGATAATTATGGTCTTCATCTATATATCGCAGTGATCCACGGTTTCAATCATCCGGGTTTTGGCTTGCATCCACGTTATCGATTTCTGTGATGTTTTCACTGCCCGATTCCCGAAATCGCCGTTTTAGCCTCGACCAAAACATGCGGATCTTGCTTGAGAATACCAAGACAATCCCTGAGAGTGCCGCGAATATCACCGCTAAGAGCTGGAATATTTGGCCTCCAGTGTTTGGATCAATGTACATGATTACACCTCGGTGCTCTTCTTGATGTCAATACATTATGCGATCAAGGACAACATGACGATGAAACACATCCATATCGCAATAGCGAATGTCCTTGTAAGACGCTGCTGGTTTACGATCTTCGACATTATAAACGATGTCGAAGATTGTTTACAGCCAGATCGTCCATCGACGTTCGGTACAATCGTACTGACGACCGTTTTACAAACCAGGAATTAGCTGCGCTGCCGGTAGAGGTCGGGATCGACGACGCGAATCATGGGCTCGGTGTCGAGGGGGAATCCAAGAAACTGCGTGAGTTTCTCGATGTAAAGATGTGGATCATTGACAATTTGTTTATACGGCATATCGATCCGGGCAATGTTGTCTTGCTGGTCGATCCAGGCATTGATCTCGTTTAAATGATTATGGAGGATCGTTTTCATCTTCTTGTCATCGATCTTGTCGGGGTTTTCCCCGCGACGGATAATCATCTTGCGTTGTGAAGCAAGTACCTCATCAAGATCACGCTGCATGAAAATCACGTGATAGTGGTTTTTTTCGGGAAGATTGGTTAGCAAATAGGATATGATCTTGACAACTTTCCCTCGGGCGTTCTTCACCCACGATCTGTCGCCGTCCTTTAGACGTTTCGCCGCTTCATATTCATAATAGCCGAGGGGATTATCATCGTCCGCATTACGAATGCCATCAGTGAGAAGCTCGAGCCCGCCGCTTTCCAGCATTTTCATCATCATGGACGTGCCGGAACGGGGAAGTCCAGATACAACGATAATGGTGTTCGATATCTTTGGATTGTTCTTGGGGTTACTCATCGTTTTCACCGTAGGGTAGTCTGTGCGTAGATGATCTCGCTTGTTTAGGGTCTAACGGATGGTTTCTACGAAATATTCGGGGTTTAATGGCTCACCGGTTACGCTTTCGACGTGACTGGCCCAATCCTGTTCTGCGCCGGGTTTAAAATAATTTTCGATCAGCCATTGACCCGCCTTGGGCTGTCCAACGATCGCTCCGAATTTCTTACGCAGGAGGGCTTGCAGTTGAGACGACACAAGGTGACCCAATTCGTAGCTGTGATAATACACGGGAGTGAGTGCAATGTGGTATTTTGCAGCCCAATCCGGTGTGCGACGGTTTTCCGGTCGCTGAGTGGCTTGATATTTCTCCACCAGGTCCCACCACAATGTGTCAAGGTCCCGTTCCGGGTCAGCGTAGAGGGCGCGCTCGAAATTGGTCATCACCATCGCCCAGCGGGTGAAAATCAAGCGCTGGGCACGTTCCTGTTCGGCTGCAGCGATGGATAAGCGTTCGGCTTCGTCGTCTTTAATGCCCAGGACACTACTCAACCAACCAGAATCGTAGGTCAGGGCTTCCATCATCAGCGCGATGGCTTCCGTAGAGAGCGAATGCGGTGGCGTTCTTAAAACCCATGGAAGTGTATGGTCGATGTATTGATCGTAAACGGCATGACCAAGTTCGTGGAGCAGGGTTGCCGTCCAGCGATGAGAAGGCTCCAGATTGTTGAGTGTGCGTACATCGCCTTCACGATCGATATCGAGGCAGAAAGCATGCTGATCTTTGCCTTCCCGGGGGTAGAGATCGGATCTCTGGAGGATGTCACGCACATCCATTTCTACGCCGTCGTAGGTTTTCAGCGCCAACTCGACGGGATCTCGATCCGCGAAGTAAGGATCCATGGATACGTTCGTGATCTCCGGCGCACGCTGGAAGAAGCGATCGCCGTAGTGCCACGGCCGGAGATCGGCCTCGTCGATACCGAAGTGCTCTGCGCGAGTCTGATCGATCGTTTTCTTTAATCGCATATACGGATTTCGGGTTGTTGTTTCGAGCTCGGTGAACAGCGAGGTTAACTGCGCTTCGTCAATTTCATTCAGAACCAGAGATCGTTGGAAGTGATCGCGAAAACCCTGTGCCTGGGCCGCTTGATTACGAAGACGGGCTAATTCACGTACGTGTTCGGCGACTTGTTCGCCAATCCGCTTGCTCGCTTCCCAGACCTGGCGCACGAATGCAGGATCGCGGCTGGTACGCAAGATGTTTTCCACTTCATTATCGCTGATCGATTTTCCATCGACGAGTGTACGAAAGTTATAAAAGCTGTGCTGGGCCTGGGTCTCGAGATGGGTGACGGCTTGGATGGTTGCTTCGTCTTGCTGGGCTTTTGCACTGGAGAGATAAATCCGTTTTATCGTGCGGCGTTGAATGGGGCCATCCGCGGCGTCCCTTTCGTTGAGTTTTCTGGCGGTCTCGTACAGACTTTTATCCGCCCAGAATCGCATTAAGGCGGCCTTGGCTTCTTTCTCGTGTTGCGCAGCCTCTTCTGAACCTGTCGTGGCAGATTGCCACATGGCGCGTGAATAGCGAGTGTAAAGCGTTCGCACACGCTCGGTCACCTCGGCGATGAATACTTCGGGATTTTCTGTCATCGCTGTCTCCGCCGCGGGATTCAATCCAACGCGGTGATGAAGTATATCAGAGGATAACACTGCGAGATGTCAGGTGAGCACACTCTCGGGGTTTCTGTGCCGGAAACTTCGTTCTCTCGGCCAAAATGGATTTGCCGATCACATGGCTTGAGTCTATTATGGTGGAAGAGCAACGCAACGTGCCTGCAGTGTCACAAACAGTTGACCCTATCCGTTTTGTTTCTAAAGATGGGTAGCGAAGGTCTGAGACACGTACTTCTACCCGATATCGAGTCTGACGATGGAGGTTCTCATGAATAACAAATTTCGCCCGAATACGTACTCCGTGTGGATGTGTATCCTTGTCCTGATCCTGGCCAGTTTGGCCTGCAGTCTTCCCTCAGACCAGTCGTCTGAATCGGTACGAGCTACGCAACTAGCGCTTGAGGTAGAAGCCACAACGCTGGCCCTGGAAAAAGCCATGCTTACCCAAGACGCGGAATCGGAAGAAGAAGCGGAAGCGCCGCCCGAGGCGGATGAGCCGGCTCCCGAAGAGGAGGAGCAGGTAGAAGCCACGCCTACGTCCACGGAAGAACCCCCGGAAGACTCGCCCGAGGCGGTGGAGGGGAGTGTGGAACGGGCTTCCTACGATCCGGCTTTCGGCTGGGGCACCGGACATGACAGTGATAATTTCGATGGAACGAAGGGAAAGTTCCCCTCCAGCACTGCTGGGGCGGCGACCTCCTGGTATGGGGATGGACGCTATAACATAACCTTCACTTCACGCAATCGCTGGACCTGGTATTGGTCGTTCATCGATGCTGCGGATTTCTACGCCGATTTCGTGGTTTACAACGGTGACCAGTGTGTCCCCGGGGACACCGCGGGTTTTGTTTTCCGAGGGGATAAGACCGCCGATTATGGATTGATGTTCGGCATCAGCTGCGGTGGCGAATACTTCATCGGCTTCACTGCTGTTCCAGGATCGGACGGTTTCATCATCAACTTTACCGAAGCGGGCATTGAGGCTGGTGACCGTATATTGATCTCAAGCGATTTGATCGCAACTGGACCCGGTGCAGTTAACCGTCTTGGGGTCATGGCACGTGGGGACGATATCGATTTCTACATCAACGGGAAATGGGTCGCCAACCGATCTGTGGCCATTTATACACCGCTCATATTTGTGCACGGCCATTTCGCGCTCTACCTGGGAACCGCACAGAAACCGGACGCCAATGTGAGCTTCGATGATTTCAATATCTGGTATCTTGATTGAGGTTCAGTATCTCAACAGATGCGTTGCAAAGAGCAGTGTAAATTAGCAAGGGAAAAGCCAACTCGGGAAGGGATGGGGAGCCGTTCAAGCATGAACAAATTTCCCATCCCTTTATGCTTCGCAATGCTGATCCTGGTTTCCCTGGCGTGCAGCTTGCCATCTGAACGGAAGGCCGCTTCAATCGAAGCGACTCAACAAGCACTCGATGTGGAAGCCACAATGCTGGCATTTGAAAAGGCCAGGCTCACACAGCAGACGGGATCACAGGCTGCAACTCTGAGTACCGCGACAAACACGTCAGAACCCGAGGCGGAAGATACAGCCACATCGACAGATGAGACGACCGAAGATACGAGTGGGGCAGTGGAAGGCAGCCTTGTGCGAGCGGCCTTCGACCCGGCCTATGGTTGGGGTGATGGCCACGACCGTGATCATTTCGATGACGCAGAGGGGATATTTCCATCCAATTCCGCAGGCGCGGCCAATGCCTGGTACGGCGGTGGCCGCTATAACATAACCTTCACCTCGCGCGGTCTCTGGACCTGGTACTGGTCGTCCATCGATGCCGAAAATTTCTACGTCGATGTCGTCATTTTCAACGGCGATCAATGTGTGCCTGGCGACAGCGCCGGAATGGTGTTTCGCGGCGACAAAGTCGACGACAGAGGCTTGATGTTCGGTATCAGCTGCGGGGGGGAGTATTTCATCGGGAAGACCTACTGGCCGCCAACCGATAGCCCGGTTTGCACATGGCGTGGTGGGTGGTCACTTGACTGTGATAAGCGCGAGATGACCTCCAATGCGTTGATCCAATCCGGTCCGGGAGCGATCAACCGCTTGGGGATCAAGGGGGAAGGTGTGGAAGTGAACTTTTATATTAACGGAGTGTGGGTGGACAGTCGCATGATTCCGTCCGGATGGTTTGAAAGCATCCATGGCCAGTTCGCGCTTTACCTGGGGACGACACAGAAACTCAATGCAAGTGTAAGCTTCGATGATTTCGCCGTTTGGTATTTCGATTGAGGCTGGCGTTCTTCTTGTTCGCCCATTCTATTGGTGGGGGATTGTATTGGCCGAGAGCTTCTGAAAACGGTACAATTTGATTCCTTGCGCCTGCAGCCGATTTCGCGTCCACCTATTTATTTCCCACCTCGAGCTGTAAGCGTTGGGAACCGGCGTAAAGGGATTGAGTGTATGGTACAAGAGGAGACCCCCCCCGTTTTCGCAGACCGTCATGTACTCTTGGGCGTGACCGGTTCGATCGCGGCCTATAAGTCCGTGGATTTGGCTTCCAGATTGACGAAAGCAGGCGCCGTCGTAGACGTTATTCTCACACAGGCGGCGCAGGAATTTGTTACCCCGTTGACATTCAAATCGGTTACCGGAAGGCGGGCGTGCACGGATGATGACCTGTGGGGGAGTGAAGCGCATGTGATCCATGTTGGTTTGACGCACGAAACCGATTTGAACCTCATCGCGCCGGTGACGGCGAACACAATCGCAAAACTCGCTCACGGACAAGCCGATAATCTCCTGACTCTGACCGCGCTGGCCTCGACTTGTCCGCTTGCCATTGCTCCGGCGATGGACGCGGGGATGTTCGCTCATGCGGCCACCCAGGCGAATCTGGAAACGCTGAAAGAACGAGGGACGCATATCCTCGGGCCCGCTGAGGGCCGGATGGCGTCCGGTTTGGTCGGTAAAGGCCGTATGGTAGAGCCGGACGAAATTTTCGGTAACGTACGGCTGTTGCTCGGTCAGCAGGGGGAACTTCGTGGTCGAACCGTTATCGTCACGGCCGGAGGCACCCAGGAGCCGATCGATCCGGTGCGTGTGATTGCCAATCGATCTTCCGGCAAACAGGGATATGCTCTGGCACAAGCGGCGATCGACCGTGGTGCGAAGACAATCCTGATCAGCGCACCGACCACGCTGCCCACGCCGTTCGGCGCTGAACGTATCGATGTCGATACTGCGGAGGAGATGTGCCAGGAGGTACTGGCACGCAGCGACGATACGGATGTCTTGCTCATGGCTGCGGCAGTGGCCGATTTCCGACCAGATCGCAGAGTTGATGAAAAGATCAAACGAGTGCTGGGAGTGCCTGAAGTGAAATTAGAGCCCACAGACGATATCCTTGCGCTTGTTGCAGGGAGACGGAAGAAAACCAAGAAGCCCGCTGTGGTTGTTGGTTTCGCGGCCGAGAGTCAGGACATGATCGAAAACGCACGGGGGAAGTTGGAGCAGAAGGGTTTGGATTTGATCGTCGCCAACGACATCACGGCTGTTGACGCGGGTTTTGGAGTGGATACCAATCGTGTTACTGTATTAGCGAAAGACAGCGAGCCGCTTGAATTGCCCGTGATGAGTAAATCTAAGGTTGCGGACTATATTGTAGGTCACGTTGTAGAACTGCTGGCATCGGCGGATTGAGTTTTGTTCATGTGTGGGAAACGGGTTTCGCGATCGTCATGCATTATCAATCAATCTTGAATGCCCCTCACTTGAATGCGATGATAATTTCAATATGGAAGATCGAACGGGGAATCTCTATTTAGGTACACAGGGCTTTTCTTTCAAGGATTGGGTGGGACCTTTCTACCCGGAGGGAACGCCATCCCGATCTTACCTGGAGGCGTATGTTCGTCATTTTCCAAGTGTAGAGATCGATTCTACATTTTATGGTGTGCCCAAAGCGACAACGATTCAAGGCTGGTATCAGCGCATACCCGAGTATTTCAAGTTTGCCGCTAAATTTCCCAAACTGATCACACACGAGAAAAAACTGAAAAATGCTTTAGGGGATGCAGAAGCCTTCATTGGCAGCATGCAAGCTCTGGGAAATAAATTGGCTGTACTCACCTTGCAGTTTGCGTATGACTTCAAACCGGAACAATTCGATCGTCTGGATGGTTTCCTGGGCTCCCTTCCGGATGGTCAGCGCTATGCTGTAGAGGTACGCAACCGAGAATGGCTAAGCTCAACCTTTCGCGAGATGCTTGCCAATCACAATGTGGCCCTCGTGCTTCAAGATTTGCATTACATGCCCCGGCTGGACTGGGTTACCGCCGATTTCAGCGTGATTCGCTGGCTGGGAAGGCGTAAAGACATTCAGGTATTCGACCGTATTCAGATCGATCGGACAAAAGCGCTCGAAACGTGGGCGCAAATCGTGGATGGGTTTTTGGATGCCGGTGTCGATGTATACGGCTACTTCAACAATCATTTTGCCGGCCACAGCCCTGCCAGTGTGCGTCAATTCGCTGCGCTCCTCAATCAACCCCTCCGGCCGCCGGATGTAGATGCCTCGAATCCTCAGTTGGATCTCGAGTTTGAATAAGACAACTACTTGTGGTTGGATCGAATGTCTTGCGTTTTGAAGTCCCATGGGCTTTTTCCGGCTGGTTGCCTGTGGCGGTTGATAGCAAGCGTGGTATATTCCTCTGCGATATAGGGAACACCGGAGACGATGTGCTGCCCAGGATGGTTTCACGCCAACTACAAGAACGTTTTCGGCGGTGCTTGTGTGCTGTTTTTTCATTCGTCTGCGCTACAATGAATGCGAATATGCCTGGAGAAAGGCCTGGACCCATTACCGGGGAGGAGATGAGCGAATGGAATTGTTGACCGTCAAGATCGAGAAACCTGAATCGGTAAACGTGATTATCGGTCAGTCCCACTTTATTAAAACCGTTGAGGACCTTCACGAGGCGCTGGTGGGCGCTGTGCCGGGGATCGAGTTCGGCCTGGCTTTTTGTGAGGCTTCCGGACCGGCGCTCGTACGTGTGAGCGGCACGGATGATGCGATGATCGAACTGGCGAAGAAAAACGCCTTGGCGCTATCCGCGGGGCACGTGTTTATCATTTGCCTGGGGAATGTGTTCCCGGTGAATGTACTCAACGCTGTGAAAGCAGTGCCTGAAGTGTGCCGGGTATTCTGCGCCACAGCAAACCCCGTCGAAGTGATTTTAGCCGAAAGCGAACAGGGCCGCGGGGTGTTGGGGGTAATCGATGGGGTTATCAGCGCTGGTGTTGAAGGCGAAGAGGAAATCCAGGAACGCATTGCCATGCTGCGGAAATTTGGCTATAAGCTGGGATGAATTCAACGATTCAAAATCGTAACTCGTGGTCTGGTTTGTTGCCATCAGGCGGGCGGCCTGGATGATGGGAATCGGGGGTGAAACATGAAGTTCGCAGATGCGATTACAGATGTGCCGGGCATCATGGTCGGCCATGCGGATGATACACAGGCGATGACCGGCTGCACGGTTGTGCTTTGCACGGATGGCGCCGTCGGTGGAGTCGACCAACGTGGCGGCGCGCCGGGTACGCGCGAGACGGACTTGCTGCGCCCTTCCCATCTGGTCCAAAAGATTCATGCGGTTTTGCTGGCCGGGGGTTCGGCTTACGGCTTGGATGCCGCGGCCGGCGTGATGCGCTATCTCGAGGAGCGCGACATTGGACACGACACAACGATTGCAAAAGTGCCCATCGTGCCCGCAGCAATACTTTTCGATCTGGGGATCGGACGATCAGATGTGCGGCCAGACGCCGCCATGGGATATCTCGCCTGCCAAAATGCCTCCCCCGATCGTCCGCAGGAAGGCAACGTTGGTGCAGGGATGGGTGCCAGCGTCGGAAAGATCCTGGGAATGGCGGGTGCGATGAAGAGTGGAATCGGCACCGCAAGTATCGATTTGGGCGGCGGCATCATCGTTGGCGCGATTATCGCTGTAAATCCACTTGGCGACGTCGTGGACCCTCAAACGGGGAATATCCTTGCTGGTGCACGTCCAGCGAAATTGGGTCCCATTAATATCGGGGGTGATAAACCTTTCGCGGATACACTGGCTGCTATGAAGGGCATGGTGGGTAAGACCGCCCTACGGTTTGCCGCCAAAAGCAACACGGTGATTGGCGTTGTGGCCACGAATGCGCAGCTGAACAAGGAAGAAGTGAACAAAGTGGCGCAGATGGCACAGGATGGCGTCGCGCGCGCGGTACGACCGGCGCATACGATGTATGATGGCGATACACTCATTGCGCTTGCCATGGGGAAGAAAAAGGCGGATGTCAATCTTGTCGGTGCCTACGGCGCTGAAGTCGTCGCCCGGGCTATCGTGAACGCTGTGTTGAAGGCGGAAGGCGCTGGCGGTTTGCCGGCGGCAGCGAATCTCCAATCAGGGTAAGTGGATTGAAGTTGCAGGCGGTTTCATGCCGCATTGACATCTATTATCGGAACGATTATGCTCCCATTCGGTAGATATTGGAGGATGCATGTTTCGCAGAACGGGTGATGAGCCGGATGTAACTCGACCGGTGCCAGAGAGAGTAGATTCCGTACTTGGACCTGGCATCATCTGGCAAGGGCAGATTTCCGGCACAGGCGGTGTTCGTATCGAGGGGTTTTTCGATGGAGAGATTTCTCTGCGAGGTCTTGTTGTGGTGGGGGAAAAGGGACGAGTGACTTGCGAACAAATCCGAGCGGTTACCGTGGTCGTCGCCGGTTCGGTCAAGGGCAACATCACCGCTCGCAAGGTCGAGATCACTCGAAACGGCCGTATCTGGGGGGATGTTGTCACGACCTCGTTTTCGACGGAAGAAGGCGCCTTTCTGCGGGGGAAAATCACCATGGAGGAAGAGCTCGATCTCGGTTTTGCCCCAGAACCGGAGGAGGATGAAGCGCAGGAATCTCTCGATGAAGCGCAAGCCCCTTCTGAAGTATCTGCGGAAGAGTCATAGAAGCGCTCGTTCCGCATTCTCATTTTAGATATATGGTTTTATCGTTAGATTTTAGGCACAGACGATCTTTGATGTGCGTTTAAATTGGAATGGGAGAATGGTATGCCGGTCGACAGTTTTAAATACTTACCCCGTCTGATTGCGATGTTTTATCAAACGACAACACGAGAAGCGGAGTATCCCATACCATGGACGCCGCTGCCGCTGCCGGTGGAGGAGTGTACCTTCGGGTTGGTGACCTCGGGTGGTCTCTATCACAAAGGTAGTGAGCCGCCTTTCGATCTCGAACGAGAAAAGCAAGAACCAACCTGGGGTGACCCAACCTTCCGCAAGATCCCTACAGAAGTCGATTTTGATCAAATCCGCATCAGCCACCTGCACATCAATCAAGCCATGGTGCTTGACGATATTAACGTGCTTTTGCCTATCGATCGCATGCGCGAATTGGTGGATGCGGAGCGGATCGGCGGATTGGCGGAAAATGCATACTCATTCATGGGCTTTCAGGGGTATCCACCGGGTGCGAGTGAATGGCGTGAGACCTATGGCCCCCAGGTCGCCGATCTTTTCCATTCCGAGGGAGTGGATTGTGTGCTGCTTACGCCCGCATGACCGGATTGCGCGATTAACGTGCCCGTGTTGGCACGCACATTGGAGCAAGCCGGTCTTTGCACAATATTGGTGACGATGATGCCGTTTTGGGCGGAAAAAATCGGTGTCCCGCGTACGCTGGCCGTCGAGTTTCCTTTCGGTCAGACCTTGGGTCGGGCGCATGATACGGCGCAGCAGATGCGTGTGCTTCGTCAGTGCTTGGATGTACTGACGCATGCCGATACCCCGGGTGAAATCGTCCACTCGCAGGAGGCCTGGCCGCAGCCTGTAGCGGAGGCGCAGAAAGCCTGGCAGCCCAATGAACCATCCCCCATCATTGCCGAATTGGGTCCGCGCATCCGGGAAATCCTGCGGGAGGGCCGTCGAAATAATCAAGACTAACCATCGGATAACCAACTGCATGGATTCGAGGAGAAATCCGAATGACGGAGAAAGCATTCCAAGATTACTACCGGGATGAATACAGTCATTGCTATGGCTGCGGACGTTTGAACGACCAGGGTTTGCAAATCAAGAGTTATTGGGATGGGGATGAAACCGTGATGACCTTCACCCCGTCAACCTACCACATCGCCATTCCAGGCTATGTCTACGGGGGTTTGATCGCCTCACTGATTGATTGCCACAGTACGGGCTCTGCGGCTGCAGCGGCGTATCGCGCTGAGAACCGAGCCATGGACACCGATCCGCCGCTGCGTTTCCTGACAGCGTCTTTACATGTGGACTATATTAAACCGACGCCGTTAGACGTTCCGTTGGAGGTTCGCAGCACGATCAAAGAGATCAAAGGCAGGAAAGTGATTGTCACATCCGGTCTCTACGCCCAAGGCGAGCTTTGTGCGCGCGGAGAGGTGGTAGCCGTTCAGGTGCCAGAGCATCTGCTTCCCAATGAATCTTGATTCTGGACCCATGGGGGATCCAACGAGGCGGGGTATTATCCAAACCGACAGGTTTCACGAGTGTGTGATGGCTTAGGGTTCCGCAGCCGGCTGTTGGA
>DAOUDW010000046.1:0-166492 GCA_034430895.1 Anaerolineales bacterium | reverse complement strand
GGTTCGTGTGGGACTTCAGCGGCGTTGTCGCCCGGGCGAGCTTTGAGCCACCATTCGACGGTGAAGTCTGTACTTCCGACATCGGCCGGGGGTCCGGGATCGCTGTTGCTGGGATCGTCGACGGCGAGTTTCAGGCGATCGCCGTCATCGTCGGCGTCGCCGTAGAAACGCATGGAGTAGCCGCCTTCCACCGGTAACATGAGTTGGAGGTCGCCGATTTCATAGAAGCTGAGCAGGATTTTGTCCCAGGTTTGACCGGCTTCCGCCAGATCCCGAGATTCGTACTGGCCCATGCATTCGCCGTCGATTTCCGGCGGGCATTGGCTGAGGTAGGCGCGATAGAACGTGCGGAACAAGTAACTTCCGCGGGTCAGACGCCAGTTCCAGGTGTCGTCCACGGCTTGATTCGTGCTGGCGTATTCGTAATTCGGGTTATAGACCTGATCGCAGGTGCTGTCGTAAACGTCGGCGTCGGGCCACTTGCCCCCCACGGCGATATACGACCAGGCGTACATTTTAACCGCCATGGCGCCGGCACGCAGGGATTCATCGTGCCAGAAAAGATTCCACTCGTTGGGGAGAACGTGTTTGGCGTAGTCTTTGAAGTCGATCGTTTCTACGGTATAGGGTCGTGAGAGATCGCAGTATGCATCATATCCCGTGACTCGCACCCGGATCGAGGTCGGGATGGGATACCAGGTTTCGTCGAAGCTGGGAGTGATTTCTCGTCGTGCGCCCGCTACGCTTTCCATTTGTTCAGGTCGGTCGGCAGGGATTTGGGGGACGACAATGGTTTGAGGTTCATCATTCAATTCGACGTTTAGGATCAACGTGTCGTTAACAATCAAACGAACATTTTGGATGGTCCAATTGCCGTAGCCGGCCGCACTGACGGAGATGGTCGTGGGCATGAAGGTTTCATTCAATGCGATGTTGTTGAAATGGAACCGGCCGGCGTGGTCTGTCTGGGTAGTCAAACCAAGGGACAAGTCAGTAACTTGTGCGAAGGCGATGGGAGAGCCGGTTTCTGCATCGACAACCGTACCGCGCACATTTGCGCCGCTGCCGCTCTGTGCAATCGCAGCGTCGAGCGTGAAGCACATTGCTGCTGCCGCGATCACGAGTACAACGGCCAAGCCGATGCGTGGTTCGATGCGTAGCATATGCCTTTTCGGTTTCGTTGGCGACATTCTATCCATGGCGACGTATATTTACTCCGCTGCGTATCGGAATATTACCAGAATGATACCGAGCCTAAGGGAACGTACGATCCGCCTCCTGCTACATCCATAATGATCGAAAAAACACGGGTTCTGTCAAGAGCCCATCGGTCATGGCAGGTCATTATAACCGGTTGTTATGTTTCCGGTTTTGTTCTATAACGAGGCGCCATTCGTTCGTTTCGACAACATGAAGGGAACATTTAAACCTCCATCGACGTCGGAATACTGAGCACTATGTGTGGACCGGATTGTGTATTTCATGAAATTGGTTCATCCAAATACGTCCAAATGCAAAATTTGTGCCATACTTAATGGAATCGAATCGTTCGAGGAAATCCAAAAGATCTAGCAAAATGGAGGATATACAATGTACACGATGATCTTATCGAGTTTGATGGATATCACCATGGATGTGTATGAACTCATGGAGATACTCGGTCTGATACTCCGGCCTTTCGGTGCCCTGGCTTTTGGCCTTGGTGCTGGTTGGTTGGCCATCCAGGCGGTTAAGGGTAAGGCCTGGCAATTCGCCGTGGCCGCAGCTTTGGGCGTATTCGCTGTCTTCGTGCTTCTTGCCTATTGGCTTGATAGTCCGGGCACATTGGGCGGATTCGGACTCGGAGTCGGCATGGCGATCGTGCTTTGGGGGATCGGCCGAGTTCGTGAAGATGATTCCAAGAAGTAATCGAAGAGAAATCTATAACCGCAGGCAAAATCGAGCGGAAAACGCTCGAAATTGACACCTTTTCAAGGTGTGTGGTATAGTTTTTCGACCAATTAAATAGCCCCAATCGCACTCTTATCCAGAGAGGTGGAGGGAACGGCCCTGTGAGACCTCGGCAACCTGCCTGTTGATGCTGCGCAGGTGTGGTGCAAATTCCGCCAGACAGAGTGTCTGAGAGATGAGATGTGGCTCACCTTGATGAATATGCCCCTTCTCGCTGCGAAGGGGCAATTTCTTTCTGGAGGTAGTTGGAATGAGCACCACGTTCATGAATTCGAATCGTTTGTTCTTTACCTCGGAATCCGTCACCGAAGGTCATCCGGATAAGATGTGCGATCAGATTTCCGACGCCGTTCTCGATGCCTGCCTGGCGCAGGATCCGTATTCCCGTGTGGCTTGCGAGGTGGCGACGAAAACGGGTTTTGTCGTCCTCATGGGTGAGATAACCACAGATGCACTGGTTAACTACGATGAATTGGCCCGCAAAGTGATAACCGACATCGGATATGATGACAGCGCCAAGGGGTTCGATGGAAATACCTGCGGCGTACAGGTTGCGATTGCAAAACAAAGTGGTGACATCGCTCAGGGCGTAGATCAGGCTTTGGAATCCCGCTCTGGAGAGGTCACGGATGAAGAGGTGGAAAGCATCGGTGCCGGGGATCAGGGCATGATGTTTGGCTATGCTTGTAACGAAACAGAGACGTACATGCCGCTTGCGATTGACCTGGCGCATCGATTGACTCGACGCCTGGCGGAGGTACGTAAAGCCAACATCCTTTCCTGGGTCCGGCCGGATGGAAAATCTCAGGTGACGGTGGAGTATTGTCACGGCCGTCCCAAGCGAATCGATACGGTACTGATCAGTACGCAGCATGCGCCGGAGGTAAGTGCCGAGGAAATTCGACAGGGAGTGATCGATGAAGTCATTATGCCGGTCTTGCCGAAAGCGTTGGTGGATGACGAGATGAAGATCTATGTTAATCCGACCGGCCGTTTTGTTACAGGAGGTCCGTTGGGGGATTCCGGTCTGACGGGAAGAAAAATCATCGTCGATACGTACGGCGGTATGGGCCGCCATGGCGGAGGCGCTTTCAGCGGGAAAGACGCAACGAAGGTCGATCGATCCGGCGCTTATGCCTCCCGCTGGGTGGCAAAGCACGTCGTCGCGGCCGGGTTGGCCGAACGCTGCGAAATCCAATTGGCTTACGCAATCGGTGTGGCACATCCGCTTTCGGTAAACGTGGAGACTTTTGGCACAGGTCGGGTATCCGATGATGAGATAATACAATTGATTGAATCTCATTTCGATCTACGTCCGGGCGCCATCATTCGCGATCTGAATTTACGCAAACCGATATTTCAACAGACTGCAGCCTACGGTCACTTCGGGCGCGACGATATCGAATTGCCATGGGAGCGGTTAAACCGCCTGGAAGATATCCGGGCAGCCGCAAGGTTGGAGGAATTTGCCAGTTAATCCCTGCATCGGCCTGGGATTAGTATTGCACGCAAGGCGGGTTTTTGACTTCCCCTGGTGCATAATTTATAATTCCTGTATGCTCTTGGTTGATGTCCCATCCCCTGTGGAAGATCGGTAACCGGGAAGTCTCGGTCTGGTAGAAGCATCGCGGGCATCACGAATGAAGTTTGGCTTTCCAGATCACGGGGAAGCCGCTTTTCATTTATCTCGATGCAGCGCTGTATGAGCTGCCTGATTGGAAATCGATCCTGGATGGATCGGGTTATTTGCTTCGGACTTCGAGCGCGCGGAGATAATGACGTGTATTCTATAACGTGCAAGAAAAATCCTTGTCGATATGGAGCAATTATGGCTTTGGCTACTCATATCGAGCACAGTCGTGAATAGCAGCCATGCATATCCTGGCGCTGAGTGATAAGGTTGTTTCCCATATTCACAGTCCAACGATCACACAGCGCTTTAAGGATGTCGATTTAATCGTTGGCTGTGGTGATCTGTCGGCTGCCTATCTGGAATACGTCGTCACCTTGCTTCCGGCGCCATTGGTATACGTTCCGGGCAATCATGATCCTGATAATTACGATGTTCCGGGTGGCATCGATATCGATGGGCGCGTAATCGAAATCAATGGATGTTGGATTATGGGTTTGGGCGGGAGCCCGCGATATAAGCGCCGGGGCAGACATCAATATACGGAATTTGAAATGCGGAAACGGGTGGTAGGACTGATGCCTCGATTGCTGTATAACCGCATCCGCTATGGACGAGCCTTGGATTTACTTATCACTCACTCGCCGGCGTGGGGAATCCACGATGCGGAAGATGTGGCCCACACAGGATTTCGCATTTTATTGAACGTGATTCGTTGGTTCCGGCCGAGTGTCATGCTGCATGGCCACACGCACATTATGAAAAACATCGAGGTGTCGGAAACGGAATACAGCGGCTGCCGGATCATCAATGTGTTTCCCGCTCGTAAGGTAGACCTACTTCAAGAGTGTAGTTAAACATCGGATTCCAGCGAATATACAATCGCTGGATGAATATTGAAGGATCTGATTGACGAATTGAAACGAAAAGGGTTTCGGGGGGAATCGAATAATAACGAATGGGAGTGGCCGTTCAGCCTCTCTGATCTAACCGCGGGGATACGCCGCATGCTGCAAGACACTTCTGTGGCGGTCCAAGGCGTTAAGCCATTGGCGATGCCGTCGCGCAGGCCAGCCATTGGGATCTTGCGCGCCATGGAGGTGGAATACGTTCTTGGGGATGAAACGCAGACTTGCCGCCTCGTTGTAAAGGAACCGCTCGGCACCACTCGCACCGGGTTGG
Source organism: Anaerolineales bacterium (assembly GCA_034430895.1). Classification (GTDB taxonomy): domain Bacteria; phylum Chloroflexota; class Anaerolineae; order Anaerolineales; family E44-bin32; genus WVZH01. The sequence continues at coordinate 161,730 of DAOUDW010000046.1, read as the reverse complement.
CAGGGGCAGGACGAAGAGAGGTAGGAGTCTATAAATCCCTGGCCGATCACCTTCCGATCGAAGTCCCGCGCTTGATCGCTGCCTCCCCGGTTGGTGATTGGCTGCTTATGCAGACCTTTGAATCGGAAAGGGAACCGGAAGCCTGGTGCAATGCGGACTATCGCAGGGCAATCGAAGCGCTGGTTGAATTACACGATCGTTTTTGGGGATTGGGAAGCGATTTTGATGCTTTCCCCTGGTTGGGCCGACCGCTATCTGCGGATTTTGAGGTCCATGTGGCTGCGGCGGATAAAGCCATAGACCGTGCACTCCATCAGAGCGAGCCCGGACTTCTGGTAGGCGTGCAAGAGCGGATGCAGCTATTAAGGGCGCTAACCAAAAATGCAGATCGTGTCGTTTCTCCGCTGCGTCAAGAACCGTCCACGCTTTTGCACGGCGACTACTGGCCGGGGAACATCGCTGTGCTGGAAGGTGATCGTCAGATCGTTTACGATTGGCAGCTGGCTTCGGTGGGAGCAGGGATCATGGATCTGCTTTCGTTTGTGAATAAGAGCGTTTGGTGGTTTGATCCCCTGCCGACGGATCAGGAGGAAATAATCAATTGGTATCGCCAGGGTATGCAGAAGCAGTGCGGTGTCCGTTGGAGCGACGAAGATTGGATAGTTTTGTGGGATCATGCCTTGATGTGGCGGTTTCTTCAGGAATGGGTAGACCTACTGGCTGCTTCTCCCGAAGCGTTACTCGAAGCACGCGCAGAGCAGCTCGATGAGGTCTGGCTGCATCCTGTCGCGGAGGCGGTTGGGCGAAGATTGAACGATACGTGAATTGTAGATGATGGAAAATTTCAAAAGAGAGAGTTGAATTCGAAAACCATCCGAGAGGCATATTATGGCAAAAGACCAATTACCTTCCCGTTCCGAAAATTTTGCTGAGTGGTACAACCGTCTGGTTTTACAGGCGGAATTGGCGGATTATGCACCTGTACGTGGGTGTATGGTCGTGCGTCCCTATGGCTGGACGTTGTGGGAAAACATCACCGCAGCGCTTGATTCGCGCTTCAAAGCCACAGGCCATGTAAACGCTGCATTTCCGCTACTCATTCCACAAAGCTTTCTCGAGCGGGAGCGTGACCACGTAGAAGGTTTTTCGCCAGAATTGGCTGTGGTTACGATTGCCGGTGGTGAAGAGTTGGAGGAGCCCCTCATCGTTCGTCCCACTTCAGAGACGATTATCGGTCACATGTATGCCAAGTGGATCAAGTCGTACCGGGATTTACCCGTTTTGATCAACGTGTGGAACAGCGTCGTCCGCTGGGAATTGCGTACGAAATTATTTTTACGGACCACCGAATTCTATTGGCAGGAGGGGCATACCGCTCATGCGACGGCGGAAGAAGCCGAAGAAGAGACACTGCGAATGTTGGATGTGTATGCCGATTTTGCCGAAAATGAGGCTGCGGTTCCTGTAGTGAAGGGAAGGAAAAGCGAGAGCGAGAAATTCGCCGGCGCACGTCACTCCTACAGCATCGAAGCGATGATGGGCGACACACGGGCGCTGCAAGCAGGTACGTCGCACAACTTGGGCGACAATTTCGCGCGCGCCTTTGAAATCCGCTACCTCGATCAGGATAACAACCTGCAGCATTGTTGGACGACGTCTTGGGGGCTCTCCACGCGCTTTGTCGGCGCCATCATCATGGTGCACGGCGACGATCAGGGTCTGGTCCTGCCGCCGCGTCTTGCGCCGTATCAAGTTGTGATCGTGCCGATCTTCAAGGATGAGGAGCAGCGCAGCAGTGTGATGGAACGAATCGAATTCATCCAGGGGCAGTTGGGGGAATTCCGGGTGAAGTTGGACGATCGTGAAGGGGTGACGCCCGGATATAAATTCCACGATTGGGAACTGCGGGGTGTGCCGGTGCGTGTCGAGATCGGTCCAAAAGACGTCGAAAAGGGAACGGTTGCGTTGGCGCGACGGGATCGTCCGGGTAAAGCTGGAAAACAAATTGTGCCACAGGAAAATCTCGCTCAAGCCATTGCGGACTTGTTGGATGACGTCCAGCACTCCATTTTCGAGCGGGCGAAGACGTTCATGCAGGATAACACCCACCGTGTGGACGACTACGAGGATTTCAAGGAAGTTGTGAAGAGTGGCTGGGCGGACGTATGGTGGTGCTGCGATGGGGATTGTGAAGCAGCGATCAAAGAGGATACAAAAGCAACTTCCCGTTGTATTCCATTGGAGCAGGAGGGTGGCGAGGGTGTATGTATCCGTTGTGGGGCAAAGGCCGAGCAGCGAGCGCTGTTTGCCAGAGCATACTGACGGAAGGCGTCTCCTCGTATGACCGCGGTAAAACCTACTCGACTCAACGAGCAGATTGATGAGGTGCTGGAGCGTATCTCGGATCCGATCGCGTTACGTCGGAAATGTGTGGATATTCTCGACTTGTACGCCGATCGAACGCGACGACCGAATCTCATGGAGACAATGGGCGAAGCAGCGCACAGCCTGCGAGTACCTCGCCCGGTTATCCGTGCCTTTGGGGTCGCTTTAAGGCGTCGAGCGCAAGAGCAACCAGAGTATGCTCGAGCCGCGTCGGCGGCATTGTGGGAAGCGGGATATCGAGAAACTCAATTTCTAGCTTGTTCAATCCTGAGCGGGCAGGTTCACAATGATGTTTCCAAATGGGCGATCGATTATGTAGCCAAATGTGACGATCAAGAAGTCGTCGCCGAGATGGCGAAAGTCGGTCTTCACGGCTGGCGCATTTCCGATGTTTCTCGTTTCCTGGCTGCAGAGGAAGTATGGCTGAATGACTCAAATCGCAGGATACGTTCTTTTGCGTTGCTGGCACTCGGCGCTGCCGCCGAAGATGATCAGTTCAAAGGAATCCCCTCCATCTTTCGTTTGATTGCGGGTTTCACAGCGAAAGCGAAAGGCGGGGAAAGGAGAGCATTACGTTATTTAATCCAGGCTCTGGTCGGTCGCAGTCCTCCAGAAGCGGCGCGCTTCCTGATGGATGAGATCGCTGATGGTGGAAACCCATCGGAGAATTTTTCACGGAGTGCGCTTGAATTCTTTCCATCACGGCAGCGCAGGCTTTTGGAACGTACCTTGTCGTCACAATGACGGATTGGTATAATCCTCCACTGCAGAGACTAGACCCGCGGGCGGTAATAAGAACGTAGTATTGGACTTCCCGCAGGGTGACCTGCTAAGGAGCAGATGTCGTGACATTATCGAAAGAAGAAAAAGTAAAAATAATTGACGAGTTTCATCGGCACGAGAACGACACCGGATCACCTGAAGTTCAAGTTGCGATTCTGACCGAAAGAATCCAGCAGTTAACCAACCACTTGCGTACACACAAGCATGACGAGTCGTCCCGGCGTGGCCTTTTGAAAATGGTCGGCCAACGGCGAAGACACCTTGCCTATCTAAAGCGCAATAACGCGGCTTCTTACCTTGACTTAACAGAACGGTTAGGTATCCGTCGGAAATAAGTCCTCCCACTCAACGAGTAGATGGCCGAAGGAGTCCTCTACTCGTGTTGGTTTCTGGGGAATAGTCGCTTTCTCAATCTGACGAATCGAATACAATAAGCCTATAGAATATTCGCCTTGGCATCTAGCCGTAGGGTTAGGAATTGGAGTCCATCCATCAAGTCTAAGCTATCACTGCTTGGTGGGTGCCCTCCAGTCCCTGACCCGCATTCGCCAATGGCGGGAAGGGAAAGTAAATTTATGTTAGGCTCGAAGCAATTTAAGACGGAGATTGATGGTAAAACCATCATTCTCGAGACTGGCAAACTCGCCGGTCAGGCAGGTGGCGCAGTTACCGTACGCCAGGGGGACACGGTTCTTCTCGCCGCTGCCACAATGGGGACAACACCACGGGAAGGTATCAGTTTTTTCCCGCTCACCGTGAATTATGAAGAACGCATGTATGCCGGGGGCAGAATTCCGGGATCGTTTTTCCGTCGCGAGGGACGTCCCTCGGAAGCGGCGATTTTAATTGCCCGCTTGACGGATCGACCCATTCGTCCCTTGTTCCCGAAGGACATGCGCAACGACGTACAGGTTATTCTGTACTCTCTATCCGCAGATGAAGAAACGCCCATCGATGTGCTTGCAATACTGGGTGCATCAGCGGCTTTGACAATTTCCGATATTCCTTTCAAGGGCCCTGTCGCTGGCCTGCGGGTGATACGCAAGGATGGGGAATTCCTCTTCAATCCCGGTTATTCGGAGATCGAGGCATCGGACTTGAATCTTCGCATCGCTGGAACGAGTGAGGCCATCTTGATGGTGGAGTGCAACTCGCAGGAGGTCGATGAAGCCACAATGGTCGCAGCGCTTGATGCAGGACAGAAGGCGATGCAGCCTTTAATCGATCTGCAGAATCAAATGCGAGATGAGGTCGGCAAAGCGAAGCGTGATTATCCCGTCTATGCCATTTCGGACGAAGTCCGAAGTGCGGTGGCAGAACATACTGCCGAGGATTTGAAAAAAATCGCCAGTGAATCATTTTCCAAAGCCGAACTCGATGGTGCATTGAATAAGTTACGAGACGAGACCGTTGCTGCACTTTCGGCTGATGAAACCTACAGCGAAGCGGATGTGAAGGAAGCGTTTTCAGACCTGCACAAAGCAGAAGTGCGCCATCAAATCCTGAATCAGCATCACCGCCCGGACGGGCGCAATTTGGATGTCGTCCGCCCAATATCAGCGGAGGTCGACTTGAGCCCTCGGGCGCACGGCTCTGGACTTTTCACGCGTGGCGAAACACAGGTGTTAACCCTGGCGACATTGGGAACGCCGCGCGAACGCCAGGAGCTCGATGGCTTATCACCGGTCGAAGTAAAACGATACATGCACCATTATAATTTTCCGCCTTTCTCCGTCGGTGAGACGCGTTTTTTGCGCGGTTCTTCGCGACGCGAGATTGGACATGGAGCGTTGGCCGAAATAGCACTCGTGCCCATTTTGCCGTCTTTGGAGGAATTTCCATACACGCTGCGTTTGGTTTCGGAGGTCCTTTCTTCCAACGGATCCACATCGATGGCATCTGTCTGTGGATCGACTCTGGCACTGCTGGATACGGGTGTTCCCATCAAGTCTCCGGTCGCTGGAGTGGCGATGGGTTTGATCAAAGAAGATGACCAATACGTCGTCCTGACCGATATCCTGGGAATCGAAGATCATCTGGGGGATATGGATTTCAAAGTCGCGGGCACGCGTGATGGGATCACGGCGCTGCAAATGGATATCAAGATTGCCGGGATCACAGCAGAAATCATGTCGGAAGCGCTGGAGCACGCGAGAAAAGGGCGCATGCATATCCTCGATAAAATCGAAGAGTGTATCCCCGAACCACGTGCGGACCTGAAATCACATGCACCGCGCATGACGGTTTTGAAAATCGATCCCGAGAAAATCGGCGCAGTGATTGGACCAGGTGGGAAGGTCATCCGCCAGATCCAGGAAGACACCGGAGCCAAAATCGATATCGAAGATGATGGGACGGTGTATATCGCTTCAGCTGACGGACCCAGCGCAGCACAAGCGCAAGAGATGGTTGAAGCATTGACGGAGGAAGCTGTCGTCGGTCGGATTTACACCGGCCGCGTTGTGCGCGTGACGGATTTCGGCGCCTTCGTCGAGATTCTTCCCAAACTCGACGGGCTGGTCCATATTTCACAGTTGGATACGGAACATATCAAACGCGTTGAAGACGTGGCTCAGGTCGGAGATGAAATCACCGTCATGGTGACCAATATCGATGCAGATGGGAAGATCCGACTGTCCCGACAGGCAGTCTTGGAAGGGTGGACTCCGGAGGAAGCGATTGAGCGTGATAAACCCCCAGCTAGACGGTCGGGGAATCGTTCGCGTGGAGGGCATAAGCCCAAGTCTCGCAATCGGGATTGATCATATACCGTTTGATTGTCCATTCGGTTCTGAATTCGATTTCCCCATTAACTTGTAGCTTGGGAGGGGGCGTGGATCGCCCTCCTCCCAAGCTTTTTGCTCGGTCATTTATTTCGTCTTGATTGTAAAGCAATCGAAATTGTAATACTGACTAAATTAGCAAAATATAATGATTGAAGTGGTGGTGCGTAAAGTAGATCGTTTGTTGGAAGCAATCTGCGGTAGGAGGTAATTCCACGTCGAGTTGAAGCATAATTGATTTGCTCGATTAGCCAGATTATGTAGAATCTGACTGATTTAGAAAACGGTTGATAGTTGTAAATATCCTTTGAAGTTAGAAGCGTAATCGTCCGATACGAGAAATCATGCATGAATTCAAATCTAAATAGCCGATCGACATCTCCATCCTGGCAACCCGGGACACGCCTCGTATTTGGAATTATTCTCCTGGTGTTTGTGGTTAAACTGCTGATGCTTTTAAACCAACTGATCGGACCCTTGGTCTTAGCTTTCATGTTGGCTTATTTGCTTCATCCAATCACCTCAAAGATCAGTAAGAAGTTCCGAATCTCACGTGGAAAATCAGTGCTGATCATTTATGCAGTGTTGATTGTAATCTTCTTGGGTTTGACCACAGGTGTCGGCGTGGCGATTTCTTCGGGTGTCGTTCGATTAGCCTCATACCTGGCTGACTTGTCAGTTGAACTGCCAGAACAGATCATAGCCCTGGCGCAGGAGACGATTCAGATTGGACCTTGGACAGTCGATCTCGCCACTGTCAACCTCGAACCTGTTCTGGCCGAAGTGGCTTCCGCCTTGCAGCCATTGCTCTCACAAACAGGAAATCTTCTGGCTTCCGTCGCGGGGGCAACGGCTTCGGCGATTACATCGATTGTTCTCGTCCTGGTCCTGGGGGTTTACTTACTACTCGACATGGGAAGTTTCGATGAGGTTTTCCTTGAGTGGATACCACCATTGTATCGAAATGACGTCCGCCTAATCATTGATGAGCTTACGCAGGTATGGAGTTCATTTCTGCGCGGTCAAGCTATTTTGGGCTTGGTGATCGGTATTGTCGTTGCTGTCGTGCTCACGTTACTGGGTGTGCAATTTTCGATGGTTTTGGGCTTGATCGCAGGGTTGTTGGAATTCGTGCCCATGTTCGGGCCATTGATTGCTGCCGTTATCGGCGTGCTTGTCGCGCTATTTCAACCAACGAATTGGCTGGGGGTGACTCCATTTGCCTTCAGTGCGATCGTGTTGGGTTGTTTTCTCATTATTCAGCAACTAGAGAACAATGTTCTCGTTCCTCGTATCATTGGCAGAAGCTTAAATATGTCACCGCTTGCAGTCTTGATCTCCGTGCTTGCAGGTGGGATGATCGCGGGTGTGCTTGGGTTGTTGTTGGCTGCACCCGTTGCTGCCTCGTTGCGAGTGATTCTGGGTTATATCTATCGAAAGACTGTTGGCTTTGACGATTGGACGGAGGTATTGAGTCCTGAATTGGAGGAAGTGCGGCCTCTGAAGTTGGGTCGTTTTCGGCGTCTGATTAACCGACTGCGGGAATTTTTCGCGCGCCAGGATCGTGGTGTTGAAAGTGAGAAGGAGAATGAAGTCGAAGTCTAATATATCTCCACGATGGAGTCTCCTGACGAAGGCGTTCGTTGGGGCGATTATCTTGCTCGTGATTGCAGGTCTCTTGACGCGCTTCCACGATGTGATTCCCATCCTGATTACGGCCTTGATTCTGGCGTTTCTCATCGTGCCTCTTGTTAGCTTGCTGCATCACAGCGCTAGACTTTCCTGGGGATTGGCGGCAAATATTTGTTTCTTGCTTGTCTTGTTTACCATCCTTGGATTGTCGACCTGGGCGGGATTCGCAGTTGTGGATCAGCTTCAAGAACTGTTTAAGGTCATCCAGGCGATGCTGATGGATTTGCCCGAGGAGTTGGCGGAAATCTCCACGGTAACTATATTTTTAGGACCCTGGCCAATCGATCTCTCCCAACTCGATTTGCCCGCACTGGCTGAAAACTTACTGGCCTCCATTCAACCCATTTTCGGGCAGGTGAGCACCCTGATTGCTTCCCTGGCTTCGATTGCGATTGAGTCCCTCGCCAGCATCTTCTTCACCTTCGCCGTGGCGTATTTCATTATTATCGATTATCCACGTATCCGTTCGGCTGTGCAGGATATCGAAATCCCACAATATCAAGAAGATTTTCATCGACTGCGAAATGCTTTGGCAGCCATTTGGAACGCCTTCTTGCGTGGACAGTTACTCGTGGTTACATCAACGGGATTGCTGACCTGGATTCTAATGTCCGTGCTCGGTTTGAACTTCTCGCTGGGATTGGGCGTTCTCGGCGGTTTAGCGAAATTCATACCCATCGTCGGTCCTTTCACCGCGGGTTTGGTGGCTGCGCTGGTGGCGTTATTCCAAGATACCAACTGGTATGGTCTCACCCCGCTCGGCCACGGGATCCTTGTGGTTATCTGCGTTGTCATTCTCGATCAATTGATCGATTACATCATCGTCCCTCGGATTATGGGCGCGTCGCTGAACTTGCATCCCGTGCTTATTTTGTTTGGCTTGTTGATCGGGGCGAGTCTGGTTGGGGTGTTGGGCTTGTTGTTATCCGCGCCGATGATGGCGTCCCTGATCCTTCTCGGACGGTATATGTTCCGCAAGATGTTCGATCTCTCGCCCTGGGATCCACCGATTGATGTTTTAAGTGGGCCAAGAACACCTCCCGCTCGACTCGTTCAATTATTTGAGAGAATCCGTCATATTAAATCCAAGGACGAAGAAAGTTGATGTTTGTGTCCACTGGAACGACAGCATGACCTCACTCCGTGAAGCCCTGCGGCAATTATTACAGCGCAAGGTCGAATCTACGGTGGATATTCACGACGTCGAATTTTCGTATGCCGTCCATTGGACCAAGTTAACACGGGAATGGAATGCGGATCGAAGAGGACGTATGCATGCGCGTGTCAAAGATATTATCAGCAGGCCGGAATTTATCGCCAACGAGTTTGAACGCAGGTATTCCATAATGGAGATCGATGAAACTAAGTATTCCGGCGCCAGTCTGGTCGCGCTGGAAAAAGTATTGGCGTCTTTCGCCAAGGAAATGTATCAGGAGGAGTGAGTCATGTCAGATGATGCGAATGTGGAAACATCCACCTTGAGTGAGACTTCGAATTTTATCGTTTGGAAAGCCGTGGAGCCTGATGGAGAAGAGACATTCCATTTGGAACTGGGCACGGTTACCGTGCACTTCTTTGCCGAGGAGTGGGAGGAATTTATGGAACTCGTCCATTCCATTGACTGATATCGTTCTCGGACGATGGATTTGGGAAGTGTCTTCTTGTTTTATAGTACGCGCATTGATATGTGAAGGATCGCCCCTGAATATCGATCATGGGTCATTGATCGACGTAGAATGATTGAAACTGCGATGGCCTGATGCTAAGATAACAAGGATCGGCTTTCGTTGCGGGTATAGTTATGACACAACGGAGAGAGTTACTCACCTGGGAGGAAGTTGAACGCCTGATCGACCACCTTACGCCTCAATTCGAGACCGAATTTGAAGCGATGGTGATCGTCACGCGTGGTGGCATCATTCCGGGAGGGATGATCGCCGAACGGAAGGATATCGAAGACGTTCTCACCGCTTCTGTTGATTTTCCTTTCGAGGCGGAACGAAAGGCGGCCAAGCTGCTGGCCTGGCCCCAATTCATTCAATTTCCAAAAGATACCCAACTGACGGGACGCCGCATTCTCGTCGTGGATGATGTTTGGGGATCGGGCCGTACGATTACGGCAGTCAAGAACCGCGTCGCTGCGGCAGGGGGAAGACCATACACATGTGTGCTGCACTTTAACCCCTATCGAAGTCTGTTCACGCAAGCAAAACCCGATTACTACGCTGCCAGCACCGATGCCTACATTCTCTATCCCTGGGAATTGTATCGAGGGGATGAAAAAATCCTCCGCGATCAACCGGAGCCCTAATTTATAAATCGTGAAATCACGCAACAGGGCCTAGCTAGTTTGACAAGCACCCCTGGCGTGAGTATAATGAACATGCGTTCGCAAGCCCCCTTCGGGCTGCATAAAGATCAATAGGAGTGTGCGAGGGCGGGTAGCTGGATAGGAATCGAGTCGAGGTGGGTGAATTGGTCTGGCTGGCTTGAGATCGCGCTGGCCAGATTTTTTTGCAAAAATGCAGAGGGGATGATCAACAACTTGGATGATTTCACCGCACTGCTCGATAATGTCGAGGAGATGACGAATCCCCAGAGAGGGGATTTGTTGCATGGTCACGTGCTCGCGATTGACACCGAAGGGTTGATCGTCGATCTTGGACTAAAACGAGACGGCATTGTCCCTTGCGCGGATTTGGAAAAGCTTTCATCGGATGATGCTGCCCCGGGTGTTGGCGATGAAGTTGCGGTAATGGTCATCGATCCATTGGACCGTGACGGCAATCTCATTGTCTCGATCTCGCAAGCTCGGGAAAGCGCGGATTGGCTTCGTGCCAACCGCTTGATGGAACAGCAAAAGATTTTAGAGCTGGAACCCGGCGGCTTTAATCGAGGCGGTTTGATCGTTCCGTTCGGTCGTTTGCGCGCCTTCGTTCCGGCATCACATCTCAGTGAGCTGCCCAAAGGTTTGGACGAAGCAAATCGCACGTCCTACCTGGAGCGGATGGTTGGTCGAAAAATGCCATTCAAGGTCATTGAAGTCGACCCTCGCAGACGCAGGCTCGTACTATCTGAACGCAAAGCAGTGCGTCAGTGGCGGCAGGAACGCAAGACGGAAATGATCGACCAGCTTGAGGAAGGTGAGATCCGAAACGGAAGGGTCACAAGTCTGCGGGAGTTCGGTGCTTTCGTCGATATTGGCGGCGCCGATGGCTTGATCCACATTTCCGAATTGTCCTGGAATCGGGTCGACGATCCCAGCGAGATCGTTAACATCGGAGAAGAAGTCGAAATCCAGGTCATCCGTCTGGATCGGGATGCAAATCGTATTGGCTTGAGTCTCAAGCGCTTGCAGCCCAGTCCCTGGGAGGCAGCGATTGGAAAAATCAAAGCCCAACAGGAGCATGACGGGATCGTATCCCATATCGGAGCATCGGGTGTTTATATTCATGTTGATGCAGGACCGGAAGGTCTTCTACAGGCGGATGTGGAGATGCCTGTCTTGTCGGTCGGTCAGAAAGTGCGTGTGCGGGTATGCGATTTCGATCCGGAACGCGAACGCTTGGACTTAGAGTTACTTGACCACGGGCTGGAAGAAGAGCCCGAGGAAAAAGAAGAAACAATGTAATAATCGTGGTGTTATCAGTTATTTCGAGAGTGAGGTGAGGACAAGTGCCGACGGTCGTACTTAGACCGAACGAATCACAAGAACAACTGCTGAAGCGGTTTCGCAAGAAAGTCGCCAAGAGTGGGCTTTTAAGCACCGTTCGCCGTAAACGATGGTTCGTTTCAAAGAGTGAATTGCGCAGGATTCAGCGCAAGAAGGCCATTCGCCGGCTTAAACGCCGCCAGCGAAAGATTGAAGCCCGTTATCGGGATTAATTTCAACACGTATGGGTTGTTGATGGCTTTCTGGTTAGGAAGAGTATCTGGAGGAATGCATGGGTAAAGAGGAGAAGATTGAACTAGAAGGTACCGTTGTCGAGGCGCTTCCGGGAACCCAGTTTCGGGTGGAGCTAGACAATGGTCACGAGGTGTTGGCTTATCTTTCAGGTAAGATGCGGCGTTATTACATCCGCATTTTGCTTGGGGATCGAGTTCGTGTAGAAGTCTCGCCGTACGATCTCACGCGAGGTAGAATCGTCTATCGCTACAGAAAACGCGTGGCGGATCAGGAAAGCTAAGCATGTAGCATTCATCCAGATGATAAGTAAACACACCAGATACCCTCAAGTGAGGGTATCTGTGTTTAACCTCACTTAAAGCGGTTGTACTTAAGCGTTTGTGGTGCAGTGAGAATTCCGTGACTCGTCCGGGTGGGTCTGTAACACTAGTGCCACCCAATCTCCCTGCTGACGGTTTTCCAGGATTTTCGCATCAAGTGATTCACACTTTGCTTGAATTGCGTCGGCCTGATTTTTCATGATTCCGGAGAGGATCACGATCCCTCCTGGACGAACGGCTTGGAATAATCCGGAGTCGATCAATTCGTCAAGGATGGTTGCATAGATGTTTGCGAGCAGCATGTCCGTCTGGTCCGGATGTCTTGCGTCGTCTAACAAATATTGAAGCGAACCTTCTTCGACGCGGATTTGTTCGATTATTCCGTTGCGTTCGATGTTCGTTTGTGCATTCTGCACTGCGATGGGGTCTGTGTCGATCGCCAACACCGTACGTGCGCCGAACAGGATGGCGGCGATGCTGAGAATTCCCGATCCGCAGCCGAGATCGACAACCGAAACACCGGCCGTGAGGTGGTTTTCCATAGCTGCAAGGCAGAGCTGTGTTGTGGGGTGCAAACCCGTCCCGAACGCCATCCCTGGATCGAGAACGATCGCTTTCCGCTTCCCCTCCGGTGGAGGGTACCAGGCAGGAAGGATAAGTAATTTCTCGCCGATGGGAATGGGTTTATAGTTCTCCTTCCATAGATTGCTCCAATCCTTCTCTTCGATGAAGCGAAATGCTGGGGCAGGGAGCGATTGGATCTGACCCAGATGCCATAACCCATGGTCGATTCCTTCTCGTTTGGCATGGATCGAATCATCGACCTGCAGGTAGGCGAGTACTTTGATCTGATTTGATACGGCGCGTGGTTCGGACTCGTCTTTGCCGACTTCCGGTTGAAGCGCAACACCATTGGGGGCGTAACGAGAGAAGACATCGGCGACGGCTTCGGCCAGCTCTCCATTCACTGTAAGAGAGACCTCAAGCCATTTCAATCGGAAAAGCCTCCGAAGAATTCCTTAAGTGAATCAAGAAAACTGCGTTCGCGAAATGTCACTTCTGTACCCAGCGATTTCGCCAGATCATCGATAAGCTGTTTCTGTTCTGGAGATAGGGAGTGAGGTATTTCGACCGAAACGACAACGAGTTGGTCGCCGCGGCCGTTCCGATTGACGTGAGGGACACCTTTGTTCTTAAGACGGAACACTTTTCCGGGTTGGGTACCGGTGGGGATTTCGAGCGTGTGGTCACCCTCGAGAGTGGGGATTTGGATATCGGTGCCGAGTGTGGCCTGGGCGATGTTGATCGACATGTCGAGCAGAATGTCATTTCCCCGTCGTCGAAAGAAGCGATGTGGTTTGACCTGGATGACGATGAACAGATCGCCGGGTGGACCGCCGTTTACGCCGGGCTCACCCTCTCCGGATACACGTACCTGTGTGCCATTGTCGACACCGGCGGGAATGGGTATTTTCCGTGTAATTGTGTTGCGTACACGACCTTCGCCGCGACACGTTTTGCAGGGAGTGCTGATCGTTTCCCCTTGGCCACGGCAGGTTGGGCAGGTCGTCACGTTGACCATGGAGCCGAGAAATGTCTGGTGGACTTGGCGTATCTCGCCGTTGCCGTTACAGGTTTCACAGCGAATGGGGGTAGTGCCGGGTTCGGCACCTGAACCGTTGCAGCTCGAACACGTTTCGTATCTGGAGAATTCGATTTCTTTTTCGACACCGAAAACGGCTTCTTCAAACTCGAGTGTCAGATTATGTCGAAGCGATGAGCCGCGGCGGGGGGACCCGCGACTTCGTCCTCGACTCATGCCGAAGCCAAAAAACTGCTCGAAGATATCGTTGAAGTTGAAATCGAAGCTGAACGGCATGCCTTTCAAGCCGGAATGGCCGTAGCGATCGTACGTCGCTTTCCGTTCGGAATCGGACAAGATGGCGTACGCTTCGTTGATCTCCTTGAAGCGATCTTCGGCATCGGGACTGTCGTTTACGTCCGGATGATATTTCTTTGCCAGATGCCGATAGGCAGCCCGAATGTCTTCTTCGGAAGCGTTTCGAGTTAGCTCTAATATTTCGTAGTAATCACGTTTCTGTTCCATAGTGATCAACCGGCAGCGCGCTTTGTAGCAACCTGCCAGTGATGTTATCTCCTCTACGAGCTCATTGATTTATTCGCCAGGGGCAGAGGTGTTGCCCGCAGACTCCTCGCCAAGTGGTTGAGAGGGTCGATCATGGATCGTGGCCCCGATTTCTTGCAGGTATTGAAGCAGCTCGTTGGTTGCTTCGTTGATCGATGCGGGGTTATCTGTTGCGAGTGATTCTCTTACTTTGGCGACCTTTTCGGTAATGTCATCTTGAATCTGTTCCAGGAATTCCGAGGTCGCTTCCGAGAGGATTTTATCGGTTGAGTAAATCGCGGTATCCGCAGCATTCTTGGCCTGAACGATGGAACGCCTTTCCTGGTCTTCCTCGGCGTGTCTTTCGGCATCCGAACGCATGCGCTCGATTTCTTCTCCGGAAAGCCCCGATGATGCGGTGACGGTGATGTTCTGGCTGTTTCCGGTGGCCTTATCCGTGGCGCTGACTTTCATGATTCCGTCTGCATCGATATCGAAGGTCACTTCGATTTGTGGTTCCCCTCTTGGCGCGGGGGGAATGCCGTCGAGTGTGAATCTACCAAGTGATTTATTGGCGTCTGCCATTGGGCGCTCGCCTTGTACGACGTGGATTTCCACTTCGCGTTGATTGTCTGTTGCCGTCGAAAATACTTGCGTCTTGCGTGTCGGGATGGTCGTGTTGCGTTCGATCAAACCAGTCGCCACACCGCCAAGGGTTTCGATTGAAAGCGTTAATGGGGTTACATCCAGGAGTAAGACGTCCTTCACCTCTCCGGCAAGAACGCCTGCCTGGATTGCTGCGCCCAGACCGACGACCTCATCTGGGTTCACGCCCTTGTGTGGCTCTTTACCGAAAATAGTTCTTACCGTTTCCTGAACAGCCGGCATACGCGTCATGCCGCCGACCAAAATGATTTCATCGATGTCGCTAATCTCCAGATTCGAGTCTTTGAGTGCCTGTTGGCACGGCGCAATCGAACGTGCGATTAGATCTTCCGTGAGTTGTTCGAGTTTGGCTCGGGTGAGATTGATGTTCAGGTGTTTCGGGCCGGAGGCATCCGCGGAGAGAAATGGAAGGTTGATTTCCGTTTCCATCACGGTAGACAATTCGATTTTCGCCTTTTCGGCCGCTTCCTTGAGACGTTGAAGGGCTTGCCGATCGGATCGTAAGTCGATAGATTCTTGTTCGATAAATTGATCTGCAATCCAATCGATAATTCTTTGGTCAAAATCATCACCGCCGAGAAATGTGTCCCCATTGGTGGAGCGCACTTCGAAGACGCCTTCACCCACGTCGAGGATCGAGATATCGAAAGTGCCGCCGCCAAGATCGTAAACCGCAATGGTTTCGTCGGCCTTTTTTCCCAGTCCATAGGCGAGGGATGAGGCCGTGGGTTCGTTGATGATGCGCAGAACTTCAAGACCTGCGATTCTACCGGCGTCTTTTGTGGCGTTGCGTTGGGCGTCGTTGAAATACGCTGGCACGGTGATGACTGCCTGGGTGATCGCTTCGCCCAGATAGGCTTCTGCGTCGGTTTTGATTTTCCCCAGGATCATGGCGGAGATTTCTGGCGGTGCATATTCTTTCCCACCCATCATCACGCGCACATCCCCGTTTGGTGCTTCGGTAACCTTGTAGGGAATGAATTCCAGACCGCGCTGCACTTCGGGATCGGAATATTTCCGTCCCATAAATCGCTTGATGGAGAAAATCGTGTTCTGCGGATTTACAATTGCCTGCCGCCGTGCGACCAGGCCGACGACGCGCTCGTCGTTTTTGGGGTTGATGGCAACAACGGAAGGAAAGAGACGACTGCCTTCCGCAGAAGGGATAACCGTAGGCTCCCCGCCTTCCATGATCCCAGCCACCGAATTCGTTGTGCCGAGATCGATGCCGATAATTTTGCTCATGATGTCTCCTATTTCGCCACACGAACTACAGCCGGGCGAATGACACGATCCCCCAGACTGTATCCCTGTTTAATGACTTCAATAACTTGGCCATCTTCGTAGTCTTCACTCTCTTCGTAGCTGATGGCATCGTGGAAATTTGGATCGAACTTCATTCCTTCTGCCGGGATGACTTCGATCCCTTCGGTATCAAGAATGGCTTTTAGTTTCTGGCGGATCATCTCGAGCCCTGCGATCCAGGCTTCATCCAATTCCTGCGCAGGACGATCCTTGAGGGCGCGTTCAAAATCGTCGAGAAGGTCGAGATAACGCGAGATGATGTCACTGGTAATTCGTTCCCGCATCTCACTCTTTTCTCGCTCGACGCGTTTCTTCAGGTTGGCGAATTCTGCTCGCGCTCTCTGCCAGCCGTCGAGGTATTCCGCAGACTCGCTTTGCAAGCGTTCGACTTCCTCTTGCAGTGCATCCGCTTGTTTTTGAAGTTCCTCGTACGTTAACCGGACTTCCTCTTCGGCGGTTGTGTCTTCCGAATCCGGAAGTTCTGCGCCGGTTTCGAAGGATTCAAGCGCTTCGTTCCCGGGCCGGGAGACGTCCTCCTGCTGTAAGCTCTCGTCCTGATCCGTATTGGCTTCCTCAGGCGTCGGGGTTGATTCTTCAAACGAAAGCTGCTCGGCGTCTTCGGCTTTGGATGATTGTTGTGAAGATTTCTTTTTTGTCACAGCTACCTCTTATTGTTCAACGGATATTTTCCAGCCTTGTCAATGTGAGGGATGATGACTTCTCGGATATTGATTGCTACAGGATGCCACTCCCTTGTGGTTACCGTAGTCATGAATCTGAATAGGTGCCAACGACCAAATCACTCAACAAGCCCGCGACATAACTCACTGCCGAAATCGTTCGACCATAGGCCATACGAGTGGGACCCAGCACGCCTAAAGCGCCAGTGGCCCGTCCCGGTGCGCCATAGCGCGCCAGGACGATCGAAAAATCTTTTAATTCCTCCCATGCGCCTTCTCCACCGATAACAACCTGAACGTCGCCAATCCTCGGATTGAGAACTTTGGCGAGGATCTCCTCCAGGTAACTGCGTTCTTCCAGCAAGCGCAACACCTGTTGAATCTGCGGAGAATCAACAAATTCGGGTAGGGCGAGCATGTTGCTGATTCCGTCGCGGTAGATTTCACCCGACCAGACAGCGTCCGCGCGAGCCATGATCTCCGAAACCAGATCGGTGACTTCTTGCGCCAATCCTTCGAATTGTCTTGCTTTTCGAGCGACTTGATCGGCGTTTTTTCCACTGCAGACTCGCGTGATTAATGCGGATGTCTCGCGTAATTGTTCCTGGTGGATGACCTCGGCCAATGCCAGTATTTGCTGACGCACGTCACCGCCCTGCAGCACGAGAACCAGGAGCACCTGGTGTTCCTGGGTTGCAATTAGCTCCACTTGCTTAAATATTGATCGCTCCGGGCTGGGCGCGGTTACGACGGAGGCCGCTTTGGATTGCTGGGCCAGGATCGTCGCTGCAAGCTGGATCCATTCATCGCTGCCGCGTTTGGCTTGATGGAATTGATGGCTGATTTGCCGCTTTTCTGTGGCAGGAAGATCGGCGTCTCCCAACAATTTCCGCACGAAGTAGCGGTATCCTTTCTCCGTGGGAACACGTCCGGCTGAGGTATGGGGTTGACGCAACAGCCTGAGTTCTGTAAGAAGGGCCATCTCATTGCGGACTGTGGCCGAACTTACGCCGAGATTGTATTTGGATACCAGCGTCTTTGACCCCGTCGGTTTCGCGGTTTCAACGTAATCGTGCACGATTAACGCAAGAATTGTCTCCTGACGCTGCGTCAGGGGCTTCATATTTTCCTCACACGACAATTTAGCACTCTCTATTTGAGAGTGCTAAAACAATCAAGGAGAATGATACCATGCGTCCATGGAAGCGTCAAGCAGACACGAATAGGGCGAGCGATTCACTGTCTGTGTGATGGCTAAAATAGCGCAGAATCTGATGCGATGTTCTCGTAAAGAAGATAGACTTAACTAAGGATTGACAATTTCGCGCTCGGCAAGTACGATCTCGCCGGTATGTTCAAGGCAGCGTCAAAAAAACGTCAGAATCGCATCCATGGTATCAAAGGGCATATACGATGGGGCAGAGATTCTGGAGTATCCAATCCATGGAGGAGAAATGGTAAATCTACCGGAAGTAACGGATGAAAATTTTACCCCTGAAATACTCGAATCAGAAATTCCTGTTTTGGTAGATTTTGGCGCGGAGTGGTGTAGTCCGTGCAAACAATTGGATCCCATTGTAGAGGAATTGGCGGCGGAATGGGATGGCAAGGTGAAGGTTGTGCATTTGGATATCGATGCGAACAACGATACCACGATGCGTTTTGGCATCATGAGTGTTCCGACTTTATTGCTTTTCGTTAATGGTGAACCTGTAGGCCGCCTCACAGGATATATGCCGAAGAATAAAATCCTTTCCAAGCTTGAAGCACACCTTCCCCGCTGAAAGGGATCAATTCGACGAGGCGGCTTCATATTGATTTGGCATATTGTTAAAGCCGATGAGCCCGTCGATATTGAATGGGCGCAATGCTCTCGACCAAAAATCTCCTGATTGGTTTCCTGGCGAATTAATACGATTAGTTTTGTATCCTCCTTGATGAAAATTTGAAGGCAATCTGGATTTTTTCAATTCCGTTGGATAGATGACGTGATATTGATTTCGATCGATATTCTAGAATCGATGGTATTGTGATTGATTGGGTGCTTCACATCCATAGATTTATAGGTATTATCTTTCGTTTGGGGCTTATGTGTGGAGATCATTTACCTCTGATTAGTGAGAGCTGGCTTGGTGAATGTTATGTTCGTCGGTGATCGAGTAGTGTATAATCGCCTCGAACTCAAGCTTAACAGCACGGAATGATGATATGACAGAGAAAAGATTAAGAGTATTGATCGCCAAGCCTGGCCTGGATGGCCATGATCGTGGTGCTAAAATCGTGGCGCGCGCTTTGCGCGATGCGGGCATGGAAGTCATCTATACCGGTTTGCGTCAAACACCGGAGATGATTGCTGAGTCTGCGCTACAGGAGGATGTCGATGTTGTTGGTTTATCGATTCTTTCTGGCGCACACATGGCCCTGGTGCCGCGGGTGCTGGATTTTCTAAACGAACAAGGACAGGATCGTGTAACTGTGTTCGTTGGCGGAATTATCCCGGATGAAGATATAGAAAACCTGCAGGCACAGGGAGTCGCCGCGATTTTCGGTCCTGGCACTCGAACGCAGGATATTGTCGAAGCTATTGAAAACGCAGTACAAACCACTGGAGTCCGTGCTTAAAACCGACGTTCTCATGGAATTAGTAGAAAGTGTGTTGGCCGGTGATCGGCTGGCGTTGGCCCGACTGCTGTCGTTGATCGAGGATCAAGAAGAAAGTGGGTTCGAGGCGCTGGCCGCTCTCTATTCGCGCACGGGTCGAGCGCACATTATTGGTGTTACGGGGGCACCGGGAACGGGGAAATCAACCCTGGTAAATGGCCTCGCAAAAGCTTTTCGCCAATCGGATGATCAAGGGAATAAATCCTCAGCGACCGTGGGCGTCATTGCAGTCGATCCCAGCAGTCCCTTTAGTGGTGGAGCGATCCTGGGGGATCGCATTCGCATGCGCGATCTCGCTGGTGACCCCGGTGTGTTCGTTCGCAGCATGGCCAGTCGTGGCACGCTCGGCGGATTGGCAAGTACAACGGCAGGGGTCGCCCAAGCGCTTGATGCGGCTGGCTTCGATGTGATCCTGATTGAGACTGTGGGTGCCGGTCAGGCAGAAGTCGATATTGCCCGAACGGCGCACACCACGATCGTTGTCAGCGCACCTGGCATGGGCGACGAAGTCCAAGCGATTAAAGCCGGTATTATGGAGATTGCGGATATTCTCGTGGTCAACAAGGCGGATCTGCCTGGTGCGGAGAGCGCAGTGTGTGCATTGCAAGCGACTTTGGAAATGGGGCGGTCTTTGAATTCGAAAGATGTGACGCAAGGCGAGATGCAATGGACCGTTCCTGTTTTATCCACCATTTCGACTCTGGGGGAAGGCTTCGATAACCTGCTTGAGGCCATTATCCAGCACCGCCAACACCTGTATGCCTCTGAGCAATGGGGGGTCCGCGAAAGAGAACGCATTCGATTTGAATTGGATTTACTCTTAAGGGAAAATTTAGTAAAGAGCTTTTTCAACGCGCAGCCTGATGGCGTATACGATGCATTAATCGACCAGGTCACCGCACGGGAGATCTCGCCTTGGCAGGCTGTACAAAGTCTTATCGCAGGAGATGAAAGATGATTGTTGGAGATCGAGTTCGTCTGCGTGCGGTCGAATTGGATGACCTGCCGCGCTACGTCTCTTGGTTTAACGACCCGGAGGTGCAACGATGTATGCCGCTGTGCACTCCATTAAGTACTCAGGATGAGGAAAAATGGTTTCAGGAGAATCTGAAGCGCAATCCAGAAGAGAGATCCTTGGCGGTGGATGCGAAGGTTGAAGATGAATGGAGGCATATCGGTAGCTGTGGGTTCATCGGGATCGACTCGAGAGTGCGCTGCGCTGAAATCGGTATTACGATTGGAGATAAATCCTTTTGGGATCAGGGATATGGCAGCGATTCATTACGCGTACTGCTGCGGCATTCTTTTGATACCTTGAATCTGCATCGCGTGCAGCTGCGTGTATTCGAAAGCAATCTGCGCGCAATCCACGTTTATCGGAATCTCGGATTCCAGGAAGAAGGAAGGATGCGTCAAGCTCATTATCATGCAGGACAATACGAGGATGTGCTTATAATGGGTTTGCTGCGTGAAGAGTGGTCGGCAAATGAGGAGGCACAAGGCTGAGATGAAAAAACAATATGGTTTCGGAGACATCAAGCTGCTTGCGGGAAGTGCAAGTCAGGAACTGGCACATGAGATCAGTGAGTACCTCAAAGTGCCCTTGGAAACATATGATTTAATCGAATTTCCCAACGAGAATCTGTTTGTGCGCCTGACCAGCAGTATTCGCGGCCAAGATGTGTATCTCATTCAATCGATGTGTTCCCCGGTTCATCGCAATATCATGGAATTACTCATCACGATCGATTGCCTCAATCGGGATTCGGCTGGCCGGATTACAGCCGTCTTCCCATACATGGCGTATGCTCGATCGGATAAAAAGGATCAGCCGAGAGTGCCCATCACCGCACGTATGATTGCCGATATGATCGAGATCGCTGGCACAGACCGTTACATGACGATCGATCTCCATGCTGGTCAGATCCAGGGATTTTTCTCTATTCCCGGTGATGTGCTTACCGCTTTTCACATCCTCAGCGATTACTTTGTCTCCAAGAATCTCACAGACGCGGTCGTGGCCACGGCCGACCTGGGTTTTGCCAAGAAAGGGCGCAACTTTGCCGAGAAACTGGGATTGCCGCTTGCCTTTGTAGAGAAAAGACGCGCCGGGGATCATCCTCGTGCCCGGGCAACGAACATAATTGGGAATGTGGAGGACAAGGATGTGATTCTGGTCGACGACGAGGTTCTCACCGGCGGATCGATGTGTGAAGCCGTTCAGATCGTAAAAGAACATGGCGCCAAAGATGTCTACCTCTCTTTCACACACGCGCTTTTCGTGCCGCCGGCGTTTGAGGAATTTGCGAAGAAGCCAATCAAGGAGATCGTAACCACCAATACGGTGCCGTTACCTAAAGATAAAATCCTTCCGAACATGAAAGTGTTGTCTGTCGCAGAGCTCTTGGGCGAGGTGATCCTGCGAGCGCACGAAGGCCGCTCTGTAGGTCAGATGTTCAACGAATAACGATGAGTTGATAGCCACAGGTCAGCGTCTGATGTCTATCTCGTCCAATCATGATCCCAGGAATATCTGGGAATTCCTGAAAGAAAAGATAAGCGTATTTACCCACGACGCTTGGTATATTATTCGTGGAACCGTGGAATTATATACCATTCAGGATTGTGCGATCCGGGCAGCGGGGGTCGCTTACCACCTTTTGCTATCGATATTCCCTCTTCTTTTATTCCTGATCTTTCTCAGTAGTGAAGTGTTGGAGACAGCTGAAGTCCGTAACAGGTTGAGCACCTATCTTGTGGCGACGATTCCGGCGATTGCTTCCGATGTAGAGCAAATTCTCGACGAGACTCTGAATGCCAGAGGATCGTTTGGGTTGATCGGTGGTGTGTTACTCGTCTGGAGTGCCTCGACACTTTTTATATCCATTTCCCGCACATTGAATGTGATCTGGGGGGCTTCACAACGCCATTTCTTACGACGCAGGGCGGTAGGAATTGTCGCGGTGTTGGTGGTATGCATCCTCTTCATCGCTTCCGTTTGGATGAGTGCATTCACCGTTTGGCCGATATCGGATCAAAACTCCATGTTCGGGTATTGGCTTCGCGTTGCTTTCGATCCCGGATTAATCATCCTTTTCTTGTGGCTCATCTTTCGTGTTCTGCCCAACCGGACGATTCATCCGCGTGCAGCACTTGCTGGCGCGATACTATCCGGGGTGCTGTGGCGCATCGCTCGTTCGCTCTTCGCCTGGTTTCTGAGTTCCGACCTGGCAAATTATGGTTTGATCTATGGATCTCTGGCATCGGTCGTGATCTTGATGCTCTGGGCCTATTTCTCCGGGGCCATCCTCTACCTCGGCGCTGCTTTTGGTTCCGTTTTAGAAGCGCGTTATTGGAAACCGAATTGAAATTCGAACCTCCATTGGAAAATCTTGCAGGGTGAATTTCTATGACGAATCATTCCGTCTCGAAACAAAGCAGAAATGATCTAGCGAGAACCTTGGGTTTTGGATCTGCGCTTCTTGCCGCCATTTTCTCGCTTCTTTTCGCAGTATTGGCAATTGCTTTTTCGCCGCCGGAGTGGAACGGGATCGAAGCCTATGCGCGGCGCTATGATTTCCTGCAAATGCTCAACATGATACCGGTATTGGTCGTGCCAATCACCGTTATCGTGGCAATGGCGTGCATCCATTCGCTTGCCCCGGAATCTAAGAAGGTGTTCAGCCTGACCGCTGTGGCTCTTTCAGCGATCTACGCCACGATCATTTCCGTCAATTACTACATCCAGTTGTTCGTCGTACGTCTCAACATCCTGAGCGGCGATTTGGATGGACTGCAACTGCTGGCGATGCCCAATTTACATTCGGTGTTCTTTGCGCTGGAGGTGATTGGCTACATGTTCCTGAGTCTGGCCATGCTCTTTACCCTTCCGGTATTTGGCAATGGGAAGTTGGCACGCTGGATTCGCGTCTTTGTCATCATCAGCAGTGGACTGGGCATCTTTGGTACCATCGTGGCACTGTTCGATCAGCCGCTATTGATTTTTGCAGGCCTCGGGTTGTGGTCGCTCACCTTTCCGATCGCCATGGTTTTAATCGCAAGGTATTTTCGAGAACGATAATCGTCCTAGAAGAAGGGATCATGGATTTTCCAAAAAGCGTTTCTTTCACCATTACCAATGCTTGTAACTTGCGCTGCAAGATGTGCGGCCAGTGGAGCGAGGAAGGTTACATGCACGATAGCAAAGAGCGCTTGCGAGAAGAGATGGGGCTGGAGGATTGGAAGCGGTTGGTCGATGAACTGGCCGCACACAAGGTCGGCTGGGTTCTTCTACGCGGCGGGGAACCGTTTCTCTATCCTGGGATCATCGATTTGCTGGAATACATCCACAACCAGGGGATTTTTATTTCGATTGACACAAACGGAACGATGTTGAAGTCGCACGCGGCCGACATTGTCCGCATTGGTGACATGCATCTCACTATCTCGGTGGATGGTCCGGAAGAGATTCACGAACAGGTGCGCGGCGTCGAAGGCTGTTTTCGACGCTTGCGCGAGGGGATCGAATCGCTCTATGCACTTGAACAAGACGCCGCAAAAAAGATCAGTAAATCGATTTGTTTCACCATAAGCCCTTATTCCTACCGCGGTTTGGGGGAGTTACCGCATGTCGCCCGCAGCCTGTCGATCGAGAGCATCAACATCGTGCCGTTCTACTATTTCCCCGAGCATGTCGGGGAGGCATATGAATACGAGATGGAAACACATTTCGATTGTGCTGCATATTCCTGGCGCGGCTTTCATCACGAGACTTCGGGAGTAGATGGGGACGAATTCCAGAAGCAATATGAGAGCTACTTGGTGAACCTCGGAGATCTTGAGAATTTTCCCTACATGGTTTTATCGATCGAGGAATATAGGACCTGGTTCGAGGATGCAACGACTCCAGTTGGTTCGAATAGGTGTATGAACGTCGAAAAGTTGATCGACATCCAACCCAACGGCGATGCAAATTTCTGCGTCGATTTTCCGGATTACGTTATCGGCAACGTGAAAGAAGCGACGATCGAGGAACTCTGGAACGGCGAACGGGCACAGCGCTTCAGTGATTGCAGGCGGGAAAAACCACTGGCGGTGTGTTATCGCTGTGGGGCGAAATACATGTCGGAAATCGGGGACTGAAGTATCAGAAAAGGAGTTGTGTGTTGAGGGGTCCTTGTGATTGCGGGTTGTGTTGTACAACTCACTAATTATAGCTTCTGGTTGAATAGAACTCGATCGGACACCGAATACTTAAGATAATATTAAAGGCAAAGCAGAGATGCTTGTACCGTTTTACTTCAACGTATATGCTTCATGGTTTCAGATTCATAATGGAGTCTCAGAATTGATGAAGGAACTCGAATCAAGATTAGGGAGATTTGAGGGGAACGTGATAAAGAGAGTATATAATCAAAAACCACGAGCAAGCTCGATCGAATGCTGTAGATATTTTTCTTCTTGTCTAGAAATTATTGAGATTTTCATCTACGCATAGATTGTGAGAAAGATGGACAGTACATATCTTGAGAAATTGATAAAGGCATCAATTCCCCGAAAAGGCGTCTTGATTGAAGAACGGTTAGAGCAACTTGATCCAAGACATGCAGCTTTCTTGTCCCACCTCGTTGTGATTCTCGAGCATCTCAATCCTGAAGACATCTATAAATTCCTCGAAATATGTGGTTTTAAAATCACCAATGAAGAGATATTGAAATTACTTGAGGTTGGGATTATAGATAATCTGATCGAACCCCAATTATCCAATGGAGGACTTATCCCATTTTTTAGAGTTACAGATCAGTTAAGAAAGCATCTTTGGAACAGGCTTACTACGGAAGAACAGATACAAAGACATTTACGGGCAGTAGACTTCTATCGAAATCAATTTATAGATGCTATTAAGTTGATATATAAAGACTCCGAACCTGTGCTTCAAATGCTTGATAGCGACGAGGGTATTTCCAATTTAATTATTCAGCCCGGTGGTTTTATTGATTTAGGTGCTCATTGTCCTCAGGTTCCAGAATTTCATAATTGGAGTATTATGCGCGCATACTATTGGCAGGAACATCTTTTTGCTTCGGGTCAATTGGACGATGCAGCTCATCTCACAAATTCCATTTGCTTTGCATTGGCTAGAAAAGGGCATAAAAATATCGCAAAAAAAATACTGCTTCGGAATGCTCTGGCTACAAGAGGATTAGAGCAGTCTGTGGCTTTGGTCAATCTAGGCACAATTCTTCGAGATGATAAGCAGCACAAGCTCGCACTCCAATTCTATCGACGTGCGTTGTTTCCTCTACTATTTCGGAGAGCCTTGCCTCAACTGGCTGGTTTGTTATCCGAGGTTAGCAATGTTCACCGTGATTTTGGCCATATTTGTAGAGCGATATTCTATCAACATACTTCGGGCCTGATTCGGAGAATCATCAAGGATGACAAGGGTAAGGCAATCTGCAATAACCAACTTTCGATTTTATATCGAACGCTGAAGCTCTATCGGTTGTCGTTTCGGTACAGTAAAGCTGCAGAGACATATTGGCGGATCTCTGAAGACGAAGTGAATTTAGCAAAAACACTCTTAACGCAGGGAAATATCTATAATCATATGAGGCAACCGACGAATGCAATGAAATGCTTTGACGAAAGCGTGGAAATCAACCTTCGAATTGAAAACTATCCTGAAGCCGCGAGTTCGTTGAGTGGAAAGGCAAGAGCCCATCTTCAATTGGGCGATTTCGGAGAAGCTAAAGAGTTGCTTGAAGATGCGATATCGTTAAGAAAGAGATTCGATATCAAATCGATCGGAATTGAATATGAAAATATGGGATGCTTGTTTGAAATGCAAGGAAATACTCTCCAAGCACTCGGATGGTATTAAAAGCTTTACCGCTTTTTGAGAAATATAAGCCTGCATTTGCGAAGAATGTCGGGAAGAAAATTCAAGCTCTGAGTGAGGGTAGATAGCGTTTCTGGTCTCTTCACGAATGTCCAACTGACTCCCTGCGTATCGAAATTGGATCCGGTCTGAAACATGATAGTGTTTGCGTGATGAGCGTATTACAGCTCATCGTGATGATCGGATGCATCATCTGTGTGGGTGGCCGTTTGGCTAAAGCTCGCTGTGTGCTGCGAGCACTTCGGAAATATCCTTTACTTCCATTTCATCCCCCAAGCCCTTCGAACGGATGGCGTCGTCAAGCATGATCGTGCAGTAAGGACAGGCCGTTACGATCACATCCGCTTCGATGTCCATCGCTTCGGCCAGCCGTCTGTGGTTGATACGTGTGTTGGGATCGATCTCCATCCACATGTGGCCACCGCCGCCGCCGCAGCAAAAACCATCCTCGTTCCGTCGTTCGAATTCCACTTGCCGCAGCCCGCTGATGTGATCGAGGGCCTTACGTGGTTCGGCGTATAGTTGATTGATCCGGCCGACGTAGCAGGAATCGTGGTAGCTGAAGGTTCGGGTGTCTTTCGTAGGATGAGGCTGCAGTTTGCCGGCTTCGAGCAGTTCGGCCAGCAGCTCGGAGTGATGCTGCACGCGGTAATCGCCGCCGAACTGCGGGTATTCATTCTTCAAGGTATTAAAACAATGCGCGCAGGCCGAGACGATGCGTTTGAATCTGACCGATTCGAAAGTCTCGATATTATCCTTCACCATCACCTGGAAGAGATACTCGTGACCCAGACGGCGGGCGGTCTCACCGCAGCAGCCCTCGGCTGCACCAAGTACGGCGAAATCGACTCCGGCGCTTTGCAGCAAGCGCACCAGATCGGCGCCGGACTGCTGGCCGCGGTTGTCGTAGCCGTAGGCGCAGCCGATGAAGAGCAGCACGTCGGTTTCCTCGCCGGGCTGGAGCACGCGCACGTTGAGTTCTTTCACCCAGGGGGCATGATTTTCCTTGGGCAATCCCCAGGGATTACCGCGCCGTTCCATCTGAGTCAGGGCTTCACCTACGGAGTTGGGCACTTCGCCGGTGGTCAGGGTGAGGTAACGGCGCAGTTCGACTGCCGCGCTGACGGGGTCGATCATCAGCGGGCAAGCCTCGAGACAAGCGCCGCAGGTGGTACACAGCCAGGGGGTTTCTTTATCAATCGTTTCTCCTAGTAACGCGGGTGCTTTTCCGTTTCCCGGTGCGGTCAGGGTCGTTTTGAGGGTAAGGTGCAAATCCTCGAGCAAGGCCCGTGGGGAGTAGGGCATGCCGCTGATCGTCGCTGGACAGACATCCTCACAGCGTCCGCACTGCACACAGGCATCGAACATAAGTAACGCTTGGCTTTGGAATTCATCGATCCCTCCGGCGCCCAGCTTTTCAGCGTTCTCGATGTCCGCGATTGCTTCGAGCGCACCGCTGGATCGTTGCGGGCGAAGGATGATGTTGAGCGGTCCGAGGATCATGTGCCGCAGCTTGGTGAAAGGCAGGCTGACGAGGAAGAGCATGCCGGTTGCTGCATGCGACCAGAATAGGTAGGGGTGGATTGCCACGGCAGTATCGCCGGAGAAACCAGCTGCGGAAAGCCATCCTGCCAGTAGATTTCCCATCGGTGACCAGGCTTGCCAATCCGGGTCTACGCTTTGCAAACGAATGGCTTCGGAAGCGAATCCAAGCAGGGAGATGAGTAGCAGTAAGCCCAGCGAGAACCAGTCATCCCAGCGGTTGACCAGATAGGACGGACGGCGAACGCTGCGCCGGAGAACCGCCATAAGTACGCCGATGACGATCATGATGCCGCCGATGTCCATGATCAATTCGAATCCAAGATAATAGCCCTCTCTCGGCCAATTAATGATGAACGGCGTGAACAGCGGGTACTGCAGGATGTTGACGATCGTTCCGAGGATCTGAATGGTCATGCCCCAGAAAATCAGCAGGTGCATGATGCCGGGGTAGATCTTCTTAAGTATGCGGTCCTGCACGAGTGCGCGCAGGGTGAGATTCTTGAAGCTGGTTTGCCAGCGACGCTTTTCGGGTAGGGGCAATTCCTGGGTAGGAGTGGCAGTGGTCACGCCTCACCCCCGATGAAAAGGGTATCGTCCTGTGTGAATATTTGAAATGCTTTCAACGCCTCCGGTGGAGGCCCGGAGATCACAGAGCCGTCGCTGGGATCGAAGTAGCCTTCGTGACAGGGACATTCGATCATACCGCTTTCTGGATTCCATTTGACCAGGCAGGCGAAATGCGTGCACACTGCCGAATACGCCACGATGCCCTGACCGGGGACGTGGATCACCAATGCCGGATAGCGGCCGAATTGGAGAGTTACCGATTCCCCTGGCGGGATCGAATCAACCCCTCCAACGGCTTTTGGTTCGGAGGGAACTTCTTCCAATTCTGACGGCCAGAAATAGGCCACGATGGGTGCCATAAGTGCAGTGAAGCCTGTGGCGATGAATATCCGGTTGATGAGATTGAGAAAACTTCGTCGACTCAGCGATGGCTTTTCAGCGGTCATTTTTTTCTCCAAGAATAACCCTGCTTCATCGATTGTTATCTATGTGTTACGAATCAGCTAAATACGCCCTGCACTGTGAGACCGATCACCGCCAGCATTATTAGGGTCACCAGGATAATGCGGAAACGGCGAGCGGGTTTGCTGTCCGCTTTGCGATCCAGGAATGGCCACAGCACCAGAATGAGTACCGCCAGGAAAGGCAGGAGTGCACCTGCGCTCTTTGGAAGCCAATCAATTTTCAAGACTTCATACAGAAACAAGAAGTACCATTCCGATTTCGTGTGTGCGGGGGTGTTCATTGGGTCAGCTGGTTCACCCAGGCCGACGGGGGAACGCAGCGCAACAATTCCAATGCCCACGATAATAAGCAGGATTACAACCGCAACCCGGGCTTCGGTGAGTAGATGGTCCGGGAAAAACGGGATCGTCTTTTCTTCTTGGGGGACTTCGCTTTCTGTCATAGGAGCTCCCATTTCATGCAAAGAAAACCTTCACTAGAGCGGTCGGGCGATGCCTTGCCGCCGGATCATCCAGAAATGGCCGGCTAACAAGATGATAATGATGGCGGGCAAAACGAGGATGTGGAGGGCATAGAAGCGGCTCAATGTGACGGCCGTCACGTCCCAACCCCCGCGCAGGAAGACCAAGGCGAGCTCGCCAATTTGCGGTATGCCTCCGGCGATTCCCGTGCCCACAGTCGTCGCCCAGTAGGCTCGCTGGTCCCAGGGAAGTAGATATCCGGTGAAGCCAAATGCGAGTGTGAGTACGAAGAGGATAACACCGGTGACCCAATTCAACTCGCGCGGCGCTTTGAAGGCGCCGGTAATAAACACTCGCAGCAGATGAGCGACAACCATGATGATGGTTCCGTTGGCGGACCAATGATGGATGGCGCGGATCGCAGCACCAAAACGGACCTCGTTTTCGATGAATTGAATACTGGCGTAGGCTTCCTCCGGGGAGGGTTTGTAGTAGAAGGCAAGCAGCACGCCGGTGATCCCTTGAATGACGAGCAGCATAAAGGTTATCCCGCCCAGACAATATATCCAGCGCGTGGCGAAATTGGGAACGGGTTTCTTGAGCATCTTGCGGATTGGTTCGACAATCTGGAAGCGTTCATCGATCCAATCGACAGCTCTGGCCGAAAGGGGTTTCCAGGGTCTGCGTGTGCGCCAGGCGCTGCCCATGCGGTAGGATCCATAAACGAAGGCAGCACCCATTACGGAGAACACCAACCAACGCCACGCAGGAGTCCACATATTTTCGATCGATCCGAATAAATGGCAGTGTTGGCAGGTGTCTTGTATGGGAGCAGGTAGCACGGTTTCGTGCAGGAAGGTCCGTTCGGCGTTCGACGGGGTTGAGATTTCAGCGGTTTGGTGTAACGGCGCGGCGGCTACTTTTTTCGGAGCCAGGATCACGGCGATGGCGACAATCCCTACGAGAAGAATGATCCCGACAACAATGAGGTGTCGTTTCTGTGCCATTACCCCTCCTTGGATATGGGTAAAACGCACGCAGACAACCTTATCTTACTTCAAGGATCGATTTTTCGCCTTCATGCAGCCCCAGAATATGTGAGCTGTTCGATGAATGGTAGTGCATTGTCTCATGTTGTCTGGGGAAAATCATCATCCTCACTTGGCGCGCTAAAAATGAGAATGGCGTGAGATTTGGGGGTTGAGCATGTTGATCGATCAGGCTGGTGCAGGTTTGGTTTCAGGCAGCGCTTCTTCTCCCCGACGCAGCAAGATGAAGATGAAGGTGGTAATCAACCCGACGATCCCGGCGCTGAACCAGACCCAACGCGGATCGCCGTGATCCATGATTATTCCCGCCAGGAGAGGTCCGAAAGCGAAGGGTATAGCCCAACTCAAGCCGAACACGGCCATGTAGCGGCCGCGCATGTCTTCCGGGGCGAGACGCGCAGCAAGCGCTTGCGATACCGGCACTTGCAGCATTTCGCCGATGGTGATGATCACCATGGCGAGCATAAAGAAAACATACTCTGAAACCCAACCGTACATGGCGAAACCGATGGCATAGAGCAGGCTGCCTACTGCTAAAATGACCATCGGGGGGTACTTCGTAATCCGGCGCGTGATGGCGAATTGGAAGACTACTACCATCGCTGCATTGAGACTGAGGATATAGCCAAAACCCTGTTCGGGTACGCCGTGCGTGTCGCGTAGATAGGGTCCGAGTGTGGTGTTCATTTGGGAATAGACGATCACTATCAAGATCGATGCACCGATAAACGCCATGAAGAAGCGATCGCGTATCACGTTGCCATATCCAGCAAAGGTCTTGATCATACTCTCTTTTGGTTCATCTACTGGGTCAGCTGGACGTGTTTCAGGGAGAATCATGAAGATGATTGCAGCGGTGATCACGCTCGTTACGGCATCGGAGATGAACAGCAGCATGTAGGATTGCGCGGCCAGCAATCCGCCGATGGCCGGTCCGATTGTAACCGCCAGGTTTATCACCACGCGCAGGATTCCGAATCCATCCGCCCGCTGTTCTTCAGGAAGCAGATCGGCCACCATGGCTTGGCGCGCAGGTCCGCCCACATCGGAAAGCAGCCCGATGATGATTGCGCCCGGGTAGAATAGATTGAAATCCTCGATGGTTCCCATCCACAGCGTAGAGCCGGCGCTGAAGATCAGGCTAAAGAGCAGTAACGATTTGCGGCCGATCTGATCGGAGAGCGCACCGCCAATGGTGCTGCCGACTATACCGGAAAGCGTAAAGATCATGATGATCACGCCTGCGTTTGTCATCTCGAGGTCAAATTTATTAGTGAGGTAGAGGGTGAAAAAGGGGAAGAGTAGGGCACCGCCGACATGATCGATAAAGGAGGCGCCAATCAGAGTCCAGAAATTTCTGGGGTACTCGCGATAAATGACGGTCAGACGACGATATTGCCGCATGATGGGTTATGCCTCCTCGGTCGAAATCAATGATCGGGTTCCCGATTATGGTTTCCGTCAGGAGAACTCGGGCTATGGACTTGCCCAAGGTATAAGATTATACCAATCAAAAATGATGATCTCCTCGACTTGCATGATCTTCCTGGATTGTGTATCAAAGGATCGTGATTGTGAACAAGAATCGAAATCGATACCGATATTCATTCCTGATGGTGGTTGTTCTGGCCACCGTAATATGCGGGTGTTCTCAGGGCTTGGAAACACCGCAAAGCATTTCAACGATAATTCCCACCGAAGGGATTGAACCAGGAAGCAACGTTGTCACTTCCTTCGATCCCTGGACGCTTTGGACGCAGGGCACCCAATTGCGCGGCGCGAATATCTATCAACGCCGGGTTTATCCCGAACTGGATGGCACGTATTTTTTGGGCAGCGGACCCGTTGGCCCGCCGTACAAGCAGGACGATTTCGATACGCTGGCGGCCGCAGGCGCGAACTATGTTAACATCTCGCATCCCGGGCTTTTCTCAGAGAATCCGCCCTATGAACTCGATCCCGTGATTCAGAAGAACCTGGATGATTTGCTAACCATGATCGCCCAGGCGGATATGTTTGCCGTGATCTCTTTTCGAACGGGACCAGGGCGTGCAGAGTTCACCTTTTTGCTGGAGGATGTGGGAGATTGGTTCAATGCCTCGTATCTCAACGATTCTGTCTGGCAGAACGCAGAAGCACAGAATGCCTGGGTGGCAATGTGGCAGTACACAGCGGAGCGCTATCGGGATAACCTGATCGTTGTGGGCTATGACTTGATGGTCGAGCCAAACGCCAACGAGGTATGGCTCGACGAATGGGATCCGGAAGTGTTCTACCAGGACTACGCCGGAAGTCTCTACGATTGGAATCAGCTTCATGCGCGTATCTCGGCGGCCATTCGGGAATCCGATCCGCTCACACCGATCCTCATCGGTGGTATGGGCTACAGTTCACTCGATTGGATGCCGTATGTCGAAATTGGTGATGCAGAGCGGGTTGTTGTTACAGCCCATCAATATGAACCGTTTCAATATACACATCAATCATGGCGCGATGATGCATTAGGTTACCCAGACACATTCGACACCAATTGGGACGGGGAAGAGGAGCGCTTCGACCGTGCGTGGCTGGAAGAGCGCTTTGAGGTATTGGATGGATATATACGGCAGTACGCGGTACCGCTGGCGATCAACGAATTCGGAGTCGTCCGCTGGGCACCCAATGCTGCCGGATTCATGGACGATCAGTTGGCGCTTTTCGAGGCGCGCGGTATGAACTATGCGATCTGGCTTTGGGAAACCTCCTGGGGACCGTTTGCAGAAGAAATCACCAGTTTCAACACACGCCTCGGACCTGGTCCGCAGAACACGGCCGTAGTCGAAAATGAACTTCAATCCGTGCTTGAAAAATATTGGGGCCGTAATTCGATCCGCCCTTCGCAGGTGAGCGCTTCGCCTGAAGAAGCGACCTCCCCCTTAGCGGATGTGAAGGATTGGCTTATTTTACTCGACACCGGCCTCGACGAAGAGATCCTGCAGCAGATCGTCGAGTCATCCTACGACGTGGTGATCCTCGACTTCATCCCTTCCGAAGTCGGCAGGAGGGATTTCCCGATGGCAGCGGCGATCGAACGCATGCATCGGTCGTCGAATCCGAAGCTGGTTCTGGCCTATATTGATATTGGAGAAACGGAAGCTTATCGCACCTATTGGGAGCAAGATTGGCAGATCGGAAATCCTGCCTGGATTCTTGGGGATGACCCGGATGGCTGGGAGGATAACTACCCGGTGGCATTCTGGGAAGATGATTGGCGCGCGATTTGGTTGGGGGATGACGGACTATTGCATCAGATTCTCGATATGGGTTACGATGGGGTGTATCTGGATTGGGTGGCGGCATACGAGGATGAACTCGTTATAGAAGCCGCACGCCGAGATGGGGTGGATGAGAAATTCGAAATGATCGCCTGGGTGGGTTCGATCAGCGCTATGGTACGAGATAGCTGTGATACTTGTGTGATTGTGGCCCAAAATGCTGCGGAATTGGTCGAAGCGCCGGAATTTCTCCGCAGTGTCGATGCCATCGCGCAGGAACATGTTTGGTTCGATGGCGGTGTCGAAAATCGACCGCAGGGTGACTGTCCATTGCCCCGCACGGAAGCGGATATCGATACGGAGGCTTATCGGGAGAGCTTGTCGCCTGCCTGTCGTCGGCAGTTCGATGACTATCCGGATGGCACGCTGCACAGTAGCAGTGATGTTTACCTGTCAGATCTTTTGCTCGCTCAAGACCAGGGATTGGTAGTATTAACCGTGGACTATGCGCTTGATGCGGAGAACATCGCCTGGATCGTGGAAACCGCACAGTCCTACGATTTCGTGCCGTTTGTAGGTGCACGTGCGTTGGATCGATACATTGATATTTCCGAATGAAACCATTATTGCATAGAAGACATAGGAGGTGAAAAAATGCGTTACGAAGTGATCGGGGAAGTTATGCAGAGTGTAGATATCTATCTCGGACAGGGTGAATCCGTCTTTACTGAATCCGGCGGAATGGCTTGGATGCGCGGTGACGTTGAGATGAAGACAGACACCCGCGGCGGCTTGATGAAAGGACTCGGACGCGCACTGGCGGGTGAGTCGCTCTTCATGGCCACGTATACCTGCCGAAGTGGTGAAGCGCTGGTGGTTTTCACGCCCGAAGCGCCGGGAAAAGTGCTGGATATCCAACTTGCCAGCGGGCAGACCTTGATCTGCCAAAAGGATGCATTCATGTGCGCGGAAGGATCTGTCCAACTGGAAATGCACTTCCGCAAACGCTTGGGAGCTGGGCTTTTCGGTGGAGAAGGATTTATCTTGCAAAAGGTGACCGGACCGGGGGTCGCGTTTTTGGAAATCCCCGGTGAGGTCCGCCAGTATACCCTTGCTCCTGGCGAGGAATATAAAGTGGATCCCGGCCACATCGCGGCCTACGAACCGACGATCGAATTCGACATCACGCGAGTGAAGGGTGTCAAGAATATCCTCTTTGGTGGCGAGGGTTTGTTCCTGGCTTCATTGAAAGGCCCGGGCCGGCTTTGGCTGCAAACGATGCCGATCTCCAACCTGGCTGCGAAGCTGCGTCCGTATTTCCCCTCGAAGGGGTGATAACGCTTTCGCTTCGCGAGCGCAGGCTGGAGACGGTTTCCCTCCAGGTTGAGGGATTAATTTAATTCGAACACAACGGTTACTTGAGC
Organism: Anaerolineales bacterium; assembly: GCA_034430895.1. Taxonomy (GTDB): domain Bacteria; phylum Chloroflexota; class Anaerolineae; order Anaerolineales; family E44-bin32; genus WVZH01. The sequence goes on along the minus strand of DAOUDW010000046.1, from coordinate 126,757 downwards.
TGTGACGGAAATTTGGCCGGGAGCCATGCCGCTGTCGCTCAGCGTGGAGACCGAGGTCGATTCCTGGATAACGTTTTGGCTCATCGTGCCGCCGTAGCGTGCACCCCACCAGCCGGAAGAATACCAGGACCACCAACCCACCTGGTTTTCGTATATGTTATACGGCAGACCGATGGATTGATCTAATTCACCAGCGAGTGCGACCGCTTTTTCTCGAGCAGCGTTGATGGCCAACTCCCGTGCATCGTCGCGATGTTTGCGTAACTCGGTGGTGCGGAATTGAATCCCATGTATGGTATTCGCTCCGGATTCGACAACCTCCGAGAGTAACTCGTCGAATTTACTGATATCTCGCAGGGTGACGACGATCGTGCGACGTACGAAGTAGCCGGTGATTTTCCTCATTTCATTGTAGTTGTAGGAATTGTACGTCATATCGAGACTGAGGTGATCGGTTTTGATATGTTGTGGCTTGACTCCAAAATCCTGCACGGTGTCGATTATGGCCTCGACACGAGCGTCGTTCTCGTGTTTGGCGCTGTCTAATTTTGCGTTCCAGGTTTCAACACCCAGTGTGATTTCAACTTCATCAGGCACGACCCGGACCTCCGCTTCCCCGCTGACGGTAATCGTGCGGGGATTGTCGGAGTTACTGCTTTGTAGTGCATTGGTGGGCAGTAGAAGTGCGCCCAATGCAGCACAGCCTACGAGGAGGATGGAAGTTGGTTTCATTTTCATAACTCCTTTCACGAATCGATAAATTCAAATTGAGTTTATTTCCATGGCCGATTCGAATACTCCTATACTATCGAAGTAACAAGGCAGTTCGTAGACAGAACTAAGGCAGATTGAGGACAATACGAAAGGAGATGGTTACGAAGCAGGATCTAATTCGCGAGGCAGTGTAAAGGTGAAGGCCGCACCCGATCCGGGTTCGCTATCGACCCAAATGCGACCGTCATGGGCATCCACGATCGTTTTTACGATCGCCAATCCCAAGCCCGTCCCACTCTCATTTTCACTACGGGCACGGGCACGGTCGCCGCGGTAAAAACGTTCAAAGAGCATGGGCGTCTCTTCGCTGGGAATACCGGGTCCGCTGTCTTGGATCGTGCAGGATATTTGGGTGTCATCTCCACCAAAGGTGATACGGATATCTCCTTCTGTGGGCGTGAACTTGATGGCGTTATCAAGCAGATTGACCAGAACCTGGTGAATGCGGTCGGGATCGGCGGAGGCTTGCGCGGACGGTTTCGATGGTTCAATGCTGACTTCGATGCGTTTCTCTCGAGCTCTCTCTTCCAATTGTGTTACCGCGCGTCGGGCCGCAGCGACCAGATCAGTGGGCGACAGATCCAGAACGAGCCGCCCGGTATCCGCTCGAGTCAGTAAGAGGAGATCGTTGGTAAGTCGAATCAGGCGTTCAGTTTCCGACGCGATGGTGTTCAAAAAACGATCGTGAACCGCCGGATCATCAGCGGCGTTGTCCTGCAGCGTTTCGATGAGTCCTTTAATAGCGGTCAGGGGGGTTCGCAGTTCGTGGGACACGTCGGAGACGAAGTTGGTGCGCAGACGAACCAGCTGTCGATAGGTGGTGATGTTGTGCCCGACAGCGACGGCGCCGGAGATACGACCGTCCTCAGCGTGAAGTGGGGCGGTGAGTATTTCGAAGACCTGGTCGCGCAGGGTAATTTCTCTGGCTTGTACCTCTCCGGATTCCAGCGTCTTATGTATAACTTGCTGCAGAGGCTCTGGTGCAGACTCCTGCAGTACGGAAGCGGCTGGATTGGCCAGCACGATCTCGCCGGATGCGTCGGCGGCAACGACCGCGTCTGCGATTCCGTCTAGGATCACTTCGCGTTGACGGGCTTGTGTCGCCAGGGCGTCGAGCGCATGGGAAAGCTCGGTGTTCATAGTGTTGAATGCCTCACCCAGACGATTCAATTCCGTGGTTGAAGCGGGTGGAATGGGCGCAGCGATCTCGCCTCGCGTGATATTGGAAGCGGCCTGGGTGAGACGTTGCAGCGGTTGGGTAAGCGTGCGTGCCAGTAACACGCCTGCAATCCCGGTAAGGATAACGGCGATGAAAATACTGCCCAATGCTTGCGCGCCGAAATACGTCGGGAATAGGCTCATCGTTAATCGGGGCACCGGGCTGGCGATGTAGTAAACACCGCCGATCGTCCCGTTCTCCAGGCGTACAGGGCAGGCAGCGTAGAGCACGCGCTGGTCCGGCGCCCAGTCGTAGGTGCGGACTGCTGTCGCCGGTTCACCACTCAATACACTCTGTATCTCGGCGCGGCTGAGTATCGCCGGGCTCTGGCAACCCTGCTCGATTTGCATTTGTGCCGTGTCTGTTTCACCGACAGATTGTCCGAGGGATATGACCGTTCCCTCGTTATCGATGATGCATTCATGATAGCCGGGCTGCACATTGGCGCTGGGGGAATAAGCGCCCGGGATGGCTTGTTGTGTGGGGTTGTTAAGTGTGGTCAGCTCACCCGTTCTCACCAGTTCGATAGCCTCTGCGAGACGACAGGCTTCAACCTGCAGATTCTCGCGCAGCATACCGAGGAAGGCGCGGTCAAGTGCCGCCCAGGCCAGACCGGCGGCGATTCCCATAGCCAGGAGGACCACCAGCAGGTAAGAAGCAATCAGTCGGGAGCGAATCGATCGCAGCATTGGACCTATAGTGTAGCTACGGCGTGTGTCAGATTTGTGTCAGATGATTTTGGCATGATTTTATACTGGGCTTCCTTGTCGAGAACGAGGTCATATGCGTATCGGACGAATGGGATGATGGGTACTCATTTTCGTTCTAATCGATATCCAACGCCTCGTATGGTGTTGATCAGTGTGGTGCCGGCGCCAGCTTGACGCAAACGGGCGCGCAGGCGTTTGATGGCGCTGTCCACGACGCGCGCATCACCATGGTAATCATAGCCCCACACCTGGCTGAGAAGTTGTTCGCGTGTCAGCACCTGGCCTGCATGGCGTAAAAACGTCTCCAGCAGATCGAACTCCAGTGGGGTAAGTTCGATGGGGGTTTGCCCCCATAAGACTTCGTGCTGCTGGGGATGAAGAGTCAATTCGCCTACTTTTAACGTATCGTCTGTCAACGGTGTGGGAGTTTGGACACGACGCAGCACAGTCTTGATGCGCGCCATGAGTTCCCGAACGCTGAAAGGCTTGACGACATAATCATCGGCCCCCAATTCAAGGCCGACGACGCGATCCACCTCTTCGCCGCGCGCTGTAAGCATGATGATGGGCACATCAGCTGCCTTGCGGATTTCGCGGCACACTTCGAGGCCATCCATTCCGGGCAGCATCAAATCGAGGACGATCAGATCAGGGCTTTGCTGGCGAGCGATCTGCAGCGCTTCTATTCCGTCACGCGCCACGAGTACGTGATAGTGCGCTTTCTCGAGGTTGTAACTTAACAACTCGAGAATCGCTGGTTCGTCATCCACAACCAGAATCGTTTGCGGCATGGAAGAGATTCACCTCGCTACGATCGATTGTAAACACGTATCTGTGGCAGGAATGTGGTGTTTTCAGGCCAGGAGAGAGTCACCGGTATATCCCTGCATGAGCTATACATCGGTTAGAATAGCAGTATCTTATTTTAAAGCAAAATACGAAATTAAAAGGGAGGCAGATGACTGCCTCCGGCTTTATGAGTAGAGAGGACATGATTCGAGACCACGATTTTGAAGCAAGCCAGGAGTTCATTCAGGAATTAAAAGGTGTCGTGAAGGATGCCTCCTTCGACCGTATGACGCGTCTGCTCTACAGCACCGATTCCAGCATTTATCAAATAATGCCCTACGGTGTGGTGATGCCCCAGGATGCGGATGAAGTCATCGCTGCAGTCGAGGTGGCGGGGAAGCACGGGATTCCGATTTTGCCGCGGGGAGGCGGCAGCAGCCTCGCAGGACAGACCGTGGGACGGGCCTTGATCCTGGATTTCTCGTATCACATGGACGGCGTTCTCCACGTCGATCCGGCAGTTCGCACGGTGTGTATCCAACCCGGTATCACCTTGGGAAAACTCAACAAGTATCTCGAGTCGTATGGTTTGATGTATGGTCCCGATCCGGCCAGCGACGAACGGGCGACGATGGGTGGTGTTCTCGGGAACAACGCTTCAGGGGCACACTCCATACTCTACGGTTTGGCTGTGGATCATATCGCTGAGATGGATGTCGTTCTCGCTGATGCAAAGCAAGTATGCTTTGGCCAATCGAGTTTAGAGAATTGGGAGATTTATTCCCGAAGAGTCGGGATCGAGGGCTCCGTTTACCGTGAAGTCCCCGCGATTCTCGATCGATATGCAGCCGAGATCAAAGCGCGTTTTCCCGGCACGTTTCGCAGCGTCGCCGGGTACAACTTGAATCACCTGGTAGATGAGAACAGACCCAACCTGGCGAAGTTAATCGTCGGGGCTGAAGGAACGTTGGGTGTGATGACGGAGTTGACCCTCAATCTTGTGCCCCTGCCAAAAGTAAAGCGATTGACTCTGGTCCATTTTTCCGACGTCCGTGCTGCACTTGAAGCTGTGCCGCTCTTGCTCGAAACACAGCCAGCAGCCATCGAGGCGATCGATAAGATGTTGATTGATCTGACTCGAACACGAAGCGAATATCGCAAAATGCTCCCCTTTATCGAGGGCGATCCGCAGATGGTGTTGGTCGTCGAATACGCCGGTGAAAACGAGGTAGAGCTGGATGCGGGCGTCGAACGTTTGCGAGTGAAATTGAGTCAATTGAACCATACGGGTTCGCTGGTGATCATTTCCGATCCTGCGCAACAGGATCTCGTTTGGCAAACGCGTAAGGCCGGTCTGGGAATCTTGATGAGTATGCGTGGCGATGCCAAACCCATCCCTTTCATCGAAGATGCTGCTGTACCTGTGGAGCATCTGGCTGATTATGTGCTACAAATCGATGATTTTGCTCACAGCCTTGGTGTCGGCCAGATGGCGATCTACGCACATGCCAGCGCCGGATGCATGCACTTACGACCCATGATCGATCTAAAAACAAAAACAGGTATTTCCCAAATGCGGCAGATAGCAGAAAAATCCTGTGAGTTGGTGATTTCGTACTCGGGCACGACAAGTGGGGAGCATGGGGAGGGTTTCTCGCGCGGAGAGTTTTCCGAGAAGCTCTTCGGATCCGAACTGACCCAGGCATTTCGCGAACTTAAACAGACCTTCGATCCACACGGTTTAATGAACCCGGGGAAAATCGTCGATGTCCCCAAGATGGACGATGAAAGCATGCTGCGTTACGGAAGCGATTACGCCACGCCTTACGAACCGCAATCTACGATTTTTCACTTCCGGAAGGACGGTGGATTCGCGGGGGCTGTGGAGATGTGCAACGGCGCCGGTGTCTGCCGCCAGTTGGAAGAGGGCGGCATGTGCCCAACTTTCCAAGCCACACGAGATGAAGCCCACAGTACGCGCGGCCGGGCAAATGCGCTTCGAGCGGCTATGATGGGTTTGCTTGGACCGGAGGGCATGACTTCTAAAGAAGTGTACGATGTCCTCGATCTTTGTCTCTCATGCCACGCCTGCACTTCAGAGTGCCCCTCCGCAGTCGACATGGCGAAACTCAAAGCCGAGTTCCTCTACCAGTATTTTCAGAAGCACCGGCCTCCGCTGCGCTCGCGGTTGTTCGCCCATTTCGCCACCTTGAGTAAACTGGCGCAGCCTTTTGCGCCGCTCGTCAACCTCGTCATGCGCGGACCGGGAAAGTGGTTTTTGACCATCTTGGGCGTACATAAAGCACGCTCCTTGCCTCGTTATGCCCATCAATCTTTCAGCCGCTGGTATCAACGGCGTAAAACGCAATACGACGATCCGACAGCGGCAACTTTGAAGCAGGTCGTGTTCTTCCATGACACCTTCATGGAACACAACTCACCGCGAATTGGGGAGGCGGCCATTCGGGTACTCGAAGCCGCGGGTTGCGAGCCGATCATCCTCGCCGATCGCGTCTGCTGCGGGCGGCCGGCGGTATCAAAAGGTTTTTTGGGTGAAGCCAGGAAATTGGCGCAACACAACATACGCTTGCTCGCTCCATATGCCGCGCGCGGCATTCCCATCGTAGGCTGCGAGCCGAGCTGTATGGCCATGCTGGTCGATGAGTATCCGGATCTGGTTCCTGGGGAAGAGGCGGAGGCTGTCGCCGATGTAACCATGCTTTTGGATGAGTATATTGCACAGCTTGCAGAAAATGGTGATCTCGATTTCGATTTCGATGCAACACCGCGGCATGTGTTGTTTCACGGTCACTGCCAGCAAAAAGCGAGTTTCGGGACCGAGGGGACGCATCGAATGCTTGGGCTGATTCCCAATTGCTCGGTGGAAGAGATCGAATCCGGTTGCTGTGGAATGGCCGGAAGCTTTGGGTATGAAAAGGAGCACTACGATCTCTCGATCCAAGTGGCGGAGATGTACCTTGCGCCTGCGATCCGTAGTGCTGATGGGGAAACGATAATTTGTGCAGCGGGGACATCATGTCGGGAACAAATCGAACACACGACAGGACGACTAGCGCTTCATCCCATTGAAGTTTTTGCTAAGGCACTGCGTTTTCGAAACGAAACATGATATAGTCAGTTACGTAATATTTAACTCGATTCGACACAACTTCCATATAACTCCTTCACTGAACGCAACCACGTTCTTTCATCACTCATACAGTTGAAGAATCGACGGCAGTTGTTAGACGTATTAGTTAGATATTTCATCAGGAGCACTCCGAGGCCATCGAATCTGTGGTGCAGGAAAAAATGGAAGAAACCATTCTTATCGTAGACGACGATCAGAATTTGCGTCGAACACTCGAGGATATCCTGCGAACGAAAGGCTATCGGCCGATTTCCGTATCCTGCGGGACATCGGCGCTGGTCTCCCTGGAAAGCGACGTCCCAGCGGTGGCACTCATTGATTTAAAGATGGAGGACATGTCTGGTTTGGATTTAATGGCCAAAATTCGAAAGCAATTTCCTACGACGGAATGCATCATGATCACTGGTCATACATCAAGCGAAACGGCCATCGAAGCGATCAACTTGGGAGCTTTTAGCTATCTCGAAAAACCTTACGATGTTGAACAGCTGCTGCTCACACTTCGACGCGCAGTGGAGAAGCGAACGGCAGAAGTCGAGTTGCGACAACTCAAGGAGTTCCACGAAACCATCGTCCAACGTATGATGGAGGGGATCGTCGTCGACGATGAAAACGAAAGGATAACCTACGTCAATCCGGCCATGGAGAAACTCATCGGGTACTCAAAGGAGGAAATGCTGGGGAAACACTGGTCAGAGTTTCTGCCCGTCGACCAACAGTGCATCGTAGATGCGGCAAACGAACGTCGGCGCCAAGGGGTGGACTCGGATCGCTATGAAGTTGAACTCCTACGCAAAGATGGCACACGGGTTCCCGTCCTGGTCAGCGGATCGGTACTTTTTAATAGAAATAAGCACATCGGATCCATGGCGGTCATGACGGATATTACCTCCCGAAAAAAGACAGAAGAACGACTACGTTACATGAGCATGCACGATGCACTCACCGGCTTGTATAATAGGGGGTGTTTTGAAGAAGAATTGGCTCGTCTGGAACGCGATGAGCATTTTCCCATCAGTGTGGTGATGGTCGATATTGATGATCTCAAAGTGATCAACGACACACATGGTCATGAAGCGGGGGATGAAGTGGTGCGCCGCTCAGCTGCAGTCCTTAAAAAAATATTTCGCGCCGATGATATTGTCGCCAGAATTGGGGGCGACGAGTTTGCTGTTTTGCTTACCAACGCAGATGAAAACGTCGTCAACTTGGCGCTTGAACGATTGCGTGCGGAAGTCAAGCTTCATAATTCCGAAAACCAAGACAATCCCCTTTCGCTTTCTTTTGGTTCCGCCACGATCATGCCTGGTGGTTCACTCACCGGTGCGTTAAAAGTCGCCGATCAACAAATGTATCAGGAGAAGCTCGGTAAGGGCGGTAAACCTCGCCGGAAAACCAATCCTCTGTCAGCCAATGAATCCGATTGATCGTCCATAAATTACAGCTTATTAAATTGTCCCTCGCTTGGCAGCGATTTTGCATCCGCTATGGATAAGGATTTGATTCCACAGTTGAAAGTGCCCATACCAATGCTGCTGCGGCAGGGTTGTAACGGGTGAGAAATGGGTTTTATGGAAACGACGAGGAAGTCAGCGACGAAACAGATGTCCAGGCGGTTTTCCATCCGCAACCTCCCACCGAGGGTGTCGAAGACGGCACGTTGGCTCATATTGATCTTGGCGGTTCTACTGCTTGTCTTCTTCACGATTGTACTCGTGGGGTATTTTACCTGCCAGATGTCGGCGCAAATCATGCCGGGTGTTTCGGTAGGAGGGATGCCGCTGGAAGGTATGAGCCTGGAGAGAGCGGCGCGGGAATTGGATCGGGTGTGGAATCAAGAGTTGCGATTAACGGCTATTGATAGTTCGAATGCCGATCGAGCATGGCTTGTTACACCGGCCGAATTCGGCTTGGGAGTCGATGCACAAGCAACGGCGATGCGAGCTTTCACTGTAGGCCGGGGAGAGGGGTTGTTCAAGGGGATCGGTACCTGGCTGCGCGGCTTTCAGAAACCGATGGATCTACTGCCCTGGGTGCTCCTGGACGATGAAACGGCACGTACCGGGCTTGCAGCCTGGGCGGAAATCGTCGAAATACCCTCGGCTGAAGCGCAGTTGTCAGTCCAGGGTGGAGAGGTCACCTATCAAGCGGGGCGTTCCGGTTGGGTGTTGGATGTGGATGCCAGCCTCGCATTGCTCAAAGATGATCCATCTTCGATCTTAATGGAGTATCGCTTGATACAGCTCGTCACGGTTCCCAATGATCCTGAGATCGTCGATGCTTCAGAAACAGCGACCTCACTTGAAATGATGTTGGAGGCAGAAGTCAATCTGAGTGCTTATGATCCTGTGACGGATGAGCATTTCCAGTGGACGTCCGATCGCGAGACGATCGATTCCTGGCTTGCTTTGGAGCGTGGAGCCTCGAGTATAGCGGTGGATATCGATGCGCAGGAAATCGCTGCCTACCTCCAGGGGTTGGATGAATCCTTGGGTGAAGAACGCAGTATCGACTTTGAAGCGGCGCAAAAGGTTTTGGAGGAGGCGCTCGAGGGACAATCTTCCGATCCCATTTTGGTCCACTATCTGCCGACGAGTTACGTTATCGTCTCCGGAGACAATCTGGTCTCAATTGGTTTTAAAGTCTCGATGCCGTTCTGGAAATTACTGGAGGAGAATCCGATGCTTTCACGGCGGGGTTTGCGGGTCGGTGAGACCTTGACCGTACCACCCAAAGACTCGTTGTTGGAATTACCCGTTGTTATGGGCAAACGGATCGAGATCAGCATCAGCGAACAGCATATGTGGATCTACCAGGATGGCGAATTGTTCCGCGAATATGTTGTCAGCACGGGGATCGATTCGTCTCCGACGATGCCTGGCATCTTCCAGGTGATGACGCACGAACTCAATGCCTACGCTTCGATTTGGGATCTCTACATGCCGCATTTTATGGGAATTTACTATGCCACGCCGGATCTCCTGAATGGAATTCACGGCCTGCCGCTGCTATCCAGTGGGCGAAGATTGTGGGCGGATGTTTTGGGGCGGCCGGCTTCATTCGGATGCATCATTCTCGATTTGGACGACGCAGAGGAGTTGTATAACTGGGCGGAGAACGGGGTTATCGTAGAAATTCGACCTTGAGAATCGGATGACTTTCTACTGGATGCTGTTTAAATCCAATCGGCAGGTAGATATTTAACAGTTTTATTAGATTGCGGTCTTATAACCTGATGTATCGTGCTAGATTTGTTCGCAATCCTGTCGCGATTGTAGAATCAGGCCTTTAAACATATACTTAGTACGTACAATTTCAATTTACCGATGGGGGAAATATGGGTGTAAGTATTCCTAGGGCTCTAAGAAAAGAATTGTCAGTTCTTCAACTTCCTCCTTCAAAGTATTGGAAATGTCAGAAGCAATGTTTGCTGATTCTTCTATGCGAGCTTGAATCCTCGGTTTTGTATAGCAAGGAAAAAGATCTTGGAAGCCGTTTGACAAGCCGGGTAAAAGAGAGAGATAGTATCATTGATAAGTTGAATAGAAGGAAAATAAGACGTGTCAATACATTGGAAGATATTGAGAAGTATATTAACGATCTTGTCGGTGTTCGGATGGTGGTAGATCATCTTGGCCATGCAGATATCATGACCAAGCGATTGATTGACTTTCCTGATTGGATTCACAAAAATCCTCCAGAATATAACGTAGCAAGAGAGAGTGGGTATCACGCCTATTGCCATCTGGATGTGATCTTAGACTTACCTCGACATGGTAAAATACAGGCAGAAGTTCAAATCCTAACATCCTTGCAGAATTCCTGGACGAAGTGGGCACATCCTATTTATAAAGTAGTTCGCAGTTATAAAAAGAATCGCAGGTTGCCTCCAGTGATCGAAGGGAAGATAAGTGAACTTGGGTTTAACTTACACGCGGCGGATATACTAGGGAGTCAGGTCCTTGATGAGTTTGATCGATGGAGACAAAAGGTGGGAATGAAGAAATGAGTCGTGATAGGAATTCTAACCCAAATGGGGTAGTACATCTAATTGTGACTAACAAGGATGGGCGAACGGCGCATCGTGAAATAATCGAGAGGAATGCCTATTCATCCGAGGCCAGCTATAATCGCGCAGTAAGGAATAGGTACTCTAAACTGGAAATGGAATATCCAAGATACAGGTATCGAATTGAGTTAGTGGTTTCGCCCAGCAAGAATCCGATTTCCTTAAATTCCACTTCAATATTGGACAAGTAGACCAGTGCTGTAAATAGCGTCAAAGCCCTAATGAATTTATAAGGAACAGAATTATTAGGGTTTCTACAGGATTCTAGCAGTAATAATTCTGGTTGTTTATCAGTCTTCCCGAAATCCCCTGAAGAGTATTTGATATTCGAGAAAAGCATTACATATGATCTTCCCTCCAGCACGTCCCCTAAAAGAAAGAGAGAGTGTTGTTTATTACAACAAATGGTGATTTGGACGTGTATAATCTATTTCCTAAACCATGACAGAAATGACAATCGAAAAGCGCGAATTTTCACTCGATTCTGAATATGCTTTCAACCGCAGCGGTCCTGTGCGTTGGATCCTATCGCATACGCTGCGTTATCCCATCTTTCCACTTGCCATGATCCTGGCCGCTCTTATCAACAACATGGCATACAGCAATATTCAGCTCTTCATCGGCCGCGCCTTTGACATCATCACCAGCACTGGATTCCAACGTGAAGAGTTGATCGGTGTCTCCCTCACGGTGATGGTGGCGGCGATGAGTCAGGGCCTTACAGGTTTGATGCGGAATTATTCTGCGGAATTCCTGGCGCAGCGCGTGGAACGTGATTCGCGCCACGAACTGTATGTCAGTTTGCTGGGTAAGAGCCAAACCTTCCATGGGCGGCAACGGATCGGCGACATCATGGCGCGCACCACCAACGATGTGCGTGCGTTGAACCTGATGTTCAGCCCGGGAGTGATGTTGATCACCGACTCCGTGATGAACACCATCGTGCCGATGGTGTTGATTGCCGCCATTCGAACGGAGTTGTTGCTCGTGCCGTCCATCTTCCTGGTGCTGCTTATCCTTTCCCTGCTCGATTACAATCGTCGTCTTAATCCGGTCAGTACGGCCATGCGCGATCAATTCGGAACAATGAACGCCGGTTTGGCCGAGGCCATCGCCGGAATCGAAGTAGTCAAATCTACCGTTCAAGAACGACTCGAGTGGGACAAATTCACACACAATGCCCGCCGCTATCGGGATTTGTTCGTGCAGCAAGGGGAGATACAGGCACGTTACTGGCCGATGTTGATTTTTAGTTTAAGCTGGGCGATCGGTCTCTTTCATGCCTTGATGGTCTGGAAAGCGGGGCGGATCAGTTTGGGGGAGGCGATCTCGTTTGTCGGGTTGATGGGTGCGCTGCGGTTCCCGACGTTCATCTCGCTCTTCTCTTTCAATCTGGTCCAGCTGGGTATCGCCAGCGCAGAACGGATCTTGAAGTTGATCACCACCAAAACCGAATTGGACGAGAACGTTGGCGGCATCACCAGGTCGATGCACGGCGAGGTGGTCTTCGAGAACGTCAGCTTCAGTTACAACGATCAGGTTGTACTGCGTGACATCAATTTCAAGGCCGAGGCGGGAAAAACGATCGCCATTGTAGGTGAAACCGGCTCGGGGAAAACCACGCTGACGCGTCTGATCAACCGCATTTACGACGTAGATGAAGGTTGCGTGAAAATCGACGGGATCGATGTGCGCGATTGGAGTATGGAATCTCTGCGCTCGCAGATCTCCACGATCGAGCAGGAGATCTTTCTCTTTTCCAACACGATTGCGGAAAACATCGCCTTCGGCTGCGATGCGCCTTCCCGGGAGAGTATCGAAAAGGCCGCGGAGGAAGCGCAGGCTGCGGATTTCATCCAATCCTTTCGCGATGGATACGAAACGGAGATTGGCGAGCGCGGTGTGATGCTTTCCGGTGGGCAGCGGCAGCGTATTGCCATCGCCCGCGCCTTTCTCACCGATCCGCGTATCCTTATTCTGGATGACAGCACGAGTGCCATCGACAGCGCCACGGAAGATCAAATTCAACGCGCCATGCGCCAGATCAGTCGGGAACGTACGACGTTCTTGATCACGCATCGCCTCAGCCAGATCCGCTGGGCGGATCGCATTCTGGTTCTTCGTCGCGGCCGTTTGGCGGATCAGGGGACGCATGAAGAGCTACTGGAACGCAGCGCGGATTATCGGCGTATCTTTTCGAGGATCGAATCGGGGAACGGCGGCGCAAGGCCATCCGCTGCCTCGATTCAGGGCGGAGACGGGTAGGCGATGGGTTTTGTCCTGGACGGATTGGATACCGAAGCCTACGATCGTGAATACAGCGATCGTGAGCTTCTGGCGCGTATCCTGCATTATTTCCGTGTTTATCGAAGACAAGTATTCTTCGTGGCTGTGGCGCTGACGATCAATTCGATCGCCGGCAGCGGGGCGCCGATCGCCATCGCCAAGGCGATCGACGTTGTGGCTGCAGATCCAACCCTGGCAAGAATTTCGCTCAGTTGTGCTGTCGTGCTGTTGATGGGCGGGCTGGCCTGGGTATCGAATTTCGCGCGTCAACGGCTTTCCGCGCGCGTGATTGGGGACGTTGTGCTCAATCTGCGCGAGGATGTCTTCGATGCCACGGTGCGCCACGACATGTCCTTCTACGACGAACATCCCTCCGGCAAAATCGTCAGCCGCGTGACTTCCGATACACAGGACTTTTCCGAGGTGGTCTCGCTGGTGGTCAATCTGCTGAGTCAGTTCATGCAGATTGGCATCCTGACGGTCTGGTTGATGAATATTAACGCTGGGTTGAGTCTCATCTTGTACGCCATGGCGCCGCTGGCTGTGGTCATCGCACTGAGTTTCCGGCGGGTGGCGCGTCGTGTGACACAGAACGCCCGGCGCGTGACGGCGAAGATCAACGCCCAGATCCAGGAATCGATCAGTGGCATTTTCGTGGCCAAGAGTTTCCGCAAGGAACGGGCGATCTGCGACACTTTCGAACGCAACAATCGCCAGGGCTATCAAGTCGGCATCCGTCGCGGCCTGACCTTGAACTCGATATTCCCCATCATGGGTCTTTCCTCAGGATTGGGTGTGGCCCTACTGGTTTACAGTGGTGGGATTCAGGTTGGAGCGGGGAAACTTTCCCCGGGCGATTGGTATTTATTCATGCAGGCGGTCGGATTTTTCTGGTTTCCCATGATGAGTATCGCCTCGTTCTGGAGTCAATTCCAGGATGGTCTTTCTGCAGCCGAACGGGTTTTTGCCTTGATCGACGCTGAACCGATGGTCGTGCAGGTGGCGCAAGAAGAAGTCGAACGGCTGGAGGGGAAGATCGAATTCAAAAGCGTGTGTTTCCGGTATACGGAGAAGGAGATCGTCTTGCCGGAATTCTCACTCACCGTTGCGCCAGGTGAGACGTTGGCGTTGGTAGGACATACCGGTGCCGGGAAAAGCAGTATCGCCAATCTGATCGCGCGCTTCTACGAATTTCAAGAGGGCGAGCTTCTTGTCGACGGTTATGATGTACGTCGTTTCGATTTGGCAGGGTATCGGCGACATATCGGGTTGGTTCCGCAGGATCCTTTTCTGTTCTCTTTGAGCGTGGGAGACAACATTCGTTACGCCCGCCCCGGAGCGTCGGATGATGAAGTGCTTCAGGCGGCGATGCACATCAGCCAGGGTGCGTGGCTGCAAGATCTGCCGAAGGGGTTGGAGACCCACGTCGGCGAGCGCGGCGCGAATCTCTCTATGGGGCAGCGGCAGCTCGTGGCGTTGGCGCGCGTGCTGCTCAAGGATCCGGCCATCCTGATCCTGGACGAAGCCACAGCCAGCGTCGATCCATTTACAGAGACGCAGATTCAGGAAGGTTTGCAATCCGTGATGCAGGATCGCACGTCCGTGATCATCGCTCACCGGTTGTGGACGGTGCAAAACGCCGATCGCATCATCGTCATGGAGAACGGTCGGATTTTGTCGCAGGGCACACATCAGTCTTTGATGGCGCAAGGGGGACATTACGCCGATTTGTACAACACCTATTTCCGGCATCAATCGCTGGAGTACATCGAGAGTATGGCGAGATAATCGATTGATCCGATCTGCAGTACCGAAAAGCCTTGTTGTGTATTAAAAAAACTCACCATCGAATATTCAATCGAGGTGAGTTTTTTTAGTTACGGACAGGCGGGGTCAGGATTGTCGTTTCCTGGCGGCAGGCTTCGCTGCGGATGCGGCGCTTGTGGCCGGCAGCTTGCCCTTCGAATCGATGACGATCTTTTCCCAGCTTTGTTGTTGGTTGGCCAGCGATTTGTTTAATCGGCTTAAAACCATCACAATCACCCAGAATATTGCCAATTCGCGCAGGTCTGCCCAGTAAAATGAATCTAGGTCATCAATCAGGTTGATGATCCAGACGATGAGCTGGATTACGAAGGTGAGGCTGACCGCGGCGGCATACGTTCCGGCCATCTCTTTAAAGGCGACTAACCGTACTCGCTTGTCGAGAACGTATTCGCGATTCTCGGTTTGATTGGCGTAATACCGGAAATCGAGCTCTTTCTTCATACATTCTTCTTCGGTGCCCCAGACGTTAATAACGATGGGCGTCCAATCGAGGGCGGGCAGGGAGAATTTGATGTGAGGAAGATTGATCGATCTGCCCAGGATGGTGATCGTCTTGGGCCCCCAGTCGACATTTCTTGCTCCGAAGATATAGGTGCGGTTGCCGATAAACTGTAAGAGTATACCGAGCATCAGGCCCAGACCGAAAAGAACGATCGCGCTGATCAGCGTCGATCCGATACCCAATGAGAAACCGAATACGTCGTCAAGTATGCTGCCTGCGATGGCGCCCAATATAATCAGGGGTAATAATCCGGGGATAACCTTGGCGACAACGTCGCGGAGCAGGAATTGATAGTAAAGTCCCTTAAAGAATTTTGAGATCTCGTCCATGATTCGCTCTCCTTTGTGTAGATATTATGGAACTCTGTTCCTCTTTATTGTTATTTGAATATCCTGGGAATCAACCTATGTATTGTATTCGATTGTCGGGAATATGCCAGATAACTTAATTTCATTGCCGCACCGATGTATACTCCTGCAGAAGGATTAACATGCCGTTCACGATCGTCGATCCAGTGTGCCGTCTGATGGTTTATCGATTGCGCATGATGAGATGGAATGATGGTTTCCCCCTTGACGAAATTCGGCAAGAGTCCTATACATGCCTGGCGCTTGATGGGATAGCGTCTTTCAAGTGAAAGTGCGCTGATTTTCGATTTGGAGATATTCAATGAGCAGTGCTGAAAGTGAAGTTATAGAAACGCCAAAACGAGTTCCGCTGCGGCGGGGCTTGCGACACTTGTGGAAAAGATTCCTGGCAAGTCCGATTGCATCGGAAGAGTTCATCCTGGTATTTACTTCGATCGTAGTGGGAATCGGCACGGGTATCGGTGCGGTTCTTTTCCGGTATTTAATCCGCGGTGTGGAGTGGATAGGGTACGAGTGGCTGCCCTCAGTAACTGCCTCATTGGGGAAAGCCTACGTTGTGATTGTGCCTGCCGTTGGTGGTTTGATCGTTGGTTTACTCATCTTCCATTTCGCCCGAGAAGCGAAAGGGCACGGTGTCCCGGAGGTGATGGAGGCGGTGGCGCTCAAAGGCGGCCGCATCCGTCCCGTTGTGGCGATCATCAAATCGTTGGCTTCCTCACTCAGCATCGGCAGCGGCGGATCGGTGGGGCGCGAAGGCCCGATCGTTCAGATCGGTTCGGCCCTGGGGTCCAGCGTCGGGCAGATTTTTCAACTCTCCGACGAGCGTATTCGCAACCTCGTGGCCTGCGGCGCGGCCGGCGGTATCGCGGCCACTTTCAACGCCCCCATCGCCGGTGTGGTCTTTGCCATTGAAGTCATTTTGGGTGAGCTTTCGGTGGCCTATTTCAGCACGGTCGTTATTTCGGCAGTTACGTCCAGCGTGATCGGTCAAGCCATTTTTGGCGACGTGGCGGCTTTCCCCCTCGTTACGCAATACCACATCAACAGCATCTGGGAATACTGTTTTTATCCCCTCCTTGGGATTCTGGCGGCGTTGATCGCAGTGGCATTTGTAAAACTACTTTATTTCATGGAGGATGTTTTCGAACGCTGGACGGTCGTCCCCGAATGGTTTCAACCCGCTGTCGGGGGTGCGCTCATCGGGCTGCTGGCGCTCATTTACCCGCAGATTACTCCGGTGCAATGGGATGGGCTGCCGCAGATCTTCAACGTTGGCTACGAAGTGATCGAGAAGACCCTTCAAAATCAAATAGTTCTCGAAGTGGTCGTCGCTCTGCTGGTTCTTAAACTATTGGCCACAACGATCACCCTGGGTTCCGGCGGTTCGGGAGGCATATTTGCGCCATCGCTTTTCCTGGGCTCGATGCTGGGCGCAGCCTTTGGTGTGGTTATGCATGCACTGATGCCCTTTACACCGGCGCCGGCTGGGGCATACGCGCTGGTGGGCATGGGTGCGGTGTTTGCGGCGGCCGCACAAGCGCCAATGACCGCCGTGATCATCCTCTTCGAACTAACCGGAGACTACCGCATCATTCTGCCGCTGATGTTGACCGTGGTCGTGGCGACATTGCTGGCGCGTAGAATCATGCACAGACAATCGATTTACACCATCAAACTCTCCCGCCGCGGTGTGAATTTGCGTTACGGCCGTGACATCGATGTGCTCCAGGGTGTCCAGGTGAGTGAGGTCATGCGTACGGAAATCGATACGCTCGACCACAATCTAACTCTCAAAGGTTTCTCTGGGTCGCTTGGCCGCAAGCGTCACCAGGGTTTCCCCATTCTGGATGATGAGGGGCAATTGTGGGGCATTGTCTCAGTAAGCGACTTGGAAAATGCCGTTCGCAAGCATGTACCGAAGAAAACCGTCGTCTCGCAAATCGGCACGGCCTTCGACGATCTCGTGCTGGCATACCCCGACGAATCGATTGGGGACGTGTTGATCAAAATGGGACCGCGAGGGTTGGGGCGTATTCCGGTAGTTTCTCGCGAGAACCCACGTAAGTTGATCGGACTGGTCGGACGGCATGATGCCATCCGTGCGTACAACATTGCCATGGCGCGTCGTTCGGAGTTGGGCCAACGGATCAAACGAACCGAACAAGAACGTTCACAAGGAATGGAATTTCTGGAGTTGGCCTTGAAGGAGGGCGATCGGGCCGTGGGTAAATCGATCTCCGACCTTGCCGGCGATCTACCCGACGACTGTATCGTCGTCTCGATTCACCGGAATTCCAAAGTGATCATCCCGCACGGGCATACCGTCCTGCGGGACGGTGATGTGGTTACGATCTACACGCGAAGCGATCTCGTTCAACAACTGCATGGATCGTTTGAATAACACCGCTTCAGGCAGGTATCGTACCGTTTGCCATGTATACTTGAGGTAACTTCGTACGACGGGATGGTTCTGGAGAGTGGAATCTGCTCCGGAATCGAGGTGCGAGACCCGAGATGCGTGGAACAATAACGATCCGAAAATTGATTCCCGTACTTCTGCCGGATTTTCTGGCTTACCATGCTTGAAATCTCCGATCAAGCTTTCGAAGCCGGGTTGTATCGACTGCGAAGCTGGATCGATTCCCAACCTGAAAGTAAACCGGCCTGCGGGGCGATCGATTTCTTTGTTTTTCAGAAAGATGCATAATCCAGATCTGGCTGAATGAGGGAGGCATAGTGATGAAGGTATTGTTTATCGGCGGGACGGGTTTCATCAGCACGGCGGTCAGCCAACTGGCGGTCGATAGGGGCATCGAACTCTATCATCTCAACCGCGGTCTACGCATAGCGCAGATGCCTGGAGTCAGGAGTCTCGTCGCGGATGTGCATCGACCGGATGATGTGCGTGCCGCGCTGGGTGATATGCGTTTCGACGCCGTTGTGGATTGGATCGCCTATACGCCCGAAGATATCGAGCGCGATCTGGATTTGTTCAAGGGCCAGATCGGCCAATTCGTTTTCATCAGTTCCGCTTCTGCTTACCAGAAGCCACCGAGGCATTACCTCATCACTGAGGAAACGCCACTGGAAAATCCCTATTGGCAGTATTCACGTGACAAGATCGCCTGTGAGCAGTGCTTGATGCGAGCCTACGAGGAAGAAGGATTTCCGGTCACCATCGTGCGTCCTTCGCTGACCTACGATCCCAATTTTCCCATCGCCATCGGTGGCTGGGGCTGCTACACGCTGGCGGATCGATTGCTCAACGATCGCGAAATCATCGTACATGGGGATGGTTCTTCATTGTGGGTCGTGACCCATGCTGAAGATTTCGGGCGCGGATTCCTGGGATTGCTCGGAGAACCGCAGGCGATCGGGGACGTTTTTCACATCACGTCCGACGAAGTGTTGACCTGGAATCAGATTTATGAAACCATCGCCGAAGCGTTGGGCGTGGAAGCGAAGATGGTGCACATTCCTTCCGACTTCATCGTTTCGGTAGAGCCGGAGTTGAATGGTACGCTGCTGGGGGACAAGACATGGAGTGCGGTCTTCGATAACAGTAAGATCAAGTCGCTGGTCACAAATTATAAAGCCGTGATTCCCTTCCAGAAAGGAATCCGCCGCACGCTGGATTGGTTCGCCGAAGATGAGCAGCGAAGGCGTATCGATCCAGCGGTTAATGAGCGGATGAATCGATTTTTAGAGGCGTATGCATATCGCCCTTAAAGAGGTAACCCAATATAATTACTGTGCTGTGGGGAAGCAAGGAGAAGAGAAACCGCCTCTTCAAAATTGCCTCGAAGAGGCGATTTGATTTCCAGGGATTGAAACAGATTTTACTCCACCCGACAGATGTAGAAGGCGACTCGCCAGGTACCACAATACGTCCAGGGATAAGGTGGCATTACCGAGATTCTCTGTCTATTGTTACTCCTCGGAGGGCCCATGCCGACGTACCAGCAATCCTCGTCCCCCGAGATGGTGCGCCCGGCACCCCAATTGTCGGGTCCGAAGCTTCTGGCACCCCAACCAAGGCTTTTCCAAGGATTTGAGCGGTAATTCATCTCCCCGGATGCCGTCACATAGAGATTTTCATCGCCGGCGATGGTGAATTCGACCCACTCGTGTAAATTGTGCTGCTGCTCGCCAAGAAACGAGCCCTCCCATGGGCCGGATTGCACTTCGCGTTCGAGATCGAACGAACCGGTACTCCACTCGGCGATTGTGGTTGCGCCAAAATCACCCGAGGAGCTGATGGGTTCCACTGGTCCGGTCGCTACGGTAAGTCCAAACCTTTGCTGCTGCGTGCTGTTGGAATATATGTAGTATCGGTAATAGAACGTGTTCACGGCGTACCAATGCAAACGCAGTGTGGCACCGGGGCCAACGGTGTAAACGTTGTTCTCTTCGTTCGTCTCTGTGATGTACCCGGTGGGATCGATGCTGACTGAGTAGCCATCCATCATGTCAGCGCGCATTTCCTCTGTAATTCCCGGCACCTCGATTATGTTGACACCAGAGCCATGCAAGGTGATGTTGGGGTGAAGGATGGGACGAATGCGATATTCAGGAATTTCAACTTGAACGGATAGATCGGTGTGTTCTTGCGTTCCACCGTGGTTATCAATGATAAGTCTAAGCCCCCCGAAATCCGGGTCGTAGGACACTCTGGAGATCTCCAGGTCCGGCAGAGGGTGACAGTATGGTTCTCGCGCGGATTCGAAGCGATCGTCTTGCTCCGGCGCCTCGTTCTCCGGATCGAGAGTCACACAGACATCCATGGGTTGATACTCGTCACTCATATCATATTCGAGGGTGTATCGTTCTCCCGGTGCGATGGTTGAGGTAGGCCAGGTATAGCTGCCAATCGGTTCTCCCGAGTTCTTGGCCAGACTTAAGGGGATGGAATGTGTCCAGTCTGCATTGCCTTCGTTGCGAATCTGGATTTGCAGCCAGCCGGTTTCATCGACGGAAATGTCTTCGACACTCAAATAGGGCAAAGGCAGTGGAGCTCCCGGCGCGGCCGAAGGGCCGCTGCCCACTGGTTCAATCGTCATGAACACCTCGCAAAAGCCTGGCACCGGCCCATCCGAGGGTATCGTGTGTTCGTAGATCGGGTCAATTATGCCCTCGAGGTCAGCCCACTCAAAGGTGCCATCGTTGTGGCAAAAGCGGGTGGTGCTGGTTGCGCCAATCCCGGTGGTGTAGGTGGTGCTGACCTCGAATCCGTAGTTCAAGCTCAGATCTTCTCCCTGGGTGATGAGAAACTGGGCGGGGCCATTGCCCAGGAAATCGGTGGTACTGTGTAGATCGTACGTATAATTCTCGTACAGCCCCACATCTCCGCATATTCCCGAGTCGTGGCAGCGACCATCGAAGTCCACGCTCTCGTCATTGACGTAGAAGGAACCGTACATGCCATCATACAGGCGGCCTTCATGAAGTTCAGCGGTCGTCATCGTGTTGAAAGAGAAGAGGTAAGTTTGGTTGCATATGGGATCACCGACGTCCGCCGTGTAGAAAGACAGCCCTTCAGAGGGGTAAGACTCATACCCTGTGATGGGATGTACTCGGTAAGCGCTTACGGTGAATTCGTAGGTCTCACCGCACGGCGGTCGGAACCACTGGGAGGGGACGTCGCTGAAATGTCTCTCCGCCGGTACAGTCCACTGCAGGGTGCCATTAAGGTAGATGATGAAGCCGTCGATGGGCAATTCGTCTTCCTCCGGTTCATAATCCCACATCAGGGATTGGCCTACGTGCTCTCCGAAGGGATCGACCCAGTTTTGGATGTGCAAATTGGTGGGTACTGTCATGTCGGGGTCGATCTCTTTTGCGACTCGCTCCTCGGAGGTTTCGCCCTCCTTGCTGATGCGATAGTCGATCGCGTAGGTGCCTTCTCCACCATCGCTGACTGCATGACGAGTGATCGTGTCCCAGGTTTCGGGGCGACGGACCAGGTTGATCTGGCCCAATTCGGGCGCAGCCATACCACCGTCGGCGATACCTACACAAGTAGTATTAATGCCAAGGGGTTGATCCTCGGGCCACATGATGAAGGGTACAGCATCGCCGGATAAATACGGTTCGACGTCCCAGTTGCGCCCATCGCTGGTAGGGAAGGAATCGTCGGTGGCCTGATCGCCATCGAAATCCGGATACCACTGCGAAGGGGCGTCGCCGGATTCACCGAAGCTGACGTAGCAATGCAGACCTTCGTAGCTTTCCATGGTTTCCAGCGCCAGGATTTCCACTTTCAGGGCGGTTGGCTCGCCGCCGTCTGCGGATGGCACCGGCTCGTCTTCGGGTCCGGGCTCGGAAGGCTCATCGGCAAGATAGTCTCGCACATCGTCACCCGATCCCGGTGGAGCGCCGCCGGGGCTGGGCGCGGAGCCTCCGGGTGCTGCACCTGTTTCACCTTCGGTGTCTTCTTCAAGTGTAAGGGAAACGGGTTCGATATCGGTATCCGCATCAGCCCCGGTCACCATACCCTCCTGGGCATAGATGGTCACGGTGGCCTGCCCGCTCACACCGCTGTTGGATATCGCCTGCACGACCAAGGTGTGCGGGCCTGTAGCAACGGGTTCCCAATAACTATGTAGAACAGCGGGGGAGAGGATTTCATCCTCAGGCGTGTCCTGCGCAACCACGAGGGAATCATCCGCCCAAAGTTCGATACGGGCGATACCGTTTTGTGAGCGTGCCGTCGCGTGCAGGCTGATCTCCTCACCCAGTTCGACATAATCGCGGTTTTCCGGGGTATGGATGAGCACCAGTGGATGGTCCTTAATCGCTTTCGCTTCCAGCCGGTTAAAGATAATCAAGCCGGCAAGGATGGCCAGGAGTATCAGCCCGATGAGAACTAAAGCCAGGACCAATCTTCTCCGGGATATTTTTTTCGACTCCAGGATCGTTCTGAGTGATGCAAGTCTTTTCTTCATGGTGGGGCCTCCTCACTACCGTTACGGCAAGGGGATGTTGAACGTGAACCAGGACGACCAGGCGCTTTGATTGCCCGCTCCATCGATCGCACGCACTCGCCAGCGGTAGGTGTAGCCGCATTCAATGGAAATGTTCTTCGTCGTGCCGGTTGCACCAAAGGGGCTGCCGACGACCGTCTGCCAATTGTTGTCGCCCGGATGGCGCTCTACTTCGATCTTATAGCCCGAGATTCCGCTCGGATCGGAGACTGCGTTCCAGGTCACGTCTATAAAGGAGGCACAATCTGGTTCGGAGCCGTTGGATGGGCTTTTTAGAGTCGGTGCAGGTGGTGGATCGTTGTCTACCTCTGGTGTCGGCGTGGGCGGCGCCTCAAGGACAGGAACGCTTTCAGGGTTGCAGTAAGCCTCTACCGGCGAACTCCACACCCAACAGGTGCCAGCTGCGTCGGGGTTTCCAACGCGCCACCAGGAGCTGTCAATCAAGCGGCCATCGATAAGTGCCATCTCTCCTGTAAGAAGATAGCCAACAACATCGTATGCGCTCCCGGGTCCGGTGCGGCAATTAGCATCTTGTTGGGCGATCACGAAGGGCACGCAGCTGGTTGGGGTTGGTGTTTCACCTTCTAGCGGTGTTGCCGACGTCTCGGGTGTCACTGTAGCGGTAGCAAGTACCAGCTCACCTTCACCCATGATGTGTATCGTGACTGTGTCGGGATCGCTGGCGGCATCTTCGCCGTTGTAAGCGACGACGGCGATTTCATAATCACCGGGCTCGGCTGGTTTCCACAGGTGTTCAAAGTGCACCAGCGTGCCGCTGCCGGGCGGATCATCGATGGTTTCCAGGGTTTCATCGTCGATCCAGATCTGGACACGCGAGATGCCCATTGCGCTGGAGGCATGTCCATCGATGTTGATGATTTCGCCAAGCGGCACAGAAAGATCGTGAATCGGCGCATCGATCCAAACAAAAGCGCCCTCGATTTGCCCCACACCGCTGCAAGCGGCAAGCACGCTCGTAAGTAAAAGAATGAAGATTAATTGCTTGGATTTTGCTTCCATAATATCCTCCCCGAATCGGATTTGAAAGCTGTCGGTTGTTTCTTTTATAGATGAGTGCTTGTCAATATTTCGCGAATATAAATAGAGAAACCTTGCGGTTTCCCCTAGAACATTGTCGAGCTGCTGATGTAATGGACGATGTACAAACCATCGTGTGAGTTTCTTATCATGCCAAATTCATTTGTTTTCACTACATCTATAACGATTCCAACATCATTTTGTGACATGTAGCCACTGAGTAATTACTTGACGCTGTTCTTGTAGTACTTATCCCTTCTCGAAAGGAGTATATATTGAAGTATGGACAGGAGCAACTTGCTGGTAGGAATCCGTATTGTCCTTGCGCGTGCTTGCGGGCAGCTCGTGCGTATATCGATGGACGTCGTATACCGTTCGACAAGATGTCACATAATGATGTAAGATTACCTCTTGGTATAAATTCGTAATGTGTGAGGATGCGGCTATGAAAAAGGTGACCACTAAATTCCGAAGAAAGTATGCCTGGATTGGCGTTCTTGTGTTTGCCACTTTGCTGGCGTCGTCCTGCAGTTGGTTTACAAACAAAGGTGAATCAGAGCCGCAGACCGTCGGTCCGGCTGGCGGGACGTTTAGCTTTGATAACGGCATAACGATTGTCGTCCCTTCAGGCGCATTAAGCGAAGAGACATCACTGCAGGTGAATCAAGTCGAGAACTCGTCTGTTTCATCCATCCTGGACCAGTCGGTGATGTCCATGCGTCCACTCGTCTTTTTCGAAGCGCTGCCGGACGGCATGCAGCTGGAGGAGCCGATCGAAGTTGTCGTTCCGCTTCCGGACGATGTTGAAGTGGAAGGCTGGCCGGTCCATCTCGAACTCGATTTGGAGAACGAAACCTTCACGTATGCCCCTACGGGCCTGCAGTACGATCCCGAGAATCGGGAGATCACCTTTATCCTGGACCATTTCTCGCCGCATGGTGCCGGTGAAGTCCCGGACGGGGAAGTACCCAATGAATGCGATATTCCGGCTACGGCATGTCGCTGTGGCTGGATCCGCGTCGAATATGAATTCCAGGACTACGCCTCGGATGATTGCGAAGGCGTGAGTGAGGATATCTCGGTTCAGTTCATGGATTGCCCGGGCCAGCCCACAGAACATGTTCGAGAGTCGGAGTTGTCAGAGCGGTGTACCTGGCAGGGCTCATTGGACTTCGATGTGTTGATGATTATAGAGGGACAGGAGATTCATATGAATTGTAGCGACCCGATACCCTTTAAAGTAGCCGAAGGCGGGGATATATCGGGGAGCGGAACGATGCATTGTGTCATCAATGACTCGATAGAAATAATCGATCCTGAAGCGGGATCGATTACGGTAACATTCGATAGTGTGCTTGATATGACGCAGGCTCTGTCGGGAAGCCTCGAGGGATTTGAACTCAAGTTTGATCCACCTATAACCGAATCGATCGTCGGTTACTTCAAGGCGGAGGCAACGGTCCCTGAACTTGGAAATGTTGTAGTCATGGATATGGAATTCGGTGGGGATAATGTATCTGGAGAACTGGGTATCCTCGAAGGCTTTCCCCTGCTTACAGTTTCGACCTCGATCGACTCAGATGATGCGGAGATGGTCCCTGCGATGAATTTCAAGTTGTTGGATGGAGAGACATTTGAGTACATCTACACGGAGGAAGAAGCTACCGCAATTTTCACGGTCACGCTTCATCTAACTGTCGGGAAGGAATGATGAGGTACGTTTCTTGATCGGGCTGAGGTTTCCTGTCCTGATCGTGGTCTGACTTCGATTGTGAAGTAGATCGAGTACAATAGAGTATTGGACTTAAAGGATAGACTCCACGAAACGAGGTGGCAATGTTTCAATGGATAGAAAAACAGCCGGTGCGGTTTATGAGCCTTGCCTGGTTCCTGTCGTTTGTGATCGGCTGGATCACTGTGTTATTGATCGATTTCGTGATCTCATCGTTGTTCCCAATCAATTCAGGGAACATATCTCCAGCCTTTGCTGTATCGATTTCCCTCTTCGGGTTTACTGTCGCCGGCTTTATTTCCGGGCTTGCGACGGCGACCCTGGTCCGGGTTCATAAGGGAGAAATTAGCCAAACTACCTTCAATATAATCGTGTTCGGTTGGACGTTAACGGTCACGGCAGTAGCGATGTTGTATTTCTTGGTCACTAGTCTGATGCTCCAATATGAGAACTTGGGATAAATACGAAGGATACGAACATGGATATTTTTGCTTTCATTTTTATCACCTTCATTTTTACGATGGCCGTTTGGCTCATTCCTGGATTTTTGGGTGGGGTGATCACTACCTTTGCACTGCGGCGTGAAAAAATTCCTATGGATGTTCAGGACTTCATCAGTATCGGAGGGCAGTGGATGTTCGCTTGCTTTCTGGGTGGATGGGTTGCCTTCGGATTATTGATTCTTATTTCTATGGTGATACCAGAAGGATATACCGCGATACCACCATTGCTCATCGATTATTTGTGTTTTGGTACTGGTGCCGCAGTGATCGGCATGCGTGGGGCGAGAATCATCCTGAAAGTGCTTAATTATTCGTAAAGGTAAGTCTTCGGTAAACATATCTCCATAAAATTATCGGGATTTGCAAATCCACGAGTGTTTTCACAGCCATCTTGGCAGGCTTTGTACAATCAAACCAGCGGGAGATATTTTGTAATCCGTGCGCGTTGCCGAAGTGGGGATATGAAAAGAAAGGAGCGGTGATGGAGAAAGCGGATGCGATTCAAACGGCTTTGGCGCTCGTAAATGCCACGCAGACCGCCATGTTGGGAACCAACGGCGACGATGGGTTTCCCAACATCAAGGCCATGATCAAGATGGAAAACGAGGGGTTGAAAACGATCTGGTTCAGCACGAACACATCTTCGAAGAGAATCGTCCATCTCAAACGGGATCCCAAAGCCTGCGTTTATTTTGTGGATTTCGAACAGTGGATGGGATTGATGCTCGTGGGAGAGGTTGAAATCCTGCAAGATGAGACTTCTAGAGAGCGTCTCTGGCGCGATGGATTTGAACGCTATTATCCCCAGGGTATTGACGATCCGGACTATTCGGTCCTGCGTTTCACTGCGGAGTGGGGGAATTACTACCATGCTTTACAGAACGTCACTTTCAACTTATAACGACTGGCTTTGCATCCGGTGAAGATGTCATTCGATCCTGCAACAGGATTACCTGTCCGGCGAATATCTACGCTTGGAATCTACCAGTTTGGATCGAGTGGGTGGTAGAGGAGAAAGGGTATGCGCACAATATACGTCGATAAACACATCCCACGGATGTTCCTCGTACAGACGTTGCGTTCGATTTGGCCGGGTGTCGTTTGGAGCCCGATATCGCCGGCGCACGTTGTCGATCTGGATGAACCCCAGCTTCCAGGCCCGGGATGGCTGCGTCTGCGGAACATTCAATGCGGCATCTGTGCTACAGATCTCTCGCTGCTCTACGTTGACGCCGATCCCGCCTCCGCACCGGCGGCCTTACCGGGCAATAGCCGCTTTTATCTGGGGCACGAAGTGGTGAGTGAGGTCGTGGAAATTGGCGCAGGAGTTAAACGCTTCCAGGTTGGCGAGCGGGTGGTGATGGAATCCCGGTTTGCAGGTCCGAACTGCCACAGCCAGGAAATCGATCCGCCTTGCGTACATTGTGCTGCCGGGCAGACCCGTCTGTGTGAAAACGCCTCGTTGGGCCAGGGGACCGCTGGTGTTGGCGGCGGCTGGGGGGATGGCTACATCGCCCACGAATCCGAAGTTTGGCCGCTGCCGGAGGGGTTGCCGACCGATCAGGCTTCGCTGATCGAACCGAATGCGGTCGCGCTGCACAGCGTGCTGCGGAAGCCGCCCCTTGCCGGAGATCACGTGTTGGTGGTTGGCGCGGGGATTATCGGGCTGTTAATCGTTCAGATGGCCAAGATCGTCGAGCCCGATTGTCAAGTGACGGTGCTCGCCCGATATGTGCATCAAGCTGATATGGCGCGCCAGCTGGGAGCGGATGCGGTTATCAGCGAAGGTGATCTGTATACGCAGCTGGCTGAAATCACGGATGCCAGGCATTACCGCGCCCCGATGAACCGCGGCATGCTGCTGGGTGGATTCGAGGTGGTCTACGACTGTGTTGGTAAAAAGACTACCGTTACGGACAGCCTGCGCTGGGCTCGGGCGGGCGGTGCGGTGGTGCTGGTCGGCGTGAATTTCAGCGAGATGAAGGTGGATTTGAATCCGGTCTGGTATCAAGAAGTCGATCTGATCGGATCCCATACCTTTGGTATGGAGAACTGGCGCGGTCGAGGCGAGCACACCTTCGACCTGGTGATCCGTATGTTTCAGGAGAAGGCGATTCAATACGAAGGCTTGATCACCCATCGCTTTCCGTTTACGGAATACAAACAGGCCATCGCTACGGCGATGGATAAACGAACCGGATCAATCAAGGTGTGTTTTACCTATTAAACGTACGTTCGATTACTCAGCTGCTTGTAGAATCATGCGTCCATCGGCGTTGGGGACGTAAGCCAATGGGCCTTGCGGGATGTCTTTGACGACTTCGATCATCCCGGCGTCGAAATATTCCCAGATTGCTTCAAACGGCGCCTTGCCGGAAATCCACTTTTCTACGATCACGATTCCATGACCCGGGAGAACCGTAAACACCACCTGGCGTGGATCCGAGGGATTCAATAAGGCTTCCGATCGCGCGAAGGCAGCTTTGATGGCGCGAGCCTGGGAATCTGTGGAGCAGGAGACCGGGTAATGATAGTAAGGCGTGTCGAGGTAGACGTGCTCGACGAATTCGGGATCGTAGGCGGCGATGCCGCGATGCCCATGTAGCTTGGAACGCACGATAGGAACCTCGACTTGAATGGGCCAGGTTGAGTCGAGTTTGATACGGGGCAGCGATTGATCCATGTCCATCATTTCCACGGCTTCGGATGAGGGTGAATCATTGCCTTTGCCTTCTACGTGCATCACTACCGCCCCGCTATCGTCGGGTTGGACATCCACAATTACAGACAGATCATCGTCGGTCAGGTTGCCCTTGTCGACGGGGCGCGCACTGCCGGTTACTGTGGCAATCAGGGCGTTCAATCGTGGGTCCCAAGTGGCGAAGCAGCCTTCACTGTATTGATCGGCGATGGCCATATCCAGCGCTGGAACGTTTACCAGATCGGCGATGCGGACCATGTTCGTAAAGAAGTCACGTTTTCCAAACTCAGTGCTTGCTCGCCGCATCGCAGTCGGTAAGTTCGAAGCGTGGAACTTCTCGATGCTAATCACCTCTTCGAGAACGCGATGATTGGTGATTTCGTGTGAACAGGCATCGGTGACCAGGCGGTTCACGATGTCGGTATAGAATCGATCGGGAGGGTCGAAGAGGATTTTGGGATGCGCACCGACCAGGTTGAAGAGGTGGGCGTATTCTACTCGATCATCCCCGACGATCAACAGGATGCGGATGCATTTCGCCTGCGATTGCAGTATACGCTCGAGTGCGAGGATTGGACCGCCGCGCTGGCCTTGTTCGATGAGCACCTTGTAGGCGCTTGGTGCCATGCCGGGGAAATGGAAGGCATCCGGGTTGGGTGGCTGTTTGGCGAGGGCGGTTTGAAGCTGAGCCAATAGCGTCCCGAGTTCGTTGGGTGTCGCGTGCATTAAACAAAGTATCGGTGGTTTGTGCTCGATGTTGTACCGCCGTCTTTGCGTGAAGAGCAGCGCTTTTCTCCAATCGAGGGGTACGCCAAACTGTGCGCTCGTCAGCAGTAATTCTGTTTCCGGATCCGGCGTTTCTTTAACCAAATGCCCTTGATCTCGAAACGTGTCGAGCAATTTAACTGCGATCGATTGTAGCAGAGGGTCGTTTATTGTAATCTCAGCGTGTACATGTATCGCACGGGCCCAATCATGAAGGGAATCCGAGGCGCATATCTGCTGCAGCCGGTCCTTCGAATCATCGTGGCGGGTAAGTTTGCGTTCTCTCGTCTGCGATTGCATGGATGTTCAATACCTTACTTGGCAGAATAGGACTATATTATAGCGCTTGCCGGTCGCTTCGGTAATGTCCAGACCATGAGCGGTTTCTGTCTGGATAGCGGCGGGTTGATGCGTGTGTCGGAATTGGGGCTCCTTGCGGAGGCAGGGGAGTTCAACGAGTGGCTGCAGGTGGGGACTCGTTTTGTAGACCCGAAAGGTTTCCAAAACCTTTCGGGTCTATGCGTATTAAACCAACCATCCTACGTCGGATGTTTTATTACCAATTGGTAATAATGTATTACCGGGATCGGTTTCGGCCGTTAACACTGCGTAACAAAGAACACGTATCCTACAACCGGATGAAACGATGAATCTGAATCGCGACTATGAGCGGAGAATGTCTCGTGGATAAGCGGGAAGTGCTGTTGGGTTATCTATTCGTTTTGCTTCTTTGCGGCGCGTGCGTTTCGATGCAGAATCCAACTGCGCAGATGACGATATCTGTGGAACCCTCACAGCAGCCTGAAGACCTCACACAAGAACTGACTTCCGTCACAGAGCCTGATCTCGGATATGGATCAAAGGCCACATCCTTTGAACAATCAAATAGCTCCCTTCCAACGCTTCTTCCTCCCGAAGGTGTAGTCTACCGAAATTTAGGAAATGCATATTTTCAAGGATGGATATAAGATACGAAAGGGGAAGGTGATGAGCATTCGGATAAATCGTAAGATTTCTCGTCCAGCACTATGCTGCTTGTTGATGTTGTCTTGCAGCGCTTGTGCTTCAGGGCAGACTGCAACTGATCAAGAAGAGGTCGAAACGCAGGTTGTGAGCCCAAACCCGGCTGTTGGCACACCGATATCCACGCTTGCCAGAACCGCTGCTCCTACGTCTACACAAATTCGAACGCCGACTCAGGATAAGCCAGCCGTAGATGCAACGCAAACGTCGTTGTCAAACGAAGGTCCCTGGGTGGTTTTTTCTGACCGCTTCGGGCTGTGGGTTATCAATACGGATGGAACAGGATTGCAGGAAATCATTACCCCATTGCATAGGGGCAGATATTTTGATTTTAATTTCGCCGTATCACCTTCCGGGGGGTATATTGCGTTTGGTGAAACTTTAACAAGTTCGGGTATGAGCGATTGGGGGGAATATCCTCCATTCCCATTTTTTTTTAACATAGTGCATTTACCAAATCCAGAACCTCAAGTGGTCACTACGCTTATAGAATCTGCCCAGGTCGAAGCAATTACTACCATGTACCCGGAAAATGCTGAGAGTGATTATGAAGAAGGCTGGTTTCAACTCGAACAAGTCAAAGCTGCGGTTACACGACCGGGCAGCCTGGCCTGGTCGCCGCAGGGGGATTATCTGGCTTTCGCGGCCGTATTGGACGGACCATCCTCCGATCTCTACGTGATGAACACTGCAACGAATATGATTCGGCGGCTGACATCTGGCCTGACATAAGTCGCGGATATCGAATGGTCGCCAGATGGTCGTTACATCATCCATATGGCAGTTAGTGACATTAATATCGGTCGCAGTGGTCCCCACCTGATCGTCGAAGGGCTATGGTCGGCCGCTGTAGATGGAACAGAATTACATTGGCTTCTGGGCGAGGGCGCTCGGGTTGCGGGATGGATTTCAAGCACGCACATTCTTGTCTATAAATGGGAAAAGACATGCAGCAAATACGATCTCTCCGTTGTAGATATTCGTACAGGTGAATTGACGTTAATCTGGCGAGGTGTATTTGAGTATGTTGCTGCTGATCCTGAAACGGGAATGGTAATAGTGGGTTCGAATTATTCAGTAGAAGAAACGAATTTTGATGATCACTGCCCTGTTACTCATGAACCAGGGCTATATCAACTCTCTGGATTAGGCGGCAGTTTTGTGCGACTGGGAGACTGGAGTATGCTTGCCGATCACCTTCCGTCGTACTTCTACTGGTTGTCAGAGTGGAAGGCATTCGTGGTAAAACTAGATGGCAAGATTCAATACATTTCTCCATCAGGTGGAGACATCCGTTTTGAGAATCCTCCCGTCAGACCTCCGCTAATATCACCATCCGGCGATCTTTTTTTGGAATTCAGAAATAACCAAGGAGCAGTAATCAGATCTGAGAGTCGAGAAGATATTATCATTCCAGGTGCATTCTGTAACGCGCTTTGGGGTGAAAAGGATGACACGCTGTTTCTGATTGATGATGACATGTTGTATATCGTCCAAGCACCTGACTTCACTGCTCGATCGATATATTCAGAGTCGTTCCCTTACCTCTGCGACTCGGATCTGCGGTTGGTTCAGCCGTAGTAAAGCTGCAGATGGATAGGGAAATAGATTATGATGACCAGTTGTAATAGAGGGTAAAAATGAAGAGCGAGCATCAAAAAACTATTTATTATGCAACATTCTTTTCCTGTATTTTGCTTCTTTGCAGCGCTTGTGCTTCAAGACAGGCTCCAACTACGCAGAAGGAAGTGCCAACACAGGTAATGCCCACCTCTACGCTAACCGTCGTCCCGACGCTGGCGTTCACACCAACCGTAACGGTGACATCAACGTCCGTACCATCAACGGATGCGTCATCCATTACCCCCACGGAAGAGTCAACCGATGAGAATCGATTATCGCCTGAAGGTCCTTGGCTTGTATATAAGCACGCTGATGAGCAGATCTTCGCAATAAACTCGGATGTAAATGGACGGACTCTACTCCCGTTTGAAATGAGTGCTTATGCGTGGAGTGAGTATGCGGGATCGTCTGCGTATCCCCTGCTTTCCTGGTTTGATGAGAGCGATGATCGGCTGTTCATCTACTTCTTCCCGGAGCTGAGCATCAAAGAGGAAATCGACCTTCTCTCGTGCCCCGAAGTGGTTGAAGGGTGTGTTTTGGATGAGATGAACGATATTGCACAGACGCCTCGTTGGTCCCCTGACGGTCGTTATCTTGCATTTTCCGCCGCTATTGAGGGACCTTCAACGGATCTCTACGTGTACGACCCCAGGCGAGAATCCATCTCGCGTTTGACCAGCGGTTCGAATCAAATCGGGCATTTCTGGTGGTCGCCGGACAGCCGCTGGATTGTGCATGAGGAGGTCAGTCATTTTCATGGCTGGTGTGTAGAGGCGCTGTGGGCTGCCGCCGTGGATGGAAGTAAAACCAACTGGTTGTATACACCTCCGGACACTACCTCCCAGAGTATCGCCGGCTGGCTGGATGATGAACGCTTTGTATCTTTCGACCATGGGATGGAAGGGAATCGGAACATCCGGCTGGTCAGCATCGAAGAGGGAGCCTTGGCGATTTTATTTCCCGGATACTTTACGGATGTTGGTTATGGATTTGATCCCTCCTCGGGAACTTTTGCTTTTGATCCCTACATTGGCGCACCGGATACCGATCTGGAAGAATCGGGGATTTATTATGTGTCGGTAAACAGTACGACGCCGACGCGCGTGAATATTGAAGCGTCATTCGTTCGTGAATGGGACGAAGAAAGCCAACACTTTCTAACACACAGCGCATGTCCGGATCAACCAGAAGGCGTTCTCGGGTTCGATATCCATGGTGTTGTAAGCTGTATCCCTGAGATGAATGGAACCTACTCACCCGATCATAATTGGTATGTTGATTCGGGTGACGTGATCCGACTGTATTCCGCTGCTGGAGAGCTCGTGGCGGAGTTGGCTGGTTCGCGATGGGATGCGGTCATATGGCGACCGGATTCAAAAGGTTTCGTTATCTTCTCCAGGAATGGTGCGAGGTATGTTGGTATCGAGGATGTGCTGGAAGGGAATTTGGAAGAAGAACCCGTGGTCATCGACCAGGGTCCATTTGATCTCGACTCGCTGGAAATCACATGGGTGGGTGAATAATCAGGGGGTTTGCATGGCGGCTCGTTTGGTATATATCATCTTAAAGTTGCTTTGAGATTATGGTGCCTGTTTTCTGGCATCGGAAGTGATTCCAGCTATTGAATAGATGATCTGAGGAGGGGTGATGAAAAAAGGACCGGTCGTAATTCTGGGGGGATACGGCCAGGTAGGGCGATCCCTGACTGCATTACTTCTGGAGCATACGCAAGCGGAACTGGTCGTCGCCGGACGGCGGTTGGAAGCGGCGCAGGCATTCATCGCGCAGCTCGACGATCCCGACGGGCGCCTCGAAGGGCGCTATGCCGACGCTTCCAGACCGGAGACGTTGCGAGAGGCTTTCAAGGATGCCTCGCTGGTGATCGTCGCCGCAACAGCGCCGCAGTATGCAGCGAACATCGCCAATGCCTGCCTGGATGCGGGATGCGACTACGTCGACATTCTCGAAATGGTCTTCGGAACACAGGCGCTGATGGCCATGGCACCCGCGGTGGAAAAGGCGGGGCGTTTGTTTGTCACGCAGGGTGGACTAGCTCCGGGATTGCCGGCGGCTTTCGCCCGCCTGGCGTGCAGCAAACTCGATTCCTGCCGGCGGATGCGCTTGGGCCTGGCGTTGAGCTTTAAGACCATGGAACATACCGATCAGGTCATAGAGGTCTTTAAATATGTGACCCTGCATCCACCACATATCTTTCATAATGGAAGTTGGCAGGAATGTCCCCTGGGAAAGGATCGGATTAACCTGGATTTCGGGCCGCGCTACGGTCAGCGCTCTTCCACGTTGATCGATCTGGCGGAAATGCGGGACATACCCGATCGGTTGGGGGTCGAGGCGTTGGGTGTCTACGGGGCCGTTCCAAATGCTTTCTTAAATTACCTGATGAGTAAGATCCTCGTCTTCCTCGATGGCATCCGGCCGCAACTTGGCTGGGGGTCCTGGCTCGCGTCGTGTTGAGTGCTTCCAAGTTCATGAAGGGGGATCTGCCCGGATATGCCATCGTCTTGGAGGCCGACGGTCAGAAGAAAGGGGTGGAGCGTTCTGTTCGCGTCTTGCTCGAGCATGAAGATAACTACTACAGTACAGCCGTGGCCGTATTCTCGTTCATCAGGCAGTATCTCGACGGGGGCTTTAGCGATTTATCGGGCGTCCATTTAATGGAGCACATCGTCGACCCGGAAAGGGCGGTCAGAGATCTGGCAACGTTCGGTCTGCATACCGTGATCGAAGACTGAGGACGAGGGGTCACTCGTTGAACATGATCCAATCGTAGGTATACGTGAACCACTCCGCATCGGAAGGATCGAGTTCTGAGATATTTTCTTCGCTCAGACCGGCTTCGAATACGAGGCAAAAACCAATCGTGAGTAGACTGCGCGCATTCATGATATCTCTCATGAATTGCGATCGGATGACTTTATCGTACACCAATCCTTGGGGAGATTTCGATCGGTTTCCGAAACGGTAACTTTGCGGTAACTTTGAGCTTGTAAGATTCAAGACATAGAATTGGAATCATGGATAGGTTGTAGTTGAATGAAAATCCGAGGGGCTATTATGGAATTCAAATTCCAGGTCAATCCAAGAGTACGTAATTGTATCGTTTTTTCTATGTTTATAAGCATGATTGCTGCCTGTCGAATCGAAACGGCGATGGTTGCCGACCCGGCGGCTGACACCGATTGGCGTACACCAGGAAGGACCGTTGAAAAGACAATGACTCCTGCTGTAGCGACATTAACGCCGTCCACTGCAGATCGAGCAGCAACATCCCTTCCCACAAGCACACCCATGCTTCTCGGAACACCATACGAGCAGCCGGATGAGATCATCACGATTGAGAATGTGGATCGATTATCGCGGTTGTCTTCTTTCGGAAGGGGCCAAGCCATGCAATTGCAATATTCCTATGATGGCCGCCTCTTTGCAGTTGCGACGATGGTTGGCGTCTATCTCTATGATTCCGTCTGGTTCGATTTGATCCGCTACATCCCTATCGAAAATGGTGCCAACGGGGTTTCATTTTCTCCCGATGATCTCAACTTCGCGACGACGTCGGATGACGGCAGCGTGAAGTTGTGGCGGGTGTCGGACGGTGAGTTGCTGCAGATCTTTGAACATCAGACTCGATATGCAAGCGGAGAAAGCCTCTTTTCACCCGACGGCCGTTATTTATTTTCGTGTTCCGGAGATGGCGCGATCCGTATGTGGGATGTCAATAGCAGTTCCTTGATTCGAACATTCCGCGGGGAGGATTTCCGTTGGGTAGGCACATCTCGGGTTTTGAATTCTGGCATTTCAATATCTGCAGACGGACGCTTATTAGCGACGACAGACGGGAATGAGAGAGTTTGGGTGTGGAACGTTGAGGACGGCTTGTTGATCCATGAGCTCGTAGGAAAATGTGTCGCATTTTCGCCGTCTGAGTCCCACTTGGCGATTTGCGTGGAGGACGATCGACAGGAAAAATCTCACACCGAGATCTGGAACGTCTCCGATTGGGAAATCGATGTTTCTTCTTCACCGCACAGCGGAGTCAGCGAGTTTCTTCGATACTCACCGGATGGAACGATACTGATTGAAAGCGATGCATATACCATTTGGATCAGGAGCGCAACAAATGGTGAGGTGCTTCGTCGGATAGAAGCGGAGCGCCGAGATGAGTTTATCTCGATTGCTGTGTCTCCGAGTAGTGAATCTCTCAGTACACTCAGTCTCCATGGTCAAATCGACATTCGCGGGGAACTCGATTGGAATGTCATTCGACACATATACACGCATTTGAATGGGGTTCATCGAATCGCTTTCTCTCCCGACGCTTCCACGCTCGCTACGGCAGTGGAATCCGCTGTCTATATTTGGCGCATTCAGGATGGAGTGGTTCTGCGCGTTCTCGAGCATGCACAGGTCGAACACCTTGCTTTTTCCCCAGACGGTGAACTGTTCGCTTCAGGGGCGTTTCTTGGTGGGGTCCGCGTGTGGCGCGTGGCGGATGGTGAACTCCTATATTCATTCTCGGACAACGAATGGATCTCCAGTTTGGCGTTTTCGCCAGACGGCAGTATGCTCGCAGGCTCATTCACCACAGGCTATAAAGTAATGCTTTGGGATGTCACGAACGGCAAGGAAAGCGGAATAATTCCGGGAGAATTCGATAGTCTGGCTTTCTCGCCCGATGGGACCATGCTTGCGTTGGGTGGCTTTAAGGAGATTTATTTATTCGAGTTTCCAGATTTGTTTCTCGATCGAACACTCGAAGGAGCCTCGAATCAATTCGATAAGATGGTTTTTACCCCGGAGGGTTTGCTGGTAACGTTGGGATCGTCGCAGACGATCATCTGGCGAGTTTCGGATGGGGAAATCTTGGCGCGGCTTCGATTATTCGGTCACACGTTAACGCCAGATCGCAGCATACTTGCGTCAAGCGTTCGAGGATACCCGGGTGTCGTTAAGCTTTGGAAACTGCCTGACGGGCAGCTTCTCGCCACACTTCGAACGAATGTCGGGTATGTGAAGTCATTGGCGTTCTCACCATTGGGGGACGTGCTGGTAATTGGTGGAACCAATGGCACGGCAGAGGTGTGGGGATTGGAAGAATGACCTCCGAAAGCGGATTGGCTTCACAATGTGTAGGATACTTCGTGATGATGATGGGGCTGGAATGTAATTTCATACTGGTCGTTTTATTTGGAGATGACCGATTTATGAGGTTTGAACAACGAGATTTGATTCTGGATATTTTCTATGGATAAATTCAAAGTACTTCTTGTGATTGTTCTCGTCAGTTTATTACTTTGGGCATGTCATTCGACGGGTTCAGAGAATGGCGAAAAATCAACTATAGGGGTTGATTTATCAAAAACACCCGCGCATCCCGCCACAGCAATGTCCCTTCCAACCAGCACCCCACAGCCTACGCCAACAATGCCTCCCACAGCGCCTGTACGCAGGCTCGACTGGAATATCAATATTGAGCCCATCATCCCCACACCCACAAACTTCACACCTGGGGAGTATGGGGTCGGAAAGGCGGTGATGAGTCAGCAGGGTCGTATGGCGGTTACGGTTGCAGGCATGCTGTACGTTCAATCTGCGGATGGCTCCGATCGCTATCATGAAATAGCTCAAGATGCATATCCGGTATCCTGGTCACCGGACGGTTCGATGCTTTTATATTGTCAAGTGGAGGATTCCTCTGAGGGATTATCCGATATCTTAATCTACCAGGCAGAAATGGACCGGTCAGTCTCGCTTTTCGATATTATTGACAATCTCTCACAGGGACCCAATTATATGTATTTGCTGGGGGATACCACATGGTCCTTCGACAGCACGAAGATCTACTTCACAGATTTTATTACCGATCAACTGGTAACCGTTGATCTCGTCGAGGGGAAAATGTGGCATTTTATCAACTTTAAAATTACCAATTTATGGGATTTCGCGCCCGGGTTTGTGATCGTAGAAAATCACTGCGGCTCGCCGTGTGAAACCTTTGGTGCGTATACTCATTCCGGCGAGAAGATTTGGGGTTTGCCGTGGGCAACCGCGGGTCTCTTCGATATAAGCCTTGATAAAAGCCGCCTAATCAACACCGGCCGGGTGGATACGCATATGGATACATTGACCATAGAAGAAATCGACCTATCGGATGGATCGATGGAGGTGATATGGAGCCTGGAGGATTGGTCGGAGGGTGAATATTTTACCTTGTTTTTCCCTCCAGCCCTATCCGATGATGAGCAATATATCAGTTTCAGCCTCGGCGAATATATGCGGCCCAGAGGCCTGATGGTCATCGATCGAAACGGGGATGTGCTGGCAGAGATTCCGGATGCTGTTTTTCCTGTCTGGGGACGCGGGTTGGAGATGGTGTTCTTGTTGGTTCACTTCGAGGAAGAAGATTATGAGAGTTTATTCTATTACAATATCGAGGAGAATCGAGTCGTTACCTTGCTCGAAGATGTTGGTGAGCATTCATTTAATCCCCAATATTATCCGGACATGTTTTGGAGCCCGGATAAATCCCTTTTCACCTATACGAGTTTCGACGAGGCGGAAGGAGTCGCGGGATTATTCATCTGGGATCCGGCTTTGGGGGAAAGTGTGCTGATTTTTGCCGAGGAGTCAGAGCATCGTTTTTCCAACCTCACCTGGTCGCCGGATTCCAGTCGGCTCTACTTCTTGGCGAAGAAAGGCTTACTGGCCTACCGGGTTGCGGATGAGAGTCTGATTGTGATTGCATCGATGGGGAATTGATTGGGGAGATTGCTTCATGAGTAAATTGAGAGCCGCAAAATCTATTGTGATCATCAGTAGTATTGTCGCATGCGTCATGTTATTGCTTCTACTCTCGGCCTGTGCTTCCGCATCTCCCACGCCTACTCCTGAATCGTCTTCAGAACCCTTATCTTCACCGACGCCTTCCCCCACTGCCACGGCAACCCCAACCAGTGCCATTGCTTCATTGGATGGCCTGGAGATTCCAGACACAGATGATCTCGTGTCGCTTATAACTCCGGCTTTACAAGAGCTGAGTGATTGCTTTTATCAAGATCCCCGTCCATTTTGTGAGTATGATGCAATGGCTTTCAATCGCGTGCTGTCGCACGAAGCGGAACGGTTTTACCCGCGCGGATTACATGCCAGTCAGGATGTCGAGGAGTTCTTGAGTCAATCGCAGGAGATAAATTCGAGTTTTCTCCGGTACGGGCTCTATTATGATTTCTTAGCGGACCACGTGATTGAAAATCTCAACACTTCCGATGTGAGTCTCGAAAACGAAGGTGAATACAGCTTTCCGCTATTTCAGCTTCGAAGCTACCGGGTTGAACTGGATGGCGATGCTGGTGACGAGTGGCTTGTTCGAGCAGAATTCTACTCCGATTACCTCTGGATAAGCGTAGATAAAGATGGCGAGCATGTCTTCCACAATATCCAGGTCGAGTCTCCCACAGGAAGCGGTTATTACTCAGGCCATTGGAAGATCGAATTCCTGGAAGACATCAGCGGAGATGGTCTCTCGGATGTGCTCTTCGTCGTCGACAGCGGTTACATGGCGGGATTTATCGATCTTGTTTTTAAATTCGCAATAGGGACTCCCAATGGCTTTGAAGTCGTTTCGGAGATCGATGCCTCCGTCTCCGTACAGGGTCGCACAGATAGCACCGATTATCGAGTCCTTTCCGGAGGGGATGGAAAATCGCTGATCCTGGAAGTGGTTCAGACGTATGAGGTCGAAGGTGAATGTTCCGTGGAGAAACGTTCGCGCTACACCTGGCCGGGCGGTCGCGAGCAGCTGACCGTTGAAACGGAAGATCCCGCAGAGACTCCGCATTGTGCCTTTGGCCAGGCAAAGCGAGCCCAACGGGATTCGAATGAGTCCGAGGCGATCGAGTTCTTCGAGCTTGCGCTGGAATATGATGACGCCCAGAGCGATTTCTCCATGGATCAAAGAATATTCATCCATTATCGATTGGCGCTTCTGTATCTCATCCAGTACGATCAAGAGGCCGCGCTGCAGCATCTCCAGGAAATTCGCAGCATGCCGCGAGAGACTGAGGACGGTTTCGCGAATTCAATTTCAAAAGCGCTCGATCATTTCTTAGCATCCGTGAATTTGAACGCCTACGCATTGTGCCAGGTGGATCACAGCATTTTTGATATTGGCCCAACCATGCCATTTGGAATGTATGTCTACGATGGCGTTGAATTTGTAGAACCGCTGTGCCCGACGGTATCTGTTGTAGACGCCGTTTTGGCGCGGATGTCTTTATGTGAATCATGCGATCTTTCGAGTACTCTCCTGCAGGAAGGTTTGCCTCTCGTGCACAGTGAACCGATCCAGCTGCCTGGTGTTGAGGGGACTTCATGGATCGTCATTTTCGATATTTTTCATCGACAGGGAGAAGTTGGCGGAGAGCCCCGCGGCTTTCCTTCAAATTCGGATTATTACCTCCTCTTATTCTCGCCCGAGAGCGGTTGGACGGACCTGAGGAGGTTCTCCAGCGTAGATGGATCGTACAGCGTTCTCAACCATGACCTGGACGCGGATGGTTTCGACGAAATCGTCATCGCCGCGCCGTTAAGTGTTAACTGGCGTTGTGAGGAAGGTGAGATCGAGTATGCCGTGCTGGTGATCGACGAAATCTGGCCCGAATGGACGGTCTACGATACCGGATCGGTGTGCGCAGCCGAAGACGCCGGATTAAACCTGGAAACGCTGTTTGCGGACGATGATGACGATGGTCTGCCCGATGGTTTTATAGACGAAGTGGTATTGAGTGACGATTTCGAGATATCGCTGCTTGCCGATTATTCGCCTTCAGCGGTGATTGTTTCTTTGTGGTCGATCGAAGAAAATCTTCTATGGTCGCATCGCTTGGAGCCGCTCGACGATATCTTTTTCGACGATGCCGCGCCTTCTGCTGTGCGGTCGGAGGCGGAGGAGATCCTGGGGCGTGTCGACGACGATCTCGCTATCGACCCCAGAATCAAGGGGCATCTCTGGTATATGATCGCGCTGTCCTATGAAAACGAAGGCGACTCAGAACATGCAGTGACGGCATTCCAGAATGTGGTCGATCAGGCGCCTGATACGTTGTGGGCCGAATTGGAGGCCCTGCGTTTGGGAGAATAGGGCTGGGGTAGGATGAAACGTAAACATCGATTTCGGTTGATTCTACTCGCCAGTTTTTCGATCCTGGTTGTTTCCGGTTGTACATCCCAGGATGCTTTCACTCCACAGCAGGCTACGCAAACCGAGACGCCGGTGGTCACGCAAACGAGGGTTCCAACTGCCACTACCACCCCGACACCCACCTACGTATGCCCTGCCATCGATCCCTCCTTGTCACTTTCCTTGCCGACGGCATACAGCGAGTATCTGGAGAGTTATCGCGCATACCTGGCCGACAGAGAACATAACCCTTTTCCAGATCTTCCTGAGGGAGTCGACATGTTCCAATTGTACGAAGCGGTCGAGGCGAGCGTTCACGCATACCTGAACCAGGGGGGTGATCCGGGAGTCATCGAAGCCGCCCTGGTTGAGGCCGAGTATGGAGAAGACTTTCAAATTGAACTCGTCGATCTTACGGGTGATGAAATCAGCGAAGTCGTGTTTATCAGCACGATCCACGCCAGTGATGGTGCGGCCAGTGATTTGTGGATTTACCAATGTATCGATTCGGAATACGAAATTCAGGTGACAGATCGGCCGGGCTTCAACGTTCAGACGATAACGTTCGATTTGTTGGGATACGGGTATCCGCAATTGATCTTGGAGTACGACGCCATGAGTACGGTAATGGATAAATACCACAGTGTACTCGGTTGGGATGGGAAAATCTGGGGAGAATTATTTCGAAGCAGAACGTATTGGCCCGGCTACCTGATCCCCGTCGATTTGGAAGGCGATGGCGTCTATGAACTGGCAACATATGGACTTGATTGCATGACGATCGACTGTGCAGAGCGGTATGTGCTCGAGTATTTCAAGTGGGATGGAACGACATACCAACCTTTATATGAGGAAGAACCCCCGAGTCTTTATCGTATTCATTATTTGTATGAAGGAGAACGATACTTACAGATGGGGGATTACGCACAGGCGATCATATATTATCAATTTGCTCGAAAGGATCATCTAAAAACGGAACTAACTTTTACAGAGATTTCCCTTGGCCAAGCGGATATGGCGGAGGCCTACCAGATATCGTTTGCACATTTTCGGGAAGGTGTGATCTGGATGATGCTCAATCGCGTCGATGTTGTGGAAATCAAGTTGAATTTTTTAGAGGAAGACTTTCACGTAGACGATCCCGGATACGAGTTCGTCTGGGCGCTTCGCTATGCGCTTGAAGAATATCGCCAGGGCGTGGGCTTCGACGACATCTGTGGGGGAATCACTGCGGAGTTTATAGCTGAGTATCCTGAGATTTTAGATCACATCGGTGGATGGCGTTGGGGGCGCGATGATCTAAACTACACCGTAGCCGAATTGTGTCCTTTTCCGT
This sequence comes from Anaerolineales bacterium, assembly GCA_034430895.1. Classification (GTDB taxonomy): domain Bacteria; phylum Chloroflexota; class Anaerolineae; order Anaerolineales; family E44-bin32; genus WVZH01. Next base: position 84,162 of record DAOUDW010000046.1, on the reverse strand, counting down.
TGGATGATGGGGGCAGTTAATTGCTACTGGATTCACGCTTAATATAGGTTAGGTTAAGAAGAGAATAATGAAACAAAAAATGTTGTTTCCCGTTTTGCTAATTTGCGCGATCAGTTTGATCCTGGTGGCGTGTGGGAATTCTACATCCGTGACGATTGCCCCCGTTACAGCCACGCACACCTTAGCGACAAATACCTTAGTTCATCCTACGTCTACAATCGCGCCGACTCTCTCCCCTTCACCCACAGCGACAAGAGAACAACCTCAGATATCGACCCTTGCACCTGGTACTCCAATAAACATCGAGGCGAGGGATTACACACTTCGCGATTGGTCTGATCGGGATGCATCGGAATTACTCGCGCACGTCGAAATGAAGATATTGTCGCTCGAAGAAGAGTATGCTAAATATTATGATGATTCAGGTTTCATGGCGGAGTTTGATCATCTTGCTTTCGCACTCGGTGAATCCATCATGCGTTTTCCACATTCACCCCAAAGTATCTATTGGCAATTCGATCGCTGTTATTACCTCGCCTATTCATCGCTTTATGGCCGTGACCCTGACGCGCCGGAGTTGGATTGCTACGGCAGTTTGATCATTACTGTATTGAACAGCGGCGAGATTAACGTAGAGGAATTGCCAGCTTGGTTCGCCGTGCGCGAGCAGCGCGTGACTCTTGATCTGGTGTCGCTCGAACCTCCCCAAGGTTATCGAACGAGTCGGTTGGTCGTGTTAGGTGAAGGATCTGCTTATCCAGGATATGATTATCCGAATGCACACCTCTTACTGCTTGAGACTGAAAGCGGTTTCCAGTTCTTTGGTTTACTCAGTAGTCTGTTTTATCCACGCGGTGCCTGGACGGAAACGACCTTTGAGGACCTCACAGGTGATGGATTCGACGAATTGGTCTTGCGGTATGGAGCGGATTATTGCTGCGGTTTCTTCAATGCCTTTTATATATTTGATCTGAGCTTGGGTGAGCCTGTAGAACTAAAAAATGTTGATGAAAATGGAACATATCGGTCGATTTTCGTCTTGGATGGTGGCATATATCACGCTCTTGATGCAGATTTGAGTTTTCCGGGTTTCATAATTGAAAGTACGCCTAATGTTATCAGTGATCCCTGTACATTGGCTACCTACAAAACATACCAATGGGTTGGTGATCGTTTTGAGCTTTTAAAGATACAAAACGAGATTAAAACGCCTGGAAAATATGATGAAGTGGAGTTTTGCAATGATGTTATCGATATGATCACCGATCCGATTGAAATGGATGTGGTTGTCGATGTTTTATCTGACGTATATTTGGGCAGAAAACCAACGCTAGATGAAAAACGGGATGAATTGCTTTTCCGCCTGGGGGAATACTACGCTCGCATCGGACGACGGGACAAAGCAATCACTTTCTTTGATGATTTGATCTCCCATCCAAATTTTCAAACTGACAATCCATACCTGACTTCTGCACAATTTTTTCTGGACGAATATCGATCCATCGATAATTACTATGATGTATGTTTGAAAATTGACATCTGCGATCACCAAACTGCGATTCGTGATCTCTCTGCGACAATTCCAATTGAGGCGTATCCTCGCTTGCATCAAATCCTGCGTGATTGGGGCATTGCTGTCATTTCGCAAGGGGTGTTAGATTTCGATGGTGACGATCAGCTGGAACAATGGATGGTCTTGCGAAATCCAGACACACTGGGATTCGAATTCTGGGTCTTCACGAAAAGCCAATCACGTATTCAAGCGCTTCTGGTTTCCGAAATCAACACCCGATATCCAAAAATCGAAAAAAAGTTCGGAAATCAAAGGACGCCGGTTATTCAATTGGAGATGGATATCGAGTTTATCCTGGATTGGTCGCCAGGAATTCAAGAGGCGTTTATCGTTGTGCTCTCGGAACTAAACGATGAATATCAGGATGCAATATATGAATTCTTCGCAGAATCTTTGGACAAGTCTTATGAAGATTTGCTTGCCGGTGCGAATCCGAAATTGATCCTGGAGACTCTTCAATCATTGCAGGATTTGCTGGATGAAGATGAGTATTATCGAACCTCGTATGCACGCTTCTATTATCTTCAAGGACTTGTCCATGAATTATTGCAAGACAATGAAAGCGCGGTTGAGAATTATCTGTTGGTGTGGGAAAAGTATCCGGATTCGGTATATGCTTTGATGGCGCGTTTGAAACTCATACTGAACTCGTGAATCATTTACTGCTTGAACTAACCAATATGGCTATTTACTTGAGAGAACCCTGTTGTGCGCCCATTTTTCTTGGGGAAAAGGTGTCACTGCTTTAATAAAATCATACGGCCATCATTAGGATGCGGTATGCGAGGAGAATGATGATGCGTTTGAAATCCGAAAACATCCTGTTGCTGATGGTTACTGTAGCTATCGTGTCATGTGGCCCTTCTCAAGCTGAGTTAGATGCACAAGCGACAACGAAAGCTGCGGATCGCTCTGCGACACAGACGGCTGCTGTGCCTACGTTAACTGTAACATCCGAACCGACCGCCACATCTACATTGACAATGGCGCCAACCTTTCGGCCTCCGGGTCCTTGGTTGATCACACCGCAGGTTGAGATACAGGGAGACCTGCGTGTGGAATCCGTAGTCGATGAGGAGAATTGGGATGTTCTCTTGCGAATATCGCGCGGGGACGATTTCTTTCAGGAAATTGATTTAAACGAAATGCGATTTGATAACTACCCTGAGGAATACTTTTACCCGCTTGGAATTTCTGGCATCAATGCCATCATCTTAAGTGACTTTGAAAGTGACGATGATCCGGAAATAGTACTTGGTCTCGAAACACCAGGGGCTTATTGCTGCACAATCGTGGTAGTCATGTACTACGACGCATCATCAAGTCAGTATCGAAACACAGATGCCGCTGTCAATAAGTGGACTCTATCACCACATCTTGTTGATATCGATCAAGATGGTGTTGATGAAATCGTCCGACATAATGAAGAGTTGTTTTATGCGATGGGGGGTTCAGGATCTGGTGCCCAAATTAGTCCAATTCAAATACTCTCGTTTTCAGACGGGATGCTGATAGATGTCTCTGCGCGATTTCCTGAGGTGATTGAGGAGGATGCCGAAAGAATCTACGATACCTGTATTAGGGTCAATGACTGTGGCGGCTTTATATGGGCTGGCTACTTGGCACAAATGCATGTATTGGGAAAGGCTGGCGAAGGTTGGGGAATTTATACAGAAACTTGTGGTGACAGTGGAGAATTCTATGAGGCACAGGTTGCATTGGTCGAAGATGTCCTGCGAGAATTCGGTTATTTGAGGTAAATGCAGGAAATCCTTCTTTTTGTTTTCTCTTGCGCCAGGAAGTCAACAAAGATAGATTCTGTTTATGAATACCAAGCCTGTTTTGAACACTGCCGCGAATTGATTTGGGACTAAGTTGGCGGCCCTACAATGTTGGGAGAAAATCTTGAATGAAAGAAGAAATCGCCGAGCAGCTCGAACCGATTCTGGCGGCGTACGATCCCGCCTCCCCGATTGTAACTGCTAATGCCCTCCGCGATCTCTGGCTGGGTTTCGAACCGAAGAGCATGGGTGGAATCAAGGCCGGGTTGCGTGAGCAGCAGGAAACCGTCGGCATTCCCGTGCCGGTATTGAAAACCATCGGCAAAGATCTGAGCAAGGCGGCGCGCAAGCGTGTGGACGATTTCATCCCGCTCACACAATTGCTGTGGGATCAATACGGTCGGGAGGGGCGTGTCGTGGGATTAATTCCACTGGGTGCCATGGAGCTGGTCGAGCCGGAGAAGATCGTGCCTATGCTGAAGGAGATGTGCCGCACCTGCATCACCTGGGAGGACGCCGATCGCATGGCGATGGATGCTCTCGAACCCATCGTCCGTAAGAAACCGGAAGAGTGGCTCAGCGCCATGGAGTCATGGCTGGTGGATGAAAACAAGTGGGTGCGGCGTGTGGGCGTTATCGTCGTGGGCCGTTTGCCAATGAAACACGCAGAATACACACAACAATGCCTGCAAATGGCAGAAGGTTTGCTGTTCGATTCTGAGGTTGATGTCAAGAAAGGCCTCAGTTTCGCCATCCGGCTTTGCTGCCGGGGCGCGATCGCTCCGGTACGGGAATTCCTCGAACGCTATGTGCCTCCGCAGGATGCGGCCGCCACCTGGGTGCTGTGCGACGTGATCCGCAGCATGACCCCCGGCTTCCTGCCGGAGTTCAAATCGCTGCTCCCCCGTTATGAAAAATGGGCGGGCGATCCTACTTTGAATGCCAAGGACCGGCGTTCCGTCGAGAGTGCCGTGAAGAAATTATCTAGCGCAATGGAGTAAAACCAGGATGAGGGTGATACGGAAAAACTTCTGTTGGATGCTCGTTTTTTTTGCGTCGATGGCTTTAACTGGATGTGTCGATGATTCGACGTCCTCTATGGTTGATGATGACTCGTCCGAATCGGTAAATACGAGCGAGTCGTTTACTGGGAATTTTACAACTCCAGATGAGAATACTTATTATATTCGGCCTGATGGTGGATCAACTGAAGAGTGCAATGGGTTGGTGGACGCCGCTTACCCGGGCAGCGGCAGCGATCAGCCCTGTGCCTGGGATCATCCCTTCCGGGCACTGCCCCCCGATAGAGAGCCGCGCATCGGTGGCGGTAGCACACTGGTGATCGGGGCGGGCAGCTATCGCATGGGTTATGGTGCCCCAGGTGCAGATGCCTGCGATGAAGAAGGGGCTTATGAATGTCACATGCCGGCCGTACCAAGCGGACCCAGCCTGGAGTGGCCGACACGCATCGTCGGCCAGGGTTGGGACAGCGGGTGCGCCGATCCGCCCGAGTTGTGGGGATCGGGCCGTCCATGGCAGATCGTCGACTTGACGGATACAAGTAATGCGGTGATTGCTTGTCTGGAGATCACCGATCATTCGGATTGTGTCGAGTTCCATTCGGGCAATCTGGCCTGCAATCGCGATAATCCGCCCTATGGCGATTGGGCTTCGATCGGGCTGTATGCCCAGGACTCAGTCAATGTGCTGCTCAAGGATCTGAACATTCACGGTTTGGCCAGCGGTGGTGTTCTCGCCGGACGGCTCACCGATTGGACGGTCGAGAACGTTCGTATTGCCGGAAACGGCTGGGTTGGCTGGGACGGAGACATCGAAGGTTATGACTCAAACGCCGGTACGCTGACATTCCGACATTGGGTCGTGGAATGGAACGGCTGCGGCGAAACCTATCCGGGGCAAGAACCGGTAGGCTGCTGGTCGCAAACCGCGGGTGGTTACGGCGATGGAGTCGGCACCGAGGCAACAGGCGGCGATTGGATCATCGAAGATTCAAGTTTCCTTTACAACACATCCGATGGGCTGGACCTGCTCTATCACAGCGAAGGTGGAACGGTCACGCTCAACCGCGTTCACGCCGAGGGCAACGCCGGCAATCCGGTCAAGGTCACCGGGTTGACTGCTCTCAGCGACAGCTTGCTGGTCAGCAATTGTACGTTTTTCGATGATCAACCTTTTACCTATAACGTCGATCCCTGCCGGGCGCTTGGTAACACGCTGGAAATCACTTTCACCGGCGGCGAACAGGTCAGTATTCGCAACAATACGTTCTATGGGCTGGGGGATGGCCTGATCTACGCCGAACCACGGGATGGCTATCGTTGTAACGGTTCGGAACGAATCGAAGCCCGCAATAACATCTTCATGGGGGATAATGATTTCTTCGATCCCGGCGATACCACCTTCCTGTTCTACCAGCAGGTCTGTGAAGGTTTGAGGCTCGACTCAGATTACAACCTCATCCACCGGGCCAAGGAATTCAGCTGTGGTCGGGACGATGACTATGTCATCTCAGGCAGCGATGATTTATGCCTGGATCCAGGCCTGACCGGGCCGTTCTCCGGTCACGCATTTGGGATGATGCCGGCCGTGGGCAGTCCGGCCATTGATGCGGCCGATGATGCGATTTGTACAGCGACTGACCTGCTGGGTTTGGCTCGACCTGTCGATGGAGATGGTGACGGCGATGCGCAGTGTGATATGGGCGCGTACGAGGTCAATGCAGACTCTGGATCGTAGGTGAAGCCAAGGAATTTGTTGATATCGATCGAATTCCCGATCCCGGCTGGCGTACAGTTGGCCGGTGAGGTTGAAGAGACTTACATAGTTGATCTTAGGACATCGTACACAGCTGGATGGGAATCGGAAGTGCGTTGATTATATTTGTTTTCATATTGTAGCGAGTGACACGGAGGATTGTTCGATGGGAAAAGATAACACCATTGCTGTCAACTTGCCGTGTAAATTTGACCTTAGATTGATATTTATCAGCTCGATATTCATCACCGGCCTCATGGCGGTTGCTTCAATGGCGGGAATTTTCAACACTGAATCTGTCTATCCATCTGACGATATGCGTCAATCGTTCCTGCCCAACGATGTGGTCAATCTGTGTATTGGTCTGCCGATCTTGATCGTTTCGATGTGGCTGACGCGGCGGGGAAAGTTGATCGGGCTGCTCCTCTGGCCGGGAGCGCTGTTCTTCGTGTTCTACAACTATCTGGTGTATGTCTTCGCTATGCCGCTGGGCTTGCCGTTTCTGCTGCATCTCGTGCTGGTCAGCATGAGTGTGTATACAACGATCGCTCTCGTCGCCGCTATCGATGCGCAAGCGGTTCAACAACGGCTCACAGGAGTCGTTCCGGAGCGTCTTTCAGGTGGCGTGCTGACGGGTTTAGGCGCGCTGTTCCTGTTGCGAGTGGTTGGGACGATCATCGGTTCAATTTCTGGTGGAGCGTCAATCCCTCAAACCGAGCTTGCATTACATGTCGCCGATTTCATGCTGAGTCCGGCTTTAATTATCGGGGGCGTCAGCCTGTGGCGACGCAAGGGGTTGGGATATGTCGCCGGCCTGGGATTGCTTTTCCAGACCAGCATGTTGTTCATCGGCTTGATCGTCTTCTTGCTGATCCAGCCCCTGATCACCGATGCGCCTTTCGCTCTGGTCGATACCGTCGTAATCCTGGTGATGGGATCGATCTGTTTCATCCCATTCGGACTTTTCGTGCGGGGCGTTTTGAATAACCGTCTGAGGCCGTCTGGTTGATTGGTGCCAGAATGTAACAATCGTGAAAAATCTTAGGGAGGTGTGTATGCGTAGGCGAGCATCGACATCCATCGGGTATTGGGGATTCGCGATCGCGGTAATCCTCTTTCTGGCTGCCTGCAATCTGCCCGCAGCGGTATCAACGCAGGCGCCTTCACTTCCCGAGTCCGTCCCAACAACATCCACGATGGAAACCGGCAGTGGTGGGAGTATCCAACGCGCAGAACCAGGGACCGTCACGTACACGCACATCCAGTGTGAGGAAAATGGCCAGATAGCGGTACGCATCGATGTGCCTATAGAACCGCGTTACGGCGAAAGCGCGCCGATCGTGGTCGTGGCTTCTACCTGGTTTGTCGATAAATACAATCTCGAGGCGACACCATTCCACCTGGAATATAACCCGGTCGACGTTGGGGCGATTTCGATCAGCCATTTGTGGCCGGGGAAAACCGATCCGGAAAGCGGCGTGCAAAGCGAAGGCACATACGATTTCGGCGGGCCCAACAGCCTGGCGGCGCTGCGCGATACCATCCGTTATGCCTTGGGCATCATCCCGGATGTGGAAGGTCGCTACCTTGATGAGATCATCACGGTAGAACCCCTCTATGACAATGTCGGCATGTTCGCTTCCTCCCACGCCGGCGTCGTAGCCACGAACGTGATGGCCTATTACGGCGAAACCCTGACCGGCTTGAAGTACTTCGTCGGACGCGAAAATCCCACCATGGCGGAGATGTATCCCCTCGAAATCGGCCATTTCAACGACCAGCGCGTGCCGATCTACAATCCCTATTACCAGCACGAGGGCTACACACCCACGAGCATCAACGTCGATTACACCCATCTCGCATGGATTCAGAACGGGGCTTTCCCGGAAGGACGTCCGCTGTTCGAAGTGCCTGGCGACCGGGATTACGTGCTGGACGACAAGGGCCCCAACATCAATGGGCAGCGCTGGTTCTCCCACGCATTGACCCAGGCACTGCTGGACAACGGCGTCTTCACCCTCGCCGATTGGCCGGACGATCTGGCCACGCCCCAGCAGACGGCCGATTTTTGGCCCTACCGCATCACGGTGAACAACTATGGTTTGATCGGCGAGAAACTACCAGAACTGCGCGTACTGATTCCATTCGCCGCCGCCGATCACGTGCAGGCGGCGGCGGATAAACCCCACATCCGTCAGGCCTACGATGGTTTTCGTAAAACCGCAGGCTTGTGGACGCGCTTGAACTGCGATCTGGTCTACGTGCAGGCGGAGATCCACCCCAGTGCTTCCATCGAGCTCGGCTTTTCGGACAACGACGCCAACACCGAACCGGTGGATTGGTACGCCAAAGCAGAGTCGTGGGGCTTTGCCGGCAAGCTGGCGGATCAGTTGACGGCGCGCACCGTGCCCCTGGCGGGAGTGGCTGAGATGGCCGATCGGGTGCAGTGGGATGTGTGGACGCCGAATCTGGATGCCGTATTGACTGCTTCAATCGATTAATCGAGGAAGCCTCGATCATACACCCATAGGACACAGGGAGAAAAGCTTTCCTGGACGCGCCCTATTCGAAAGAGCATTTCCCTGAGGTTAAGCTCAGTTACGACGCTCCATTCTTGGCCCTTCGACTCGAAATTGTTGGGTAAAAGAATGATTATTTGCGTCGTTGCGAGCGGTGTCGGTGACCATTGCCCCCGTTGTTACTGCGAGCATGACTTCGCCTGGCGTGTGATTGTGTCTTGCGCGGCGAATTGGAATGGTTCTCCTGGAACAGTGTTTCAGGCGTAAATTTTCCGTAATTGAAATCAGGCAACCGCCGCCGTTCGATTCGAGTCCCCAAAAGTTGTTCAATGCCTCGCACAATTTGTTCATCCGCTTGTCCTGCGAAGGTGAAGGCTTCACCAGACTTGTGGGCGCGACCTGTGCGGCCGATGCGGTGCGTGTACGCGTCGACGGTGTCGGGGATGTCGAAGTTGATCACGTGCGATATTTCCGACACATCAATGCCGCGCGCAGCCACGTCGGTGGCGGCGAGAATGTCGAATTTTCCATCGCGGAAGCCATTAATCGATTTCTGCCGCTGATTTTGCGACATGTTTCCCTGCAATTCTGCCGCGCGATAACCGCGCTTCTTCAGGTCGCGGGCCAGGTTGCGGGCACGATACTTGGTGCGGGTAAAGATCAGCACGCGGCCGGTGGCTGTTCGCTCCAATAATGCCAAGAGAAGATCCTTCTTGAGACTGTGGGGCACAGGATAGAGCGCGTGTGAAACGGTCTTCGCCGGAGCTATCTTGCCAATCTGGATGGTAACAGGATCTTTGAGGATACTGTCTGCCAGTTTGCGGATATCCTTTGGCATTGTGGCCGAGAAGAAAAGTGTCTGGCGCCGAGTCGGCAGCAGCTTGATGATGCGACGAATATCGGGTAGGAAGCCCATATCGCACATGCGATCCGCTTCATCCAGCACCAACACCTCAACGTTCGACAGATCGATAGCGCCATCGCCCACCAGATCGAGTAGGCGACCAGGACAAGCAATCACGATCTCGACGCCGCTCCGCAGGCGCGAAACCTGCGATACTTTGCTCACGCCACCGTAGATGGATACGCTGCGTACTTTGGTGTTTTTACCGAGGTCAGCACTCATTTGGTAGATTTGTTCAGCGAGTTCGCGTGTGGGAGCAACGATGAGGGCTCGCACACGACGCTTCGGACCGTTGATGAGTCGCTGCAGTATAGGCAGGATAAAGGCTGCGCTTTTACCGGTGCCGGTCTGGGCGATGCCCATCACATCACGCCCTTCGAGCACGACGGGGATGGCTTTTTGCTGAATCGGGGTGGGCGTGGTGTAACCGACGACCTTGATTTGGTTGGCGATGCGCGGGTCGAGAGAAAAATGATCAAAATTCACTGAAAGTACTCCTTGACTCCATTGAGCCAAGTCACACTCTCAGCCCGATGATGCTATACAAATAGCTTTGATAACGATGCGGCGATTCAAATGTCCGCAGAACCAATCTTAAAGTATAACATCCATAACCTATTTACGCTAATCATATCGCTAAGCTGTGTTCTGATCATTCCATTATGGAGACGTGTTGCTTAATCATCTGCCTTCAAGCCGCTGATGCAACAATTTCGCCGGGATATTGCTCTCTGATGGATAAGGATTTGCGGATTGGTGTGCAGTGAGGTAGAGTCGGCGATATTCGAGTAAAATTGTGCCGCAATACTATTCGAGCAACTGCGTTGATTGAGGTTTCCATGAACGCCAAACGCGCTTTGTTCTTCGTCGCTGTGATGTTGTGCATTGCTGCGATTGCATGTGATCTGCCGGATTTGGGTGGTGGTGCCGGGGGTGATGCGGCACCCGTCCCTGGATGGCCGACAAATACGCCGCGCGTAAAACCGACATTCCCCCCAACATACACATCAACGCCAGCCCTAGAGGCGACAATGACCGCCACGCCGGCTGAAGCCGTTCCGCCCACATCGGAATCCTCGCCGACCCCGACCTCTACACCGCCGCCAGCGGGTTGGATCGCTCACGGTACTCTCGGCTTCCATATCATTTTACCGGAGGGGTGGAGTGTTCTCGATGATGCTGCTGCAGACGATACGGTCAAATTCGCAGCGGCCGATTTGGAGGGCGCGGGCAGTTATAAAGCCTCTGTCTTTGTCTCATTTAAATATCAGTATAGTACCTTCACCATCCAGGAAATCTGCGATGCTTTTGAGTCCTTATTCGCAGCGGCTGGCTTGGAGTTGATGGAGACCAAATGCGGCTTGGATATGAACGGCCTGCCGGCCGGTCGCTTTATCACTCGATTCAACCTGGATGGTATAAACGTACGCGAATACATGTATTTCTCTGTTGAAAACACGCGTATCTGGATGGTCGAATTGATAGTTGATGAAAACGTCTGGTCCAGCTACACATCGACGTTCCAAACCATCGCGGAGTCCTTCTGTATGGATTGACATCCGCTGTGATGGGGGTGCAGGAATCATTTGGGGAAGATCTTCCACGTTTTTTCATTTACCAATTATTTTCTGATTGCTACTTAACTTGGTATCCGCCAGCTTGGTGACAGCCATCTTTCAGGTTAGCGGGTGTGCTTTTCGTATACTGCCTCTAGATTGCATGAGCTTGTTGATGAATACGTTGCATGCAGCTAAAGGAGAAGGGATCGATGGCGAACTTAGAGGTACAGTTGAGTGAAGCATTTGTGTGCGCGAAATGCGGCAGCCAGGGTGGACACGTTGAACGCCTGGCCATGTCTGGCACGGGGCTTTCCCGTTTCTTCGAAATCCAGCCGTACAGCTACGCATACGTTTCCTGTCGGAAATGCGGCTATACCGAAATATTCAACCTGAAGACGCTCGAAGGCTCCGATAATGTGGGTACGCTTCTGGAAATCATCTTTGCTGACTAGGGTTGCATACACTTGGTAATTGCGTTTAGATCTTGAAATCTCCACGATCCGCCTCGATTCCTTCTGGCCGAGGGGTGGATCGTGTTTTTTTGTTTGCTTCACCTCGACAGGCGTGTGCCATCCCCTGTATACTCTCAGAGAATATCTGATTATAGGAATTATTCCGCATTCAGCGTGTTGGAGTTCTGTGAATGTACGATCGAATCACGCGGAGGATTCATTGACTGGGTTTGATTCGGCTTATGCGCGCGCCAGCGGAGACGCCACATCCATTTCCTGGGCGGATCAAGTGCCCAATCCAAATATGATTCGCTGGCTGGAGACGAATCGGGTCGATGGCGCCAATCAACGTGCTTTGGTTATCGGCTGTGGATTGGGAGACGACGCCGAGGAGCTTACGCGGCGCGGATTCGAGACCACGGCTTTCGACATTTCGCCAACGGCAATCCAGTGGTGTCGTCGGCGCTATCCCGACTCCGGGGTCCGATACGTCGCCGCAGATTTGTTCCACATTCCCGGGGAGTGGCAAGCTTCTTTCGATTTCGTGCTCGAATCCTATACGCTGCAAGTGTTACCGGCCGAGATCCGTCGGCAAGCGATCCCGATCATGGCTGGTTTCGTGGTGCCCGGAGGGGCCCTGCTGCTGATCGCGCGTGGCCGTGACGAAGATGATCCACCTGGGAAGTCTCCCTGGCCGCTCACGCGTCAGGAACTTGAATTGTTTATTCGTGGTGGCCTGGCAGAAAAATCTTTCCAGGATTACATGGACGATGAGAACCCGCCCGTGCGTCGATTCATGGTAATGTATCAGCGTAAATAATTTTTACCGATCTTCTGTTGCGTCCGAAAGGAATGCGAATACGATGAAGAAGAACAGCCCTTTTGATTGGATTGCAGTATCCGTGCAAAAGCGAGTGTTTTTTCTCGTCCTGGGTTTGACACTCATGGTGGGAGTTAGTCTGCTGGCACTCGGTTCCCCACTAAAGACTTCCGCAGCGCCGTCGGGTATTTTAAGTTACGAATTTGCAGGAACGCTGGATCTGGCGCGTGAAATCGTGGATTCCTGGGGTACGAAAGGTCGAGTTTTTGCAGGCTTGAACCTGGGCCTGGACTATCTCTTCCTCGTTTCCTATACGATCTGCATCGGATTGGGCTGTGTGTTGCTTGCTCGTTCAGTGGCCGGCCGTTCCCGGTTTCTCCATTCCATAGGTATGATCCTGGCCTGGGGGCAAGTCGGGGCAGGGTTGCTGGACGCGCTGGAGAACTACGCCCTGATCCGTGTTTTGCTGGGGAGTGCGCGTGATTATTGGCCGGTCGTCGCCCGCTGGTGTGCCATCCCGAAATTCTTGCTTGTGGCACTCGGCTTGATCTTCATCCTGCTGACTGCCGTGCTGGGAGTAACAAATAGCCGGAATGCCTAGGAGTTGTTCGGGCGCTGCATGTATCACGGGATTGTGGCTGCGTGGATGATGACATTGACATGGATCGTTGATCGTGCTGTCACAAACCGCTCGGTTAAGCGTTACATATGATGAGGAGGCAGGATGAAAAAGCGAATGCATCGATATCCCTTGTTGGCCCTCGTTGTAGTTCTTGTTTGTGCCCTGGCATGTGGTTTGCCCACCTCAACGCCTACTGCGGAAGTGGACGCCGATGATCCGGTCGCTACGAGTGTTGCAGCTACGCAGACGGCACATGCGCTCGAGACACTTGCAGCGGTGACGGCGGACACGGAGACGCCAACCGTTGAGGCGCCGACAGCGACGTATACCGAGTCGCCTGAAGAGCCAACCGCAACAGCGACGGAAACACCGCCGCCGGGTGGTGTGAGTTTGAACTGTGACGGTACGTATCAACGTGTGCGTGTTACAGATGGTGGTGCGGCGGGTAAAACCGTCTCCGTGGACAATTGGGATGGTTCAACTTGGATCAACGTTTGGAATTATGCCGGCGGCGACCCGATGATCAAGCAAATCCAGGACGAGGCCGGTTATTACGAGTTCCTCGGCTGCCAAAAATTGGTCATTATCCCCGAGGTGTATGGCGGCTCGGGCGCCTTTTTAAACTTGCGGATTTATGTTTGGAATGGATCGGGACTGACCAACGTTTATACGCATGAAGGTACGCATGGGTCCTGGAGTAAGGTGGGGGATACGATTGTGTTTGAGGAGTCACTCTATTTGTACGGAGAACCGAACTGCTGCCCTTGTAACCGTCAGGTGCTTGAATATACCTGGGACGGCGCAGCCTTCGTACAGACCGGATCGGCGGTCAACCCGACCTATAGTGGTACGCCGCCCCCGGAGTGTTCACCCTAGTATCTCATTGTTTGAGACGGTAATAAATCATCGAACCCAATTTTGCGATCGCAGATACGCTGAGGATAATTAACAGATCCCAGCGTATCTGACTGTTAACGATTAAATCGTATTCGAACCACACGGCCATCATCACAATCGTTACGATCAGTGCGAAACGAGACGATTTCAGTCGATGCATGATGAAGCGTTCGTCGGGTTTGAAGAAATTTACAAATGCACTTATATATTCTGCCATTTTAGGCATCCTCCTGAAGTTGAAATAACTCATCCATCGAGGTCTCAAACAAGCGGGCGAATCGCAGCGCCAAGGGGAGGCTGGGAATGTAGCGGCCGCGCTCGATGGCGTTGATGCTCTGCCGCGATACGCCAACAGAGAGAGCAAGATCCTCCTGGGTGAAATCGTGTTTAAGACGGTATTCCTTGATCTTGTTCAGCACTTTATCCGCCATCGTATCCCTTTCTCGAAAGTAAAGCGAACTTTACATTTGCAGGATAACACAAATCGGGCGTTAATGTCAAGCGCGCTTTACACCCGTTGAGCAGTAGGATTTTATCTAGAAGAGTTGGTTTATTACTCAGCCGCTGATCGGAGTGGTGCGAGATGAAAGTGGCAGGCGGGGCGGATAGGGCAAGAGGATGGCGTTTTGACGATCTGTATCGGTGAACGTAGAATCGGCGATTTCGAGATTGGAGAGGTCCTGGCGGTCGAAGTGAACCAGGTCTTGCCGACCGGGCCAGCGTATGGCGAGCAGCCACAGTGAGGGGTAGATCAAACTCATGCCGCGCACCATACAAGCTCGGGGGGCTTCGTTCTGCTGAGTATCTTGCGGAAAGTGCCAGTATGTGCCGACAAGCGCGGTAGCTTCCATGATGCGGAAGTATTGCGCCTCGGGAACGTAATCCGGCGCAGGGGTTTCGACGATCGCTTGACCTTTGGATTGCCAGGTTGACAGCAAGGTTTCGAGGGATATCTTCAAATCGAAAGCGCCATACTTCGTGCCAGTGAAGAAACCCATGTTGTGCAGCAGGTAATTCAAGGCGATCAGGTGCAGACAGGCGTCGTCGAAAAGGATCACTCCCTCTTTGGCCAATTGCTGGGCGATGAATCCTGAAGAAACCCAACCGGCGCTGATGAAGCTTACATTGGTCTGGACGTGGTTACTTGAAAATAATACGTTATCAAAATCTACCGTTTTCTCTTTTCCCATTTTCCACCTTGAACGCAATCCATATTATCGTTGATCTCGCTATGTTACTGCCATGAGTATTTAGTCATGCGTTTACGTTCTACTCTCTCTGGAATCATGCGTATCTTGTATAGGTATTTTTTGTTGGATTCGGTTCGACGTGCTTCGCTTCCATTTTTCATCCGTAATTTTTCACGATGTGTGTTAAGGTCCTGTTAAGAATGCCCGTCGTTTTCTTAACGATGTGGTTACTTCGTTTGATGGATACATGACCATTCCGATATCTACGATAGCGGCTTCATCGATATGGGGATATGCTTCAGCGGCGAATATGTATAATCAAGCATTCTAGAAATGGTGGAGTATTGCTGACATGTCATATTTCATTCTCTTTCTCCTCCTTTCAATCCTGTTGTTATTCTTCACGCTTCACCGGCCATATCGTCATCGTTTCGTTCGCTTTTTTGCCTTTGAGTTTACGCTCGCGCTGGTTGTGCTCAATGCTGATTCGTGGTTTGTTAATCCGGCTGCTGCCCACCAGATCTTATCCTGGCTCTTGCTGATCGGTTCCTTTCTGCTCGCCTGGCACGGATTGCATCTTCTACGATCTTTCGGTGATCCGGAAGATGATCTGGAAAATACCACGCAGCTGGTAACGCGAGGCGCGTACCGCTTCATCCGACATCCTCTTTACGGATCATTGCTGCTTCTCGGCTTGGGAGCATTTATAAAATCCCCTTCGGGATACGGATTACTACTTCTGGTGTTTTTATATGCCTCTGTCTATGCAACGGGCAGAGTGGAGGAGCAGGACAACTTGAAGCGATTTGGTCAGGCGTACGTCGATTACATGCAAACGACCAAGATGTTCATTCCCTTCATCATCTGACTCTTCGTCGCTAGATTCTCTCAAAGTAATTTAGGATAACAGGAAGAAACCGATGATTTGATCGGAATCGAGATTATCCAGTTCATAGTTCGTACGATCTTGAATCTATAACACCAAAGCTGTTTTTCGCCGTCGTTTTCGGTTAACATTATTTAACATGGAAGGCACATGCTCAAGTAATAGCCACTCAAGTAAAGTCAGAATCCTCCAAACCCTTGGCTTTGCCGTCATGCCCGTTTTCTCCCTGCTGGCTGTCAACGCCGATCGTGTTCGATTATCGTGGATCATTCGTCCCAGTCTGATCTTTACCGCGCTGGCAATCCTAATGCTCGTTGGAATTAAGAAGTTATCGAAAGGTTGGAAGACCACAGCGGTCACAAGTTCATTGCTGTTGTTCGTCATCCTGCAATTCGGTCGAATTCCATCTTGGGTGACTTCCACACTGACCACATTCTTCGGACCAAGTTACATCGGTATCCAGGAAGAGAATCATCGCATCATACTCACGATCACGTTTCTCGTTCCGATCTGTCTCATATTTGGGATCATCTTCATGATCCACAAACGCCCGGGCTGGCTGCAGGCGGTCGATGTGCTGATCAACATATACGTTCTTTCCTCGATCGTCACCTCGCTGATCCTCATCGGTCAGCATGCCGTCACGGCCAAGCAGTTTGATGCGGAGCGAAGTCCCATCTCCGCGAACACGATTGAGTCGACTGGAGAGCTCAGTGAACTTCCGGATGTTTATTATCTGATCTTGGATGCCTATGGTAGAGCGGATGTCTTGCAGGACATCTATGGCTACGACAATTCCGAATTCCTCGATTTTCTCGATGCACAAGGGTGCTATGTCGGCACACAAAGTATTGCCAATTACACCAAGACAATCCTCTCGCTGATTACATCGTTGAATCTGGACTACGTGCAGCATGTCATCCCCGAATCGGAGCCGAGGAGAGTGCCGGCGGACGTTCTGTCGACATATCTGAATCAAAATGTAGTCATGCAGACCTTCAAGGACTTGGGTTATGAGATTGTCGCCTTTGAATCAGGCTTCTCGTTGACAGATATCACCTCAGCCGATTATCACCTCGACTCGATCATTCACGGTTTGAACCCTTTCGAATCGATTTTGCTTTCCCAGTCGATTGTGGTCTATCCGGCGGAAATATCGATCCTTTTCAATCGAATGGCGTATGGCGTATCGTACAGAGGGCATATTGCTCGGCAGGAGTATATTCTCGATACATTCCCGTCCCTCGATGTCATCCCCGGCCCTAAGTTTGTATTTGCCCACGTGATCTTGCCCCATCCGCCCTTCGTTTTCCAGGCCGATGGGACAGTGGATTTGCCCGATATGCCTTTCAGTTATTTCGATGCGGATGACTATAGAGGCACGTTGGAGGAGTACCAATCGGGTTACGTTGAACAACTACAGTATTTGAATTCAAGACTGGAGGAGATCATCGCAGCGATTCTCGCCAAGCCAGGCACACCGCCGGTGATCATCCTGCAGGCAGATCATGGGCCTCGATCCACTTTTACATGGAAGGATCCCTCTTCGCAGGGAATCTATGAAACCTTCTCGATTTTCAACGCCTATTGTCTCCCGGGGAAGGACTACGATTCACTCTACCCTGGGATCAGCCCGGTAAACTCATTCCGGGTTCTTTTCAATCTGTACTTCGGCATGAATTATCCCCTCATGCCGGATGAGAGCTATTATGCCTATTATTGGAATTCCCTCGACCAATTAAAACCTGTTGAAAACCAATAAAAGGTATCGAGACCAGAACAGAAGGATATCCATTGAAGTTGTGGCATAATGCAGCGTGATGGATCCGGTTGCAAAGCGCTGGTTTCAGTTCCCTGGTGATTGAATGAATTGATCCCTGCATCGAAAAAAGGACTGAGATGGAAATTCGAACGTTTATCGAATCCGATAGAGACAATGTCGCCGCATTGTGGCGCACGGTTTTCCCCGATTCTTCGACGTGGAACGTTCCCGAAGATGACATCGAACGAAAACTGGCAGTGCAGCGGGAGTCGTTTTATATCGCCATCGTGGACGGCGAGTTGGTCGGGACGGCGATGGGTGGCTACGATGGTCATCGCGGCTGGCTGTATTACGTGGCCGTGCATCCAGAGAATCGCAGACAGGGTATCGGCACGGCGTTGGTCAGGCGCGTGGAATCCGGGTTGGCCGAGATTGGCTGTCCAAAGGTCAACCTGCAGGTGCGCGCCACGAATGCGGCGGTGGTCGATTTCTATCGCACGCTTGGATACGAGGTTGAAGAACGCGTCAGTATGGGAAAGCGCCTGGGATAAACGAAAGCCCTTCGGATACATCGTTGGATGCAATCGCGGGCTTGCTTCGCACCGCATACGACCTTGCGCTGTCTGGATGATGAGTTGACGGCAGTTACTTGATTTTTTCCTGCTCGACGACAATAGATGATGCAATCGCAGGAAAACGATTCTCGTTTACTTTTTCCTATGAGTTGAGCGATTTACTGCGGGCGATAAATGCCCGCAAAAAATTCGACCGATCTATAAATTTCGCAAAATCATCATGCTGATACTAATCGCCGTCATCGTGATTGAATTGATCGATTTCGGATTTCTTTTCGTCATCTCGGTGTTGCTGCGACAAATGAGTGGCAATCCGGCAGTCAATGAGTTGGTTAAGATCGGCGCAATCATGCTCGCCATCTTTATCCTTAAAGGTCAATCCACATCGATCGTGGGGAGTGTTGAATCCCCGGGATCCCCCCAACGTTGATCCTGATCCTGCGAGGAGATCGTGTCGTAGTCGAAATCCGCTTCCATTGGGTCGTACCCCAGGACGTTTTCCAGCGTCATCTGGTAGCGGGAGAAGAGATCGGCATCCTCCACCATTTGTGGATCGACTGCCAACGCAGCCACTGCCCGAAGTTCGTATTCCATGTCAAAGGCCATTTCCCAGGCTTGCTCGTAGCGTCCGGCGTTGCAGAGGGCATCGATTTCTTTGAGCGCTTCTGCCATTCGCACGATTGCAGCGTTCCTGCGCACCTCGATGTCATAAACGGGATCATAAACATCCATCACTTCAGCTTGAGCGGAAGCCAAGCCGCTGACTTGACGGGATTGCTGGGCAAAAGCATCGGTGTATTCCAGGGTGACCTCGGCAAGGGCTTGCTCTCCGGAATTGCATGGGGAAACCTGCAGGCGCGCGATCAACACCTGGCTTTGCCCGGCGCCCATATCGTACAAGACGACCTGCACGCCGTTTTGGGGAGGAGTCCCTTCGTGTCCGGTAATACTCGTCAGCTGCACGCCGGCAGCCGGTTGAATGCTGATGCGTACGTCGTTGGCCACTCGCTCGACGAGCCCATCCACCTCTTTGCGGAAGACCTTGTCCATCTCCTGCACTGAGTCGATGAAGTGGTAGGCGCCGCGGCCCTGATCGGCCAGCGTATTGAGCAATTCGTCGTTCATATCTATGCCCAGACCGATTGTCGACAGATAGATGCCTTTTCGGTTGTAGATCAGTGCATCCGCGGCGATTCGCTCCGGATTGGTAAGGCCGACGTTGGCGATGCCATCGGTGAGCAGGATGACGCGGTTGTTGCGGCGGATATCGAAGCTGCCCCAGACCTCTTCGAAGCCAAGCATCAAACCGGCATGCAGGTTGGTGCTCCCTCCGGGGGATAAACTGCGGACGACATTGCGAACCCAACTGCCATTTCCGACCGGTTGCGCGTTGCGCAGGACATAGGCTCTGTCATCGTAGCCGACGATGGCGATGATATCATCGGGCTGTAGGCTAGTCAGAAATACTTCCAGCGATTGCTTCAAGGAATCCATCTTGCTGCCGCTCGCCATAGAGCCGCTGCAGTCAAGCACCAGAGTGAGGTTCAGCGGCGTTCGTTCCTCGTGGTCCAGACTTTGCGCCTGGAGACCGATTTGAAGCCAGACTTCTCCGCCGCTGGTGGGGATGTGAGTATTGCCGAGGCGTAAATCAAGCCCCAGCGGCTGGTCGCTTGGTTCTGGGAAGCGCTGCTCGTAGTAATTCAAGTACTCGTGCACGCGCACGCTTTCGGCGGGCACAATTTCACCCTGGTTGATAACCGCCCGGCTGTAGGATTTCGAAACGTCCTGGGCTGCTGCGCAGCCTGTAAGAAGAAGGGTAAGAATTATGAGCCATCGTACTTTGTGAGTCGATTTCATCTGGGTAGACATAGGGACCTCCTTAGATAATGATCTTGTTTGCCCTAATCCTGCCAAAGCACCAGTACACTTCAAGCGCCAGGTGTGTTACATTTGATGCAACAAAAGCTGCTATACATCCAGGATGCGATGAAAACCTTCTCTCAACTTCTCTCTGAATACATCAACCGGGTAGGTGTGAGTGATACTGAGCTCGCACGACGCCTCGGTGTGAGCCGACAAACGATTTTCCGATGGCGGGAGGGGAAAACGAACCGACCCCGACACCGGGAAGACGTTGTACAGCTGGCCACAAAGCTCCGTTTATCCCCGCAAGAGTGTGACGCGTTACTGATTGCCGGTGGTTATCCTCCGGAAGGCCAGGTGAATGACACATTGCTTTCGGATTCGTCATCGAGACAAGGCGACGACTCGATTCCTGCAGCATCAGACAAATTGCCGACCGATCGCTTCTCTGGCGTGCGAATGAAATTAATGAAGCACAAAAGGCTTTCGATTCTAGTGGCTGGTCTGGTGTCGATCGTTCTGCTCGTCTTCGTAACCGGATGGTGGCGTAATGTGGCCGCTGGATTGGGCTTCAACGTTGACGCCAGTTCGAACTCAACCACATGGCCTGTGGTTGCTTCAACGGATGAAACATTGATCCTGGTGAGTGAATTTGCGAACTACGGCGGCGAGCAAATGGGTTTCAATATCGCTGGCCGAATTCAGGAAACCCTGCAGCAGGATTTTAACGAGACCGAACTTGAAAATGTGCGCATCGAGCTGCTTCCGCAGGTCATTACGAACGAACGCGCCGCGCAGCATATGTATGAGCTGTTTCGTGCGACGATTGTCATCTGGGGGGAATACGACAGTGGTCGGGTGATCGCCGTGATCAGCGCACCGATGGCCGAGGAACAAATTGAGAGTAAAGAGCAGCGTTGGCTGATAACCACCTCTGAGGAGTTGAATTCGATTATCAATACCGATTTACCCAAGGATGTGCGTTGGCTGTCGCTCTATGTTCTCGGAAGGATGTATCTCTCGGGCGATCACTACGATCAAGCTGAGCAAGTTTTCCGTCGTGCACTGAGCGAGGTATCGGAAGATTCTTCCAAAGCCGGTCGAGTCTATTTCTTTTTGGGTTTGCTCGAGAATGAAGTGCCTGATTCGAACGTAAACGATGTGATCGCTTACTATTCCGAAGCGATTACACAATATCCCGAGTTGATCTCGGCGTATAACAATCGTGGCGTTGCCTATCTCAATCGGGGACAGGCCGGGGATCTCGAGCGAGCACAGGATGACTTCCGGGTGGCGATGGAGGCGGACCAAGCGTACGAACCCGCAGTGATTAATCTTGCCATCGCGATTTTCTATCAACAACCGCGAAACAACGATGAGTGGCTCGATCTTCTCCTGCAATTCGAGGCGAATCAGAAAGCGACTGCCGATCTTTACAACACGTTATGTTGGTATCTGAGTCTGGCGGGAAGACCGGATGAAGCGCTGCCTCATTGTGACCTGGCCGTCGAGATGAATCCATCGGGCTACACCAATGACAGCCGTGGTTTGGCCCTGGCTTTGCTGGGGCGGTATGAGGAAGCAGTAGAAGAGTTCCATTATTTCCTGGCTAAGCTGGCAACTCAGAATCCAACCGCTTATCAACACTTCGCCCCCACTCGTTCGGCGTGGATTGAGGCGCTTCAAGACGGTCGCAATCCCTTTGATGAAGAGACGCTGGAGACTTTACTCGATAGATAATTCGGCAGATAGAGAACCATTGCAGGAAATATCGGCGAAAGATCGCGACGATATCCGGGATCATGTCGTTGCGCGGACCTCACGCGGGGTCAGCCGGGACGATATCCTGCTCGCGATTTGTAAAAAACACGGACTCTCCTTCCCCCAAGCGGAAATCCTGGTTGATGAAATCCTGGCGGAAAGTTCGAGAGAAGTCAGTATACGGCGCAATGCGCTTGCTGGGGGGATCGCCTTCTTCACCTTTCTTGGCGGCGGTCTCCTTGCCGGAGCGAGTGGATATCGCCTCGTTCGCCAACTCTCCCAATATCCATTCGATACATCTGGCGTGACCTGGGATCTGATCATGGCCGTGATTTCGGAAAACTATCCTCTCGTTGCAGGGCTGCTTTTTTCCTCCGTACTGATCGTTGTCGGCTTGCGGGGATTGTGGCGGTCGGTGGGGGATTTCTTTCTATCGTTGCTTGAATCGGACGCCGGATCGTAGTTCGCCGAGCTTCTTGAAGGAGAAAGCCATGGAATTTCGACGAACGGTCAGCATCGCCCGCCCGGTGACGGCGGTGTTTACGTTCATGAAGGACTTTGAAAACCATCCCCAGGAGAAGGGATCCAAGGTTCTCCTGGTGGAGAAGATCACGGCCGAGAATGTGGATGTGGGAACGCGCTATCGAGAAAAAGTTCAGATGTTGCCGTTGCTGGCGGTCAATATGATCTCAGAGATCAAGCAATTCGAACTCGAGGTGGAAATCACTTCTCTCTGGCAGGGAGGCGGAATGCGAGGCAATCTACGCATTTCGTTCGTTCCGCATGCGAATGGGACGATATTGACCGTGCACGAATGGATCGACCCCCGGGGGTTGATGAAGATTTTCACACCCATCATCGGTGCCGCCTTTCGCCAGACGTGGGAAGAACGTCTGCAGGCGATCAAACAAGTGCTGGAAAGTGGGTCACGATAAACGGAATAGGCACTAAAATCCGAGTCGATCCCCATAGGTGATCGCGATACAACGCAACCTCTTCTCTGGGTAGGGTGTTGTAACTATCCGGTGTCGATATACAAATCCGATTATCGGAGGAAACGATGATCGAAGTTAAAGACTTGTTGGGTCCAATGCGGGTCCCCTTTCTCGTCCTTGCTCCCGTTTGTGTTTTCCTAGGAATAGGCACGGCATTGTGGACCAGCGACGGGTTGAACGTGCTGTATGTTATTCTTGCCCTCGTCGGAGCTGTTGCGGCGCATATCAGTGTCAACGCGCTGAACGAGTATTTCGATTTCAAAAGTTTTCTGGATACGAAGACGAAACGCACGCCGTTCAGCGGTGGCAGCGGCACGCTGCCCGATAAACCCCAGGTGGCGCCATACGCGCTCTGGATTGGGATCGGCAGCCTGCTTGTCACTATAGTGATCGGTGTTTATTTTTTAAACATTCATGGCCTCGCACTCCTGCCGCTGGGCGCACTCGGAGTCGTGCTCATCGTCTTGTATACGGTGTGGATCACGCGATTCCCGTTGCTGTGTTTGTTCGCACCGGGAATTGGATTCGGCCCCGTCATGGTCGTCGGAACGCATTTTGTGCTCACCGGCGCCTATGCATTCGAAGCCTGGATTGCTTCTCTTGTGCCGTTTTTCCTCGTCTCCAATTTGCTGCTGCTCAATCAATTTCCAGATGTCGAGGCGGACGAGGAAGTTGGCCGGCGGCATTACCCGATTGTGATCGGCCGCCGGAAGAGCGCGCGGATTTACACCGCGTTCCTGTTACTGACCTACGCAACGATTGTGTTAGCGGTGCTGTATGATATGCTGCCGGTGTGGTCGCTGCTCGGTTTGTTAATGGGAGTACTCGCCTGGCGCGCCATACAGGGAGTCACGCAGTTTGCGGATGAAATTGAATCTCTCATACCGGTCATGGGAATAAACGTGCAGATTACTCTGCTCACGCCTACACTTGTAGCGATTGGTTTACTCCTGGGATCGATTTGAATGTAATTTGAAATGGTGGAGTGTTGGTGAAGTAGGAGATTCAATGTATAGATTTCCTCATGTGATGCTTTTAGATTTGGATGACACGATCATCGTACATTCGGCTACTTCCGAACCTTGTTGGCGGCGGGTTTGTGGTCGCTATGCAGTCGAAATCGAAGGTCTCTCAGCGGATCAACTCTACGATGCGATCCAAGCCAGAACGAATAAGTACTGGGATAACGCGGACCGGCACAGGCAGGGAAGACTGGATTTACCCAAAGCCAGACGGGAAGTCGTGTCTGCGACATTTACAGATCTGGGATTGGAAAATCATGAATTAGCGCTCAGCATTGCGGACGCATTCACCCTGGAGCGAGACGAATATTTTTATCCATGTCCGGGAGCGGTTGAAACGCTGACCCAATTTTGCGAACAGGGGATTCGCTTGGGATTGGTCACCAATGGTGCTTCTTCGGCACAACGTGCGAAGATCGAGCGGTTCCAACTGGCAGGTTTTTTCGAACATATTTTCATCGAAGGCGAAATGGGAATGGGCAAACCCGACACGCGTGTCTTCCAACATGCATTGGATACGTTCGCAATAGCAGCAGAAGATACCTGGATGGTGGGAGATAATTTGATCTGGGACGTCGAAGCACCGCAGCGGCTGGGCATCTTTTCGGTGTGGATCGATCCTGCGGGCAATGGGCTTCCGCCATCGAGCACTGTGCAGCCGGATTTGATCGTGCCGTCGTTGGTTGATCTCGCAGCGGATTAACGAATCGTTCAGGATGTGCTTGCCATTTTCTCCTGACGCTTCAAGCATTGCACAAGGTAAGACAACACTATTTGCTGATTAATCCTCGTTACTTGAAATATTCATGGATATGCATTAATCTAAAGTAAGTGAGAATATAAATCCGATCATTGAACTCATCTGATAAACATCACAATCAAGTTTCTGTAAAAGGAGGGGAGATATGGCAACAGATTTGACTATCTTGCTCGACGATCGTCCGGGTGAATTGGCCAAAGTCGGAGAGGCGCTCGGTAGTGCCGGAATCAACATCGAAGGTTTGATCGGCGTGACCGTTGACGGCAAGGGCGAAGTCCACGTCCTGGTCGAGGACGCAGCCGCGGCGCAAGACGCGCTCCAGGACGCCGGTATTCAGGTCAGCGAAGATCACGAGGTCTTGATTCTGGATGTGGAAAACAAACCGGGGACGCTGGGCGAAGTCGCCGGGAAACTCGGCGAAGCGGGCGTGAACCTCAATATTGCTTACCTGGCAACGGACACGCGCCTGGTTCTCGGTGCAGACGACCTGCAAAAGGCACGCGCAGCGCTGAACGCATAATTTGACAACGTAATCAATTTCAATCGGGCCGTTGACGAACGACATGACCTCGTCAGCTATTCGATGAAGGTCAAGCTCAGGGTTTTAACGAATACTAATTTGAAAAATTAGGTTTGACTCACACAATCGCTTGTGCTATCATCTCGTCTAATTGAATAGCACTCGATGAGAAATACTCATCCAGAGAGGTGGAGGGATCGGCCCTGAGAAACCTCGGCAACCAAGTGGAAAGCGCGCTATGGTGCCAATTCCGACAGACCCTCAGCGGGTCCTGGAAGATGAGAGTGGCGTATTTGATAACAAGAGCCGCTTCACGCAGTCCATGCTGAGCCGGCTCTTCTGATTTTCTCCCCTTCTCGGATGACAATCTATGGTCGACAATTGCATGCCTGCGGGCGTGGTTCAAGTGGATCATGGATGAATTGGGAGGAAATGCCATGAAGCATCATGCCTCGACACGTGCCGTGCACGGCGGCGAAGAGCGCAATAAACCCTTCGGTGCGGTGACAACACCGATCGTCCAAACCTCGACGTTTTCTTTCGCAGATACGGCGGAAATTTTGGAATTCATGCGAGCCAAGCAGCGCGGGGAGTCAGAAATCCGCGATGAGTATGGACGTTACACCAATCCTACACAAACGGCGGCCGAGAAAAAGCTCGCCGAAATCGAAGGCGGCGAACGGGCGCTGATCTTTGCCAGTGGGATGTGTGCCATTACAACAACGATGGCTGCGCTCTTATCTGCCGGGGATCACCTGGTCATGTCCTTCGATTGCTACCACCGCACGCGTATCTTCTCGCAAGAATTCCTTCCTCGCTGGGAGATCAAATCCACATTGGTGCCGGCTGCGCAGCCGGAGGCACTCGAGAAAGCAATCACAGCCAAGACGCGCTTGATTTTCGTGGAGACACCGACCAATCCGTATCTGCGCATCCAGGACCTGGCGCAAGTCGCAAAGCTGGGGAAACAGCATGGTATTCTGACCATGGTCGATAGCACCTTTGCCACACCATTCAACCTGAGTCCTCTTGATTTGGGCGTCGACATCGTTGCGCACAGTGCCACGAAATACCTGGGGGGGCATAACGATCTACTGGCCGGAGTGCTCGTCAGTACGAAAGAGATTCTGGAACCCATCCTGGTGGCACGCGGCGTGATGGGGGGCGTGAGTAATCCCCATGATGCCTACCTCTTGCTGCGGGGGTTGAAAACACTCGCACTGCGGGTTCAACGTCAAAACGAAAATGGTCAGAAGGTTGCCCAGTATTTGGAAGCGCATCCCGCCGTACAAACCGTTTTCTACCCCGGTCTGAAAAGCCATCCTGATTATGAAGTCGCCAGAAAACAAATGCAGGGATTCGGCGGTGTGGTCAGCTTCGAGGTGGACAGCGATTTCGCAGGCACCGGTGCGTTTATCGATCGACTACAGATACCCTATATCGGTCCAACACTCGGTGGTGTTGAAAGCATCATCGAACAGCCCGGGGCTTTGTTCTCTCTCGACCCCGAAGAGCGCAAGGCGGTGGGCCTGCGTGACAACCTGGTGCGCTATGCCCTGGGAATCGAGGACGTCGAGGACATCATTGCCGATCTGGATCAAGCGCTGTCATCCATCGCGCGTTGAAAGAACTCGTTGAAAGTTTTAAGACAATTACCTAACACCTGCGGCGGAATTACTGTATAATACACTCCCGATATGGTTGTATCGGGATTAAAAAGCGCTCCACAGCGCCTCTGTCGCATCGAAGTCACCTCACCGCTATCTACACGCGGTGAGGTTTTGTCTTCTCAATTACCCTCGATCGGAGTCCACGAGCCTGTTTCTATCCGGGTCTACGATTTGTATTTCTTGAAGGGCCAAATTGCACCGGAAGCCCCACAGGAAATCGCGCAGCGTTTGATTTGTGATCCCGTAACCGAGAAATTTATTTTCACACTTTCTGATTCTGACATCGTTGGCTCTTCCATTTCCGTTGATGCGAATGTCCATGTGATCGAAGTGGGATTCCTGCCAGGCGTGACGGACAACGTGGCCAACGAGCTTCTACGAGCCATTCAACGCCTCGGAAATGGTGGCATTGAAGTTGTAGCGACGGGTGTGCGCTACGAACTCGAGGGAGAATTATCTCACTCCGAAGTAGAACAGATTGCTGAAGCGTTTCTTTTCAACGATGTCATCCAACGCTATGCCCTCGGTGAAATGCAGCCCGAGTTTGTTGTCCACGAAGGTGATCTCGTTCCGCCGTCGCATATCGATCTCAACGGGATGGATGAAGCTGAACTGGAAGCGGTGAACATCGAGCGGCGTCTGGCGCTGGATATGGAAGAGCTAAAAGCGATCCAGGCCTATTTTGAATCGGAAGATCGCGCTGCCACTGACGGTGAACTGGAGATGCTGGCACAGACCTGGTCAGAGCATTGCGTTCATAAGACTTTTCGGGCACAGATTGATTGTGAATATGATCCTGATTTTGATCGCCAGCAGCATCCCGAGCATTTCCCGGACATGTTATTCTCGATGTTACGGACGTATCTCAGAGCAGCCACAGAGAAGATCGACGCTCCCTGGGTGCGATCCGCATTTGTAGACAACGCCGGAGTGATCGAATTCGACGAAGAATATGATCTTTCATTCAAAGTAGAGACGCACAATCACCCTTCGGCTATCGAGCCCTTCGGTGGCGCCAATACCGGCATCGGAGGTGTTGTGCGTGACGTGTTGGGGGTCTCGCATCGACCGATTGCCAGCACCGATGTGCTTTGTTTTGGCCCGCCGGATACGGATCGAGATGAACTACAGGCTGGTGTTCTCCACCCGTTGAGAATTCGCGAGGGTGTAGTGCACGGCATCGAAGATTACGGTAACAAGCTGGGTTTGCCGACCGTAAATGGTGCGGTACTCTACCATCCGGGCTACACGGCCAATCCCCTGGTTTATTGCGGTAGCATCGGCATTGGTCCGCGCGATTGTCACCCCAGGAATCCCAAGCCCGGAGATCGCATCATCGTGATTGGTGGCCGCACCGGTCGAGACGGCTTACGAGGTGCGACCTTTAGCAGCCAGCCCATGGATGCCCAAACCGGAAAAGTAGCCGGTTCGGCGGTCCAAATCGGCGATCCGATCACAGAGAAGGGCGTGATCGAAGTTGTTACGTGTGCCCGGGACGCCGGATTGTATAACGCCGTTACCGATTGCGGTGCTGGAGGCTTATCCAGCGCCATCGGGGAGATGGGTTCGGAGATTGGTGCGCGTGTTGACCTCACCAAAGTCCGATTAAAGTATGCCGGCCTCGAACCGTGGGAAATTTGGTTGAGTGAAGCACAAGAACGCATGGTTCTGGCTATTCCCTCAGATCATGTTCCCGAGTTGGTGTCCTATTGTGAGAAGTATTGGGTGGAGTGGCAGGATGTGGGTGAATTCGTCGACAGTGGTAGACTGCAGGTGTATTGTGGGGATGCAGCCCTCATCGATCTGAGCAACGAATTCTTACACAATGGCCGCCCACAACGGCGCCTGAAAGCTTATTTTCGGGCAAATGGTGCTTCCGTTCCTGATCCAGATTCGGAACGAACGGGCGGCGTCCGAGACGCCGGAGAATTGCTTTTACGTCTCCTTTTACACGTGGATATCGCTTCCAATGAGGACATCATCCGACGCTACGATCATCTCGTGCGTGGCGCAACAGTTGTGGGACCATTGGTGGGTGAGTACGGTGATGGCCCCTCCGATGCGGCGGTTATGAAGCCATTGGAAACCAAAGGTTGGAAGGGTTTCGTTCTGGCCAATGGTGTAAAGCCCTCCTTGAGTGATTATGATGCCTACGCCATGGCCGTGAGCGCGGTCGACGAAGCCGTACGTAATGCGGTTGCCGTCGGCGCCGATCCACAGCGGATTGCGCTTCTGGATAATTTCTGCTGGGGCAATCCCCGTAACCCGGAGCAGCTGGCGGGATTAATCCGCGCCTCCCAGGGCTGCCATGATGCGGCGATCCAATTTGGTACACCATTCATCTCAGGCAAAGACTCGTTAAACAATGAGTATGTCGGTAAGGATGGTGAGCGTCACGCCATCCCGGGAACGTTACTGATCTCGAGCATTGCCATCCATCCGGATGTGCGTAAAGCCGTTAGTATGGATTTGAAAGCTGCCGGAAGTCAGATGTATCTCGTCGGCGAATGGCAGCCGGCATTACTCGGCAGTTATGCCTTGAAAGTCGCGGATTCCAGTTTCTTTGAGGATGTCGATGCGCTGCAGCAGGTGCCTGGCCTGGCGGAGAATACACCGCAGATCTATGAAGCTTTCCATCAGGCTGTACAGGACGGTATCGTGCTTTCCGCGCACGATCTCAGCGAGGGCGGGTTGGCGGTCGCTGTGGCAGAAATGGCCCTGGCTGGAAGAACGGGATTAAAGTTGGATCTCACGGAGTTGGACTCCGATCCCAACTTGGCTTTATTCGCGGAAACCAATGGTTGTTTACTCGTGGAAATTGCCGAAAACGACGCCGAGGCGTTCAAAAATCTCTTTAAAGGGTTAGCGCTGAGACGCATCGGTATGGCTACAAACGATTCGAACCTGGTCGTCGAGCATAATGGAGATCAGGTTATAAGCCTCCCCGTTGAAGAACTTGTGGAGGCGTATACGAAACAGAGCAGCGATGTCGCCAGCTAAAGTACTGATCTTACACGCTCCAGGTACCAATCGTGACGGCGATCTTGCGGATGCGGTCACTCGAGCAGGCGGTGAGGTTGTTATCACACCGCTATCGATCCTGCGCGAGAACAACGGAAATTGGAGAGACTACGGGATGCTCGCACTTCCCGGTGGTTTCTCTTACGGCGACGCGTTGGGTGCCGGACGTCTCTTCGCCCTCGATCTGGAGACATGGTTTTCCGACTTCATGCAGTCCTTCATCGACGATGGCCGCCCGGTGATCGGGATTTGCAACGGCTTCCAGGCTCTGGTCAAAGCAGGTTTCTTGCCACAAGGCGGAGTGCAAGCGACCCTGACTTTCAACGCCAGCAGTCGTTTTGAATGTCGTTGGGTACATCTGAAAGGAAACCGAGCTAATCCCTCCCTCTGGTTGCAGGATATGGATTCAATACTATGCCCCGTCGCTCATGGTGAAGGTCGCTTTATCCTGAACGAGAGGGATGATTTGCCCCAAAGCCAGATTGCTTTTCGCTACGTTCACCCCTCAGGTAATGCGGCGAACGGTGATTATCCTGCCAATCCCAATGGCTCCGAAGACGATATTGCCGGTATTACAAACCCGGCTGGAAATGTTCTTGGACTTATGCCTCATCCCGAGGACCACATTCATCCCTACCAGCATCCTCACTGGTTCCGAGCGGAAAATGGTTCTATGGGGTTAAAGTTATTTAAGAACGGTCTGAAAATAGCTTAGGTCTACAACAAAAACCATACATTCGAGAAGCCGATGGATGAATACGATCGATATCAGTCCTTTTTAAGTTGGCGATATGGTTCAGATGCCATGCGTCAGGTTTGGGGCGAACGCACCAAACGTCGGCTGTGGCGTGAAATTTGGGTGGCTGTAGCACTCGTCCAGGCGGAGTTGGGCTTGGTCACCCAGGATCAAGTCGATGATTTGCAGGAACACATCGATGATATCGACATTGCGCGTGCAATCGAGATTGAAAACGAGATTCATCACGATGTGATGGCGGAAGTGAGGGCATTTGCGGAAAAGGCACCATTGGGCGGTGGCGTGATCCATATGGGCATGACTTCCATGGATGTCGTCGACAATACGGATGCAATCCGACTGCAACGTTCCCTCGATCTGATTCTTGAGCGGTTCGCGCCTGTTCTCGAACGACTTGCAGAACAAATCGACACATGGGCTGCAACCCCGGTGATGGGCTTCACCCATCTTCAACCAGCAGAACCCACCACGCTGGGTTATCGTTTGGCGATCTATGGACAGGATTTGTTGGAGGAATGGAAGACAATCAAGCAATTACGTGCTTCATTGCGAGGCAAGGGCTTTAAGGGTGCAGTGGGGACAAGCGCTTCCTTCTTCGATCTTCTGGAAGAAGAGAACGTTGAACAATTCGAGCAGCGTCTCTCCGAGATTCTCGAGTTGCCTTTCTACGAGGTGACCAATCAAGTTTATCCGCGCAAACAGGATTACGACATTCTGTGTGCATTGGCAGGGATGGCTGCATCGCTGCACAAAATGGCATTCGATCTGCGTATCCTGCAATCCCCACCGATTGGAGAGATGTCGGAACCTTTCGGTAAGAAGCAAGTGGGTTCTTCAGCCATGCCGTTTAAAAAGAACCCCATCGCTTCCGAGAAGATGGATTCGTTAGCCCGACTTCTGGCGCAGTATCCACGCGTTGCCTGGGACAATACGGCCCTGTCATTACTCGAACGTACCCTGGATGATAGCGCAAATCGCAGGACGATCTTACCCGAGGCTTTCTTGATCGCTGATGAGTTGTTATTGACGGCGAACAAAATCATGGCGGATTGGGTGATCCAGGAAGCAAATATCGAGAGGAATCTTAAACGCTATGCACCGTTCGCAGCGCTCGAGGCGGTGTTGATGGCTTTGGGCCGCGCTGGTGCCGATCGTCAGGAGATGCACGAACGCTTGCGTGAACACGCCATGGCGGCCTGGCAGCAAGTTGCACTGGGAGAGCCCAATCCGTTGACCGAACTCGTGCGAGCCGATGTTGAGTTACAGCGTTATCTTCCAGAAGAAACACTCGACGATCTGATGCGTTCGAAGGATCGTGTGGGATTCGCACCGCAGCGCGCTCGTCGTATGGCAGAGCGTATTCGTGAGTGTATAGCCACTGGAGGAACTGTGACATGAGTCGTGACTATATCACTCAGGCAGCCGAAAATCCATTTTGGGAGACGGATTTACCGCTTCCCAACCGGCATAAAGGCAAGGTGCGTGATCTCTATCCACTTGAGGATGGCGAATTGCTTTTGGTGACCACAGATCGCTTGTCTGCTTTTGATCGCATTCTCGGTTTGGCACCATATAAAGGGCAGGTGCTCAACCAGCTCTCCGCTTTCTGGTTTGATAAAACCGAAGGGATCATCCCCAATCACAAGATCAGTATCCCGGATCCCAATGCGACATTGGCACGCAAAGCCAAGACCTTACCGGTGGAAGTCGTTATCCGTGGCTATATCACCGGAGTGACCAAGACCGCGCTCTGGTATCGTTATGATCTTGGCGAGCGGATAATTTACGGGCATGAGTTCCCGGACGGCATGCGTAAGAATCAAGCACTTTCCGAACCGATCATCACGCCCACAACGAAGGGCGGGCCAGGAACTCATGACGAACGGCTTACGTGTGCGGAGGTTGTCGACCAGGGGCACCTGGACGGTGATACCTGGGAAAAAGTGCAGCAAGCCTCGCTCGAAGTCTTTCGGCTGGGGCAGCAAGTCGCCCAGGAAGCTGGGTTGATCCTGGTGGATACGAAGTATGAATTTGGTGTCGATGAAAATGGCGAATTGATCATCATTGACGAAGTACATACACCCGATTCATCTCGCTTCTGGCTGGCTGACAGCTACGTTCAAAGATTTGAAGCAGGCAAGGAGCCAGAGAACTACGATAAGGAATTTTTACGTCTGGATTATGCTGCACAGGGCTATCGTGGCGACGGCGAGCCGCCGGAGATGGGACAGGCTTTCTGGCTGCGTGTCGCCGAGCGTTATGTTTCACTCTATGAGAAATTAACTGGCGAGCCTTTCCAGCCGGCAGCCTATCCAGTAGGCCTACGTCTGGAAGAGAACTTACGTGCGAGTGGAATTTTAAAGTAAGGAGTAAAGCGATTCCATGACATCAAAATCTCTTGTCGTGATCTTGATGGGTTCTCCATCGGATCGGGGGCACGTGGATCAAATCGTGGGAGTACTCGAACAGATGGATATCGAGTGTATTCAGCGGATTGCTTCAGCACATAAAACACCGCAGCGATTATTAGATCTACTTGCCGAATACGAAGGCGATCCGCGACCAAAGGTTTATATCACCGTTGCAGGTCGAAGTAATGCCTTAAGCGGAATGGTAGATGCAAATGTTAGTGCACCGGTGATCGCATGCCCGCCGATAGGGAGTAGTTTTGCCGGTGCGGATTTGTATTCGTCTCTGCGAATGCCCAGTGGGGTAGCGCCGATGGTGGTGCTCGATCCCGGCAACGCAGGCCTTGCTGCGGCGAAGATCCTGGGATTGGTTTCAACGGAGATCAGCGAAGCTGTTGGTAAGCAACAGGAAGACCATCGAAAGCGGTTGGCCGAAGCTGATTCAGAGTTTGGAGGCGGGTAATCCGTGGGCGAGTCAGAAAAGATGCAGGGTGTGGGAATGAATTTTTCCGAAAGACTGCGTGAAGCCTGCGGGATATTCGGCATAGATTCACCGCGCGAAGAAGCAGTGACATTCACGTATTATGGGCTGCATGCCGTACAGCATCGCGGCCAGGAATCGGCGGGTATCGCCATAAGCGATGGTAATTCGATCGACGTGCGAAAACGCATGGGATTGGTGGATCGGCTTTTCGCCCAAAACGAGATCCGGGAATTGAACGCCAAACTCGCCATTGGACACACGCGCTACAGCACCACGGGTGGCTCCAGCCTGCAGAACGCACAGCCGTTTCTGCTCGAGACCCGCTACGGACCGGTCGCTCTGGCGCACAACGGTAATCTGGTGAACGCCGACGAACTGCGTAAACGTCTTCTGACGAATGGAGCAGGCCTAACTTCCAGTTCGGACAGCGAAGTGATGGTACTCATGCTCGCGGCCGCGCCGGGGGATACCTGGTTGGATCGTCTGGCACATGCGATGCAGGATTGGGTAGGGGCATTTTCACTCGTGATCCTCACGGTCGACGGGGTCTTTGCTGCCAGAGATCCCTGGGGTTTGCGTCCGCTGACAGTTGGACTACTGCCCGGTGGGGGACATGCCGTGTGTTCGGAGACCAGCGCGCTGGACATCATCGGATGCGAAGCTGTGCGGGAAGTACATCCCGGAGAAGTCGTGGCCCTGCACGATGCGGCATTGGTGGTCCGCCAGGCACTCGCGCCCTCACAACCTTTGGCCTTGTGCACCTTCGAGCATATCTATTTCTCGCGTCCAGACAGCGTCTGGGATGGTCAGGTTGTCTATCAGGTGCGACGTCGGATCGGCCGTGAGTTGGCCATTGAAGGCAATATCGACGCGGATCTGGTAATTCCAGTACCCGATTCCTCGATACCGGCTGCTTTAGGATACGCGGATAAAAGTGGTATTCCATTTGAAATGGGATTAATTAAGGATTCTTATATCGGCCGTACGTTTATTCGACCCGATCAAGATTTACGCGAACGCAGCGTGTACTTGAAATTCAATCCCGTACGCAGTGCATTGAATGGAAAACGGGTGGTGCTTGTAGATGACTCGATCGTTCGCGGTACGACTGCGCGTCACCTGGTGAACACCCTGCGGGAAGCTGGTGCTGCAGAAGTTCATATGCGTATCACGTGTCCACCGATCACACATCCATGTTTCATGGGTGTGGACATGCCCACACGGGAGGAATTGGTGGCGTCGTCGAATTCCGTCTCGGAGATCAGTGATATATTGGGAACGGACAGCCTTCATTTTCTGTCGTTGGAAGGTATGATGCGGGCGATTGGCAGTGAGAGTGGTTACTGCAACGCATGTTTTACCGGCGTGTATCCGTTCGAGGTTGGAGAGTCGCTGGTTAAGGAACGCTTTGGGTAGTACGGGGGAATCCACAACCAAATCGTAATGCATGAGGAGGAAGGCATGAACATCCTGGTCGTTGGCTCAGGAGGGCGTGAGCATACACTAGCCTGGAAGATATCTCAATCTTCGCGGCTTTCCAAGCTGTATGCCCTTCCTGGGAATCCGGGCACAGCGCTAGTTGCTGAAAATATCCCGGTATCATCGGACGACACAGATGGCATCGTTGCCGCAGCGATCGAGAAGAAGATCGACCTCGTCGTGGTAGGGCCGGAAGTTCCCTTGGCGAACGGCGTTACCGATGCATTGACGGCGAAGGGTGTTTCCGTGTTTGGGCCGACGGCTGCGGCAGCCCAATTGGAATCCTCCAAAGCGTTCGCGAAACAATTCATGCAGCGTCACGGTATTCCCACAGCAGGATTCGAAGTCTTCGAAGATTTCGAGCAAGCCCTCGCGCATGTTCGCCATCGGGATATGGATTATGTGATTAAAGCCTCCGGCCTGGCTGCGGGAAAAGGCGTCATCCTGCCCGACAATTTTGAAGAGGCAGAGAAGACGTTGCGCGAGATCATGATCGAGAAACGATTTGGATCCGCCGGTGAACGGGTCGTGATCGAAGACAAGCTCGTCGGTCGTGAGGTATCGCTGCTGGTGTTCAGCGACGGACGAGACATCTTGCCCATGCCCACTGCACAGGATCACAAACGCTTATTGGATTACGATCGTGGACCCAACACCGGCGGCATGGGGACTTTCTCGCCATCCCCCAGTATGACGGCTGCTGAAATTGATGACGCCTGCAAACGTATGCTGCAGCCGGTTATCGATGGGATGCGGGAAGAGGGCAATCCATTCATTGGCGTGCTCTATGGCGGCTTGATATTGACCGATTCGGGTGTTCAGGTCCTGGAATACAACTGTCGCTTCGGCGATCCTGAAACCCAGGTCATTCTGCCGCTGCTCGAATCCGATCTACTGGAAATCATGCTGGCTTGTGTTAAGGGAAGGCTTGCCCAGGTTGCCCCCCATGTACGCTGGAGCGATGGTGCGGCGCTCTGTGTAGTCCTGGCTTCGGGCGGTTATCCGGGGACCTATGAAAAAGGTATCGAGATCACAGGGTTGAATTCCCTGCCGGAAGATGTCCTGGCGTTTCACGCCGGGACGGCGCAGAAGAATGGAGCCATCGTCACCAATGGTGGGCGAGTTCTGGGGATGACCGCCTGTGGACCAAATATCACCGAAGCCCGTAAAATCGTTTACGCCGGAATCGAAAAGATCCACTTCGAGGGGATGCAGTATCGCAAAGACATCGCCAAACCGGTTTCCGCGTACGCTGCGGCGGGTGTCGATATCGATGCCGGAAATCGAGCTGTGGCGTTAATGAAACAAGCCGTGGAATCGACTCACGGAAAGGAAGTACTGGCCGGCGTGGGCGCTTTCGGAGGCTTATATCAGGCCTCTCCTGTTACGACATTGAAAGACCCCGTACTTTCCGGTTCGACAGACAGCGTGGGCACGAAGGTGATGCTGGGTGTGCAATTGGGACGCTATCACGATCTCGGCGTCGATCTGGTCAATCACTGTATCAATGATATTCTGGTGCAAGGCGCACGACCGCTGTTCTTTTTGGATTACATCGGCTGCAGTGCGACCGATCCGGAGGTGGTTGCTGAACTCGTCGCCGGTGTTGCCGAGGCTTGCCGGGAAGCGAAATGCGCCTTGCTTGGTGGCGAGACGGCAGAGCTTCCGGGGATGTATGTGGAAGGCCAGCTCGACCTGGCCGGTGCGATTGTCGGGGTCGTCGAACGCGACAAAATCCTCCCTAGCGGGGATATCCGGGCGGGTGATAAGCTGTTGGGGTTGGCATCGTCGGGTCCGCACACGAACGGGTATTCACTCATCCGACGGATATTTGCAGATGTGGATCTTTCGGCACATAAATTAACAGACGGCAGCACACTTGCCGATGCTTTGCTGGCACCGCACCGCTCTTATCTTTCGGCGCTTTCGAAGGTTCTCGATCAAGCCAAGAATCCGATCAAGGCATTGGCGCACCTCACAGGAGGTGCATTTTTCGATAATATTCCCAGGGCTTTGCCGGAAAACCTGGGCGCAAGTATTGAGATTGGTTCCTGGCCCGTGCTGGAAGTATTTGAGTTGATTCAGGAACGTGGCGGAATTGCCCGCGACGAGATGTACCGGGTCTTCAACATGGGCATCGGCATGGTTGCGGCGATCGATCCGTCCGATGTTAAAAAAGTACAGAAAGCGATTCCAGAAGAAACGTATGTTATTGGCGAGATATGCGAAGGGAACGAAATTATACTTGTTTAGTGCCTCGTTCTGGAGAGAGGGATGTTCCGTGGCAGATAAGAAAAATCGACTGGTTGTGTTGGCATCTGGTTTCGGCAGTAATCTGCAGGCCGTCATCGATGCATGTGAATCTGGCGATCTGGATGCAGACGTTGTCGCTGTGATTTGCGACCATAAAAAAGCCTATTCGCTAGAACGAGCGGACAAAGCGGGCATTCCGAGCCGTTACCATCCCTGGAAGCCCTACAAGGATGAGGGTAAAGATCGTCGCGAGTACGATGCGGATCTGGCGGAAATCGTGGCTGCATATGAGCCAACATTTGTGATTCTGGCGGGGTGGATGCGTGTGCTCACCTCGGCTTTTCTGGATCGCTTCCCGATGCGAGTTATCAATCTGCATCCCGCTTTACCGGGTACGTTCGCCGGAACGCATGCCATCGAACGCGCTTGGGATGACTTTCAAACCGGGAAGATCACACAAACCGGTGTGATGGTGCACTACGTGCCCGATGAAGGTGTCGATGTTGGGCCCGTGATCGCCCAGGAAGTCGTTCTGATTTCTAACGAGGACACGCTCGAAACACTCGAAGAACGCATTCATCAAGTAGAACATCGTTTGTTGGTCCAGGCGATCCAACAAGCGTTGAATACCATCGAAATTCAATAAGGAGTGAAATAATGTCAATTGCTTTGTTATCCGTTGCCGATAAATCGTTATTATCGGACTTTGCCGAAGGATTATCGTCCTTGGGTTGGGAATTCATCGCCAGTGGTGGGACGGCAAAATTACTGCGCGATAACAAGATCGATGTAAGGGAAGTCGCGGATTATACCGGCTACCCGGAAATCCTGGGCGGCCGAGTCAAGACACTGCATCCCGCGGTGCATGGCGGTCTTCTTTCCCGTGAAAGCAAGGCGGATGCAGCCGACCTGGAAAAGATATCTGCAAAACCGATCGATCTGATTGCGGTCAATCTCTATCGTTTTCGCGAGACGATTGCAAAACCGAACGTGACGTTGGAAGAAGCCATCGAAAAAATCGACATAGGCGGCGTTGCCTTGCTGCGTGCCGCGGCCAAGAATTTCCAACGTGTCACGGTGATCGTCGATTCCGACGATTATGAGGTCGTGCTGCAGGAATTGCGCGAGAATGGTGAAACGAGTTTGGAGACGCGCCGTCGGTTGGCAGTCAAGGCCTTTGCACATACGCAATCCTACGATGCAGCGATCAGCGCCTACCTGGCGCCCGGGGAAGCGGTTAACATGCCGCTTTTCCCCATCCAGAGTCTGCGCTATGGCGAGAATCCCCATCAATCGGCCTTGTTGTACGGTTTTTCACCGGAAGCTGGACCGATGGGTGGAAAATTACTCCAGGGCAAACCGCTTTCCTATAACAACCTGCTCGATCTCGATGCGGCCTGGCGGGCTGCGGTCTCATTCGAGCGTCCTACGGTTTGCATCGTAAAGCACCTTTCGCCATGTGGGTTAGCTTCTGCCGATACTTTGGCGGAAGCCTACGATCCGGCACTAGCCTCCGATCCGGTGTCCGCTTTTGGGAGTGTGATCGCCGTCAATGGTGAGTTCGATCTGGCTGTGGCGAAGAAATTGGGCAAGCTGTTCGTGGAGTGCATCATCGCACCCACTTTCAGCAAGGACGCGGTCGATTTGTTGTCCAAGAAAGAGAATCTCAGATTGTTGTCGATGCCTTCGATGGATCTCGATCCGGAATACGAACTGCGTTCGGTTAATGCGGGGATCCTGCGGCAGGACATCGACAAGGGAGATCCTTCCGAGACCGATTGGCGTGTGGCGACCAAGCGTGAACCCAGCGAGGATGAATGGACAGGTTTGCGTTTCGCCTGGAAAGCCTGCCAGCATGTCAAATCCAATGCCATAGTCTTCGGTGTTGGTGAAGCTACCGTGGGAGTTGGCGGCGGCCAGCCAAATCGAGTCGATTGCGTGCGTATCGCAGCCTCGCGAGCAGGTGAAAAATCCAAGGGCGCGGTGATGGCTTCGGATGCCTTCTTCCCATTCCCGGATTCAGTGGAAGAAGCGGCGAAATTTGGCATCACGGCGATCGTTCAGCCGGGTGGTTCCGTACGTGACGATCTGTCCATCGAAGCTTGCGATAAATTGGACATCGCCATGGTCTTTACGGGGGTACGGCACTTCCGGCACTGAGTTGTAATGGGAGAGATCGAATGAATACTGAATTGTTCGAGCAGGGTGTTGAGTTAACGTTTGACGATGTTCTTGTGGTTCCGGGGTATAGCCATATCTTACCCAGTGATACGGATGTTTCCGTGCGGCTTACGGAGAAGGTTCGTTTGAACATCCCTATTCTGTCGGCTGCAATGGATACTGTCACGGAAGCGAGGTTGGCGATCGCATTGGCCAGGCAGGGCGGGATTGGTGTCGTCCACCGCAATCTCTCGCCCGAGGATCAGGCAGCAGAAGTGGACAAGGTCAAACGCTCGCAGTCAGGTATGATCGTCGATCCGATCACACTCAAGCCGGACGCTACAATTCAGGAAGCCGAAGATATCATGTCCCATTACCACATTAGTGGAATTCCGATTGTTGAGGATGGCGACGTTCTGGTCGGCATTCTCACCAATCGGGATATTCGTTTCCTCGATGCGGAAGACTATCGCAGCCCGGTGCGGGAATACATGACCAGTGAAAAGCTGATTACGGGTCCGGTCGGTATAGATCTCAACGGTGCCAAGAGTCTGCTGCAGAAACACCGCATCGAGAAATTGCCCCTTGTGGACAAGAAGGGGGTACTCAAGGGGTTGATCACTGTTAAAGATATTCAGAAAGAACGCGACTTCCCATTGGCTGCAACGGACACACGGGGGCGATTGATGGTTGGCGCAGCGGTGGGTGTGCGGGATGGTTCGGATGAACGCCTCGAGAGACTGATCGCAGCGGATGTGGATCTGATTGCGATCGATACAGCACACGGGCATACGAAAGATGTAATCGAAGCCGTCAAACGCATCCGCAGCGCCGTTCCTGACTTGGCGTTGATCGCCGGGAATGTAGTCACACCGGAAGGCACCAATGCTTTGATCGATGCAGGAGTCAATGTGGTCAAAATCGGTGTCGGAGCCGGTTCGATTTGCACCACACGCGTCGTTGCAGGTGTGGGGATGCCGCAGTTGTCCGCCGTGTATGCATGTGCGAAGGCAGCGAAAGCGAGAGGTGTCCCCATCGTGGCTGATGGGGGAATCAAGTATTCCGGAGACATTGTAAAAGCCATCGCTGCCGGGGCGAATGCCGTTATGCTGGGAAATTTGCTTGCCGGTCTGGAAGAGGCGCCAGGGGAGACGATCCTTTTCGAGGGCAGACAGTTTAAGGATTACCGCGGTATGGGCAGCATGGGCGCGATGAAAGGTTATGGACGAGACCGTTACGGATCGGGAATCGTCGCTTCCGGTAAAACCGTTCCTGAGGGAATCGAAGGACGAGTTCCATATAAAGGACCCCTCGAGGATTATGTGTATCAACTCGTGGGTGGTCTGAGATCGGGGATGGGATATGCCGGTGCGGCCAACCTCGAGGTACTTCAAGAGAATACGCGTCTGATTCGTATCACGAATGCCGGCCTGATCGAAAGCCATCCACACGATGTGGTCATTACGAAAGAAGCGCCGAACTATCAGGTAATGTAAATCGGTTGCGTGCTTAATCCGAAGCCAATCTGCTTGTGATA
This sequence comes from Anaerolineales bacterium, assembly GCA_034430895.1. Lineage (GTDB taxonomy): Bacteria > Chloroflexota > Anaerolineae > Anaerolineales > E44-bin32 > WVZH01. Next base: position 43,157 of record DAOUDW010000046.1, on the reverse strand, counting down.
TCTACTGAGTGCCCGGGCACATCAATTCAATGGGTTGTTATATTGCTCGTTCATTAACACTGGTGTACTCGACAGATGAGTGGCTTGCGTTTTAATGTCGAGCAGATCGGGCTTCCTTGAGGAGTGATGGAATGGGAAACGTATTGGTGCTTTACTACAGCAAGGATGGCTCGACGAAACGGATGGCAGAGTATGTAGCGGAAGGCGCTCGGCAGGTATCCGATATCGATGTGCGTCTTCGATCGACCCAGGACGCAGCCCATGAAGACGTGCTTTGGTGTGACGGTATGGCAGTGGGTTCTCCCACTTACCTGGGCACCGTCGCAGCGGAAATGAAACGATTCTGGGAAAATCTCCTTCCCGTTTGGCAGAAGATTGATGGCAAGATCGGTTGTGCGTTCAGTTCGGAAGGTGGGTGGGGAGGCGGCGCTGAGCTAACCTGTATGGCGATGATGACGATCATGCTCAACTACGGTATGCTCGTGTTTGGCGTTACGGATTACTCCGGCCATCAATTCACACTGCATTACGGCGCAACGCAGGCGGGCGAGCCGCGCGAGGAGAAGGAGGTCGAGGCTTGCCGGCGTTTGGGAAGACGTTTGGCAGAGTGGGTGGCTGTTTACGTCGATGGGCGTGAAGATCTCCATCCGAATCAAGCGGGATACAAACGGGTTCCATGATGAAACAACGAAAGCTTCTTCAGGCTGTATCTGTGGGTCGGTTGACTGCCAATGCAGAATGGTTGTATGCTCTGTAATAACGTGCGAGGTGGGATTTGTGTATCATCAAAGGGTGGATTAATAGAAATGAAGCCTGTAATGGATAGGTCGCGCTTGAAAGGCCTCGCTATGATAATGAGGAGCTGAGTAAATGGACATCGCCATTCTCGCGGTCGGAATCGTAATTCTTCTTCTTGTGTTTGTCTTTGCTATTTATATCATTCGGAAATTGTCTTCCGTCACTGCGAGGATGGAAAAGGATCTCGTGCGTAAACGAGACCTGGGGGAGTTGGGAGAATTTCTGGAACGCTATGATCGGGATATCAACTTCCTAACGACGTTATTGACGAGGCAATCCCACACGCATCAAACGCGCTACGAACATGAATTTAAGATACTCACTGAAATCTGGGATTCTTTGATTTCTTTTCGCAGGGCGGCTTGCCTGATTCAGCCCGAGATTTCGCAGGATTCTCCTACCAAACCGGAAGAATACCGTAAAGCGGAGATACTCGCCGCATTCGCTACTTCATATACGGAAGTATTCAAGGAAATCGAACAGAATCGGCCGTTTTATCCGGCAGCTGTTTGCGAACAACTGTTAGGATTGATTCGTCTAATGGAAGATGAAGGCCTCGATGACTGGGGCCGATCGCCTGATCCACACTTGCGCGGCTTTGAGCCTGAATACTGGGAAATGGGGTTGGAAAGCAAGAATCGCATCATCACGACCGTTGATGGGATCTGCCAGGCCATACGTGTGCGGATTATGGGCTGATCATACATCGTTTATGATGTTGGAATTTCCAATCGGGGGTGGGGAATTTCGACCTGGAGTAACAAGCCTCCGTCTGTAAGGTTCTGTATTTTTAGACGACCTCCTAAGAGTGCAACCCGCTCGCTGATTCCTACCAATCCATAGTTTCCACTGGTGGACAATGTCGTCATATCAAAGTCGTCGGTAATTCCCCGGCCGTTATCAGAGACAGAAAGCATCAATGTACGCGGCATGGTGCGCAAAAGGTCGACTTTAGATAGGCTCGCATTTGAGTGTTTTTGAACGTTGTTCAAACCTTCCTGGACGATACGGAATATTGATAACTCGATAGCTTCTGGAAGACGGCCAAGATCTGGATCGATGTTGAGTTTTACGGGGATTCTGGATCGTTTGGACCAATCTCTGGTAAACGATCCGAGTGCAGGGCCAACTCCCAAGCTATCAATCGTCGGCGGTCGTAAATTGCCACAAATATCACGTAGGTCATCGACCAACTGTCGAATTCTGGTTTGTAGGCTGGCCAACTCGTTTTTAACGGCTGGCGCGAGATTTTCGAAAGCCTCAATTTCCTCCACTCGAAAATTCACGCCAAGCAAGTCCTGGATTATTTGATCGTGGATTTCTCGAGCCAATCCTTTTCGTTCTTGTTCAAGTTCGCCCAGTAATCGGCGCTGGGCATTTTGTAATGCCGTATTGACTTGATCCAGCGCGTCGATCTGATTAGTTAACTGGTTGATGAATTGTCGGTCGAGTAATTCACCTGTTACTATGCCTTTTTCGAGTATAGTCTGTCCTAGAGAAAGCTTCTCTGCTTGCTCGCGAGCACGATAGTAGCTATCCAACGCCCAGAGGATCGGTGTGAGTTGTTGGTGGTCGATGGTTCCCACCATCGCTGCTACCACTTCTTCCCGATTGGTATCGTCGGTCCGGAACTCGTTGGTACACTGTCCATTGCGTAGAACGATGATGCGATCCGTAACCGCCAACAAGTGATCGGGATTGTCACTACTGATCAGGATGGCGATTCCCTGTTGCTGCCAGGTTTGGATGAGTGAAAGGAGCTTTTGTTGGTAAGGATAACTAAGCGCAAGTGTGGGATTGTCAATGATGATCATCCTGGGTGGTTTGACCATCACGCGAGCAATAGCGATTAATTGACGTTGCTCGCTCGATAGATTAGCAACAATCTCGTGCGGGTCATCGAAATTGGTTCCTAACTGTGACAAAATGCGAACAGTCTCCTTGGCCATCCCTCGTCGATTGGGAAATTTAAACCAGATGTTCCCCAGCGGCCAGCCTAATTCATTGCCCAGAAATACATTACTGGTCACATCCAGGTCTTCGGCAAGGTCTGGGTGTTGATGGATCACTTCAATTCCGAGCGTGCGTCCATTGAAGGGCCAGCGCAGTATTTGGTCGTCAAAATAAAGCTTACCTTCGTCGGGCACGAGAAATCCTGTAAGCAGCATCATTAGCGCTGATTTCCCAGCCCCGCTTTGTCCAGCGAATCCGACTACTTCGCCGGACGAAATATGCATACTTACGTTTTGAATGACTGGCAAAGTGCCGAAGGTTTTTGAGATATTGATCGCCTTCAATATATGTGTCATACAGCACACCTTCTCATTTTCGACGCCAGTAGTTGAGTAGGATGACTGCGAGGATGATTGCCCCAATTGCTACGGTGTGTCCGTAGGCGGGGAACCCTAAGAGCACCAATCCATTGCGTAGTGTTTGAAGAACTGCAGCACCAACCAGGACTCCCATGATGCTGCCGGTTCCACCGTACAGACTGGTGCCGCCAACAACCGCTGCAGCTATACTGTCGAGTTCATACCCCGTCGCTGCCGTGGGGGCGGCGACTCCTACTCGGGCAGTCATAAGTAATCCTCCGAATGCAGCCAATAGACCACAGAGTGTATATACCAACACTGTGGCTTTGTTCACGTCGACGCCAGCGAGAAGTAATGCGCGCTCGCCATGCTTAATGGTATGGATATGTTTTCCCAATACCATCTGATCGAGCAGTAAGCCAACGATAAATGCCGTGATCAACATTAATAAGAATGGAACCGGTAATGATAAAGATCCAAGTTGAATTTCATGTTGGCCCATGAAGCGAAAGCTCTCCGGTAGATCACGCACAGGCCAACCGCCTGTTAAACTGAACGCAATTCCACGCACAACACTCATCGTTCCCAGGGTAACGATGTACGAAGGAAGCTTTGCACGAGCGATCATGAGACCGTTTATCCAGCCAACGAAGCCTCCTGTTAGAAGCCCCAACAACACAGCGATCATCACAGGGAAGTTGATTTCCACATCCATGCAAGATGCTGTGATGAGCCCAGCCAATGCCATCGTGGCACCCACAGACATATCAATTCCACCGATGATGATCACCATACTCTGACCAAAGGCAATTATCGCGATCCAGGAAAAGTTCCGGGCGAGGTTTGATAGATTACCTAATGTAAGAAAATTATCCGTCATAAGGCTTAGGAATGTGCTGATGATGATAAACAGCAACACTACGCTGAATCCCTGACGTTTGGATATGATTTCCCAGATTCGTTTTACCGAATACATATCAAATTGCATAATAGGTTCTGATGTGCCATCCATGACATGATCGTTTTCTGGTGGAGTGCGTGAATTGATTGAGTTCACTGGTTCAATCCCGGTTTTTATCCAACGACATCGCAGACCATCTGATGCAATGCTTCTGTATCCAGGTTGTTCTTTTCGAAGAAGGCAATTACGCCAGCGTTTTAAGAAGTGTGGGGCGATTCCCTACTTCATCAACGATGACCATGGCATCCATTTCCTGCAATACATTTCGGATACATTCTAGTACAATGGCATGACTGTCGGCCAATACGATACGAACTTTGGACATGTTGCGATTCTACTAACGTTCTGATCATAGCATCAAACCTTCATTATGCATTTGCTGGATGATAGGGGAACAACAATGTTCAATAATATATCAATGCATTTCATGGAAAATACGTTCCACAATATCTCCACTTGCAGTATAGCCTGAAATTTGTGATTTGATGAAGCCATTTGTGCATCGATATGGGAAAAGAGAGGGTATCCTACACGCGACACATGAGATTTCCCATTTCGTTTTGATGGGTTTGGGGATTGATGTCTGGTAATCAATTCTATACACTTATCTTTACTAATTGTCATTCTCGGCCCTCGAGGTTTTCCGTAAGTGAAACTCTCAAGAAACAATTCTCGCATGTAATAATAAATAGGTAGAACAAACCTTTTTTGATTGTATTCGGGAAGAAAAACAAAGTCATATTACCAGGGAGAAAGAGATGAGTAAACGACACACTCTGTTAATGGCTATTGCTGCCTCGGTGGTTCTTGTTGCTGCAATGACAGGATGTGCAAAGGAAACAGAAGAGCCTGGCACAGCAGACGTGGAGTCGATCGTTATTGCCTGGATTCCCAAGGCTTTGAACAATCCGGTTTTCGAGGTCGGGCGTGATGGTGCCTTAAAGATGGCCGAGGAGTTGACCGCTTCGACGGGCATTGAGGTGACGGTAGATTACGTTGGCTCCGTGGCTTCGGATGCCACGGAGCAGGCACGTGTCGTTGAAGACGTGATCGTCAAGGGCGTTGACGCCATCGGCATCTCCTGTAACGATCCGACGGCATGCGAAGATCCGATCAATAAAGCTGTCGCCGCCGGTATCCCAGTGATGACCTGGGACTCAGATTCCCCGGATAGTGATCGCTTCACGTACCTGGGTGTGGATAATTACCAGGGTGGTTTGGCTGCAGCCGAGCTGCTGGTGAGATTCATGGGTGAGGAAGGTAAAGTAGCCTTGCTAACTGGTGTACCAGGCGCCTTCAACCTGGAGGAACGTATCCGCGGTTTCAAGGATGGTGTGGCCGACTACTCTGGCATCGAGATTGTCTCGACGGTGTATTGCAACGATGACATCAACCTGGGTGTGCAGGTGATCGAGGAGACCATGCAAGCGTATCCTGATCTGGATGGCTGGTTCCTGGTAGGTCTGTGGCCGCTGTTCGCAGAGCGCGGTTCCATGCCGTTCTGGGAGGACGCAGCCTTGAATGGTGGCCTAGTCACGATTGCTTTCGATACACTGACGGTGGAGTTGGAGTTCATGCAGGATGGCTACATACAGGGGCTGGTCGGACAGAAGTACTGGGGTTGGGGCTATGACACGGTGCAGATGATCTATGATTATATCGTGTCCGGTGCCACGTACTATGATTGGACGGACTCCGGAATGGACATCGTGACTGAATGTAACGTTGACGTCATGGCTGAAATGTGGGCGTCGAGTGACTTCACGCAGGATTTACCCGATCCATATGCGTGTTTGGAATGAGTCTTGGTATGTCCGGTCAGACCTGGAGACAGAAGAATGTCAATTCATCAACAACACACTTACGATTCATACCATCTTTTCCGTAATCGTTTTCCTGGTTTAGATCGCGTTAAAACCGATGATTTACTTGAATAATAATCTATCCAATATTTTCTCAACGTGGATGTCGGAATATTGATTTAATGTTTATACTCGAGGGTGTGGATAAAGATCGATGAATCGAGGATTCCAAAAGGATTTTGTATTGTCTAGTTTGGCTTCCATATTTCACTTGATCGAAATGTTGCCATTATTTTTTCTACGTCGTCTTCGAAGATTTGGATACCGAAGCAAAGGTGGATGTACATTTTCACCAGTTGTGGGTAGAGAGACATGATGAGAGAACAAAGAAGAATATCAATATATCCATTTCACTCTGTATTGTTTAGTATTTACCCTATTATCTTTATGTACACACGGAATTTGATGCTTGTTCCTTTTTCCGACACGTATCGGTTTCTACTTATCTCGCTATGCTTTACGATCTGTTTTTTACTAGTTTTTCGGATTCTTTTAAAATCTTGGGAGAAGTCTGGAATATTATGTTCGCTTTTCTTGATCCTTTTTTTCTCCTTCGGCCAAGTAGAGAACCTGGTGGAACGATGGATATTACAGAATGGATTCTCTTTCAACATCTCGATTTTTACCTGGATATGGCTGGTAATGTATGTAGCACTTAGTTTATTGATTGTAAAGACAAGATTGCCGCAATCTCTTGGCGCATATCTGAATATCATGAGTGTGGTCTTAATCCTGTTCCCTTTAATAACGATAATCTCAACTGCGACGGCATCCAAAAGTAGGGGTGAATCCGAGTACGAGATCCTTTCTCAGATCCGCGGGGAGATGGAGGCGGTTTCTTCTCTACCTGAAGTTGCTGTCTCGGAAATGCCCGACATCTACTACATCATCCTCGATGCCTATACAAGAGCGGATATTCTGCAAGATCTGTATGACTATGATAATTCTTCCTTCCTCGATGCATTGGAAGACCGCGGTTTTTACATCGTAAGCGAAAGTCGTTCGAATTACATGAATACAACCTACTCGTTAAACACATCGCTAAATCTACTCTACTTTCACGAGGTTCCTCTGCAAATCTTTCGACAGGCGAGATACGATCTACAAACGAATTATGTAAGCCAGTTCTTGCGGGATCAGGGGTATCAAGTTGTCGTATATAACTCGGGAACTGGAGATACGAATCATCAATACGCCGACATCTTCGTCTCACCCGATCCGCCACAAACTGAAGACAGTAATGACTTCAATTCTTTCGAACATCTGTTTTTACGAACGACGTTGGGGTTGTTGCTTTACTCCAAAGATACACAAAGCAATCCTGCTGAAGGAATCAGCCAGGCGTTTATCGACTCAGTGAATAGAGAACTGGATGTTCGACGTGAGCGTATTCGTTTTGCGTTGGCGCACCTACCGGATTACACAACGGAGTCGGGTAATTACTTCCTGTTTTCACACATTTATTTACCCCATTTTCCTTTCCTTTACGGTCCTAACCAGGAGGAGCTGGAATACCATCAAAATGTCAATTTGTACTGGTACGAAGTCGAACCGGAGAATTATATTGAATATTACACCTATCAACTGGACTATTTAAATCAGGCGGTTATAGGCACGATTGATTCCATTATTGCAAATAGCGAGCGGCCGTTGGTTATCATCATTCAAGGTGATCACGGTGATGAAAAATACCTGAATTGGGATGAGCCGGATGCACAGGGTGTACATGTGCGCACAGCCATTCTCAATGCAATATATTTTTCAGATGGGGACTACGAGATGCTCTATCCAACGATGTCTCCGGTAAATACATTTCGAATTATTCTGAACAAGTGGTTCGGGACGCAGTATCCCTTGCTTGCGGATCACTCCTATTCCCATGAACATTCACTTAAAACACCATATAATCGAAAGCCGGAATTCACAGACATCTGCATCCAATTTGACCTTTGTGTGCCTGAATCACCCTAACGGTGCAGAGATTCATCTGCGGGCAAAATGCCAGTTATTAAAGTTGAACAAGACAACATGAATGAAAAACGCAAGCTGTGGAGCGAGAAACAGAAGCTGCTGCGAGGCACGCTTATGAATACTAAGGATCTGGAAGCGGGAATCAAGTTGTTTCTCGAACAACATGCCAATGATTCATGCATCAAAGATATCATATTTTGCCAGCTTCTCATCTCCTCACCATCTTCATAATCCACCCAACTACCAATACATCTCCAATCTGTTCAAGATTCACTGTATTCCCCAACAGCATTAATAAACAAGGTTATTTTCCTTCATCAATTATCAGATGCCAGGCGTCCTTGTATTGTTCGCCATTGTTCTTAACAAGCGCCCGAGAAATATTGGTTCTTGCTTTGTATTTCTTGATAAAACCAGATATCTTGTTGCTGGGAATTATCCAAATAGAAGGAGTGCAAGATGGATCTTGTATAGATCCCTCATAGCTAACAAGCACATAGAAATGATCCTTGCGATTGACCTCCTTGATATTTGAAGCAGGCCAATCATACGAACCCGCCACCCCTTTCACATCAATGGTTATGAACTTGTCGTGAGGCGTGGCGACGTAAATATCTACAGCTTTTTTATTGGCGAGTGTGAGTGATGGTTCTGCTCCAAGTCGGTGTAAGATAGAAAGTATGTAGAACTCGGAAGCCAGATTTGTGTCGTATCTTCCCATGGAACCCTCCAATTTGAATGGAAGATGCAAACTTTAATCTTGGCGATATGTGTCTCGCCATTCGGATATCGCTTCCTCCAGGCTTATTTCTCCCCATCTCTCGTTAAATCCGCCTAAAGCCCGGTTCTTCTCCAGCGGACCCGCCCCGCTCTGGCACACAACTAGCTGAAACGAAGCCCACTTCGATGCGAAGCCTACAGGCCGTCAGCTGTATGCGCGGGTTAGGCAGCCCTCTGGAGTTGGGGGAAACGTATGGAGAGCCACAGCCCAGAGTCGTCCCATCATGATGAACCGAGCATGTGATTCTTTAGCGCATTAGCTGACCAGAGCGGCACGGCTATCTGCACAGCAAGCTGAATTGGGATACAAACTATGCCGACAAGCAATGCAAGAAGGATGGATATTACTATAGCCGCTGTCACGTCGTACACAAGCCATGCAACAAGTCTGATAACACCATCGTTTGTTCTCCCGGCGTACATGTAGCCGATGCCAAGTAGGCCAAAGAACCCGCCGACTAGCTCTATTAAGAAAGCTGTGTTGGGGTCCTTGTCTCCTGATTGCTGACCTAGCGCGAGGCAACTGCGGCACACCAGTCTAGAACCAACGTCTACAGCACACTGCCCGCATATTGCCTTGCCGCAAGATGTACACGTCCCCACCGCCTCGGCGTCTGGATGCATGTAGCATTTCATTTGCCACCTCCTTTGATGTCAGCGTAACACTGCTAGTCCTGGTCAGATGGTCACCCAACGGCTTTGAGCTGCGAAGTCCAGGTGCTCTTTCTGGGCTCAAGAGAATTATTAGATTTCCAAGAAGCTAGCGAATCCATGGAAGCCAAGGGAAGAGCGCATCCTGCCACAATTTGTGAGCATTCCAGCTGCCAGGTGACGAGATACCATACCTGAACGGCAGCCCCACAATAAGGTCTATCCAGTGAAAACGCAAGTCTATCTGGGACAAATTCTCAATAGCAGATCGAATGCTCTTCGAAGCGTTTAGCTGTGCAAGCGTCGAAACTGCAGCTTGAAGCACATTCGTCCTATCATGAGTAGATCCAAGCACAAGCACAAAGGCATCGCTTGGGGCGCTCCTGGGCTGATCTTCCTTCGGCACCTTGTTGAAATCATGTGCGTGAACCAATAATCGTGGGCGGATATTCGCTACATCTCCGATTGCCCAAAGCGTATCGAGGAATCCGTCCGATTCAACCTCATCTTGAAAAGCCAGCCAGTGCCAATCTTGTTGCATTATGAGACTGGAATGAACCTCCGGTAAGCCAGTCGCGTCTGTATGAAGTCCCTTCTCAACGTGATAGCCGACATGCATAAGCCCTTCTGACATGTTTGGGTATCTCCAGAAGCAAAGCTTTCCATATTTATACGCTGGCCAATCGCTTCCCGGAATCATCCACCATTCTGTGAATGCGACATCGAACCTATTGAAAGGCCGGGTAGAAAATTGTTGCGGAACAGAAATCGATTCTGCGACAAGCGCACTTACCGCGTGAGCCGCCTTTGCATTATTTTCATAGGTTGTATCAAGAACGTTCATAACTGCACATACACTCCCGAGGTGGCCTAATGGCTTCGACCTGAGGCGGCCTTGTATCTCATTTCCATGTTACTATGACGAATCCCTGGCTCGGAGTCAATAATACCCACCATCTCCCCAATAACAAGCACCTTGCAAATTCCACCACGAATCGACTCGTATTGACGCGTTCACTTCGAAAACCTAATCAACTACTCGGACACAACATAGGTCGCCGTCCGCTCCACTCTTACATCATCGTCCCCATCTTCAATGCGCTTTACCAACCTGGCTTTGCGCAGGAGGACTCGCAGCGACCCGGAATAAGACACGTCACATGTGTAACCCGATACCTTTATCTTGTCCTTTTGTTGTGTTGCCTTCTTATTACTCCGTTTCTATCGATTTGATCGAGCTTTGCCTCGATCTATTTGAAATTCTGTGCGGGATGCCCTCCGTTTGATTCGCGTTAGCGCTCCACACCCCGCACAGGAAGTAATGTCATTGTGACTACATCTAGTGTTGTCGATATCCTTTTGATTCGGTTGTTAAGGTGCATGAGTCACAAGACCCGAATAATTCAGGTGAAGAAGGGCAGGTGGCTCCCTCTCTTTGGGGGACTGCATTTATAATTGAATCGTCAATAGATCCAGCGAACACTCGCGGAGTAACTGATCACGCCGCCGAGGCGGCATGACGTTGCTGATCCAAACCAAGCAGGGTGTCTCAACAGACGGGTTGTCGCTTGAGACATCTGGATCGATAGAAGGAATCGAGAAAGCAAATGCAGCGGAACCATTCGAATCTTTATGCGCCTTGTGGTTTGTACTGCGGTGTGTGTCGAATCTACCAGGCAACCTTAGAAAATGATCTGGCCTATTTGAAAAGGTTGGGCAAACTCTATGCGCGTCGATTTCCACAAATTGCCGCGTTATCCACAGAGGAATTGCAGTGTGATGGCTGCCTGTCAGCGAGGTTGTTTCCTTCTTGCCAGGTTTGCGCGATCCGGGATTGTGTGCAGGCAAAAGGAATCGAAGGTTGTCATGCATGCGCTGATTTTCCCTGCGAGCATATCGATGAATTTCCGATACCTGCGGGAAAGAAAGCCATTTTACGCGCCGTGCCGTATTGGCGTGAAAATGGAACGCAGGCCTGGATTCAATCTGAAATGGAACGCTATCATTGCCCGACCTGTGAGGAGCGTTTGTATCGCGGTGTGAAACAATGCCCGGTGTGTCACTCGATTGTGGATTTGGATTGACCATTGGATTGGTAAACATACATGTGCAGGTCACGAAGCAGATAATGCCAGGAGAATATCCATACAGCATAGATTAAATCATCTCGTTTTCGCGTATCTTCCATCGAATAGGTGTTAACTATCAAGGGAATACTGTGTTCCATATTCAGGTTCAATGAGAATCGATCGGGAGAGTTGGAATGAATCGTAACTCGGATATGCGTTTAACCATCGCGGATACCATCTGGCCAAGAACCGGCTTGCTGCGGGATATTGCCTGCATCGGGGTGGGAGCAATGCTAACGGCATTGCTAACCAGGATCGAAATCCCGCTGACGCCGGTTCCGATCACGGGACAGACGTTTGCCGTCTTGTTCGTGGGTGCGCTGCTGGGCAGTACACGCGGTGCCTTGAGCATGATCGTTTATCTTGGCAGCGGCTTGATGGGAGCGCCTGTTTTTTCCAACGCTGGCTGGGGATTGGCCCATCTTTCAGGTCCCACCGGTGGATATTTGGCTAGCTTTGTCCTCGCCGCGTTTTTGGTTGGGTGGTTGAGCGAACGCGGATGGGATCGGAAAGTGGTCACGACGGTGTTCGCCATGACCTTGGGATCGATCGTCATCTATCTGACGGGATGTCTGTGGCTGGCACATTTTGTGGGATGGGACAACGTATTGGGTGTTGGTGTATTTCCTTTCCTCATCGGAGATGGGTTGAAAATCGCATTTGCTGCAACTGTATTGCCTTCCGGCTGGGCGCTCTTCGGCTTGCAGCGGACCCCGTGAATGGATTTGTTGCCATAGCGAATAATGTGCACTTGCGCTTCTCTATCCATCAGTCTGGATAAGATTCTCGTTCCACGCTCCTTCTTTCTGTAGTCACTTTCATCAATCCTTCTCCAGATGTGAGCTTTCTGAACGGGCAGACACAATCGTCATGATTAGACGGCGATAGATATGTGAGACCTATTACCCATCACAGACTCGTCTGGCTTGTTGTAGAATAATCTATGCCACTAGTCGGGAGGACGAGGAACGTGGCTGGATTCGAAGACGAAACCTTTGATGCCGAATTTGATTATGCCCGGGGGATTGAATTAACGCAGCAAAAGGCTGTCGTGTTGGTGCTCACAGGCGCTGAACTTGGAAAGCGATTTCCCTTGAACGGCGAACCGACGGTCATTGGACGAAATCCTGCCAAAGCGAATATCATCATCTCCGATCGCACAGTCTCAGGAATACACTCACGCATCGATTTCAATCCTCGCAATCAAGAATACACGATAACCGATCTCGAAAGCAGAAACGGTATACTGGTAAACTTCCAAAAAACCGAAACGTCTCAGCTAAACAATGGGGATAAGATATTCATTGGCGCCACGGTTCTGAAATTTACATACGAAGACGATTTCGAAGATAAATTTCACTCCCAACTCAATGAGATCATGAACATCGACGACCTCACAGGCCTTCCCGTAAAGCGTATTTTCGATCGAGAGTTCAAACTGGAATTTTTCCACACCAAACGAAATGAAAAGAAATTATCCCTCTTGATGATGGACATGGATGGTTTGAAACAAATCAATGATACCTATGGCCATCAAATGGGATCCTTTTCCATCTCTGAATCCGGAATGATCATCCGGAAAACGATCGGCCGCAAAGGTATTGCCAGTCGTTATGGTGGTGATGAATTCATCGCTTTTCTACGCAATATGCCGATCTTAAAAGCGGAAAGCGTCGGCGAATCGATTCGGGAAAAAATAACCAAACATGACTTCACCCGCAAGGATGTCACCGTAAACCCCACAATTAGTATTGGGGTTGCAGAAGTCAACGATGAATTGCAGTCTCCGGAAGACCTGGTGCGCATCGCGGATGAAGCACTCTATCGGGCGAAGAAAGCGGGGCGTGATACGGTATCCCGTTAACCGAGGCCGGGTTTGACACTTTATAACCATAGTTATTCTTGGCCAATCGAAAATGATACATAGCAGCCTGACTTTAATCGCAGTCAGGTTTTTTGTTTGTTAACCTCAGAAAAACGAACAATTGTTCTACTTACAAGCACCTTGCGGATCAAACACAATCAATCGATTTCCAAATATAGTGAATAATGTCAATCGGTATCATTTCGACGAGAGATACCACAGTCGATTGAAGATGTGGTTTAACAGATTCTTCCAGGCATAAATAAAGGATCGTGGCAATGAAGTCTACACAAACACGGCTCTATACTGCAAGAGAAGCTGCGATGTACCTGGGGGTCAGTCTTGCGACTTTAAACCGAGTGGAAAGGGATGGCTTTCTGGTGCCATTTCGAACGCACGGCGGCCATCGTCGTTACAGTAAGGTGATGCTGGATGAGTATCTTGAGAGCAACAAGGAACGTTGGATGAGGGGCAACGAATCCGGATGACAAAGATACTTTGTTGTGGCATACGTGGATTTCATGAACAGGTCTTTTCGTATCGCAAGTTGAACGGAAGATCAATTAGCAGGGATGGTTTGTATGACAGCTAAAGCGAAATCTTCTACCGAGACGAAGAAAGAATCGCCGGCTTCAAAGGCAGGAGCCCAATCGACGAGGCAGCAAATCAGCGCGGGTGGGATTGTACTCTCCACTGTGTACCATGGTTTGTTCGAGCCGCTGCAGTCCATAAGTGGCTACATTGAACTCATCCTGGACGGCAAGGTCCCCGACGTGGAACAGCGTAAAGAGTTTTTGAGTATTTCCTATCGGGAGGCACAATACCTGGCCAATCGCTTTCGGGATTTGATCATTGCTTCTTCGATCGAGACGGGCGAATTTCAACTCAAACTCTCGAAATTTTCCTTGGATGTGCTCATTCAACGCTGCATTCAACAGCTTACCTTCAAGGCGAACGCTAAGGGAATTCGCTTGCAAAACAGCACATCTGAGCTTCCACTGGTCGAAGGCGACGAGGCGATGATTAGCAATGCGTTGCTGAATATCATCGATACGCTGATTAAATTCGCGCCCGTCGAGGCGCGCGTGACAGTCAGCGCCGAATTGGAGGACGATAATTTGGTCGTGCAGACCGCCGACAGCGGCGGTGGGATAACCAAAGAAGACTTAACCAAATTGAGTAGTCCATCATCAGCGGACACATCCGATCCGTGCACGGGTGCAACTGCTGGCTTGGGATTGGGGTTGGCGATCGCCCGACACATCGTAGAAGCCCACGGCGGCAGGATCTGGTTTGAGGAAGACAAGGCGAAAGGAAGCTCGCTTGCTTTTAAATTGCCGATCAAGGCAAAGGTAAAGAAGGTTAAGCGGCTAACACCGACGAATCCCAAAATCTTGATCGTCGATGATGAACCGGCATTCCTTCACGTGATCGAGTACGCCTTGAACCACGAGGGTTATGAGACGCGTAAAGCGGGCAACGGGATCAAAGCCCTGGAAATTGTTGAGAATGAGCAAATCGATCTCATCATACTGGACGTAATGCTTCCAGGAATGGACGGATATGAAGTCTGTCATCGTCTGCAGGCAGAATCCGAGACGGCCGATATTCCCGTGTTGATGATTTCGGCGAAATCACGTATGGAGGATAAAGCCACGGCGATGCGTGTGGGCGCCAATCTTTACCTGGAGAAGCCGTTCGGCATGGGTGATCTCATTTCTGCGGTGAAGCAGCTTCTCAGCGGTTCAGGCGAGCAAGAGGGAGGTATTGATGGCATTTCCATCGACGACGAGTAATCCGTATCCGAGTCAATCCCTGGGCCAGGTTCTGATCGAGTCGAAATTGATCACTCCTGAACAATTGAGCCAGGCGCAGGAAATGGAAAAGACTTCCGGAAACCGGCTGGGCAGCATCCTGGTCGATAATGGCTGGGTGAACCCGGAAAACCTGGCCATGGCACTCAGTCTGCACTTGAGCCTTCCGCTCATCGATTTGAAACGCCATCTCGTGCAGCCGGAAGCCTTGCAGAGCATTCCGGAGGACCTTGCTCGAAAACGTCACCTCATTCCCCTCGATATCGTCGACGGGGCACTGGCCGTTGTTATGGAGGACCCCACTGATATTGGCGCGATCGAGGAACTCACCGCCCGTTCCGGGCGACGGGTTCTGCCGCTGGTGGGCGTACGGGCGGATATCCGCTCAGCGATCGATCTCAACTATCGGGCCGGGGATGAGATCGAGAAGGAAATCGCTGAATTTGCACCTTCCGTCGACTATGCCATCCCTGGGGATATGTCCCTGGTCGCGGACGAGATCGATCAAGATCCGGTGGTGCGTTCTGTAGACTTGATGCTTGAACAGGCGTACCGCGATCGGGCTTCGGATATCCATATTTCCCCGGACCGCGATCACGTAAAAGTCCGTTTCCGCATCGATGGTGCCATGCGTGAAATACTCTCGTTACCAAAGGGCAGTCATTTGCCGCTTCTGTCCCGCATAAAGGTGTTGGCGGATATCAACATCGCAGAACGCAGGCGAGCCCAGGATGGCCAATTCTCGTGTGTTTTCGACGGCGAAGAGGTGTTTTTCCGCGTGGCGACGAGTGACACGACCTGGGGTGAGATGGTCGTGCTTCGTCTCCTGGGTCGTTCAGATACGATCCTGGATTTACCCGGACTGGGTTTCCTTCCGGCGCCACTCACCAGTTTCAACAGCATGATTCGCGCGCCCTTCGGAATGGTACTGGTTTGCGGTCCGACGGGCAGTGGCAAGACGACGACGCTCTATGCCGCGCTGAATCAATTGGACAGGAATGACCTCCACATTCTTACGATCGAAGACCCCGTGGAATACAACTTCCCGGGGATCAACCAGATCCAGGTCAATCGAGCCGCAGGAATTGTCTTTGCCACCGGTTTGCGGGGCATCATGCGGCTTGATCCCGATGTGATCATGGTTGGGGAAATACGCGACAGCGAAACGGCGAACACGGCGGTTCAATCTGCACTGACCGGGCACACCGTGCTTTCCTCGATACATGCCAATGATGCTCCGGGTGCCTTGATCCGCCTGGCAGATCTTGGGGTGGAGCGCTATCTGCTGGTCTCGAGTGTGATCGGAATCGTGGCGCAGCGTCTCGTGCGGCAGATTTGCCCGCACTGCAGGGTCGAAAAAGAACCCACGCTTCAGGAACGCGCCGCCTATCGAGAGGAAATGGGGCAGGAACTGATCAGTTGCTACGTCGGCGAGGGATGCAACTTCTGTGGCCAGACCGGCTATTTAGGGCGTACGGGCGTTTTCGAGGTTTTAACCGTGGGGGATTCGATCCGTGAACTTCTCATGCGTTCGGCAAGCGCCTCCGATATGAAAGCGGAAGCCATCCGACGCGGGATGATTCCCATGCGTCGTGATGGCATGTTGAAGGTCAAACAGGGTGTGACCACACCGAGTGAGGTAATGAAGAATGTCTACACCTTGGGCTGATGCAACCCGGAACTCACCAAGTCGATGGAAGGTAGCGTAATATGCCTTATAAGTATCTAGCATTTACAGCAGCGGGAGAACGACTCGAAGGCGTCCTCGATGTCGATACGGAAGAGACGGCGGAGCGTATTCTCTTCGAGCGCGAGTTGACCGTCGCCGATTTGCAGGAGGTGCGCAAGCGCATCGATCTCAGCCAATGGTTCCCCTCGTTTTTCGGTCCGAAGAAGCGTGATGTAATTTTGTTCTCACGGCAGTTGGCGACATTGGTCGATGCTGGCGTGGCGTTGATGTCTGCCTTGCGGCTTCTGGGCGAGCACGTCACCAACAAATCGTTGGGCCAATCCATTCACGAGATTGAGGAAGACGTCCGTATGGGCAGTTCGCTTTCCGACGCCATGGATAAACATCCATTTGCCTTCGACAACATTTACTGCCGCATGGTTGAAGTCGGGCAGCGAACGGGGAATTTCGGCGTCATTCTCCGGCAGCTCGCCACGTATATGGAGAAAGCGCAAGCAACAGCGTCGAAGATCCGGGGCGCCATGACGTATCCGATCGGCGTGCTCATGCTGGCGGTCGTTGTGGCGATCATCATCATCAACGTCACGCTGCCGCCCTTGATGGGATTGTTCGAAGAATTCGGCACCGATTTGCCCTGGACGACGAAATTGCTGCTGGCCTTGGTCAAGGCGTTCACGTCATACAACCTGTACATGTTCGCGGGGGCATCGTTAATTGCCATTTTCTTGACATGGTACCTTTCCACGGAGGAAGGACGGCATCGCCGTGATGCGTTGTTGCTCAGAATGCCGATTCTGGGCCGCATCATGGTTCAGGGAATGATCTCCCGGATCAGTCGTACGATGGCGACCTTGCTGCAGGCAGGATTACCACTGCCTGAGGTTATCGAATTAACCCGACAAACCGTGGGGAATATCGTCATTTCTGAGGCACTCGATACTGTGCGCCAGGAGACCCTGCAAGGCCGCACGGTTTCGGAGCCGTTTTCACGCATCCCCCATTTTCCCCAGATGGTTTCGTTCATGCTGCGTATCGGTGAAGAAACGGGAACGATGGACAGCCATCTGGAGACGCTGGCAGACTTCTACGAGGATGAAACCGATCGAGCGATTAAATCGATGACTTCCTTGTTGGAACCTGCGATGACCGTTTTTGTCGGTCTGGTCGTAGGCTTCGTGGCTGTTTCCGTGATCATGCCCATGTATCAGCTGCTGGGAGCGATTAAATGATCTCCACGCGGGTACGCACCGCACTACACAATGATGAGCGCGGCCAGGCGCTGGTGGAAGAATTGATCGCGCTGGCGATCCTGGCTATGTCGGTGGGTATCATTCTCACCTCGATTTACACCGGTATCTCTGGTGTGAAAGCCAAACATCGACAGGTGAGCGCCGAGACACTCGCCAGGTCTCAACTCGAACTGATCATCGATGCGCCCTACAGCGCCAACCCGGTTTCTTCGCCGTATCCTTCCGTGACTCCGGTCAGCGGATACTCGGTTAACGTCAACATCGAGTACTGGCGAGCTTTCAGCGAGACGTTCATCAGCTCGGTGCGGAACGATGGGATGCAGAAGATTACCGTATCGGTATCGGGAAGCGAAGGTGTGATTCTCAATTTGACCTGCTACAAGGTGGATCGGTGATGCAAGGTGTTGAATTCATGCAGAAGCGTTGGCGAGATTGGATCGGGCGAATACAGCGGCTGATCCGAAACGAACGCGGCGTTACGATTCCGGAGTTGATGATCTCTCTGGTGATTTCGGCATCCGTCGCCGGACTAATTGGAACTGCGGTGTTTCAATTCTTCGTTGTGACTTCGGAAGGGAACGATCGCTTGACGGTGCTGCAAAGCTTGCAAAACGCTTCCGTTTGGCTAGGACGGGACAGCAGCGAGGCGAGCGTCGCAACCGGTGGGACGGGGAATGTATACGGCACGCTTACGACGGGCGATCCGACGGTGGAGTATCGCTATTCCTACGATGCGGCCGAGAAGACGCTTGTTCGAGAGCACCTGATAAGCGGCGTGGTCCAGTCGACGCATGTCGTGGCCAGGCGTATCGAAAATCAAGGTGACATTGTCTTTTCCGCTATTGGTAATTTGATTACAGTGTCGATTACGGCGACCAGCGATAATGGCGCCGTCTCCGAGACAAGGACACTAGATCTGGCCATGCGGGTGCACTGATAGGATTTATCCGACTGGATCGTAGAGACGCTTGTGTTAAGGATGCAATGTAGGTAGAAGAATATGACAGATGGATTGGGAACAGCGGGCAGGATAAATGAACGTGCGGCATCGTCGCTTGTCGTAATCACGAAGGTATACCGTCGTGTGCGTCGTTCACTCCGCCGTGTCCACGTTTCCGAATCCGGAAAGACGCTGCCGGCCGCCTTGTGGGTGCTCGCCATTGGTGCGATCCTCATGGGACCTTTTCTTTCGCATGTGAGTACCAGCCTCATCGCCGGCCTCGACTTACAAGACGATCAACGCGCCCAATATGCTGCAGACGCAGGGGTTGAGTTCGGCATTTGGAAGTTGCTTCACGATTCTTCATACCGCACGTCGGTCGATGCCAGTCCGGGGAGCCCGGTGGCGCTCCCGCCAATCGCGGTCAATCAGTTCGTCACGAACACTAGCGCTGAATCGATCTCCAGCGGCGGTTGGTCGGTCATGGCGAATGCACCGGATAGGGTGCGCAGCGGAGGTGCGCTGTGCTACACCGGCGGGGATTATATTTACGCCCTGCGGGGAGATTATTCGCGTGAATTTTGGCGCTACAGCATCTCGGGTGACAGCTGGGAAGATTTGACCAGCATTACTAGTAGTAGGACTGTAGGCGCCGGTGGTTCGCTCGTCTACACGGGCGGGGATTACATTTACGCACTAATCGGCAACAACCAAAGCCTTTTTTATCGTTATCGAATCTCAACGGATACCTGGCAAAGAATGTGGTCTGCACCGGCACGCATTGGGGCCGGCGGCGCATTGACCTACACTGGCGGCGACTACATCTACGCATTGCAGGGGAATAATCGGAGCGGCTTCTTCAGCTATAGAATTTCCAGTAATAGATGGAATAATCGATGGAGTACATTGTCACGAGTGCGTGAGGGTGGCGCACTGGCCTATTCAGGTGGCGATAACATCTATGCCTTCCAGGGCCGCAACACGACAAGTTTCTGGCGTTACGATATCTCCGACAATCGCTGGTATGACGACGTGAATGATACGCCGGAGAGAGTACGCAATGGCGGATCGATGGCCTATGATCAAAGCGCGTTTATCTATGCGCTGCGCGGCGCTAATACCACCGACTTCTGGCGCTACGATATCTCGGCCGGCGGCTGGTCGCTGCAGCCCTCTGTACCGGCGACGATTAACGATGGTGCGGCGTTGGTTTACACAGGCGGCGGTGTTTTTTACGCATTGCGCGGCAACAATCAACCGCACTTCGGCCGCTATGAGGCCGGCGGATCTCAATACGAGATCGTTGCCCAGGCGGATGATTTCACCATCACCAGTGTGATCGACATCGCAGGCATGAATGTAACCGTTCTGTCGTGGGACATCAATTGAGAGGAGCGGAAATCCAACCATGGATTCAAGAAAAAGGAAACGCAGCAAGCAAGTGCAAATGTTGGATCTTAACATTCTTCCTGCACGCTACCAGCGCCACAGGCTCTCGCTGCGCACGTTGCGGCTTTGGTTTGTCATGCTGGCTTTTGCTGGTTTGATCTATCCGAGCTATGTGATTTACAACCAGGCCGATGTGGCATTGAAGCGGCAGGAAATGAAACTTGCCGGCATTCAATTGGTCCTTGATGAATACGAGCCGCTGATTGAAGAAAAAGACGCGCTTCTGGTGCAGATCGAGGAGGTCATAAATCAAAGCCTCGAAATCGAGTTGGTCGCCGAAAACGCCGTGATCCAGGACGAGGTGTGGAGCGAGATTATACAGTCCATCGTGAGTACGATCCCAGAAGGAATAGAGCTGGTTAGTATTCAACAGCGGGATACGGAGGTGCTGATTGTAGGTCTGGCGGATGACCGCCGTCTACCGCCGTCTTTGAGGGATGCACTCCTCGACTCCGGAATTTTCAGCGAGGCATGCATTGAATACATGGTCAAACAACTACCGGAAGAGACGGAAAGCGAAGAAATCGTCGCGCCGATATTGACGCCGGTCTACGAATTCGAAATCATGCTCGATCTGGGTAGTGACGTCGAGGAAATTCCATGATGGTTTTGCGTTTTATATCCGGTGAAGTTGATGCGTTTCAACACGTTGGCGATGTACAGGATCGACGGCGCAGTATGCTGGGGAAGGGTTGAGATGTTGAAAAAAGTCTGGAGTATATTGAACGAGAATCCCACTTGGGTGTTGCTTGGGTTCGCGATGATATTTGCCGGCGTGAATCTATTGCTGCTGGGCGGTAGATTTCAGAAAGAACGCCTCACGCGACTATTGGATGAGCAGGTTTCGGCGCTCGAATCCAACATCGGACTCCTGCAGGAAGCTGAAAGGAATGGTTTGCAGCAACTTCAAGATGAACTGGACGCCGAGCGAAGTAATTTGTTGTCACTCGAAGATGCATTTCCAGATATCGAAACACCTTTCGATTTGTATCGCCGTGGCTATTCGCTGGCGAATACGAGTGATGTGGATTTGACGAGCATTCATCGCCTGGGAACTGAGACACAATCTACCATCCTCGGATCACTCGAGGTGACCAATTACAGCGTGCTCTCAACGGCAGATCTGGAATCATGCCTGGCGTATTTATCGAGGCTTGAGGACGAAGGATCGGAAACGCTTGCACTCAACAATATCACCATCGAACCGGACCTGGAAGGCTGCAGTTTCGAGGTTCGCATCGCCGGGATCGTAAAACCGGAGGCGGAATGAACGTACCACTTCATTCGTCTTCAGAATCGCCTGCGGCCATGCCTAAGGAGGATACCCTTGTTTGGTAGAAAGATCGTTACCTTGGATTTCGACGGACGTGATATTCGACTTTTGGTCGTTCGGGGTAAGCGCGCCTTGCGCTGGGCGACGGTCTCCGTCTCTCCGGATCTGATGCAGCAAGGCCTGGTTCAAGAGAGCGAGCGGATGGGTGCGGGATTGGCGCGTTTTCTGAGCGTGCATAAAGCCTCCAGACGTAATGTTGTTTCCAGTGTCACCGGACATCGCTCGGTTTCCCGACTGCTGACATTGCCGCAGATCAAGCCCGATCTGCTCGATGATGCGGTTCGACGCAAGGCCAAGCAAGAAATGCCGCTGCCACTCGACGAGACATACCTTTCTTGGGAAGTTGTTCGTCGGGAGGAGGAGAAGGTCCTGGTGTACGCCCTGGCAGTCCCCCGATTGGTGATCGACCGGCAGGTGGAGGCTTTACGAGCAGCAAAGATCAAACCAGGTGTCATAGATTTAAAACCGCTGGCACTCATTCGTGCTGTCCATCAACGGAATGGGATCATTGTCAACCTTGAGGAGCAGGGCATCGGTGTGATCATCGTCATCGATGATATGCCAGTGATCGTGCGCAGCATGCCGCAGGGGGATGGGAAGCCAAATACGGCTGCCGCTATCGACCGACTATCGCTGGAACTCACGCGTACGGTCCAGTTTTACAACGACAGCCATCGAGAGAATCCGCTCGATCCCCGCATGACGGTATATATGACCGGCGCGCCGTTCGACGATCCGAAATCGATCGAGTTATTGGCATCGAAAGTATCCTTTCCCGTCCAGCTTCCGCAGCCGCCGATTCGCTTGCCGGCGGGTTTCCCGATCGCAACCTATGCGGCCAATATAGGCTTGGCGATGAAAAAGGTGTGAAGGCAATGGCAGCGCTATTTTTCGCTTTACTGGGAATGGCGGTCGGCAGTTTCTTAAACGTCTGCATCGATCGCTTGCCCAAGGGTAAATCGATCGCCTCTCCGCCATCGCATTGCGATGCTTGTGGACGACGGCTGGCGGTGATCGATCTGATTCCCGTCGTGAGTTATTTGTTTCATCGGGGCCGATGCCGCTATTGCCAGGCAGCGATCCCGCGCCGCTATCTCCGGGTTGAGTTGGGGACGGGTATCCTTTTCGGTTTGATCTGGCTGCGCTTTCCGTCAAGTGTTGATGCCGGTTTCGTGGCGAGTTGCAGCGCCATTCTGCTCGTGATCCTGGTTATCGACCTGGAGCATCACAAGATTCTCAATCGGATCGTTTATCCGGCGATTGGGTTTGCCCTGATCGCTGCGTTGTTTTTACCTGAGCCCTCGCTCGGTGAACGTTTGCTCGGTGGTTCGATTGGTTTCACTTCGTTGTTTTTATTGGCGTATATCTACCCCACGGGGATGGGTATGGGCGATGTGAAATTAATGACCTTCGTCGGTCTGGTTGTAGGTTTTCCGAATGTGCTCCTGGCATTGTTTTTATCCTTCGTTCTGGGTGGTTTGATCTCCGGTGCCTTGCTGGCGGCGCGACGCATTGGACGTCGCGATCCGATTGCTTTCGGACCGTTTATCGCTTTGGGCACGCTGACGACGTTGTTTTATGGTGAGCAAATCATTCGCTGGTGGTGGGGATAGGTTTGTGATGAATATTGACTCCCTCTTGAAGTTCGCCGTCGAAATCGGGGCATCCGATCTTCACCTGCGTGCCGGTGCGCCGCCCATCTACCGCGTGCACGGCAAACTCATTCCAGCTTCCGATCAGGAGCCCCTCTCGGCGGATGCGACCAAGAAGGCTTTCGAACATATCAGTGACGATGTCCTGCGGGAGCGTTTCACAGTCAGTCGAGACCTGGATTTTTCCTATACGCTGTTCGATGTGGCGCGCTACCGCGTCAATGCCAGCGTACAGCGCGGTAGCGTCAGCCTGGCCTTTCGCCGCCTGGCGGTCGAGTTGTCCACTATCGATGAATTGGAGCTCCCGCAAATCTGTAAAAAATTGGCGCTCAAGCCGCGAGGCTTGATCCTCGCCACCGGCCCGGCGAGCAGCGGGAAATCGACCACCCTGGCGGCGATGATCGAACATCTCAACCAGAACGATTCGCGTCTGATTGTGACCATTGAGGACCCGATCGAATTCATCTATCAGGATAAACGTTGTGGCATCAGCCAGCGTGAAATTGGCAAGGACACACAGTCATATACTACTGCACTGCGTTCTACATTGCGCCAGGACGTGGATGTGATTCTGGTGGGCGAGATGCGCGATCCGGAGACGATGGCGGCTTGTCTTACAGCTGCCGAGACCGGTCATCTGGTGTTTTCAACATTGCACACCCGCGGCGCGCCTGCGACGATCGATCGAATCATCGACAGCTTCCCCCCGCATCAACAGAGCCAGATTCGCATGCAGCTCTCTTTGAACCTGGAAGCTGTACTCTCGCAAACCCTGCTCCCGCGCCTTGATCAGGAGGGGCGGGTGGCAGTAGTTGAGGTGATGCTGGCCAACACGGCGATTCGCAATCTGATCCGCGAGGGCAAGACTCATCAGATGGCCAGCGTGCTGCAAACGGGTGTGCAGGAAGGCATGCAAACCATGGAACAAGCGCTCCATAATTTATACCGCAATCAGGTCATTGCGCTGGAAGATGCCTACGCTGTTGCCAACGATGGAGAAGCGCTGCGTGCCTTGATCGAGCGTATTTGAGTGGTACATAGATGGTGGAAAGAACGAATTCGGACTGAAAGGCTCTTGTAAGGATAGTCTCAAGAATTGTGTGCAATACTACGCATATGTAAGTTAGTTAAAAGGAGGGACATCCGGATCGAATTCTCTATGATAAATGCGAGTTACGAATCGTTCGTTATACCATATCGAAATTGTGAGATTGGAGTGGAGGTGTTCCAATGTTGAAGAGATTACAGCGAAACGAAGAAGGTTTTACACTGGTCGAGCTGCTGGTGACCATCGCTATCATGGGCGTGCTGTTCGGCATCGTCACCCTGGCGTTGAACGGTCTGAGCACATCCGCGACCGCCAACACCAAGATTGCCGAGCTGGAACAGGTCCAGACCGCCGTCGACATCTACCTGGCGACGTATTATCCGACTACCACGACCATCACGGCGCGTGCAGTCGCCGCCACGATCGCGGCTGCTGATACGGATTGCGATTTCTGCAGTTATCTGCGCTCCCTGCCCACGGAATATACCTATTCCTGGGACACGGATGGGAATGTAGCCCAGCCGTAATGACCACGTAAACATCGTTAAAAAGATCCCCGATCCATGTGAGAAGGGATCTTTTTGATTTAATCTCCGAGGACTTGAATTGTTCCCAGCAGTGTTCCCACCTGGGATGATTCGGCGCCATCGACTGCGACAGAATCCTCCCGAATGCCTCGATACAGAAAGGCGCGAATCTGATAGGTCCCTGCCGGGATTTCTCTAGGGACGATGCCATCCAGCACTTCGCGCTGGATTGTTCCTGCAGGCCAGGTTGATGTTAGGTTGGCCAGGGCGCCGACCCAGTGGCTGTGCAGCCAGAGTGGGAATCCGGATTCGGTGAGTACATTACCGTCACTATCGGTGAAAAGGATATCTACCCAATAATTCTTTTCCGTATCCTGAATCAAGAGCCAATCGTAGCTTGCCTGGAAACTTTCACCCGGCTTGATAGAAGCCGGGTGGATCTCGAAGCCTACCAGAGAAATTTCTCCGGAAAAAACTACTTCTATGGACCTTTCTACGAGCGCTTCGTCGACGGTCAGGTCCGGCGGGCTGCTTACGGCGCGATAGAGCATGCCGCTGGGGACGAGGAGGTCTTTGTACTCCGGAAGCGGCTGCCGCGGCGTGGTCATGCCCTGAATAACATAGGGTGCCACGAGTTGAAGCCGCTGCGGTTCGATCTGCAGACGCGGGGTGTCCTCAGCGCTGACGGCCACGTATACACTGGCGCCGGCTTCTTGTAATACGTCCAAGAACTGCATTTGATCGACGTCCGAATCGGAGAGGGCAGGCAGCACCACAATCTCCGGCCCTACTCCTTCCACCAGCTGGGAATATCTCAAGGGTGCCCAGGACCAGAAATCCGCCAGGACGATGGCGTTATCTTCCAATGTCCCGAAGAGATAATGGGCGAAATCGCCGGCATGCCGGTGCTGGCTGCGGTCCAGACGGTTGAAATTTCTGATTAACAACGAAAATGGAATCAAGAAGCAAAGGGAGAGCAGTATTGCTGTTCTAAATATTGGTCGAAGTATCGCGATCTGGGAATCTGTATCTCTCGGCAGGCTTGTATCCATCCAGGAAAAGATTTGGGCTACTCCGCAGCCGATCCAGATGGCCAGGAACAGGTAGATCGGTAGGAAGTAGTTGAAGATGTTGTGAATGCCGTAGACGGAGATCATCACCAGGGTCAGCAGCATGGCCAGGATGCTGCTGAGAAATACGGGGCGTTTCCTGCGGAATAACCAATACCCACCGATCGCAGCAAGCAACAGACCGGGAATGGTTAATTCGTATGCCGGGAAACGGGTGAGGGTGGTCAGCCAAATACGCCGCGTGGCGACGTTACGAAAGGGGTTGATGAAAGTGCTTCGATCCGTGGCGCCCACGAAAAGCATGCGCAGCAGTGTGTCCGGGTCCGAGGCATCCGCCCACATGTAGGCCGGTTCCTGCGCGGCGCGCAGGGGAAGATACAGGTTGATGCTGAAGCCGATCAGAATCAGCCCACCGAGTGTGACGATGCCCTTCCAGCCCAGGCGGTCCACTCCGCTGCGAGTCATGTGCCAGACCAAGTAAAGGCCGGGAAGGAAGACGATCAGGATCAGTCGGTGGTTGCCCAAACTCAATCCAAAAATCAATCCGGCGAGGTAAATAAATTTTCTGGATCCTTCCTCCTGCCAGCGAACGAACAACCAGAATATCAATGCGGTCAGGAATGCGTTCAAATCATAGGATACCGCCCAGGTGGCGTTGCCCCACAGCGTCGAGGAAAAGGTAACTGTCAGTGCTGAAAGCCACGCTGTGCTTCGTTTTTGAGTCAGTTGCACGACGATGAGGAAGATCAGGAATACTGTGGAGGCGGCAAAGAAAGCAGACATTAAATTCACGCGGTAGGCGACGTCGCCGATGGGGAGAAAAGTGAACAGTTTCCCCAGAAGAATGTAGAGCGGGTAGCCGGTGTTGTGGGCGATGCCGAGGACGTAAGCTGACGTGGCGAACTCGCCCATGTCGTACCACATCACCGTCGGCGCCAGGGTACGTAAATAGACGGAGAAGGCGATGGTCGCTGCCATGCAGGCCTGGACGGTGGGTCGCGTGAGCACTTGGGAAATTCGCGCTTTCATAGACAGGTCCGATTTCGAGAATTGGCTACGATCCTAGCACGCTGGGGAGTGCGCGGCAAGTTGATAGTCTCTGTTTTACCTGGGATGGGGATTATGATGATTTATTTTACATGCAGATGAGGCGATATCTATTTCGAAATGATTGTCTTGGGAAATTCAAAAACCTCGTTTCTGCCCTTCCCAAGGTGGTTCTTTTCCCGCCTTGAATTCCTCGACGCTGGGACCCTGCAATTGACTCAGCCGCATCAATCCGTAGAGATACGTGCCGATCAGCAGGACGACGATGAGCGGCCAGCCCAGGATGATTCTCGAAAGGCCTAAGGCGTCCAGTGAATCGCGCTGGTATAACCAGAATTCAAAACCCAGACGGGCGGCAAAGACCACAGTCCAGATGATCGTAACCTCATTGTAGGCGGGCAGGACTTTTGGGTGCCAATACCAGCCCGGCGGCCACCGCCGCACGATGAAACTGGTCCATGCTACCAGCGGACGCCGAATGAGTACGCTGAAGATACAGAGAACAATGGTGATGGCGCCCGAGATGAACCCCGGAAAGAAAAATCCCGCCCCAGATCCACTGATCCTGACGAACAAGGCGGCGAGGAACACACCGCCCAGGCCAGCGAGGGAATAGCGCAAGGATTCGCGGCGCAAGATGCGTAAAAGCGCCACGACACCAGCCACGCCAATGGATCCCCACAGGGCGGGATTCAATCCCAACAAGGGATTAGCGATCAGAAAGACCAGCAAGGGCAGCAGTGAATCGAGCAGCCGGGCGCCTCTTCCGGAGAACACCATTCTGAGTTCTTCGATCAGCTCCCCGCGTTTATCCATTGGCTCGTTTGCCCATCCAGAAGCGTCCCCAATCTCCGCCGCTGGCCTGCAGCGCGAGGAAGACATACACGCTGGCGGTGAAGAAGCCCAAAACCAAGGTCAGCACCACCCAGGCGAGTGCACGCCAGAGGGAATCCTCTCGAAACACGATCCATGCCGAGAAGAGGGCGAAACCGGTGTAGAGATCGACCATGGAGACCACGCCCCAGGGGTTGCGCAGCAGCTGGGCGCCATCCGACCCGAAATCCCCGACGGTGAATCCGTAGATCAAGGCCGCCGTCATGGCGATGATTCCGCAAGCGGATAACAGTTTTGCATACCGCATTCGTATTTTTTCCGTTTACAAAACTAAAATGACGCCAAGGACGAGTTCGGAAAAAAAACTGATCACGTTGGACGAAACGACGGAATCATCCAGGAACATCGTCACGCCGCGAACAACGGCCATGACCAGATAGGTGATGCCGAGGACCTGATAGGTCTCCTGCGAATTGAAGTACAGTACTGCGGCGCCCAGGCCGATGAAAAGCGCGCCGAGTATGGTTCGAACTTCAGTGATCCCACGGCCGCCGTTTACATCCAGGCCCGTAAAACTGAGAACCTTCAGCGGCCAGAAGAGCGAGACGGCCCCGGTGAGGATGGTCGCTGCTGCAGCGATGATTTTCAGAATTTCCAACATGGTTCTATTTCCTTTTCGGTTGGATCAAGATGTCTTTGAAGGTGCAGGTATACCTCTTGATCCTCGTTTTCATATTCCGCTGTTATCAAGATTCAGAAACAGCGTTTTTGGGTGGGAGCGGAACCAGGATCGATGTATTGGTTTTGTAGGCCTCATAATCCGCCTGGCCTCTCCATTTTTCATCCGCACGGGATTCCAGCATGGGCACGCCGCTGATGCGCGTGAGCAGCAAGAAGATGAAAATCGGGGATATCATCGTCACCCACTGCCAGCCGCGCAGGACCGGTAAGGCAACGATCGCCACGCCGATCCAGAGAACGATCTCGCCGAAATAATTGGGATGCCGCGACCAGGCCCATAAACCCGATTGGATGAATTTGCCGGCGTTTTGTGGGTCTTCACGGAACTTGCTTTTTTGCCAGTCCGCGATCACTTCGATGCCGAAACCAACCAGCCAGATCAAGGAACCCAGTATGGCGAAGAAACCAAGTTCGGCACGGTATTCGGATGTGATGACGGCTAATGCGGCGGCGAGTGAAAAAGTGACCCAGAGGCCCTGCAAGGTCCATGTGAGCAGAAAGCGGGCGAAGGATGGCTTGATCTCCCGAAAGCGTCGGTCTTCCCCGGCAACCATGATGCGACGAAACAGGAAGGTACCCAATCGGGCTGCCCAGATGATGACCATGCCAGCCAGCAGCCAGGCGCGGCCATCGAGTGAAGTGCTTAATAGCATCGCCAGGATGATAACACTGATGTAGCTGATGCTGCCCATCAGATCGAAGAATTTCTCGGTCTGCAAGCGATAGGCAGGGATGAAGGCAATCCATTGGATGAGGAATGCCAGCACTACACAGAGGGCGAATATGGGCACATTCGCTACGTTTTGGCCTCCCTGGCTGCCGGCAAGGACAACACCTGCGGCGATGATGATGATGATGGGAATGGCGATCCATGCGCGTCGTTCTTCATTTTGCATGACGAAATGCTCCTTTCTCGATTTCAAACAGGTGACTTTGCGATGATGGCAAAACCCACCGCACCCGGACCGATATGGGCGCCAATCACGGGTGTAATGTTCATCGAAATCACTTCTCCCGGAGGAATCAGGTGGGTGATTTTGGCGTGGAACGCTTCTGCTTCCTGTGGCGCATTGGTGTGTACCAATGCAAAGCGTTCGATCGGTTGAAATTCTTCCAGCATTTGGATCAAGCGGGCTTCAGCTTTTTCCTTCGTACGCACGCGTTCCGAGCGGGGTTGTCCCAATTTCATGGTGAGGATCGGTTTCAGCTGTAAAATGCTTCCGATCCCGGCCATGATGCGGTTCAATCGTCCGCTGCGGCGCATGTAATCCAGCGTATCCAACCTTGCAGTGGCGAACGAGCGGGGGATGATCTGCGCTAATGCGGCCAGGATTTCGTCGCTCGATTTGCCTTCGGCCGCCAGACGCCCGGCAAGCTCCACCTGGAAACCGGTGCCCATGCTGAGCTGCAGGGAATCATGCACGGTGACCGGAATTTGTCTGAATAGCCGAGCGGCTTGGCGGGCTACAGCCACTGTGGCGCTCAGGCTTTCTGAAATGTGGATGGATAGTATTTCCGATGCGCCCGATTCTGCGAGCGCTTGATAGGTTTGGGAAAATTTCCCTAATCCCGGTGTGGCGGTCGTGGGGTGAATCTTATAGTCCGGCAAGTTGGTGTAGAATTCCTTACGTGTGATTTCGACACCGTCTAGAAAACCTTCGTCACCGATGTTGATATACAGCGGAAGGACGGTGATATCGTATTTTTGAATGATGTCCTGCGGCAGGTCGCACGTCGAATCGGTGACGATCTTGGTGGTCATGATTACACCCCCTTCAGGAGAAAACCTCGTTTACGGAAAAAATCGACAATGACAGCCAACGCTAAAACGGTCGTAAACACCCAGGCCGAATAGGCGACCAGATGGGTGTCTGCATGCTTGATGGCGATGCCGATGAAGGCCCATATCAGCACGAGGACGTAGGTGGAGTCGTTTTCCCGCAGTTGCATCATGAGGCCGAGGAATGCAGCAACTCCGAGCATGATCGCCGTCCATGACGCCGCTGAGATTGCCCAGGCATTCCAGCCTGCGGAGAAAAGCACCTGGGAGACGTTGGCGATCGTGGCCACGGAAATCCAACCCAGGTAGATGCTGAAGGGGAGTTGAAGGAACCATTTTTGATTGCGATCAAGACTTATTCGGGCTTTCGAAATTCGCACGTAGATATACAGCAGAGTCGCCAGAAGGATGAGCATGGCGGCCAGCGTGAGTGGGAAGTATTCAAAGTGCCACAATAAAATCCAGGCGGCATTGGCGAGACTGCCCAGCCAGTATGCCGGTGCGATTTCTTTGAGCAACGGATTTTCACGCTGCTCGGGCAGAATCTGGTAAAGGGCAAAGGCGATCAGGCCAAGATAGATCAGCCCCCAGATCGAGAATACGTAGCCGGCTGGAACGAAGAATATGGCGAAGCGGTCCGATATTTCACCCGTCGTTTGGCCGTTTATCGGTAAAGTATTGGCCAAAGCGTTCACCGTTAAAGTGAGCGCAGTTACCAGTAGGGTTAAGATTTGGTAAAAGGTTATCTTTTTCATCTAAATACTCCATATACTTTGGATGCATGACAAGTCTTCTTGGCATTGTATTGGTCTATCCATAGAGAGACTGCCGGTTCTTTGAGTGTGGTCCATTCTCTCATTGCAGCCCACCTTTTATTCAAGCGGAGAGAATTTCGCTAAGCGAGAATTGCTTATCATGAATTTTATCATTTAATAATGGAAAAAGATCATCAGTCGAATGATTCTGACTTATAATTCCCCCAAGATTTAATGAGAATCATACCCAAAAGACTCTATAATGGGGAAAACTGGAGGTTTGGTGTGGGACAAGGAATGAAACGCATTAAGCCGAAAAACGCAACACACTGGATGGTATTTATTTTTTCCATAATCGTTGGTCTGGTTGGCATGGAACATGCGGTCGGCGAGATTCTGCAGGGTGATGTGATTGCAGACGAAATGTTCATCGAATCATGGCCTGATAACGAACTCTTCCGCATTATGGCCGGTGAACCTGCTATGACCATCATCTCCAATATACGCGTTACGGGTATTATCGCCGTGTTGATGTCGCTCATCACCGCGATCTGGGGAGTGGTGTTCGTCGATCGAAAGGGAGGCGGCTACATCCTGATCTTGCTTTCAGTTTTGCTGCTGCTCGTCGGCGGGGGTTTTGGGCCGCCGTTGATTGGCATCATCGTGGGCGCAGTCGCCACCCGGATCAACAAGCCGTTAAAACTGTGGCGCTGGATTCTTCCGGATGGACTGCGGCCACTGCTTGCTCGCATTTGGCCATGGACCTTGGCGGCATCGGTCTTGGGCTTCTTTATGGTTTTCCCTGGGTTGATCCTGCTCGGGCATTTCTTTGGTTATGACAATGCGGATATCGTGCCGGTTCTCACCTTATTTAATTTCGTCACGCTGTTTGCAGCCATTGTCTGTGGGTATGCAAGGGATTTACTGCGAATGGGTGAGGAGAATCATGCATCGGCATCCTGAAAAAACAACCTGACTCGAGACTATTCGGGTTGCCAGGATTGCCGATATAACATGGTTGGCTGCATATTTGTATGATGTGATTTACCTGATAGCGTATTGAATATGGATGATAATAGTCGCGATTGGCTGTTGGATGGGGATGTATCGATTCAATTCCAGGTCCACCGGGACTTGCTGGGTGAATCGCGTCCGGATTTGCAGGCGCGCATCGCTGACGAGGGTTGGGGGGCAGCCTTCCTCGCGGAAAGGCATCCACAAGGACATTGGGGGCGCGGTTTCTACCAGCCGAAGTGGACGAGTTCACATTACACGCTTCTTAATTTAAAAACACTGCAAATCCAGCCGGAGAACAAAGACATTAAGCGGAGTATCGAGATCATTCTCGAGACGACGAAAGCCGCGGATGGTGGAGTCAATCCCGCCAAGACGATTGAGGTCAGCGACGTGTGCGTCAACGGCATGTTCCTCAATTATGCGTGTTATTTTGGTGCAGATGAGGATCAGCTGAAATCCATTGTTGATTATGTTATCGATGAGCGCATGGAAGACGGTGGCTTTAACTGCGAACGAAACCGGGGCGGTGCGAGACACAGCTCACTGCACTCGACGATTTCCGTGTTGGAAGGCATTCATGAATACGAACGAAATGGATACACCTATCGACTGGACGAACTGCAGTCTGCGGCGGCGAGTTCGCGCGAATTCATATTAATACATCAACTGTATAAATCCGATCACACGGGTGAGATCATCCATAAAGATTTCCTGCGGCTGAGTTTCCCAGGGCGCTGGCATTAAGATATCCTGCGCACCCTCGATTACTTCCAGGACGCCGGTGTGCCCTGGGACGAACGCATGCAGCCGGCTTGTGATGTGCTGCTGAAAAAACGGCGGACCGATGGGTGTTGGCCGATGCAGACCAGATATCCCGGAAAACTCCACTTCGAAATGGAAAAACCCGGCCAGCCCAGCCGCTGGAATACCCTACGAGCGCTGCGAGCCCTCAACCACTACGATTTGGCCTGGCATTCACGATTTTGTTAGAAAGCGGGGATGATTGATTCGGGATTGTCTACACACGGAAGAAACCCCGATCGATTTAGAAGTGTAATTTTTTGATCAATTGATCTGCACTCGTAAGCGCTTGATCCCGGTCCCGGATCGTGTGCACTTTTGCATTCGGCCATCGCGCTTCGGCGAAGTGCAGCAATTTCCTTCGTACGACGACCAGCGCAACTATATATTGTCCTGAATCCAGTGCAATCATGCCTTCCTGAAAACCTTCATCTCGCTCGAATTCCAGCGGTCCGAGCTCGTCCACAACGAGCAGATCGCAGGGCACGGCGGCACGCAGGAGTTGATTGCACCAATCGACAGCGTCTCGATCCAACGACCACTGTTGAGTCTGTATTCCCGAAGATGAATCCGTACGGCGCTGGGCCAGTTGCCTTCGTTCTCCCGAAGCCAGATCGAGTGCTTCGATACCAACCTTTGTGTCCCCATCAAAGATGGCAGGGGCAAGGATGCCCTTTGCACTCCAGGTCGATTTTGTTGAATTCCGGATCGTGTCGATCGCATGTCTGCAGAACGTGGTTTTCCCCGAGCCCACGCTTCCGCTGACGATGAAGAGGTCACTGCGATTGCTCAACCGTTCTCTTCCTTCCGCATGACGATGAAGCGGCCATCCACGCGGCGTACTTCAACGGGTAATCGATAGGCGTGGGAGAGATTTTTGCTCGTAAGCACATTTTCCACCGGACCGAATGCCAGGGCTGAAGTCTCGTGGATCAGCAGCGCCTGCCCGGCGATGGCGAATGCCGCATCGGGATCGTGGGTGGTGAAAATCACACTCGTACGGTCGTCGACGAGGGATTGCAGTACTTCAAGTATCCTGTGTTTGTTCCCCAGATCCAGGTGTGCGGTAGGCTCGTCTAGCAAAAGGACGCGCGGCTCCTGCACCATGGCGCGTGCGATGCGCACCAGCTGCGACTCGCCGCCGCTGAGTTCATCTACAGATCGTGCGCGCAGATTTTGCAGGTCGAGGATCTCCAGTACCTGATCGACGCGACGTTGGTCCTCCGATTTGGGTGTTCCCAGCATGCCGATATATGGTGCCCGGCCCATCGATACGTATTCGTGGACGGAAAAGGGGAAAGGTATTCTTTCCAACTGCGGCACAAGCCCAATTAAGCGGCTCATTTCCCGGCGTGAGTAGCTGTCCAATGGGTGATTCGCAAGCTGTACCAAGCCGGATTGGAAGGGCAGCAAACCAATGAGGATGTGCAGCAGCGTGGTCTTGCCAACGCCGTTCGGGCCAAGTATCGCCGTGATTTCCGAGGCGGAAATCATGGCCGTCAAATTGTTAAAAATCCAGGCCTGGCTGGTTTCGTAGCGGAAGCGAAGATCGTCGATGGTGATCAGCGCGTGTTCGTTCATAAGCCCGGTTTCCGTTTAATAGTGATCATCAGGGCGATGAAGGTGGCGGCCCCGAGTAACGAAGTCAGGATGCCCAGCGGGATTTCTCCGGCCATCAAGCTGCGGGCGATGTCGTCACAGAGAATAGTGAAGATGCCTCCCAGCAGCATGGCGCCCGGCAGATTGTAGCGCGAGTCGGCGCCGAAGAGACGGCGAGAAAGATGCGGGATAATGAGCCCGACCCAGCCCACGATGCCGGCCACCGAGGTCAGCGAAGCCGTGGCGGCGACGCCGCCGAAGAGCAGCAGACTGCGTTCGCGGGCTGGCGCTGCGCCCAACGACCAGGCCGTTTCATCATCGAGGGAGAGCAGATTTAATCGCCAGCGCAGCAAAAAAACCAGGGTTAACCCCGGAATCACAAAGGGCAGCACGTGCAGTGTTTTTTCCCAGGTCGCCGACCACAATCCACCCAACAGCCAAAAGGTAATCTCGGGAAGCTGCGTTAATGGATCGGCCATGGTCTTGAGGATTCCCGTTCCGGCTGAAAACAAGGCCGAGACGACGATGCCGGCCAACACGAGCCGCAGCACCCAGCCGCCGAAGCGCATGCGTTGGGCGAGAATGTACGAAGCAAACAGGCCTGCCATGGCGAAGAAGATGGCCAGGGTATGCATGCTCCAGGCGGATCCAATCCAGAGTATGCTGAGTGCTGCACCGAAGGTCGCCCCCTGAGATACGCCCAGGAATCCGGGTTCCACCAGTGGGTTGCGGAATATCATCTGCATTACCGCTCCCGTTGCGGCGAGTGTGACGCCAAGCAGCAAACTCAAACACAGGCGGGGAAGTCGTAAGGAGAGGACGAGTCGGCGCGCCAACGCATCCTCTCCCAATAACCGGATGGGCATCCAGTATGGCCGTGGATAACGCCCGACGAAAAGAGACGCAAGGAAGACGGCGAGCAGCGTTACGCCGAGCAGGATGAAGAGATATCCACGCCGATCGAGATGCTTCATGTACCCCTCGTGAATTTCAGTTGAACTCGGGTCGAATGATGGGCAAGATCTGCGATTCGATTGCAAGCAGGTCCAAGCCATACATTTCGGTGTAAAAATGCACCGTGTCCGACTCGATGTCGATATGTGTCATGATCTCAGGATGGATTTTGGTCGCTAACCATGTAAAGCCCAGGATCCAGCGCGGATCGGGTTGATCCCAGCTCCAGAAATCGCCCGGGAAACCGTAGATTTCATCTTGCTGAACGGCATCCAGCGCCATCCAATTGGGATTCTGTTTTAGACTATCAACGGCTGCAGTCGGGTCCTCGGCGTAATTGATGACGAAGACCTTTTCGGGATTCCAGGCCGCGATTTGCTCGAACCCAACCACCGTCCAACCGCCGGCTTCCGCAGCTTCCATCCAGACTGGGGTGCCGCCGGCCAGGATGACGAGTTGGGTCTGTATCCAGTCAATGGAAGGAACTTCAAAAGCGATTTCGCCTTCCTCATCGCTGTACTGCATGAGCAAGACATTGGGTTTATCTGTTTGGGCGACGTCTTCCAGCTTCATTTCGATACCTTGAAGCACCGTGTTATAAAAATCGTTTATCTCCTCCGCCCGCTGGGGATTATCCAGAAGTTCCCCGATAATGGCGATATCGCGTTCAAATTGCTCGGGAGTTTCGAAATCCACATAAACCACCGGAACGTCGATCACTTCGAGTGCTGCGCCCAGGCTGTCCGCCATATAACTCTTCAGCACGACCACGTCCGGATTGAAAGGCGCGATCTGTTCCGGTCCAGCGTTGCGTTCGAGTAGTTCCAAATCATCGAACTGCGGGATAAGCACCTCGTAGAAATGGAAGCCTCGCTGGCTGCGGTTTTCGAATGACACCATTCGTTCCTGTGCTTCGGGAAAGAGGTAGACGGCGTTGACCACCAGCGTGGTGGCCTTGCCAGCGATGATGATGCGATCCGGGGGAGATGAAAAGGTGACTTCCCGGTCGAGGGCATCTACCACCGTGATCGATACGTCTTCCTGTATCTCAACTTCAGCTTTAGGTTCTGGCTCAACCTCCGTCTCTGCCTCTGTAGGAGTCGGAGGTGCAGATGTCGCAGTTGAGTCATTCTGGCAGGAGGCCAGTGTAAAGGTGAGCAGAATGACTAAGCTGGTAAGAATGATGTGCCTATATTTCATGTATCTCTCTCCTGTGTAATAGTATTGGCGGTGATTGTTCCTTCGAACCAGTCTTGCAGCGATTCCAGTTGCTTGATCCGCAGTTGTAGACCAAGGTGATTGACGAATTGCGTTTTGGGGACCGAGTCGGCCTGCGCGTATAATTTATCAAGCTGGGTATTAATCACCGATCGTTGTGCAGCAATCAGTTCTTGCAGGTCAGATCGGCCGAGTCGATCGGCGAAAAACAGCTTAGAGATGAAGGCCATGCGTATGGCGCGTACGCTGGGACCGACTGGGGTTTGCATCCAGGTCTCGAAATGCCGATCACCCGCTTCCGTGACCTGGAAGAGTACACGATGCATATCTTGCGTGGCTGATACATTTCCAGACTCTTGGATGAATCCCTGTTTATCGAGTCTGTGTAAGATGTTGTAAACCTGGCTGAGGCTGATACGCCAGACTTGACTCAACGCTGTTTCTAGACGTTGATGAAGCGCGTACCCGTGGCTGGGTTGGAGTTTCAACAAACCCAGAACGATGTACTCCGGGGATAATACTTGAGTGGTTTTGTGCGTTCTCGACATATATACTCACTGAGTGAGTATATCCGATTTCTTTTTCCTTGTCATTGATGTCGATGGAATATTATTGAGGTATTCTCCCCATAAGGACGTTACTCTCTCGTTTTCGATCGTTTGTAGTGTCTTTGTGCTTTCGCTCGATTGCCGCAGCTTTCCATACTGCACCAGCGCCGGCTGCGGTTTCGGCTGCTGTCGTAGTAAAGATAACCGCACCCCCGGTCGTCGGCACATTCACCGACTCGCTTCACATCATCGGAAGTGAGTAATCTTGCCACCTCCCACAGGATCGGCCAGAGCATGCTTTCCAGATCATGGTCTTTGTCGTGCCAACCCCAGGAGAATCCCTCAGGCGAATTCTCAATCCCGACCTGGCGCAGCGCTTCACTAAGTGCAGCATTGAAAAGGTCCAGGTCAACTTTGGGGATCTCGGTTCCTGCGGCGTGATGGGAGAAGATTCGATAAATCGCTTCGCGGATCTCGATGGCACGATCCAGTGATCGATGCGCATCTTCCGGTCGCTGTTCGGCTGCGGTAAGCAGTTGCTGCACGGCTTTCTCCGTCAGCAGGCCAGCCCGCCAGGACCAGTCTACAAGATCGGCGTACGAATCAAGTTTCTCGATCGGATCGGATCTGGCGTGCCAATCCGCCGTGTTGGCGAAGTCCAAGGGCAGCAAACCTGCGTCGAAATCCCAGTTCTTCTCAAATGGCAGACTCGTCATTTCGTTTATTATCTCCCCACATAATATAACCAACAAGATATACTTGACAGGTTAGAAGCGATGTGTTAATTTATAACCAGTAAAGAAATTATAGCAGGTTATGTAGGGTGGGCTATCGATAGAAGGGACTCCCAAGTTGGATGTATCTGACCATTGCGAGTGTTGTGGAGGAAATGCCCTGTGAATGAAAATCCGATTGGGGGATTCGGTCTCCCGAAATCCAAAGCCGAACTTCTGGCGAAGATTGAAACGGAGTGGACCGCGTTCGTATTGTTGATCTCCAAGATCAGTTCCGAGAAGATGAACATTCCTGCATTTGGTATCTGGTCTGTGAAGGACATCCTGGTGCACATCGCAGCCTGGGAACGATTCATGTGCCTGCATTTCATCCACAATCAACCAGCATATAAAGCGCTCCAGATGGATCCGGAGGAATTCAATTCCCTGGATGAAGATGGGTTAAATGCACTTCTTTACGAACGCTATCAGGATCGGTCGCTCACAGAGATCCGCTCGATGTCTCATGAATGTCACAAACAGGTACTGCGGGATCTGGATGGCATGTCATTTGAGACGATGATCGCACCACAGGTTGGGGGGGCGCAGCCAGAGGAGCCATTGTTGGCCGGTATCGCGGCCAACACTTACGAGCATTATCGGGAACATCGTGAATCGATCGAGAAGAATGCTGAATCGAGTTGGTAAAACGTTTTCATCAGAAATGCATTTTTACATACTAAATCACTTCAAGCAGCACACCGTCATCGACAGCTACAACTGTTGAAACCATTGTTTTTTCAACCGAAGGTTGATTATCCCCCTCTTCTCTAATGTGGTTCTAAGACGAAGCGGATAAGATGATGGAAAGGCCATCGACCATGGGAGATCGTCGGTGGGGGATCGAGCATTTGACCTTCATTAAATAGGTATTGTCGAGTGATTGAGACGTTGAAACCAATGTAGCGGCTGAATCACCTGAATATTACGTTAGAAGGAATGTTCGTACTCGTTGTACGATCAGGTGTAGAGGCAAATGGATTACAAGGATTACTACAAGATACTGGGCGTAAAGAAGAACGCTTCAGATGGTGAAATCAAAAGCGCTTTCCGGAAGCTGGCGCGAAAACACCATCCGGATGTCAATCCGGGAGATACCTCCGCGGCAAACCGCTTTAAGGAAGTCAGCGAAGCGTATGAGGTCCTGTCCGCTCCGGAAAAGCGAGAGAAGTACGATAGCTTTGGTTCGCAGTGGAAACAATATCAGCGGGCCGGTGGCAGTGCGGAGGATTTTGACTGGGGTCAGTGGGCGGCGCAGCCGGGCGGTCAACGCGTGTATTCGCGTAGCGTGAGTCCGGAGGAATTCGAAAATATATTTGGTGGGGGATCGGGAGGATTTTCGGATTTCTTTGAGACGATGTTCGGTGGTGTGGGAAGTGCTAGATCGGGAGGTTATCGAGAGCGTGGATATACCCCCAGGCCTCGGCGTGGGCAGGATGTCGAACATACTGTTCGCATTCATTTGGATGAGGCCTTACACGGAGTGCAGCGCATTCTCGAGTGGGAGGATGGCCGACGTATCGAAGCGAAAATCCCGTCTGGCGTTCGGACCGGATCGAGGGTTCGATTGAGTGGTCAGGGACAACCTGGCACGAGTGGCGCTCAGTCTGGTGACCTGTACGTTCGCATTGAAGTTGAACCCCAATCTCGATTCCGGCGTGAGGGTGACGATTTGCAATTAACGGTTCCTGTGGATTTATACACCGCGCTTCTAGGGGGTGAGGTGCGAGTATCCGGTATCGATCGTTCGGTCGATCTGACCATCCCGCCCGAGACCCAAAACGGAGTAGTGTTTCGGCTCAAGGGTTTGGGAATGCCCAATCTTCGGAATCCCGATCAGCGCGGTGATTTATACGTGACCATCGAAGTCGAACTGCCCAGGAACTTGAGTCGCAAAGAAAAAGAACTCGTGCGCGAATGGAATGCCATGCGGAAGTGATAGGTATGAGTATTGGATGGAATGGATTTCGTCGCTGATCGTTATGGTCGCGGCGCGAGAACGACGCTAATTTCTACTTCGTAACCATCGCGCAGAACGGTTAAATTTACCTCATCGCCCGGGTGCTTGTAAGCGATGTGAACCAATAGGTCGCTGAAACTGTTAACCGCTTCTCCATCGACAGCGATAATGACATCTCCGCCAATGGGGACTTCGATTGCATCCATCAATTGCGTCCCTGTGATCCCCTGAAGGCCAGCATCTGCGGCCGGTCCCTGTGGGTCGACATTCAAGATGTAGGCTCCAAGCTGTGCTTGGATGTTGTTGGCCTCGCGAAGTATGAGCGATAAATCCGTTCCTGTCACGCCAAGCCATGGCCAGGTATATTCCTGGTTCTCGATGAGCGAGGGCGCGACGAGTCGCACAATATTGGAGGGGATTGCAAATCCCACACCGGCGTTGGCGCTGATCCCTCCCGTGGCAATTTGTGCGTTGACTCCGACGACTTGTCCATCGAGTGTCAGCAGTGGTCCTCCTGAGTTGCCCGGGTTGATCGCTGCGTCGGTTTGAATGGCTTGTGGAATTGAAAAGGGCGTTGCCCCCGAGCTGATGGTTCGACCCACAGCGCTGACGATACCTATCGTCATACTGCTTTGCTGTCCGAAAGGATTACCGATAGCGACGACCCATTCGCCGACCTCGACAGAATCCGAGTCCCCCAGCGCGAGCGGCATCACGCCTTCTGGCAAAGATTCGGCCTGGATCACCGCCAGGTCGCTGTACGGATCCGTACCTACCGTTTCTGCAGGGACTTCATAACCGTTGTAGAAGATGACGGATATCGATTCTGCACCATCAACAACGTGATTGTTGGTAACGATGTGTCCCGCTTCATCTATTACGAAGCCTGAACCTGCACCTTCTCCAATTATGCCTCCATGGTTGGTGAAGACACTTATATTGACAACACCTGGACCAAAGACATCGTAGAATCCCACCAGAGATGGAATTCCTGAATCAGCTTTCTCATTTTGAAGAAGTTCTGTAAATCGGTCATAGAGTTTGGGCCCAACCACGAAGGGTACGACAAGCGCGGCGATTAGAAGAAGGATACATCCACAGCTCACGGTTGTTAGGACTGCGATTCTGCCGGTTTGAGAAGCGGGTTGATTTTGATTGTTCATCAGTCACCTCGATCTATGCAGTATTTTCGTCGATAAATATAAATGAATCATTAACCAACGACCGTGTCGTGTAATCAACGGTTAGCTTTTGTAATGGCAGGTGGCGAACCAAACGGGGGGCAATTTCTGAAATCACTCTGATTCAATACAGTGATATCCCTTCAATAATCACGATTGTTATTCGCTGCTTCAGGACTTCTACTGGTGGCAAAGTA
The DNA here is from genome assembly GCA_034430895.1 of Anaerolineales bacterium. GTDB lineage: Bacteria > Chloroflexota > Anaerolineae > Anaerolineales > E44-bin32 > WVZH01. The sequence continues at coordinate 1,651 of DAOUDW010000046.1, read as the reverse complement.
TTCAGAGGATGTGGTATTAAAAAAATACGTAAGGTTTCCAAGTAAACCTTACGCATCCTTCGAATATCTTTTCTTCAGAGGCGACGGTCGGATTTGAACCGACGAATGGGGGTTTTGCAGACCCTTGCCTTACCAGACTTGGCTACGTCGCCTGGGAGTAAATCGGCAATCGAGATATGCCGGTCGGTGTCAGGTTATATTGAGGGATGATCTGGATCAGAGCGGGCGATGGGATTCGAACCCATGGCCTTCTCCTTGGCAAGGAGACGTTCTACCGCTGAACTACGCCCGCGGGCAGCGCTGGAAGGATACCTTGATCGAGGGGGAATGTCAAGATTCTATGCTGCGGAATATATAATTATCCATGATCCATGTCATGGATGGTTCAGTCCGAAGTGCATGTGGGGAGGTTTTCGATTGAAAATGAATCCTCACGCTTCGTTGCATTTCGCAGAAACTGAGAATGGATGTCGATTTTCGCCGTTCTACCAGTTTGTGACTCTTGCTAATGTTTGTGGCGGTACCAGTTGGCTTATTAACAATTTCTTAATAAACCGGTACAATCAAATATATAAAAAGCCTGGATTCAACTACCAAGTGCAACAGCGGGTGAGTGATTGAAGAATACCTGATTCGGTGATTTGAAGCCAAGACATTTTCTGGGTCGGTTGTTGAGTCTCTCCGTGACGAATTCGATTTCTTGCTTAGTGATGGTGGTGAAATTGCGTTTCTTCGGAAAGTATTGGCGAATGAGACCATTCATGTTTTCGTTGGTAGCTCGCTCCCAGGATGAGTAGGGATGAGCAAAATAGACATCAGCATTCAACTCTTTCGCGATCCGCTCATGATCCGCAAACTCTCTGCCATTATCCGCTGTGATCGTATAGGTTCGGATCGGCAGCGACTGCATGAGTTCGATAACAGCATCAGCCACCGCTTGAGCTGTCTTGCGCTCGACCTTTCTCAAGAGGGCCAGACGAGACTTCCGCTCGGTCAGTGAGACAATCGCATGACGATGTCCTTTTCCGATAATCGTATCCACTTCCCAATCACCCAGACGCTGGCGGGCATCCACGATAGCAGGCCGCTGGTCGATACTCACCCTGTTTTTGAGCTTTCCACGCCGATCGTAGCTCCCGTAGCGCTTCCTGCGCTTTTTCTGGCATCGTAGGTGGCGATGGAGATGTCCTCCAGCGTGTTTATCCATGAGAATGTACTGGTAGATCCACTCATGACTGATTTGAAGACAGTAGTTCTGCTTAAGCCAATCCGATACTTGCTCCGGGCTCCATTCCTGGCGGATCAACGCTTCGATCAGGATCCAGGTGGAGGCTTCAATGCGATATCTGGCTTTCTTACGTCTGTTCAAAGCAAACTGATGGGCTTGCTTGGGTCGATAACCTTTCAGCCCACGATTGCGTCGAAGCTCTCTGCTGACCGTGGACTTATGAACCCTGATAAAGTGTGCAATCTCCGTTTGGTTGTGTCCTGCTTTCAGAAGAGCATAAATCTGGTATCTTTGCTCTTGGGTAAGCTGCGCGTAGGTTCTCATCAGTGCTCCTTTGACTTGGTTGGTCTAAGAAGCATAGATGCTACTGCAGCTTACCTCTTATTCCAACCTTCAAAGTTGCACTTCGGAGTTGAATCTACG
>DAOUDW010000045.1:0-5590 GCA_034430895.1 Anaerolineales bacterium | reverse complement strand
CAAATCACCTGGTCCAGAGTTACGATTGCCCGTGAGCTTGAAAGAGAGCTACGAAGTTTCTTTTCAACTGTCCCACCCGAACACATTTCCCATTTACGGAATGTTGATAAGACAAGCTGTATTGCGTATCTTGATCGTCTCAAAGCTGCCTTGCCTTGAAATAGAACAAGAATATTCACTAGACAAAAGGGCTTTTAAGCCCAAGGTTACAGGTTCGATTCCTGTACGGCGCACAGATCGAAAACAAATATCCCGCCTAATAAGCGGGATGTTTCTTATCTCATGATACCTTCATGAAGCCATTTTCTTCCCAAGCAACTCAGGTTCGATTCCTGTACGGCGCACTCGTAGAAATCCCATTGACGATATACATGATATCGCCCCAGCAAGGGATGGCTACGTGCGAAATTGCAGGATATCACGTCTTCAACAGCGTTATAGCCGCATCTTGGCATAGCTTACACCTTCAAGCACGCGTAATCAAACAGCCGGGAATAAACAACCCCTTAATTAGAAACTAAGCGAAAGTTTACAGGGGAAAATAGTAGCCCATAATATTGCAGTGTATGAAATAAAGCATAAATCTGCATTAAATACAAAGTTATGCTTTATTTAACAAATTCGAATCTGCAACCTAGGCTTTAGGAGAGCCTTGCTCTATCCTTTTGAGTTACTAGGGCTTGACTACACAAAAACTATGATGATTCCAAGCTGATTCTTTACATAACTTGTTGTAGCATATCATTGCCGTGTGTGAAACTGTAGCATATCGTTGCCGCAGCGGCAATATTATGCTACAAGCAACAATATGTGTCACTTAAAGGATAATTTGGCCGCTATGTAAAGCATAACATGGCCGGATTACTGGGGAAACTCAGCTTAAAAGCCTACCGAAATAAAGCATAATGTGGCCGAAAGTGCAAAAATAAAGCATAAGCTGGCCGAGAGTACTAAAAAAACTCTATGAATTACCGCAATTTAATTGGATTATAGATTGTTCTTGGCAGCTGTAACTAATCTTAGGGAGTATCTTGATCGCTGTGGCACCAATCCATACCCCAAAACCCTGCTCCACTTCCTTCTGTTAAACAATTCCACTCTCCGGTAGCGACTTCAACCCGACAAAGTTGATTGTCACGTGATTGTATCCCGGGGCGTATGAATAGAATTTGGCTACCATCTGGTGACCACGTAGGGAATAGTTCTGGAATATAATAAAAATCTGGATCATTGGGGTTGTCTTTTCGCCGATCGCCTGAGATCAATCGCTGCGGGCTGAATTCCTCAATTCCTGTAATGTACAACTTGGAGACCCGCATTTCTCCCACAGCTTCATCGACACGGAAAATAATATGCTCACCATTCGGAGACCATGTCGGATTACGTGGCGTATCCAAACGGGGGTAATCGTAATCGCCTAAATCAGAGCCCCAAGACGAAGGGACGATCTCACGCTGATCGCTACCATCGGCATTCATTACATGTATCGCCATGATATCTACATCAGTTATTGCGGATTTATATACGATTTGATCACCTGTGGGAGACCAATCGGGATCTTGATTGATACCTTCATCGGTGATCTGGATTAATTCCCCCGTATCAAGATCATAAGTAAGAATCTGCCAAATCTCTCCATCATTGGCATCAAATACGATCCGCCGTCCATCCGGCGACCAGCTTGGGGAAGTGTTTATTTCGAATGGTGTAGGGATTTCAAATATATCATTTGTAACGAGATCAACAACCCCATTTTTCCATACATACCGTCCATCAGAGGTTTCATAAGTCATCGTAGCCGTAATCATTTTGCAGTCCGGCGACCACCTTGGATCCAGGTATTCGACACCAAATTCGGTCAATTGCTTTTGAATTGTGCCGTCGAGAAACATTGTAAAAAGCATTTGATTCTCGATTTCAGTCCTTGAATCAAGATCGAAACGCGAAGATATTACGATGGGTGCAATTGAACCCTCGTCTCCTTGGTCATCTGGTGTTGAGGCCGTATTAGCAGGTTGGATTGTTGGTTCTTTTGTAGATGTGGGCGTCTCCGTTATAGAAACAGTAGATACTGGAGAAACATTATTGGTGCAGCTAATCAACATAATGCTAAAAAAGAAATTTGTCATTATGATCGTAGATATTTTTGCATTTATGATTTTATATAGCATCATTAACGATTTTACTCCTCAAGTGTCTAGTCAAATCCCTCTGCACGATCTGCGTACAACTGATGATTGTCTTCATCAGATTTTCGATTGATGATATCACGATAATGGTAGTAGCAATCTGTGCCTGAGCAATCATAGTATTCTTGAATACTGTCAAAAGTAGCAAAAATATATCGATCTGCACCCATTTCCTCCCCGCGATCTATAGTTCCTAGCCCTCCATTAGTCATACCATACACCGTAATTTCTGCAGACAATCGCGGATCCATTGCTACGATATCCGGATCAGATAATAAATCCATTTCGTCATAGAACGATAAACCGTATTCCTCTCCAAAAACATTTTGCATATAAGTATATGGGTCCCTACCGGTCAATTGACAAAAACCTCGGCCTCTAAATTTATACCCGTCTCCAGGTTGATTGTTTCCATTTTTAAACGCATAATCGACGTTCGCAATATCTTCCCGCGTAACTTCCCACATCGGTGACTGTTCTTTATTACTTGCATAGTATCCTTCGGTGATTGCACCAAATTTTGATTCCCCCAAGGCGGTAGCGAGTACATAGGCAGATTCGTCATTATCAAGACCATAATCTTGAGATGCAACAAGTAGAAGTGTTATGTTTTGTCGTAGTGTTTTTTGATCCACCCACTCGTCGTAAATCTCTCTCCGGCCCGTCCAAATATCATGTGTCAGCATCGGAAATGCTTTTTCAGCCAGAGTGTTGATCGTCTCGTCTCTCGGAAAATTTTCCGGATCACCACTACAAAAGTCTAATTGTTCCCATTCCCTACAAGCCTGATTTGCATTCATTATCGGCGATGGGGATACCTGAAAGCACTTGTCATACCCACCCAGGTTAACACATGACTGAAGTCTTGCTTTGGTAGATTCAGTATCTACAGATGAGAAAGCAAATGCGGCTGATGCTATATACATTGCTGCCGCAGCATTACGTAGTCGCCGATAATAGGCGATTTTCTGAGTCCGCTTCTTCTCCAACGCCCGCTGACGGGCGTTGAATTTCTTCGCTGCAGCCGCTTTGCGCGCTTCCTCTTCCTCGCGCCTTTTTCGTTGATTCAGTGCAAGCGAGGTTGCATAGCTGATTCCTGATACCGCCAATGCCCCCACCAGCAGGTTGTTCGACCCTGTAGTTGGTGCGACTTGATTCGCAACGCTTGTTAAGTGAGACGCACTTTCATCGCCAAAAGTAACCACTGTCGGCGGTTGCGAATTTCCGGCCGTCGGAGACGCTGACGTGCTATCGGTTTCGTCAAATGGCGGTTCATGCGGAGGAGACTCTTCTTGAGGTTCTTCCGGGGGTTCGACGCTGAGCACCCCGGGCTCCTCTTCGTTATCTTCGTCCACATCGTCCGGGGCAGGGATAAGGATTTCGCCCCAGGCCGCGCCCTTATTGCCGACCTGATCCCAGGCCTCCACTTCCACCGGATAGCCGCCGATGGGCGCCACGATGTCATCGAAATGCCGGTCCCACTTGAAATCGTCCGGGCCGCTGCTCCAGTTGTAGACCCGTTCACCATATTGCCCGCCATGGATGATCAGGCGCACATGATCGACACCGATGCCGTTGTCCGTCACGTTGATCGACACCCGCTGCCAGATCGGCCACGAAGCGGGGATGTAGATATGCGGCTCACCGTTGTCGACCATGATCGTGACTGTATCCGCCCCGCCCACATTGCCTGCTTCGTCACGCCCGCGGGCGCGCACACTGTAGCTGCCGTTGGATACCGTTTGCGTGTTCCATGTGGTCGACCAGTTGCCGCTCCCATCTGGGCTCAAGCCGCTCCAGGAGCTCCCGCCGTTATAGGAAATCTCAGCGCCGCTCAGGTTCAGATCGCTACTCACGCCGCTGAGCGTGATCGTGCCTGTGGCCCAGGTCGTGCCCGTGGGATTGGTGATGACTGTGGTGGGAGCGATGGTGTCGATCTGAAAGGACATGCTCTCGCTGTCAGTCCATCCGGCGTTGTCTCTTGCAATCAGCTCGACGGTGTGACTGCCATCGTTCAATGTGATCGGTCCGCCGTAGGCGCTCCACCCGCCGCCGTCGACCGAGGCCTGGAAGGAAGCCATGCCCGATCCGGGCGAGGGATCAGAAGCGGATGCGGTGATGGTGACCGGCGAGACGTACCACGATCCACTGCCGGAGGTCCCGCTGGTGCTGCCGCTGATGGAAGGCGGGTTGGTATCAACACCCCGGCTGGCATTGCCCATTAAAGAACTGTCGCCCCAATCGGAGAGCGCCCAGAAGTTGAAGGCGTTGGCGCCTTCAACCAGGTTGACCGTGCAGGAATCCCCGGCACAGGCAAACGTGGCCCCGTTGTGGGTGCCTTCCAGGGCGATGATGTTGTAGCCGCTGAGCGGCTCGTTTCCGGATAGGGAGAGGCTGGCTGCAGCGGTGCAATAGCCGTTGTCGCCGGTCGCTGGGCAGTTGATATTTCCAGAGATCGTAGCCGGAGGGTGGGTGACCGTCTGCTCTACCATCGTACATCCGGTCTGTCCGGCAGTGCAGCTTTCGATGCTGCTGGAGGAGCTGATCGAGCAGGATTCGGTTGCACAGCTGTCCCCAGGATCAAGCGGAGGAATCCAGCCACATGTACCCGCATCAAAGTAAGATCCTACGCTCGAAGGACAGCTGCTGCCTGGTGGACGGTATAAATCTAAGGTGCAGTAATAGCTCGTTCCACTTAAATTAGCAACGTAATGGCAATGCCGGCGCTGACGAACCCAAACGATCTCTGTGCGGTCGGGACCAAGGTAATCGGCCAAAACCGGCACGACGATCATCAAGCTAAGCAGCAGCGCCACCATGATGGCGACTCGCCGTGATGCTTTCGTAATTCGTATGTGATTCACGTTCATTTCCCGCCCCAATACAGTTCGCCCGTCAGACGAGAGATACACAGATATGCCGCAGACTCCCCCGATCTGCGGCGACGGGCGCAATATGAAATTCTCCCTCTGGCTGGAAATACTGTGTTCAGTTTACATTAATAAGGAAGGGAAATCAACTTGAAAGGAGAAGAATACTAATTCTGTGTTGTATTAGAAATATGGAGGTCATTTTCGCGTAGTCTTTCCACAACGGATATTATCATAACCATCTTCATATCTTCTGTTCGTGGCATAGAATATAACATATCCGGATGATTTTTTTCCACCCTGCAATGTCAATTTTCTAGAACGGATGTACATTTTCGGCCAGCACACTGTCAATGACGGCCAGGTTGTTTCAATACCGGTATTGGGTGGCTTGCACCACGATTATCAGCGACGCGCGGCTTGAGATCTGATCTCTAAACATCAAGCGTCTATAGAAAACCACGGGGATATATACGGTTATATATCTCGATGCTTAAACGCATGATTCGAGGGTGAATTCGTATCCACAAC
>DAOUDW010000044.1:0-50040 GCA_034430895.1 Anaerolineales bacterium | reverse complement strand
ACGGCCTGAAGTCCGCACCACCCTTGAACGAACAGTACTTCGTGATCGCGGCCGTCAAGGTCGTCTTGCCGTGGTCAATGTGGCCGATCGTACCCACGTTCATATGCGGCTTTGTGCGTTCAAATTTTCCTTTCGCCATGATCCTAATCTCCTCAGTTAGATTATCACGGTTGATTATTATCCGTCCAAGAGCCCTCAAGGGGAATTGAACCCCTGACCCCGTTCTTACCAAGAACGTGCTCTACCGTCTGAGCTATGAGGGCAATCTCCCGTGTCTTGACGTCCGAGACGATTTCATATCCAACTTGCCTGACACGAATCATCCGTTAGTGGGCGGTGAAGGATTCGAACCTCCGAAGGCGTATGCCAGCTGATTTACAGTCAGGTCCCTTTGGCCACTTGGGTAACCGCCCAAGAATAAGCTTCACATCCAGTTATTCGTCACTCCGAATTCCTATGCTTTTACCCGATTACGTCGAAACTGCTTCGAATCGGAAGCCGACGACGGGAGTCGAACCCGTAGCCTACCGCTTACAAGGCGGTTGCTCTGCCATTGAGCTACGTCGGCATGACAATAGAAGTGCGCCTATCCTGCACGGCGCAACTTCAATTTTACCAAAGCCAATCATTGCCGACAATGCGTGCAGAGTCTACCAGCAATTCAAATCAGCGTCAATGTAAATGAAACTGAAGCTAGTGATTCCCTGTCTGCCTACTGCGAATAGCCGCGCTTTTTCCAGATAGTGTACAGCGCAACGGCGGCTGCAACGGAAGCATTCAAACTTTCAACTTGACCCCGCATCGGTATTCGTATCATGTAATCGCAGCTTTTACGTACTAATGAACGCATACCCTTCTGCTCACTTCCGATCACCAATGCCAACCCACGCTGCAAATCCGTGTCTTCAATAGGCATCGCATCTGGACGATTTTCAAGACCCATAATCCATATATCGGATTGCTTCAACAAATCAATCGCTTGTGACAGATTGACCCTGGCCACACGCAGATACTCGCTGGCACCCGCCGAAGCTTTGACGACCGCCGGCGTTATGCTCGCCGACCTTCGAAGGGGAAGTATCACACCATGCACACCCACTGCCTCGGCCGTACGTAAAATCGCGCCCACATTTTGAGGGTCTTTGAGTGCATCAAGAATCAACAGACAGGGTTCTTCTTCCTGAGTTTTCGCAAAGGCAAGGATGTCCTTCAACGAAACGTAAGGATACGCTTCTACATAGGCGATAATTCCTTGATGGTTGGCGTTTACCTCTTCAAGTTCGGATTGCGCGACTCGTATCACAGGGATTTTGGACCGCTCCGCGAGTAACAGTACGGAATCCAACACCCCCTTCTCCTTGATATTTTTCCCAATGCAAATCCGTTTGACCTTGCGCTTCCGCGCCCGCAACGCCTCATAAACCGGAATTCGCCCGAAAATCCATTCGGCCTCACCCGACATCATCACTGTTTACCTTTCAAAATCAAAGGGGGTCTGACATGCAGTTCGTAGATGTGCATATAACCATATCCGGTATCGTATGATTACCCTAGTCGCCAGATCGTGCCGTCCTTTAAATCCTCGACGTTGACACCCAGAGACGCCAATCGATCCCGGATTGAATCGGAAAGATCCCATTGTTCGATCTCTCGAAGCTCGTCGCGAACATCAACCAACAATTGAATAAACGGTGCCGCCTCAAACCCTTCTCTTCCGATCCCTTTCAATTGCAGGCCGAGCACACCCGAGAGTTCCCGGATTACACTTTGTCCCAACGCAAGATCTTCGTTTCCCGCTCCCGAGTCCCGCGCCTGGTTGACGACTTTAACCAGCTCGAAGATATGCGACAACGCTCCCGATGTATTGAAATCGTCATCCATCGCTTTCTCAAATCCATTGCGCGCCTTTCGTGCGGCATCGGAAATTTCTTCGCCCAACGATTCTGCCGCAGTCTCTTGTTCGATAGCAGGTCGCAATCCGTTTCGAATCCGCTCGAGAGCTCGTTCGGCGTGATGGATCACTTCATCGTTAAACATCAGAGGACTACGATAGCTCCCATTTAGGATCACCATGCGCAGCGCATCGCCTTCGTGCTGACCGAGAAATTCATCGATGGTGTAGACATTGCCGGTCGATTTGGACATATCTTCGCCACTGAGCTGCATCATGCCATTATGAACCCAATAGCGTGCAAAGACTTTGCCGGTAAAACTCTCCGATTGCGCAATTTCGTTTTCATGGTGCGGAAAGATCAGGTCGTTTCCTCCGCCGTGAATATCGATCTGCTCCCCGAGATGATGAAGACACATCGCCGAACATTCGATGTGCCATCCTGGTCTTCCCTGACCCCACGGACTCGGCCAGGAAGGTTCGCCTTCCTTTGCTGCCTTCCACAAGGCGAAATCCCCGGGATCTTCCTTTCGTTGATCGACCTTGAGGCGAGCCCCTGCACGCATATCCTTCAATCCACGTCCTGAGAGACGACCGTAATCTTCGTCCTGTGCAACCCTGAAATACACATCACCATCGATTTCATAGCCATAACCTTTTTCGATTAAGCCTGAAACCATATGGATGATTTCATCGATTTCTTCTGAAACCTTTGGTTTTTCATCTGCAAGTTCGATATATAAATCTTGCAAGTGCTGGTCATATTGATCCGCATATTTCTTTGCCAGATCTAATGGATCAACTCCCAGTTCATTCGCACGAAGGATCACCTTATCATCCACATCGGTATAATTCATCACGTGGCGCACCTTATAGCCACGGTATTCCAGATATCTTCGAATCACATCGAAGACCAGAGATGACATCGCGTGGCCGACATGCGCTTTGGCATACACCGTAGGACCGCACACGTACATACGCACCTTTCCATCCTCGATGGTCTGAAAAGGTTCCTTGTTACGCGTCATCGTGTTGTAAATCTTGAGAGACATCCCTTCTTACTCCAAATCCTGTCCATGATTACCGTCATTTTTTCCGCGTGGCTTTGAGAAGATCATTCGGCCGGCCGCCGTCTGCAGTATTTTTGTTACGACAACAGGAATGATATCTCCGATATAGTCCTTGCCATCCTCCACAACGACCATCGTTCCATCTTCGAGATAACCCACACCCTGGTCGATCTCTTTACCTTCCTGAATGACTTGAACATCAATGGTTTCGCCAGGAAGATAGACGGCTTTTACAGCATTCGCCAGTTCGTTGATATTCAATACGATTACGCCCTGTAATTCCGCAACACGGTTGAGATTAAAGTCATTGGTCAGAACCGGACTGCGCAATTGTTTGGCGAGGATCACAAGCTTGTCATCCACAGATCGAACACCTTCAACATCAAGGTCGGTAATTCGGAATGATATGCTGTCATCTTTTTGCAGCTGATTGAGAATATCCAATCCCCGTCTACCTCGTTGACGACGAAGGCTATCCGATGAGTCGGCAATGTGCTGTAACTCATTCAACACAAACGAAGGCACGAGCATCGATCCAAACAAAAAGCCTGTGCGAGCAATATCCGCCACGCGGCCATCAATAATTACACTCGTATCCAGGAGGATGTTACGATCGACCGGCCAACCCGATTCGCTGCTTCCACCAAAAGATAATCGGTTCCCCAAAATATTGAAAAGCTCATCTTTCCGCATCACAAAAACCGTTACACTAAAGTAGCTAAAAACCAATGCGCCAATAAATGGAAATATTTGGCTGAACGGCTTAGGTAGTAGAGATAGAGGAAAAGAAATTAGCGCCGCAATGATCAAACCGATGATCAAACCAATCAATGCCGAAAGGAGACTCCTGGCAGATACTTGTGCAAGCGCGGATCGAATGGAACGAATGGGCCGGATCGTAATGTAAGGCGTCACGATTAAACCGATTAAAGCCCCCACCATCGTAAACACGCCCGACCATAATAAGGGATCATCACCTGCCAATTCGGCAAGATTAACGCCCAGGTACAAGCCGCCGACACCGATCAACAGCGCACCAAGAAGACGAACAGGCAATTCTACGCTCATAGTAACCCGCCTTTTGAATACAAAAGGGTGAACGCCCGGTCTCGACGCTCACCCTCTTGAGAGCTTCATATCATCCACTGGATTCTTACGTGTCGTGATTACAACCCACGACGGTATGATTGCTGCGTATACAAGAATGATGATGATAATTAATGAAACCGGATCTTAGGAAATTAAATAACAAGCCAATCTCCCTCGACAATCCAAATATATCACGCCCGCTTGATCGATGTCAACGAAGTACCATCTCACCAGGGCTGTGGCTCAATAATAAATATTCCAAAACACCCTCAAGAGGATCAGATCGGGAAATAAAAACGGGAGAGTTATCCTATATACTCTCCCGTTTCGCTGCGATTAGTTTTGAATGGGTTATGGTAATGTATCTATCACAGTGAAGCTGTCCAGAATTGCAAATAGCGCGTCCCAATCCTCGTCCGACGTGATTGTGATGCGAACTACGATGATGAAAGCAAACTGATCGTCCTTTGGTACAGCTGAAAGCACCAGGAAATCCGGACCGCCAGAACCACCACATTTTTCATAGAAATCGTATTTGCCTCGATAAAGTGGGTCATCATAGTCCACACGCTCAACGAATTCACAAGAATCGATATAATCCTGCCTGTATATATCCAACACCTGGATATAGCCTCCCAACTCGGCCAGATCATCCGAAGCGCTGAAGATTACACCAGGAACTAGCCAGTTATCGAAAGCATCGAGATCAGATGAGGCCCGAATGGATGCCCCAATGACATCACCGCTATCAAACCACGGACTGCCATCAACATCAAACCAATACGAAGGAACCGTGACTTGAATGGAATTATAATCATCAGTGATCGTCGTATACGTGTCAGCGCCGATGTCTGCAGGCACAATTTGTCCGATGACATCGAAACTGGCCAATATGTTATCGGCAGCTTCCCAATCCGCATCTGATAGAATCTGAATTTCCACGCCCACCATATACGCTTGTGGATCAGCCGATGGCACGACACCGGCAACGAGATATTCTGCCATCCCTCCACATTCCGCATAGTAATCGAGGACGCCCTCGTAAAATTCGTCCGCATATGCCTCACTGCTTACGAAGTCACAGCTGCCCGCCAGATTACTGGCCACCAAGTCCATATAATCATCCACGCCGAATTGCCCGTCCAAGCCTGTTGCAAAAATAAACATGCCCGGTTCAAACCAGGTTCCTGCGTAGTCTTCGATATTTGCGGATGCCGTAAGTGAAGGGCCAATAATATCGCCATAATCGTCCGTAAGCTGGGTGCCGTCGATCTGATTCCATTCTGCGGGCACCTGTAGCTGTAAGGAGCTGGTGTTATCCGTTATCGTAACGTAACTTGAATACCCCGCACCGCCTCCTGAAGATCCACCTGAAGAAGTCCCACCAGTCGTTTGACCTCCGAACGAGGAAACAACTGCTAAAGATTTGCCATTAATTTGTCCCTCCAGGAGCTCATCCGTTGCATAACGCCATACTTCCATACTCAATGTCGAATCTTCGCTGTGGGTTCGCAAGATATCACAGTAATCCGCCATCGTGCCGTCGGTCGAAAGCACCATTCCTTCAAGCGTCATGATCACATCTCCAGGTTCAGCACCCGCGATATCTGCAGGCGAACCCGATTTCACAGAAGAAACCCAGATACCTGATAATGCACCATCGTCGCTAATGATTGCGACTCCGTTTATGCCGATACTGTCCACATTTTCACCCTGCCGCATTCTCTCGATCACAGGTATTGCCTCATCGGCTTTGATGGCATAGAACTGATTGAGACCTACCGACGAGTGGGCGTAATTCACACCGACAACGCGTCCGTTACTCTCAACCAATGGCCCGCCGGAATTACCAAAATTGATGGTCGCATCGTGTTCCAACACGTAGTTAACGGATGCCCAATTCGATTCGCCATCCGCACGAGCTTTGGAAACAATGCCCTTCGTTAGCGTGAATTCCGGATCACCAAATGGATACCCGGCTGCATAGGCTTCCAACCCCACATTGACTTCATCATCGTACCAACTGAGATATGGAAAACCATCCCCATCGATGTCAATCACCGCCAAATCCGAACACTCCGATACACCAAGTATCTCTGCGTTACGCGCCTCGCTTTCACCATTCACGTACACTCTCAACAGCGCTGCGCCTGTAACCACGTGATTATTGGTAATTGCAATACCTGACGGATCAATAATAAAACCCGAACCGCCTCCAGCCGAATTGACTTGTAATCCAAATTGTGGATCGATGAACGTTCCTTGCGCTTCGATCCTCACCACGGCGTCCTGTACTTCTTCCAGACTTGATACGGCGCCGGATTCCAATGTGGATAATGAATCCTCCGAAACGCTTTCTCCCGTATCCACATCGGGCACTTCCGTCTGACTCGTAGCATTCGATGATGAACACGCCGTAAGCAAAACAACGATTAAAACAACCAAAAATACCTTTTCATTACGCACCGTCATAATACACCTCCATATCGGTTAGTTCGTTACCTCTTCATACGAAATTCAAACAACCCATCTTCCTTATCTTTTCCTTCTCTGTAAAATTTATCGTCGCTCCATTACGTTGTTGGAGAAGTGCAGTTTTTTTACTCCATCTTGCGAACGAAGATTAAGTTTTAAAGGTGGCTCTCATCAAGCAGTTATATTCTTGATCAGTATAGAAAAGCCAACCAATCTTTGACAAGCCCAACGAACTTACAAACAGCTTTCAAAAAGAATCGCTATGTCGACTTGATGCGGTACAATCGCACTTTGAGGAAAAAATATGCACATTTTGCTAACAAACGATGACGGCGTGCTTGCTCCGGGCTTGCTTGCTCTTGTTAAACCATTAAACAAATTAGGCAAAGTAAGCATTATTGCGCCAAGTAGAAATTGGTCTGCCTCGGGTCATGTCAAAACAATGCACAGGCCTTTGCGGGTTTGGGAGACCCATCTCGCAGATGGCACGCTCGCGAACACATGCGATGGCGCGCCATCCGATTGTGTTGCGTTGGGGATTCTCGGCCTCATTGAGAAACCGATCGACCTCGTCGTGTCTGGAATCAATCCACATGCAAACATCGGTCACGATGTAACCTACAGCAGCACTGTGATGGCCGCGATGGAAGCGGCAATTGCAGGGATTCCTGGTATCGCCGTATCACTTGATTCTTCACATATGCATCAAGATCCTCTTGATTCCGCACCGGCTGCCGAAGTTGCCTACACACTGATACAACAAATCATGCAGGGTGAGCATTCGGCTCACATGCTGTTAAACATTAACATTCCCTATCAGCCGCTCGAAAACATTCGAGGTGTAGAAATAACTCGACAGGGGACTCGAGTGTATAACGACGAGCTTGAATGTCGTGTAGACCCACGCGGTAAGAAATATTATTGGATCGGTGGAAATGAGCCAAGTGGCCTGGATGACCCGGGCACGGAATTCTGGGCTCTTTCAAAAAACTATGTCTCGATTACACCCTTGAAATTGGATCTCACGGCAAACGAACTTATTCCAGATTTCACCGATTTGAATCTAAAACTTGCGTGAATCAAAACCCAAAACACATTATCCCTGATGCTATTGCGTACCAGGGATAATGTGTTTTGTTATAAATATGAGCGACCATTGGATGCGTCGTTACACCTTTTCAGGAATACCTATAGGTTCCACACGCACCGTGGAGAACTTATACTCAGGGATTTTCGCAACAGGATCAACATTGCTGGGCGTGAGGATGTTCGCCGCAGCTTCCGCATAATGGAAGGTCATGAATACAACACCCTGCGGAGAGCGACGGGTAATCCGGGACGATGCCGATAGTTGACCGCGCCTGGAACTCACGCGGACAACTTGACCATCCACGACACCCAATCTTTCAGCATCATCCGGATGTATCTCCACCTCAGCCTGAGGGGCGAGGCGATCAAGCCCGGGAGATCTTCGTGACATGGTCCCCCCATGCCAGTGAAACAACACCCTTCCGGTTGAGAGAACAAAGGGAAAGTCTTCATCCGGAAGCTCGGCCGGTTCGATGTAGTCCACCTCGCTGAACAACCCCTTTCCTCGCACGAATTTGCCTGCATGTAAGATGGGCGTGCCAGGATGTTCTGAATTTGGACAAGGCCACTGTAAGCCACCTTCGTTCTCCAAGCGTTCATGGCTCATTCCAGCGTACTGTGGCGTCAAGCTCGCTAATTCATCGAATATTTGCTCGGGGTGAGTATATTCCCAACCGGCATCCCAACGATTGGCCACATCAGTAATAATCTGCCAATCTGCACGACCCTTACCACGAGGCTCAATCGCCGGCCGAATGAGTTGCACCCGGCGTTCGGTGTTTGTGTACGTGCCCGCTTTCTCTGCAAAACTGACGCCGGGAAGTACAACATCCGCAAGTTCAGCCGTCTCGTTCAGGAAGATGTCCTGAACAACCAGGAAGTCAACCGAATGCAACGCTTCTCTCACATGATTGAGATTGGGGTCAGAGAGCATGGGATTCTCACCCATAATATAGATCGCACGAACTTTCCCTTCGAGCGCTGCGTCCATGATTTCCGTTATCGTTAATCCGGGATTCGGACTCAAACACTCGAAGTCCACCCCCCAACCTTCGGCAAATTTCTGCCGCGCGGCCTCATTTGCCACTGGCTGATATCCCGGGAAAACGTTTACCAAACCGCCCATGTCGCAAGCACCTTGTACATTGTTTTGTCCTCGCAACGGATTGAGACCGGTCCCCGGGCGACCGACTTGCCCGCAGAGAAGTGCGAGATTGGCGAGGGACTTAACATTATCCGTCCCGGTAGTATGCTGCGTGATTCCCATCGCCCAGAAGATCATCGAAGCCCGGGATTTCGCGTATAAATGAGCGGCCTCGACGATCTGGTCCACAGGAATACCACAAATTTTCTCCGCCCGTTCAGGCGTCCACTCGCGTACAATCGCCTCGAATGCTTCGAAATTTTCGGTTCGTTCTTCAATAAACGGTCGATTTTCGATACCGTCCCGCAGAATGACGTGGGCCATGGCGTTGATCAAGGCCACATCCGAACCTGGCCAATGCCGCAGATGCAAATGGGCAAACTGCGACATTTCGATCCGTCGAGGATCAATGAGAATCAACTTGCTGCCGCGTTGACGGACCGCTTTCTTCATTTGCAAGCTGAGCACCGGATGTGTCTCGCTGGTATTGCTGCCAATTACCAGCAAGACCTCCGCATCGGGGATATCACTGATCGAGTTGGTCATTGCACCAGATCCCAGCGTAGTGGCCAGACCGGCCACACTGCTGGAGTGTCAAAGCCGGGCGCAGTGATCGACATTATTCGTTCCGATCACTGCGCGAGCAAATTTCTGCAAGAGATAATTTTCTTCGTTCGTACATTTCGCCGAAGTCAACACCGCAATGCTGTCAGGCCCACTCTCATCACGGATATCACCTAATCGCGAGGATACGACATCCAACGCTCGCTCCCAGTCCGAGGGATTGAATTCCGCATCCCGGCTTTCCCGCAGAAGCGGTTGGGTTAGACGATCGTGGGCATGAATAAAGTCGTATCCGAAACGACCTTTCACGCATAAGTTCCCGAAATTCACAGAGTTATCGAACCTACCTTCCACACGAAAGACTAGATCGTCTTTCACGTGCAGATCAATCTGACAACCCACCCCACAATAAGGGCATGTGCTATGAACGACACGATCCGCTTTAATCATATGCGCCTCCACCATCCAGATGCGGTCCGATTCTTGAATGTTTACCCTGCCCTTGCATTTGGGTTAGGTCAAATACATCTTCCGCGTCCACGCCCTGCTCAAGAAGCAGCTCGCGTTTGGCCTTCAAAGCTCCTGTCGGGCACACCCCTACACATTGCCCACAAAAAACACAAACCGTTTCAGGCAGCGGCCGGTTGAAAAACGTCGCAATCGAAGTGTTAAACCCCCGTCCACTGAAATTAATGGCATGCGTGTATTGGGCATCTTCCGCACACACCTGCACGCACCGCCAACACAAAACACACTTGGCGTAGTCCCGCACGTATACAGGATTATCGTCGATCGGTTCTTGTTTGCGTTTAATACCGTCCTTGAAACGCTGTGTTTTTGCAGCGTATTCATCCAGGAGTTTGAGCAACTCGGGGCTTTCCGACAAATCAACTGTGGATGCCAACATCTCCAGGATCGTCCGTCGTACTCTTTTTACGTTCTCGGATTGCGTGTGTATGATCGCTCCCGGCTGGGCGGCTGTGACACAGGCAGCGGATAATCCGCGACGCCCTTCGATTTCTACGACACAAAGCCGACACAACCCATTAGCGGTCGTGTGTGCGAAGTAGCACAGGACGGGGATGTCGATGCCCGCCGACTGTGCCGCTTCCAATATCGTAGCTCCAGCCTCCACCTGGACTTCTATTCCATCGATGCTTAATTGAATCGTCTCTGTCACAAATACCACCTTTCCTCAATCCACTGGATCAAAAAGGATGGAGTCGCCACTACCATATGCAGCTATTCACCAGTCGTACTTATGAGCGAGGCTTCTCGACAGCCCAATCTCTGCGGGTGCGCATACACTCGCATCGAGTTCCTGCGCACATAGCCAGCCAGCGTGATCTTCCAGGTATGCGCCAATTCCACGGACATCGATGTCGGCGAGTTCCGGGAGGCAATAATCGGGCATCCCATCACGGCACCCTTCCGCAGCATTTCCGACGATACACGCCCAGTAGTCAGTAATATTCGTCCTTCTGTCTCGATGTCATTTATCAAACAAAACCCCAGCAATTTATCGATCGTGTTGTGTCGCCCCACGTCTTCTGTAACAAACAACAGCTTTTTATCATCTGCAAGGCCAGCTGTGTGGACACCGCGAGATCTTGCATGCAGGCTTTCCGGTCGATGAAGTTGGTTGAACAGTGTAAATATCTTTTCAGGTTCGATCTGCAAGTCATCCTTAAGGGGATGGATATCCTCGAAAGGATCATGAAAGGTTACCCCATCCCCACACCCGGAAGTGATAATTTTACGTTCGGGCAAATGGACCTCGTGTTTGAGCCAAACATCCACACAACATCCATCATCGCTGGTGTGGATGTGCTTGATATCTTTGAGATTGGCAAGGAAGCCTTCATTCTTGAGGTAACCCATCGCCAGATAGTCTTGTTCTTGAGGCGAACACATGATCGAAGTCACTTCGACCCCATTTACGAAAATCGTGAGCTTCGCTTCCACGATCAACTCATTCGACTTCCGACGCCAATTCTGCCGATATTCATACCAATCGGTCACGATCGAACTCGTATTCATCTTTCTCACTCACCACAACCTTCGATCATCGATTACCGTTATGAAAAATATGAGGCCATTGCTTCATCGCAGATTGAATCGCTGTGCCCGCCGTCATTCCCAAGCCACAGAAAGACGCATTTGTCATTGTGTAAATCACATCCTGCAGTGCAGCGATATCGCTTTCGTCTGCAATTCCTTCTGCGATTCTCGTAACGATTTCTAGCTGACGTTGTGTGCCCAGTTGGCAGGGGTAACATTTCCCGCACGATTCATGGGCAAAGAAATGCGCCAACGCAAGGATGATTTCTCGCAAATCCCTCGATTGGTTGATGGCCATCACCACACCCGACCCAAGGGCCAAACCCGCAGCTTTCAGTCCTTCGAAACTCATCGGTACATCCAATTGATCCGGAGTGGCAAAAGCACCCGCTGCACCTCCGATTAACACAGCTTGCAGTTCGCCTTTCACACCGCCGGCCATTTCGATCATTTCACGGAGTGAAGTTCCAAATGCCGCTTCATAAACACCTGGATTGGCGACATCACCGGAGAGACAAAACAGCTTTGTGCCCGGTGATTCTTCCGTTCCCTGCGATCGGTATTCGGCTGCACCATTGGCAATGATCCACGCCGCCGTGCAGAGTGTCTCTACGTTGTTGATTGTCGTTGGTTGGTTAAACAAACCATGGGTTGTCGGAAACGGGGGCTTGAGGCGAGGATAACCGCGTTTACCTTCGATAGACTCAAACAAAGCAGTCTCCTCACCACAGATATAGGCTCCCGCTCCGGAACGCAGCTCGATATCAAAGCTATACTCCGAGGCGAGAATATTCTCGCCCAGAAATCCAGCCTGGCGCGCTTGGTCCATCGCACGCTGAAGGATACGCCGCGCTCGCGGGTATTCGCCCCGGACATATAAATATCCCTTTTTGGCACCAATCGCATATCCGTTGATGATCATCCCCTCGATGATCGCGAAAGGATCGCCTTCCATCAGGACGCGATCCTTAAACGTCCCGGGTTCAGACTCATCTCCGTTGCAGACTACGTAACGGGATTCGCTATCCGTCGCTGCAGTGTACTCCCACTTTAAACCGGTCGGGAATGCAGCACCACCTCGTCCGACGAGCCCCGAGTCTTTGATCTCAGCGATCACATCTTCGGGTTTTAACGACTTTAAGGCCTTCTTCAGACCCGTAAAACCACCGTTTGCCTCGAAAGACTTGATATCCACAGGGTCGATCTCACCACAACGCCCCGTCAACCATCGAGGTGCACCACCAATCGTTCCCAATGATACTTCCTGTGGATTCTTGATCCAGGCTGCAGGGTTCCGGGAATCAATACAAGCAACAGGTGTATCCCCGACGAGTGCTGCCGGTGCGTGATCACACAGCCCCAGGCACTCCACCTCTTCAACGATATAGTTGCCGTCTGCGGATGGTTCGTTGACATCAACACCCAGGTGCTTGCAGGCGGCTTCCAGAGTTTCTTTCCCACCCGCCATGGTACACATCGCGCTGGTGCATACGCGCACGACCGTTCCTGCCGTCGGTCTGCGGTAGAACATCGAGTAAAACTCAATCACCCCGTGAATCTCCGCCAGAGGAACATGCAATCCACGTCCGATGGCAGTAACAACAGGTTCTGGCAAGTAACCATATACGTGTTGTGCTTCAAATAAAGCGGGGAGGAGTTGCCTACGACCCTGTGAAGCGTATTTGTCCAGGATGGGTTCTAAGCGGTGGAGATCAACAGAAATATTCTCTGTCACACTGGCTCCTTTATACTAGGCCGATAGGGAAATGGATTTCAGATAACAAATGATATTCACTTCTCCATATCCATGTAGCAGCCAATTTCATCGCTATTATACTCCTATGCGATTTGCCTGTACTCAAGCTCTGGCGTAGAATCTCGCCATGCCTCTGGCACCTGGATCCATCCTTTGGGATCGTTATCGTATCGAAGATCAACTCGGCAAGGGTGGTATGGGCGCGGTCTACCTAGCACATGACCTTTCCCTCGACTTGCGTGTTGCGTTAAAAGAAAATCTTAATCTCAATCCCGATTCCGAAGAACAGTTCCTTCGCGAAGCCCGCTTACTTGCCGAGCTCCGTCATCCCAATCTGCCACGCGTCACGGATTACTTCGTCACGGAAAGACGCCAATACCTCGTCATGGATTACATCGCTGGCGAGGATTTGCACGAGTACACCAAGAAACTTCCACCCACCGTCAATGAAGTTCTCAACTGGGCGGATCAAGTCTGTTCTGCGCTTGCTTACCTGCACTCTCAATCCCCACCTGTGATCCACCGAGATGTAAAACCGGCCAATCTCAAACTCCAACCGGATGGCAGCATCGTACTGGTCGACTTCGGTCTGGCAAAGACATCCGATCAAGCCATCACCGCCACCGGCGCTCGAGGCCTAACACCTGGCTTTTCGCCTCCCGAACAATACGGTGCGCAGCGCACCGACTCGCGCAGCGATCAATACGCATTGGCGGCCACTCTTTACAATCTTTTCTCGCAACAAAAACCAGCCGACAGCATCCAGCGGATGATGAAAAAAGCCTTTCTAAAGCCGGTTGTCGAAGTCAACCCGGCCGTTCCCGACTACGTGAACGCAGCACTTCAAAGGGCGCTGTCCCTCGATCCGGATGATCGCTTTTCTACGATCAAAGATTTCCAGGCTGCGCTGCGCGGCGCCTTGCAAGCAGCAACAGTTCGTGCCCCGACAGAACCGGTCGAAATTGAGCTTGACAAAGGAAAACGCAGGAACGTCTTTCTCGCAGGTGGTGTGATCGTCGTAGCACTCGTCGCTGTCGGCCTGGTCTTCGCTTTCGGTGACACCCTCGGAATAAATCAACCCAGAGAGAGCCCTACGACAACGAATCCAACCACAGCAACCGCAACGGTCGCTTTCCCGACCGCAAGACCAACCGACGCTACCGATGAAACACAAAGCGCGCTCTCCGTACCCAGCGACACGCCGACTGAAGAAGTAACCCCTTCACAATCGCCAGTCATGATCGGTGAGGGCGGTCGAATCGCTTTTGTCAGCGATCGAGGTGGCGATATCCTTCAGATCTGGACCATGAATCCAGACGGCAGCAATCCACGCCAACTAACATTTGGCCCCGGCGATAAAACCCAGCCCAAATGGTCGCCGGATGGAAGGCGTCTTCTCTACATCACCGATGGCGGCCAAGATAACTATGGCAATGATCTGGGCACCGACATCAAGATCATCAACATGGACGGCACCGGAATCGAATGGGTCGTTCACAGCCCCGGTGACGACACCGATCCGACATGGTCTCCGGATGGTCGCTACATTGCGTTTACCAGCACGCGGGTGGCCGACAACCGGCAAGTGTATGTTATTGATGCGGTATGCCTGGAAGAGCCTGAAGGTTGTTTGGACACCACACCAACTGGTGTTTCCTGTCACCCGGATTTTTGCGCCGTTGAATACTCTCCCGCATGGGCTCCATTGGATATTTCACCGCCGAGTTGGCTTCCCAGCAGCCACAACCTGGCCGTTGTCGTTTCCATCAACACCGCGCCAGGGAAGATTTTCCTCCGTCCACCGGCCGATGTCGTTCCCATCGATTTTAACCGCAGTAACCAGATTGTTGGCGTCGACCACGTTGCCTGGTCTCCGGATGGTACGATGTTTGCCTATACCTGGTATATAAATCGTGGCGTCAATGAAATCTTCGTCACGCAACTTGAAGACCGCGGCGCCACCTGGACTCGATTAACGGAGAGTAATGGCAATCGAGAGCCTTGTTTTTCCCCCGACGGCAAGTGGATCGTCTTCACCAGCACCCGCGATCAAAATCCAGAGATTTACATCATGATCTCCAATGGGACCGGGGAAGAGAATCTCACCAACAATCCCGTTCGCGACATGCAGCCAGATTGGCAACCACCATTGCAGTGAATCTCCACTATTGGTTACACAAGCATTTTTGACCCACTCATCGAAGAGATCGTCGATGGTCTTGGTATGATTTAACCAGTACGTTATGGGAAATATTGAATGCAAATCCTCACTGTAGACATTGGCACAGGGACGCAAGACATCTACCTTTTTCGCAGCGGCTTGAGCATTGAAAACGGTCTTAAAATGGTGCTGCCTTCTCCCACAATGCAGATCCACGATCAGATTCAAGCAGCCACGGAACGTAGGGAGGGAATACTGCTCACCGGCGTCACCATGGGTGGCGGTCCCTGCCATTGGGCGGCGAAAGCGCATTTGCACGCAGGCTACCCGATGTTCGCCACGCCAGAAGCAGCGCAAACATTCAACGACGACCTTTCATGGGTAGAATATGAATTAGGGATAACCATCGTTTCCGATGACGAAACAAATCGTTTATCCAATCTAAAGCAAATCGAACTCTACGATTTTAAAATCCAGCCGATTGCCAAGACATTTAGCACATTCGGGATCGATCTCAATCCCCGGGCTATTGGAATTGCGGTATTCGATCACGGTGCTGCACCACCAGGTGTCTCTGATCGCCGTTTTCGTTTCGATTATTTGCGCGAGCGGATCATTGCCGAGAATCGTCTCTCGAGTTTCGCATTTCTCGCTCAGGACGTGCCCACGCGTATGACTCGTATGCAGGCTGTCGTTATAAGTGCGGGTCCGTTGGATTGCCCACTCGTACTTATGGATACTGCTCCCGCAGCTGTACTCGGATCGATGCAAGATGCCAATGTAAAGGCTCGTTCCCGTGTGATGATTGTCAATATCGGCAACTTCCATACGCTTGCATTTCGCATTGGTCCTTCCGGCATCGAAGGTGTTTTCGAACATCATACCGGTGAAATCAATCCGGCTCATCTCGAATCAATGTTACGAGCATTTGCCGGGGGAACGTTGCGCGACGAAGATGTGTATAACGATCAAGGGCATGGCGCCTTAATCCTCCATGATCAACCCCTCTCTATTTCCAATGGAGAAAAGCCGATCGTTGTCTGCGGCCCTCGTCGTTCACTCCTGCGGAAATCCGATTTGCATCCTTACTTTTCTGCACCATTTGGTGATATGATGCTCAGCGGTTGTTTCGGACTCCTGGCCGCGATGGCGGACCGTGTTCCAAAAATATCCGCTGTGATTGAAGCTGCACTTACCGGTGAGGAAAGAGGCGTACCGCCCTGGGAGATCTGAAACACCGTATCTGGTATGCTCACAAGGAAATCGAAACACCATCACGCTAAACAATGTATTTTCAGATTTATTCTCTAGAAATCATCAGGCTTTCAATATCCAACACGGATTGGACTATAATCACAAGCGTAAAAGGAAGCATGAACGTCAGTTGGCCATCAATACACTCGTTTTAACGGACATTGGAGGCTCAAAGGGAAATGTTGCGAGGCTTCTTAAAATTGGGCTTGCTGATCACATTGGCAGTCAGCCTGATAAGTGTATCCACATCATGCCAAAAAGCCCCAGCCACCCTCGCCCCTCATGCCGTTACTGAAACGATGCAGGCTGCTGCAACATTAATCGCCAAGGGAGAACGAACACCATCCACCATTACCTCAGCCCCACTTGAGATTATCACGCCCGCAGCCACACTCACTCCCACCAGCACACCCACAATTAATATCGTCCATATCGATTTTCCCGGCCAACCCGGAGCACATACGAGCAGCCTCTCGGATCGTTCCACAGCGCTTCTCGCGGAAGAACAGCGCGCCATTGGTGATAACTTTGAACGAAATATATTTGAGCGTCCTTTCAATGCTGAGAACATGGAATACCTCGCTTACATTGATATCGCACCTGGTGCAGAATTACGCCTCGACCCTCCCTGGGTATACGTATCCATCTTTCTCGAGGGTGCGCCACCAGAGGATTCTCAAGCCGTATATGCTGTTGAACTTGATCTCAACCTCGATGGTCGTGGGGATTGGTTGCTCACAGCGAGCACTCCGCTTAGCGACACTTGGTCGACCCAAGGCGTACAAGCCTATCTCGATGCAGATGGCGACGTCGGAGGGGAGACGCCAACCCATGCAGAAACTCCCCCGCACGGAGGCAACGGATATGAATCACTCCTATTTAACGAAGGAAGTGGGATCGATCCAGATGCAGTATTTTCACGAATCCTGCTGGAACCCAAAACGACGGTTCAGTTCGCATTGAACCATTCAATCATAGCCAATGATCGGACCTTCATGTGGGGGGTTTGGGCATTCGGTGGAAACATTCAACCGGAACGGTTCGAATATAACGATACGATGACACTCAAGGAAGCGGGGTCACCCATTTCTACGAACTCGAATTACCCGCTCAAGGAACTGGCAAGCGTCGATAGTACTTGCCGTTGGGTTCAAGGCATCGTTCCCAGGAAAGACATACCAAGCACTTGCGGATACCAGCCCTGATCCTCAATCCACACAGCCACCAAACCACAGATATCCAAATCAGTTGGTAACACTGAAAATAATCTGTTCACTTTCGGCAAGATTCCCGGCACGATCGTACGCCTTGACTTGAAATACGTACTCACCCTCCACTGCCAATGCCCATCGTGTGGAATACGGAAGTTCGTCAAATTCTGCGATCGCGGCACCATTGACATAGAAAACCACTCGCTCTACCTCGATTTCATCCTCAACCTCAACTTCTAAAACGACCTCTTGTGTTTCCCTTAATGCAACCGTCAATCCTTGCTGGGGTGATAACAACCGGATATCGGGAGGAATATTATCGACCGTGACGTAGATTTCTGAACTGGCGATCTTACCATCTTGAAAAACGGTGACGAGCTGCAGCGTAAACAAACCGTTCAAATCACCCGTATCCCAGATTCCGAGCAAGCCATCTTCGACCGAATTGCTAACATCCTGGCCAAGTTGAGTCCAACGAACCGGGTTCAACCCGCTTCCGTACTGGAGTCGATAGAAATCCATCCCTTCAGGAAATGCATTCCCTCGGATGCGGACTTCGCCTCGAATCGTGGCGAATGATACAGGAGAGGTGATATTGATCTCTGGAGTGCTGCTTTCCGATTCGTATATCGTGTCATATTCCTTGGGTGGGGTGGGTATATTTTCACTCTCCGCCCAAACCTCAGCCCCGGGTGGCAGAATCATATAAACCCGCTCTTCAATTAATTCCACAGGGGTCATCATTGTCGCCAGTTTTCCAGTCTCTCGATTCACCAAATATGGCTGGAACAGATTGTCTTGCGTGGTAGGCTCCGTACCATTAATAAACGTCTCGCGCACAACCGCAGGACAATATTCCGTAGGCAACAATCCGGAAGGATCACAGACATCGATATGACTGATCCCTGGTGGTGAAGTCCATCCTGTTGCCGGCGCATTTCGGGCTGCGTAGCGGATGACAGCATGCCATATCGCTGCCGCGCCATTGAGCGCGTCGATATTATGCATCTCGTCACCATTCCTGTTCCCCATCCAAACACCGACCACCATCGAAGGGGTAAAACCAATCGTCCAATTGTCTTGGTTCTGAACCACAATTCCTGTTTGCACACCCGCAGGTCTGCCGATATCCAACACCCCGAAATGTCCGTATTCAGACCAACGCACAGCCTCATCACTGAGGATATCGGCGATAAGATATGCCAACTGCGAACTCAACACGGCTTGCTCTTGAATTTCTGAAGAATAAATCCAACGTCCAGCTGCATCCTCCACACTGAGGATTAATATGGGGGAAACAAATTCCTGCCCTGCCGTACCTGCATCTGCGCGTACGGAAACGCCAGCCATTTTCCCGGAATTGGCGAATAGGCTGTATGCAAAAGTCGTTTCAAGCAGGTTTGCTTCCAAAGTTCCAGAAACCTCGATAACACCGCTTCCTGCAGAAATTTCCTCCAGGTTCCGAAGGCCCATCAATACAGCAGTTCGAAGCACTCGCTCAACACCGACAAGATCTACCGTCTGGATCGCTGCCGCTCTGTATGAGTTCGCCAGTGCAGTTCGCATCCTAACCGGGCCATGATATTCAAACGTGTCGACCTCGAAATTATCCCCAGAGATTTCGACGATATCAAGCGAAGGAGGCACATCCAAAACCATCGATCCGGGAGAATACCCTTGTGCAAACGCTGTCACATATATAAAGGGCTGGAAGATGCTTCCGGTTACTCTTGGCTGTAATGCGGGGCCCAGCATGCTCAATATTTCACCCGTATTGGCATCGATTACCACCACAGAAAAATCTGCAACATTGTGATCAACGCCCAGATCTCGAGGTCGCAGTGTCGGAAGAAGTCCGGCTGCGACACATGCAGTTTGATCCTGCGCTTCTACCACGAGTTCCAATGAACTTCCCGAGAGCCTACCTTGGTGTGTTTTCGCGGCACACTCAGCCTGAACCTGGAGATCGTAATCGATCGTTGTGATAACACGTAAACCGCCGCGATGAAGGGCATTATGACCCAGGATCATCTCCAGTTGATCCCAAGCCTGCATGACGAATTGATACGAATATGTTGAAAGGTTATCGATGTCTCGCTGCACTTCGGTTTTAGAACGCAATGCGGTATCGCCAAGTGATTCATCGATCATACCCAAATGAACCATCCTGTCGATGACTTCTTTCTGGACATTCTGGATTTGCTGTGAAGTACCGCTCTGTGCAAGATCCGGATCTTTTAAATAAGCCGCCAGAATCGTCGATTCTGCAAGTGTCAAATCTGAAGCATGCTTGTTATAGTAAAGAAGCGAAGCAGCATCGATCCCATACGCCATGTTGCCAAAATGAGCGCTGTTTGTGAACCACTCCAGGATTTGTTCCTTCGAGTATCGATGCGTGAGATCGGTCGCCAGGAGCGAACTCCGAAGAAAGTCGACCCACTGCGATTGGGGCTCTGCCTCCAGTGGCAGGAGGTAGGCGATGGCAAGCCGCTGTGTAATACCTGGAACAACTGCTCCTTTCATTTCTTTCCGGATCATACTCCCAAGAAGAGAAGTAAGCGCACCCGGATCGTAACCCGGGTTGGTCCAAAAGGTCTCATCAATTGCAGCGATCATCGCATCAAGCGCATGATCGGGAATGGTCGACACTTTTCCTGGAAGAATAGGTATCCATTTACGGTTAACCGTCTTGGGATGAACAAACTCAAAGAGCAGAATTTCTCCACTGCGGTCATAAAAACTTACCGGTTGGAAAGACTCAGCCCCAGGAGGCCCGAATGCAAATTCGATATCCTCCACCGCCGGGAAACCTGCAGTGAGATTGGCATACAGGAGAGCGAGAACGATCAGCAAGGTACCAGCGAAGACAATCGCCAGGATAAGAACCCACTTGAATGCATCATCGCGCGGCGAGGGCCCAGGTGTACGCGCACGACGTCGCCGAATGATATCCGTCGCAGATGTCATACCGAAATTCTACTCGTTTCCCTTCGTCAAGCTATAATAGTGCAAGTCTTGTACCTTGAGCAACAGCCACCAATTATATGCCGCTCGGTGGTTGGCATTGGATTTCTTGACACTGTATCGTTATTCGTTGGTTATTCCAATAACATACAATGGATTCAGCAGCCAAATAACTGCAGAAGAGGCATCAAGGAAAAAATTAAAACGATAACGAAAATGTTGTTGGCTGGTATTTGATTATCCGGAGGCGCCATGATACCGCATGATTACCACATGCATACCAACTTTTCGTGTGATTGTGACGCAAGTATGCTGCAAATGTGTCAGGCAGCCGTGAAGAAAGGTATTCCTGAAATCGGCATCAGCGACCATCTCGATTTCCATCCCCAAGATGAATGCATTAACTATTTCAAAGCCGATGCATGGTGGAATGAACTCGAGCGATGCCGAACGGCCTTCAAAGGTTCTCTGACAATCCGCGCCGGAATTGAGATTGGAGAACCTCATCGCTTTGCAGATGCAATCAAACCGCTCCTCGAACAATATGCATGGGATTACTGCCTCGGATCCTTGCATTGGGTAGGCGATCTATGTGTATTTGACCATAAATATTTCGATCGCGAGGCGGAGGTTGCCTATCAGGACTACTTCACCGAGCTTCTCAATATGGTCTCCCATGGCAACTTTGATACGCTCGCCCATGCAGACGTTGTTAAGCGATACGGACATGATATTTACGGTTGGTACGACCCATCCCCGTGGGAAAATGAAATTCGCAGGGTGCTCCGAAAATGCGCCCAGCGTGGTATCGCCCTGGAAATCAATACGAGCACACTTCGCCGGAATATCGGTGAAACCTCTCCCCGGGAACCCCTCCTCACCTGGTTTAAGGAAGAAGGCGGACAGTGGTTGACTTTGGGTTCAGATGCACACGAACCCGACCACATCGGTTTTGAACTCGATACTTGTATCTCCAATATCCGAGAGGCAGGCTTCGATATTCTCGCCCGATTCGAATCACGCAAAATCTCGGCTCTTGAATTATGAGAAATTCTATAGCGGTACGTATTTCCATCAAATACAACGCGGGTTATATGGGACTCCACAACCACAGCATTGTCGATTGGTCGATTCCAATCCTTTTCGACAACGGGTCAGGGTTCAAGAATGCCAGATCAGGCAAGTAGAGAGCTGTCAAATCCTATATCAAAGGGACATCTTTTGAAGTATCGCCGCTAATTTACTCCATTTAGTACTTAAGGATTATTCTCCATCAATCCCTTCCCTATATTCTTAATGCTATACTCGAACGGAATCTATCATTATTTACCACTCAGCGAGATCGATCCTGGCAGCTGGAAATGCTTTGATTGGGGAAATTAGTTAGGCATCGATACCCATATGCGATAAGGAATCAATCGACGATCAATTTCCGCAACGAAGAATGAATGTGTTCATCAACCGATAAATTCTATATGAGGGAGGTGCATGATGGGGAAAAAGAAAAAGAAGCAGAAAAAGAAGGAAGAAGTAACGCCTCAATTTTCAGATAAATTCACTCTCGAACGAATGATGCTCATCGTCGTATCCGTTCTTCTCATTTTTGCCGTCGGCTACATTGCCATATCGAGTTTAACCAAATCAGACGCTGACGAGACGACAAGCTTAGCGTCTAGCGATGTGCAAGATTCAGGAGAAGAATCAGAAGATGTTGCAGAAGTTGAAACTGATGAAAGTACGCAGGATGAAGAAGAGGCAACATCCGAGGACAGTTCGGGGGCGGCAACGCCAACACCAAAACGGCTTGCACTCGAACCTACACAAACCCCCGCCGAACCCATATCGGAAGATGACCCTCGCAACCTGCTCGATCTAAATATTCCTCTCGATATTTCGTCTTTTGACGATCCCGTGTGGTACGAATACGACACCGAAAATGCAACTTACGAACTCAAAGACGGTCAACTCGTTGGGATCGATCACGAACCGGAAGAGAAATACACCTATTATTCCGAGACGCGGATCCGCCAATTTGCCAATGCATATGCAGAAGTCACTGCGACGAATGGCGATTGCATCGGCAAAGATTCGGTCGGCATCGTGATTCGCATCGACGCCGAATCGTTGCCCAGTGGTTATACATTCGAAGTTTCCTGTGATGGAGCTTATCGGCTGCGAAATCTTCAATCGTCTCCTCCGAAAGGCGTATTGGTAAACTGGACGCCATCTGATGCCATTAAAACCGGGGCTTTCGCCTCCAATCGACTCGGTTTTTGGGGGTATTGGGGGAAGTTTTACCTGTTCGTGAACAATCAGCTGATTGGAGACTTTTTCGACAGCAGTTACAATGCTGGCGGAGATGGATTTGCCGTGTATGTACGAGGCTCACAAACCTTTGACCTATCTGCCAGCTTCGATGATTTCGCCATTTGGGCCATTCCTTTCCACTAACAAGATCGAAACAGCGTTTTTATCTTGTGTGGATGAATTGCCAATTGAAAAAAGGCATATCCCAAAATAACGGATATGCCTTTTACATTTCACCAGTCTGATACCTCCTCCCAACGGCACCCTTTTAATGTATGCTTGATGAGTATCAATCAATAATGCGATTTTCACCGGGCAAACGACATTCAATGACAGTCTCTAAACTTCGGATTCTCCAATATTCTATTTTGTGTGCACTTGTATTCATCGTCCAATTGGCTGCATGTACACGCATCGCCCAAGAACCTTCTCGGGATTCAATTTCCACCTATGTTTCCCATACACTTACCGCCGCACCATCCCAATCCCCAACGGCAACACCACCTCCCACCGGCACACCAATCCCGACACCCAGCGTGACCCCAACGGCATCTCCAACAGACGGTCCCAGTCCCACAAACACACCGCCGTCATTTCCGCAAGATGACCCGCGCAACGGGATAAACCCTGCGGAACCTCATTACATAGATAATTTTTCTTCGCATCTCACCTGGTCTGGCCCCAATTTCGAAGGTGCTATTAACGTATGGGAAGATGGCCGGATTCGAGCCACCGATTTCCTTGCCGATGCTAATATCTGGTGGAGTACCACAAGGCGTGAAATTGATGCCATTAATGTCTATGCCGAAATCACAGCCGAAATCGGAGAGTGTCGAGGCAAGGACAGCTATGGCTTCGCCGTGCGTGTGAGCGGTGAGGTGCTTAATAGCGGCACATCACTCGAGTTCTCCTGTGATGGACATTATCGTGTACGCAAGTTTGATTCCGGAAAGGTTTCCATCTTGATCGAATGGACTCCCTCTGAGTTGATACAATCTGGACCCGAAGCTGAGAACCAGATGTGCATCCTTGCCCAGAATGAGATGTTACATTTCGTGGCCAATGGAGAGATCCTCGGCTCGATTCAGGAAGCGTATTATCAAGTGGGTACATATGGCATCTTCGCAAGCGCAATCGAGACACCGGGCGTCACGGTTTACTTCGACGATTTTAAGCTGTGGTTCGTTAACCTATAGCCGCATCTCCATCCATGTCCCGACATAGATTCCCTGCCACACATAATTCGTTGTATCCTCTATAATAGGCCATTCAAACATATCCGAAATAACTCGCTTCACGCCAATCTGTAAAAATTCTCGAAGTGGAGTTGACCTGTTTCTACCGGCCGTATCCACCCGGAGGACCTACACCTTGCACAGGTTTAATTTGAGGTTTGCGCAGAAAATATTATTACACGCAATGCAGCACAACCACACCGCTTCCAAGTCGCTGCTTACGATCATAATCCCACTCACGCTTTGGGGTTGTGGAAATTTCCAATCACCCTCAGCCACCAAAATCGAACCAAGCATCCCCACCGCATCGCCAACATTTACATTCCCAACCCTTATTCCCTCCTCCACACCAACAATTGAACCAATATCCACATCCACTCCATCCGCGCTGCTCGGTATCGGAGAGATGCGATTTCAAGCGGATTTCGATTCTGATCGAGGATGGGACTTACGGGAGACAGATCGAGGTGGATCCAGTATTCATGATGGCCGCCTCAATTTAGCTGTGCGGCAATCGAATGCATTTTTCTTCATCCGCACACCTGCCCCAGAACAAAGCGATTTTTATTTTGAGGTAAGTTTGCGCAGCGAAGTATGTGAGGATGGCGACGAATATGGCATGATGTATCGCCTCGGTCCTTTTTACAATCATTACCGCTTTACATTGACTTGTGAAGGCCTGGTGCGAGTATTACGTGTTTCCGATGAAGAAGAAATCGTCCTCATTCCATCGACACAGACATATACCGTCATTCCCGGCCTCCGAGTCGATAACCATCTTGCCGTTTGGGCCTCAGGCTCCCAATTTCGTTTCCTGATTAATGATCTTGAAGTGTTTTCAATCCAAGACGAAGAATTGGAGACAGGCGGTTTTGGCTTTTTCGTCCGCTCCAGGCTCAGCCAGCAAACGACCGTTTCCTTTGATTACCTATACATTAGTGAAATTCAACACAATGCCACACCCACAGTAAATTCAGACTCCGACACAACACCGTAGGAAAGTCATGACCGATAAAAAAACTTTTCGAAACCGATTAAACGATTTGGAACCAAAAGAGTGGCTTAAATTTCAGAAATCCTGGTTCACCCACAAACCCCCACCGCGTCGAAAAGATGTCTTGCTCCATCCCGCAAAATTTCCGGAGACGTTAGCACAAAGATTCATAACATTTTTTACCAAAGGCGATCAAACCGTCCTCGATCCGATGGCGGGAACAGGTTCAACACTAATCGCTTGCTTACGGTCAAATCGCAACAGCATCGGCATCGAGTTAAATCCATCGTATGCCGAGATTGCCAGGACAATAATTGCCGAAGAGCGAGAAGTGCTTGGCAAATCTGCGGCGAAATTACGCGCCGAGGTCATCACAGGAGATGCATCTGCCATCGCAGATTATGATTTGCCAATCATCGATTACGTTCTCACCTCGCCGCCCTATTGGAATATGCTTCATGCCCGCGGCGCGGAAACACAACGAAAGCGCCGTGCATCATCCAACCTAGACGTTGTCTATTCAGATGATCCTGCCGACCTTGGGAATATCGAAGACTACGACCAATTTGTTGATAAGCTGGTTTCGATATACGGAAAATTAAAATCCATCCTTCGATCGCGTGCCTACCTCACCATAATCGTAAAGAATGTAAAAAAGGGGGGGCGAATCTATCCCCTTGCCTGGGATCTGGCGCTGCGGCTTGGCGAAATTTACACACTAAAGGATGAAAAAATATGGTGCCAGGATGATATTCGCCTCTCGCCGTATGGCATGGGAAACGCATGGGTGAGCAACACATTCCACCATTATTGCCTTCAGTTCCGCTACGAACCTGATCTCGCCCCAAAATAATCCATCATGTATTCCTACATTCAACCATTCGCATGATAGAATCGTCCAGACGGGAACCATGCCAGAGGGTGAAAGTACGTTGTCAACCAACCAACAAGATTGGGTGCGATGGCCCATCGACGCAAGCCTTACCATGGCTGGCGTTACCTACGCCTGTCAAACGCTCAGCAAGCAAATCGCTTTAAACAAATCACCAAATCTACAGCAAATACGCTCGATCGTACCCCAGATTTCCACCGAGCTAGCTGTACGCCGCTGGTTGGACAAGGAACGTCTTCCATACATGCTGCATGAGGATCAGCCTTTTACACATCCTGCCCGTCCGTCGATAATTCTTGGGGGTCGCCGTGTTGGAATCCACAGTGTATACATATCGTCACGCCGCCAAATTTCAAGGGCATTACACAATCCGGATATTCTTCTTCCGGCAGATATCAAATTACTTGGCAACCTTAACCGTTCAACACGTGCGACAGGCAACGATTTAATCGTTTTCGCAATCTACATGGGTCTTGCGACTCATACAAGCTACGATCTACAAAAAGTACTGTCCAGAGAACAACCTGTTTTCCTTATCGCAGTTCCAAAAGATAAAAAGTTGTTGTATTCCACTCACACTTCTTCACTCGGTAAATTGCTGATTTCAGCGGAGAACTCTGAAGGATTGAAACTTGAATTGGTGGGATGCACCGAAATGCATTCTCGGTACAAAGAAATCGTAGTGCTTGATGGGAAAACCGCGGTAACGAGCCGGGAGGTGTCATCCCTTTTCTACATCCATCCCGACCGCCTTCCATCCTCTGATATCCAAATTTACAGCCCCATTTTGAATACTCGCTGGAATATTCAGCCAAGTGCGTGGGTGAATCTGTGGATCTATGGAATACGATTATACTTTCTTGGATGGTCCACCTGGCGAGGGCTTCAACCTGCTTCGTCTCTAGTCTCAGATTTCGCACAGCATCATTCCTTCTGGCGACGGCATGAAAATCAATGTACAGCTAAATACGCCACACTACGTTCAATGCGTGAACTCACTCAATTAATACGCCAGGGTTAGGGTAATATCCAGATCAGACCCCCACATTTGCATCCTCAAGCATCTCCGAGTATCCTTATTAATTAGTTTGTGTAGAAAATCTCAACCAGGAAACGAAGATGTATATCGCCATTGAAGGTATTATCGGTGTTGGGAAAACAACCCTGGCGCGCCTTTTACAACCCGTTTTCGAAGCGGAGTTATTGCTGGAAGCGTTCGAAGAAAACCCATTTCTTGCCGATTTCTATGGCGATCGCGATCGCTACGCTTTCCAAACCCAAATATTCTTTTTACTCAATCGTTATCGCCAACAGCAATCGCTCGTCAAGTATGATTTTCAAAACACCAATCTCCTCACAGATTATTGTTTCGAAAAAGATAAGATTTTCGCTCAACTGAATCTACTAAACAACGAGCTTGATACCTATCAACTTGTCTATAATGCCCTTGTTGAGCGTATTGTGGCACCCGATTTAATTGTCTACCTGAAAGCCAAACCGGAAGTGGCCATGCAACGAATCGCTACGCGCGATCGCACCTACGAACGCCAAATGGACAGTAAGTACCTCGAAGCGCTTCACGAAACATACGAAACATTTTTCACTGACTATAAATCCGTTCCTGTTCTGTCCATTGACACGAACGCATTGAATTATGTTATCTACCCCGAACACTTGTCATTCATCACAAAACGCATTCATGCAACCCTGGGAATTCCTCCTTTCCAGCCGGAATTGCCACTGAAGGGAGATTTGTGACCTTGGATATTTCTCGTGATAAATTGATCGAGTTAGCCGAGTTAGAGACAAAAAATCGAACGGAGACCTCCGGGATTGTGTCCAGTTATTTGATCGGTTCTGTTGCTGCCGGAAATCCGATTCTAGGGGATACCGCAGATGTTGATTTAATTCTGATCCACGAAGATAAACCAAAACACACACGAGAAATTCAACGCTTGTCTGAGAACATCCATCTTGACATCTATCACCATTCCAAGGAACGCTATATGCGTCCTCGTGAGTTACGCGTCGACCCCTGGATCGGTCCCTCACTAAGCGCTCCTGTCTTCATTTACGATCCCCACCATTTTTTTGAGTGGGCACAGGCAGGCGCCCGAGGGCAGTTTTTTCGTTCCGATCATGTTTTCAGTCGGGCAAGTGCGTTCTATAAACGCGCCCACCAAGCCACGTCGCTGTTATCCCTTTCCAACAGATGGTTAAAGACATACACACGCATCGTCCTCGAAGCAACCAATGCCGTCGTCACACTTGCCGGAAATCCTGCGGCCGGACGTCGTCTTGCGTTGGACATCGAACGCCTCACCAAGGATGCAGGTTATCCTCAGATCTATGAGCAGTTCATCCAATTACTCGGCAGTGACGACTTGAATACCACATTGCTTCCTCAATGGTTATCCGCCTGGGGGTACGCCTTTGATGCCGCTTCAGCGATCTCCACTGAGCCGGAGCTAGATCCATGCCGACGCATGTATTATTTACGAGGATTCCAGGCTTTGATTGGTATCGATAAGCCGGAAGCGATTTTGTGGAAGATGTTGACGACCTGGGAACGTGCAATCCATACGCTGACGAAAGCGGGCAAAGCAGCTCCCCATCAATCCGATTGGCATGCGGTGGTACATCGGCTGCAACTCGGATCGACTTCTATGCCATCACGTTGCGAAGACCTCGAACAGTATTTGGATAACATTGAACACATATTAAATTCATGGTCAGAGCATGTCGGTGTCTGATGCCGGGATGTAGAGTGTCAAATGAAAAAATTTGTGGCGATAGCAGGAAACATCGGTGTAGGAAAATCAACCCTCGTTGCACTTTTATCGAAGCGATTGAACTGGGAACCTTTTTATGAGCCCGAAAGCGATAATCCATACCTGGCAGATTTTTATCGAGATATGCGTACCTGGGCTTTTCCTTCCCAAATCTTCTTCCTGACTAGACGTCTTCGTGATCAAAGGTTGCTTTTGAATCATCCTACCTCCGTTATCCAGGATCGAACAGTATACGAAGACGCGGAGATCTTCGCTCGCAATCTATTCATCCAGGGACAAATGATCGATCGAGACTATCAAACCTATTGCGAACTCTATCAGGTGCTTTGTGATTTCGTTCCGCCTCCTGATCTCGTCGTATACCTTCGCGCTTCGCTCAGCACACTTTCCAAACGGATCGCTAACCGTGGTCGTGACTACGAATCAAGCATTCCACAAGACTATATCGGTCGTCTGAATGAACTCTACGAGGAATGGATCAATAATTTTTCGTTATGCCCGGTCCTCACATTACCAGCGGATGATCTAAATTACGTCGAAAACAATGTCCATCTCGATTTGATCGTCTCCAAAATCAACGACAAACTCGCTGGAAAGGAGGAGGTCCTTTTCGGTGAGGATGAAATGTCCTCTCTGCATTGATAATAATTTCACATTCTCGCGCTCATTCTTCCTGCATCCTGCATTCGCTTCAATGGTTCAACATCCCACTATGTTCCTGCTTTGTTTCACTGTACAGAAGCAAGCGTATACTTGCCGCCTACCGGTGGCGAAAATTCTATCGGAGACTAATTCCGAGTAGACCTTGGATGTTCCTTGCTTGCTTCGCATGTGTGAATCCTGTAAAATCAAACTAAGTCCGTACGTGGAATCGGGCAACAGCATTTCCACCGCTAAGGGAGAGCCCGATGAACATCATCAAAGTTTCATCCGGGTCACGTACTTCAGCTGTCGCAGGCGCGATTGCGGGCGTCGTTCGAGAACATCGTCGAGCAGAAGCTCAGGCGATTGGTGCTGGCGCCGTGAATCAAGCCGTAAAGGCTATCGCCATTGCCAGGGGATATCTTCAAGAAGACGGCATTGATGTAATTTGTATCCCGGAGTTCGTCTCTGTAGAAATTGACGGCAAAGAGCGCACGGCTATTCGGCTGGTTGTCGAACCACGCTGAATACCGAAAATATCATAGTGTTTTGACAGCGGTATACGTTCGTCGAGACTGTACCGCTGTATTTTTCCGCTGTTTAATTGCAGCCCCCAACTCATCCCACGCGATCTAATCATCAACCATATGGATCATTCAACGAATTAACCGATCTAATATGATCGTGTTTCCAAACTCTTGTGAATCAAGCTTCTGCCTTGCATCAATATATAACAGATTGATGTCACGCAAAGAGAAAATCGCTACGTATACGAAAACGTGGGTAGATCAAGCATTAGTGTTTCCAGTACCATGCGGACATTGCCATAACTATGGATCGCATCGAGGCTTTCCATTGTAGAGCGTAAAGCACAAATGACATGGTCGTGGTTTAACTTCGATGCCAACTGATCGATGTCTTCTCTTCGATCGGGGTTTTGCGCAGCTGTCTTCGCCTCTGCAGTTCGCACAAGCACATCTCGCCAGAGACCTCCCCAGGCAATCAAGGCATCTTCCGCATACTCGCGCAATTGTTGTACACTTTTTCCTCGGGATACATTTTCCACGTATGCAAATCGCTCCGCGCGATTTTTTCCCAATAAGTGGATGAGATCATCGAGAATACTAGCTCGGCGCTCTAAAATTTCAGGGTTTTCAATCGCTTGAATTGCATACCCGGGACGTCCTGAACTGATGCCCGCTAACAAACGTGCGTTTTCTTCGCTTTCGCCTTTCTCAATTAATACACCCTCCAGCTCTTCGCGGGTTGGTGGACGTAAATTAAATAATTCACAACGAGATACAATTGTGGGCAAGAGCGACTCGGCGGAACGAGCTGTTAACAATATCACCACGTGAGGGGATGGCTCTTCTAGAGTCTTTAATAAGGCGTTTGCCGCGCTATCATGCGCTTGATGAAATCGAAGTAACAGCGCTACTCGCCACTTTGCCTCGTATGGCGTAAGCGCAAGTTGCCGTTGCAAGTTGCGAATCTGATCTACTTTGAGAACCGCAGCACCTTCCTCGGCTTCAACAAGGTGCATATCAGGATACGTGCCTTCACGGGTTAAACGACAGGCACGACATTCACCACACACCGAGCCATCCTGCGCGCCACGCTGACAGTTCAAGGCCTGCGCAAAACGCAGCGCGAGTGTTCGTTTGCCGATTGAATCCGGTCCTGTGAATAGGTAGGCATGACGGACTTGTCCTCTGACAATGTGCTTTTGTAACAGCTGTACAGCCCACTCATGCCCGATAATATCCCATGACATAAGGCCATTGTAGCCGACCTGTCCATGGGTCCACAAGGTTTGAACCGCGAATACTATCCAACGTGTTGGTCTACCCGACACACTTATTCCCAGCAAGAATCACTGACGATATGGTATTCAGTTGCCCTCTCTTCTTGTCGATACGGTCTTCCTTGGGGTATAAAACAATCATGCAATCTGGAAATGCTTCGTTCTATGTTGGTCATGTCCCCATTCATGGAAGGGTAATTCTAGCTCCCATGGATGGCTTCAGTGATTCACCATTCCGTCTTCTCTGTCGTGATTTCGGCTCGGCGATTAGCTACATCGCATTTATCAGCGCTCGGGAATTGCTGCAGGATCACCATCTTTCGAGAAAAGGCTTACAGTTTGATGCGCGAGAACGTCCCGTTGCCATTCAGCTCTACGACAATGATGTCAACCGGCTGCGTAAGGCAGCATTACGAGTCCAAAGCCTTGAACCTGACATGATCGATATCAATATGGGATGCTCAACCCGCCGGGTTTCACAGGGTGGGGCAGGAGCCGGTTTGCTATGCGACCCGCAAAAGATAGCCAACCTCATTGAACAACTAGATTCAGCCCTAAACGTGCCGGTCACCGCAAAAATTCGTCTCGGTTGGGACGACGATACTCGCAATTACCTCGATGTAGCTAAAGTTATTGAAGATAACAATGGTGCCATGATTGCTGTGCACGGACGGACTTGCAAACAAGTATTTAAAGGTCAGGCAGATTGGGATGCTATTGCCGAGATCAAACAGGCAGTCTCCATACCTGTAATCGGCAACGGCGACGTTAAAACACCCGAGGATGTCCGCCGTTTTTTAGCACATACCTCCTGTGATGGCGTCATGATCGGTCGAGCATCGATTGGAAACCCCTGGATTTTTCAGAATCGATCCGTCGGAGAGGTTTCAAAACAAGAGTTATCGTCCGTAATCCATACACATTATGAACGAATGATCGTCTTCTATGGAGAAAAACTGGGCTTACTTCTCTTTCGAAAGCATCTTTCGTGCTATCTCGATCATTCGCCAAATGCTCACGAATTCCGGAATGACTTATTAACGGCCGATAATCATGTGGACTTCTTAAATCTTCTTAATCGCGCGGGTTACTCCCAACCGATGAAACCCGATTCTTTGCACGATCATCGTCGGTTATCCTGACCGTTAAGAATTGATCAGTGTATAATCGCATTAAGCCGATACCGAGGTGATCTATGTGCGCTCGTCCCCATAACAACCAATTTCAACGGTTCTTTTCCAGAATTCGCAAGAACCATGCCCTGGAACACGCGACCGTTCATCTTCTTGGTCAACGTTATCCAAATAAATCTTTGATTGGACGATCTGACAACAGGGGCTTTTATATCTACGGTGATATTACAGCGGATACATTACAGAATACTGCCAATGAAGCCCTTATGCTTCTGCGAAATGGCGAAACCCAGTTGGCGATTCATCCTAACTGTGGCACTAATCTGGTCACATCAGCATCACTCGCGGGACTTGCCGCATTCTTTTCTCTTTTCGGAAGTAAAAACGATGATTGGCGCAAACGTCTCGAAAGGCTGCCTACCGCCATTCTGCTTTCCACTATGGCGCTTGTGATTGCCCAACCCTTGGGGAATTACTTCCAGAAGCGATTTACGACAAATGCAAATATCGGTTCTCTCGAAATCTTATCGACTCGACGCATCGAACGAGGTTCTTCATCATACTTGCGTGTCCTGACGAGCGATTAGTATGAGTGGCAGCACACCGAGTGTCTATTTATTCTACGGCAACGATAAACTCGCCATACATGAAGCGATCGCATCGATGCAATCCAAACTTGGCGATCCGACAACTGCTGATATGAATCTTCATCGGTATTCGGGTTTTGAGGTCGAAATCAGTGATCTCATCCAGAGTTGTATGATTGCTCCCTTTCTCGCTCATCGACGTCTCACGATTATCGAGCATACGGAACATCTCCCCTCTAATTCTAATTGGCAAACCCAGCTAAACGATTTCCTCGATAGGCTGCCTACAACCTGTGCGCTGGTTTTTATTGAAGATACCGATTACTACCGCGATAAGAAGAAAAAATATGAATCATCTTCATTCATTTATCAATGGGCTCAAGATCATCCAGAAAACTCATACGTCCAGGCATTCTTTATTCCCAGAGGTTCATCATTCGTATCCTGGATACGAAATCGCTGTCAAGGTATGGAAGGTAAAATCGAACCCCCTGCCGCACAGCTTCTCGCGGATTGGGTCTCCGAGGACCCTTTCCTCGCCAACGAGGAATTGGCCAAACTGCTCGACTTTGTAGATCGCAAGCGTCCTATTGAATATGAAGATGTTCAACAGCTAACCCCATACCGAGGACAGGAAGATATATTCTCCATGGTAGATGCGCTTGGCCAACGTCAAGGGAAACAAGCGCAGAATTATCTTCATTCGTTACTCGCGGAAGAGGATATCCGCTATGTGTTTGCGATGATCGTACGCCAATTCAGGTTGCTAATTCTCGCACGGGAATCTTTGGATGAAGGGAAACCACCAGTAAAAGCATTGCCGGTGAATACACCGGAATTTGTGGTGAAGAAAATTGTCGCGCAGTCAAAGAAATTTTCTTCAGACCTGCTGGATAAGATCTACCATGAACTTCTTGAAATTGATCTGGGCAGCAAATTTGGAGGTTTTGATCTCGCGTTCTCACTGGATTCATTTATTGCAAAATATTGCATCTAGTTTCCACCAATCCGACCACAAACAGTTCAATCCACCTCGTTGATAAGCTTATTGCCAATCCCCGCTACACATCCTCGATTCCCAACCAGAAATGATCCGGAAGGACAGAAGAGCTTCTTTCAATACGCACTCCCGCTATCTTCTTGGTCCT
The DNA here is from genome assembly GCA_034430895.1 of Anaerolineales bacterium. Lineage (GTDB taxonomy): Bacteria > Chloroflexota > Anaerolineae > Anaerolineales > E44-bin32 > WVZH01. Next base: position 15,777 of record DAOUDW010000044.1, on the reverse strand, counting down.
GCCGTCTGCGATGGTTTTCGGATGAGAAACGCATATTTCAGGTGCAGACCCATACTTATGACGATAATACGAGACTGCGCGTTCGATACGATTCGACAAAGTAGATTCATGGTCCGCATCAAACCACAGCATCCCGATTTTCATGAGGAACCTCCAACTGGTTTTTACGCTGGTTGTCCACACCAGATCGAAAAGACAGATCGAAGATTTCACCAGCTTTATTCGAGTTCATCCAAACACACTTTCAGAGACTACATTCCCCGTTTGTTCATCAACCCACTCGAAGCAGCGCGTCTCCGAGGAACTTTGTTCTTCTTCGAGACGAAAGCACAGCATTAATTCTTCGAGCATCAACGGATCATCGGCGCTGTTTTCAAACGCTGTCTCATAAGCAGCACAATCGATAATCGAGACTTCCTGGCGAGTCGTCGCCAGTAGAAGAGCAAGAATCCTGCCAACGATCATACGAATCAGCAGCCCACCTGCAATCAGAAGTGATACCGTTCCCAATCCGCCCATGACATTCCCAACTGCAGATAAACTGTTGCACACAATCGAACCATCCTTCAAGCTGATATCGAAGAAGCTCGTAGACAAGCGCACGACTTGCATCGATGGCAATAAACCACTTGTCATGATGGGTTCTCGATTCCTTTACCCGAAGGTATAAGCATGGATCGCCATCCGGAGTTCGCAAGTTGAACAACAGTATCCAGATCTCTCACGCTTAAAAATGCAACGTCTACAACCCGACTTGAAGCACCGGCCTTCAATTGAAATCTGCCTGCTTTTTCTTCGTAACCACCGTTCGCATTTCGGGTAGGGACAGCCGTTATCAGTCCTCCCCGTTTTTGTGCGCTACGCATCGGAAGCGGAATCGGATCGCGCGCCGCACCAATCACATGCACGCCGCTTTCAAAGCCTTTGAGAATAATCTCATTCAAAGCGGTAAGAACGTGTTGAGAACGTTCGGCACTCAACCAGGTGAAATCATCCACAAAGAGGACGAGATGTGGCCTGGAAATGCCAATTTGCAGGCGTCGCTGTACTTCCTGGGCCAACCAGAGAATGAGCTCTTTGGCAAAATCCCGATCGGTTGCCAGGTCGGTAAGCATATGTGGAAGTGCTTCGATTAATCCAAACTCTTGCCCGCCGATATCAATGCCCAATACACTAAGATGCGAACGTCGACTCGTCAGGCACAAGGATGCCAAAATCGTGCGCATCAACTCGGATTTGCCACACCCTGATTGACCCATTGCGAATAGATGCCAGGTACTCGGCTTGTTCATGTCGAGGATCAATGGTTTTCCCGAAGTTTGCATCCCCACGACGGCATTCAACGCCGGAACATCATGGATGGCATGCATGAGTGGTAACAACCGTAATGCTTGCCCACGCATGCGAGGTACTTCGATTGCGATTCCATCACCGCGTTCCGCCACCCGTACCCCTCGCGCACCGATGGCATCCGCAACGGCTTCAGCTGCCTGTAGGACGTGATCGGCTTGTGTATCGCCGGCTGGTTCGAGATGATACCGAATCCACCGATCCGTCACCTGCCCACCCTGGACCCTTGTGGGTAGTGACATCGTCCGCAAAGCACGTTCGATTTGATTGGCCTGTCGATCTAAATAGCTGCGGTTTAAAAAGATTTTTTCCATTTCGCTTCTCCTAGGACGCCAATAGATAGAACGCCTGTTCTACTCGCCCATCATAGCAGAACATATGTTCGTTTGTCAAGTCCTATTTCCCCATACAGCGATCAACAGAAATAGGCGGGCGGGACGGATCTAATTCCGACAACCGATACCTATGCTACAATTTTGAATCAAGGAGATCGTTACAAAAGTATGGCAAACATACGCCCTTCCCCAATTGCCGGGACTTGGTATCCCGGCGATCCGGAAGTCCTGGCAGCGTCCATCGATCAATATCTGCGCCAGGCGGAGTCTGTTCAAATTGATGGAGAGATTTTCGGCATCATCGCACCCCACGCGGGTCATCGCTATTCCGGATCCGTGGCTGCCCATGCCTTTCATTGTCTCGAAGGCCTCCAACCAGAGATCGTTGCCGTACTCTCCCCACTCCACAGTCCTCACCCAGCGGCAGTGCTCACCTCCGCCCACAGAGCATATGCAACACCCCTGGGGACAATCGACATCGATACGGATCTAGTAGACCGATTTGGAAATGATCTTGCGGAGAATTGGGGTATCGAACTGGATCCCATCCACAGGGATCAAGAACACGCGCTGGAAATCGAACTCCCCTTCGTACAAAGATGCTTCACCCACGAATTTAAATTACTGCCTTTAATGCTGCGCGATCAAAGCGAAGCCACAGCCAAGGCAGTTGGATCTTCTCTGGCAAAAACGCTACAAGGATCGTCGGCCATTATCATCGGCAGCAGCGATCTATCCCATTTCTATTCACAAGACATTGCAGAACGTCTTGACAAAGAAATCCTCAGGCGGCTCGGCGAATTCAACCCATCAGGAATTATCGCCGCGGAAAAGGAAGGCGTGGGTTTTGCTTGCGGCCGTGGGGCGATTGCGGCAACATTGTGGGCATCCCAGGCATTGGGTGCCGACAGCGTTGAAGTATTGAATTACGCCACATCCGGTGATACAACGGGTGACTATCAATCCGTCGTTGGTTATGGCGCAGCGGTGATCTATCGCAAATCGGAATCATCTTAATGTAGCCACCAAGACGTTATCCAAATATATAATGTCTCACAGGAACCATATGGAAGCATAATGGAGAATCAAATCTGGCTCGACCTATTAAGACTTGGCGCTGTCATATTACTCGTTTTGGCGAACGGATTTTTCGTTGCGGCCGAATTTGCTCTTGTCGGCGTTCGACGGACACGCATCGCCGAACTCATCGATAAAGGCAACCTCGCCGCGAATTGGGTCCAGAAAGCGATTGAGGAACCTGATCGCTTCATCGCTGCGACCCAATTAGGCATCACGCTGGCCAGTTTGGGATTGGGTTGGATCGGGGAACCTGCCCTCAGCAACCTATTGAGGCCAATCATCGAGCTCTTCCCCGCCACCATCGAATCCGGAGTGTCGCATAGCCTCTCCGCTGGTTTGTCGTTTGCGGTGATCACTTTCCTCCACGTTGTCATCGGCGAACTCGCGCCAAAGTCGATTGCGCTTCAGAACGCAGAGCGCACTTCGCTCGCGATTGCACGCCCCACGCTGTGGGCTGAATGGTTCTTCCGGCCGGTGATATGGCTGCTCAATGGGGCAGGAAATGGCTTGCTGCGCCTGCTGAAGATCCAACCCGCCAGCGGTCACGAACTGGTACATTCCATCGAAGAACTCAAGATGCTGGTCTCGGACAGCGCGGGGATTGGTGTGGTTGAAGACGATGCGGAAGAAATGCTGCATGCCGTGTTCGATCTGGGACAAACCCTGGTCCTCTCCGTAATGGTGCCGCGCACCGAAATGATCGCGGTTTCCTCCAGCGCCACACTCGAAGAAATCATCCAGCTGTACTTGGAGCATTCATTCACGAAACTTCCGGTATACGGCAGAAATCTAGATCAAATCCTGGGCATCGTTCATCTAAACGATTTATTACGCGCATTGTACAACGATCGGCAAAATGTAAAGACCGTCCAGGATTTGATGCGCGAAGCAATATTCATTCCTGAGAACGCCAGAGTAAGCGGATTGCTGCGACTCTTTCGCGATCGCCAACAACACATTGCCATTGTATTAGATGAATACGGCGGTACTGCCGGCATGGTCACACTCGAAGATCTGCTCGAAGAAATCATTGGTGAAGTAGGCGACCCTTTCGATTCGCAGCCAGAAATCCAACGCTTTCCCGATGGTTCAACCCTCGTAGACGGCTTGATGCCCATCGAAGATTTCAACGAACGTTTTAACCTCGCCCTTGAAAACCCCGATTACAACACAGTTGCGGGATTTGTTATCGGCAAGCTGGGGCGTTTGGCGCAAGTAGGGGACATTATCAAAGCCGAGGGATTGCGTTTTCAGGTCGAAGCCATGGATGGGCTGCGGATTGCCCGTCTCTCGATACGCAAGGCACAAGATACCCGTAGCCAGTCGAAACCAACTCAAACACCCGGTGATTGACTCCCATGTTTGTCGAAGTTGCCATCAATCTACCTCCCGTTCGAGGCACCTTCGATTACCATCTGCCGCCATCTCTTCGCGGACACGTTTCCCCCGGCCACCTCGTCACCGCATCATTTGGGAAACGCCACGTTCAGGGCGTCGTCGTTCGATTAAAGAATAAACCCTCAGTCCCTGAAACCAAACCCATCGAATCGCTGCTCGATCCGCTTCCAGTGCTGACCCAATCCCAACTCGAGTTGGCACATTGGATAAGCGAGCAAACCGTATCTCCATTGATTGAATGCATCACATTAATGCTTCCCCCAGGTTTGAGTCAGAAAGCTGACTCGCGATATACGCTCCTCGAGCATGATGCACACGCTTCTTCGAGTACACAAAATCGAGTGCTCGATTTAATTCGTCGTAGAGGCCCGCTAAGGGGCAGACAAATCGCCCGCGCCTTTCCGAGACAAGCCTGGCGTGCTGCCGTCGAGTCTCTCGTAAAGAAGAATGTGCTGGAGCGGACTTCCGTCCTCGATCCTCCGAGAGTAGGTGCACGCAAGATTCGAACCGTACGGCTGGCTGTAACACCCGAAATCGCGAAAACCCACTTTGGCAATCTAGGACGCCACGGAAGCCAGGCAGCACACCGTCGTGAAGCCATTCTAAAAATGCTGATCCAGGAAGGTCAGCCGATCGAAGTCTCCTGGATCTATGCCAAACTGGATGCAAAACTGGCGGATTTACGCTATCTGGAAGCGCAAGATTTGATTGCCTTCGGCGAGTCGGAGATTTGGCGTGATCCAATTGAAGCGATCGATTTCATCCCCACCACACCGCCCCCGCTTACAAGCGACCAGGTTCATGTCTGGGGCGCTTTACGAACCGCCATACATTCCACCGATTCGGATTCAAGTCGACACTTTCTGCTGCACGGGGTCACGGGATCGGGAAAGACCGAATTGTACTTAAGATCGGTCGCCGAGACGCTTACGTTGGGTCGTCAAGCGATTGTACTGGTGCCGGAAATCGCCTTAACGCCGCAAACCGTACGACGCTTCCTTGCTCGTTTCCCCGGACAAGTCGGATTGATCCATTCCCAATTGTCCGAGGGTGAGCGATACGACACTTGGCGTCGAAGTCGTGAAGGCGGTATTCAAGTGATCATCGGCCCCCGCAGCGCCCTCTTCACACCAATGCCGAATATCGGTCTGATCGTATTGGATGAATCACACGACGAATCCTATAAGCAATTTGGGAAAGGTCCACTCTATCACGCACGTGATACGTCACTCGCCTATGCATCCATGCTCAACGCCACCTGCATTCTCGGTAGTGCCACACCCGATGTCGTAACCACGTATCGCGCTTCACAAGGATCGATCAAACGCCTTCATCTCCCCAATCGAATCCTGGGCCATCAGAAACGTATCCGCCAACAAGCCTCTCGATTAGGAATAACACCTTCGTATAAAGAAGCCGAGGGCGATTCAAGCTACATCGATCTTCCACCGGTCAAGATCGTAGACATGCGCCAGGAACTACGCGCCGGTAATCGTTCGATCTTCAGTCGGGCCATCCAGAAATCACTCGAAACGACTCTCGCCGCCGGACAGCAGGCGATTCTATTTCTTAACCGTCGCGGATCTTCGACATACGTGTTTTGCCGTGATTGTGGGGAGGTCCTGCGCTGCCCTAAGTGTGAAACCAACCTCACTTACCATGACAGCAAGCAACAGTTGCTTTGCCATCATTGTGGATACGCTCGCAATTTACCCCAACGATGCCCGCGTTGTCACAGCACGAGAATCAAACACTTCGGAGCCGGCACACAAACCATTCAAGATGAATTGGCAGCCCTGTTTCCAGGGGCAAACAGCATCCGCTGGGATAGAGATACAACCCGTAAGAAAGGTGCGCACCAGGCCATCCTGGCCAACTTCGCAGCACATAAAGCCGACGTATTGATCGGCACCCAGATGGTGGCCAAAGGTCTCGATTTGCCCTTGGTCACTTTCGTTGGTGTGATCTCAGCCGACACGGGATTAAACCTGCCCGATTACCGCGCAGCAGAGCGCACCTTTCAAATCCTCACCCAGGTTGCCGGAAGAGCCGGGCGCGGTTTACTCGGCGGGCAAGCCATCCTGCAAACCTATCAGCCCGAGCATTACGCCATTCAAGCTGCTGCGAAGCACGATTATGAAGGATTTTACAAAGCAGAAATCCAGCAGCGGAAACGCCTGGGTTATCCCCCATTCAAGCGATTGGCTCGCTTCACGATTAGGGAATTCTCCACAGCATCCGTCGAAAAAGAAGCGCTCCGCCTCGCCAGTATCATCCAGGAAAGAATATCTGCCACGGGAATCCCGGCGGAAATCATCGGACCCGCGCCATGTTTTATCCCCAAACTGCGTGGCGCTTACTGCTGGCATTTGATATTGCGTGCGGTTAATCCGCTCGTACTTATACCGGAGACGATCTCCGATCGATGGAGTGTGGACATCGATCCGGTCTCGTTGTTGTGAGTGTTGGAGTAATACCACACACGCTTATCCGTGGAATTAACCCCAAGTAAGAAGAACTTCAAACAACCTACCGCAGGACGCCTGGCCGAATGGGTCTTTCACAACGCCATAAACAGAGGCCAACCCACTATCTCTGGGTTAATCGTATTAAGGCTAAATAATCCGATGGGATTTCCATAAGAACGAGAGAAGGCGGATTGATATGCCTATCCTGTAGGAGGACATTCGATGATAAAACTTGTTGTCGACAGCACCTGTAACTTGCCCGAAGACATGATCAAGAAATACGATATCCGCGTTGCACCCATTTCGATCCAATTCAACCACGAGACCTATGAAGAGGATATTGACATCGATCGAAGTCTCTTCTATCGCAAAATCGAAGAACTGGGAATCGTTCCCACCACTGCCCAACCCACACCAGCATGGTTCGCTAAGTATTACCGCAAGTTGGCGGAAGAGGGACACAGCATATTGGCCATCACCATCACATCCAAACACAGCGGCACCTATGACTCAGCGGTCCTGGCCAAATCGATGGTAAAGGAAGCCGAGGTCGAGGTTTTTGATTCATTGACAATCTCTCTCGGCACGGGCTTTATGGTCCTCGAAGCCGCGCGGGCGATCGAGGCAGGACAAGATCTTCCATCCATCATCTCCCGACTCGAACAAATCCGCGATCGCAACAGCCTGATCTTTACGCCATCAACCCTGAAATATTTGCAAATGAGTGGACGCGTCGGACGCTTGAAGGGCGTATTGGCTTCACTATTGGATCTCAAACCAATCATCACCCTGGAAGATGGCGCATTGGCGGTTAAAGAAAGTGTGCGCACGCGTAACAAGTCAATCGACCGCATTCTAGAGCTCACCGAGGAAGCCGTCGGCGCAAGCGAACCGATCAACCTGGGTGTCTTTCATGCCAACGCTGAAGGAGAAGGTCGAAAGCTGCTTGCCATGGCCCAGGATCGATATAACATAAATGAAGTGCTGTTCGCCGATCTCGTCTCATCACTCGCCGTGCATGGTGGCCCCGGGATTCTGGCGTTGGCGGCATATCAAATCTAGTTTGCATCCCTGAAACCTGAAACCCGTTGACTAATACACTTTCCATATACCAACGGGTTTTTTTCTTTGGGAAGGAAATCCACTGTCGATAAAGTCTGTTGATTCGAGATGCTCAGGGGATATTGAAATAGGAATGAATAATTGCAAACCGGTTGAAATCAGAGTGCCTCAGATAACTACGCCCGATTCCTGGTAGAGGTTTTCACGCACCAGACTAACCTGTTTCCTCAAACTGTCATCGGTTTCAAGGAGATCTTCGATCTTTTCGCATCCATACATAACCGTCGTATGATCGCGTCCGCCAAGTATCTCTCCGATCGTGGGAAATGAGGCTGTGGTTTCAGTGCGCAACAAGTACATCACGACTTGACGGGCAAGCGCAATATCTCGTGATCGACCTCTCCCCAGCAGCTGCTCTTCCTTGATATGGAATTGATTGGCCACAGAACGGATGATTTGCTCTGCGGTTAAGCCATCGCCTCTCGGCAGCATGTCGGCCAATGCGGTGTCTACCAGTTTGGCATCGAGCGGGGTACCGCTGAGATCGGAGTACGCCAAAACCCTGGTCAGCGCGCCTTCCAGTTCTCGGATATTGGTCTGCACCCGCCGGGCGATCACCTCAAGCAACGCTGGATCGATGGATCGATCGGCTCTCTCGGAATTAAATCGCAGGATCGCCAGGCGTGTTTCGAAATCAGGCTGCTGTATGTCGGCTGTGAGACCCCAATCGAAGCGAGAGCGCAGCCGTTCTTCGAGGGTAACCAGAGCTTTCGGTGGGCGATCCGAAGAAATTACGATCTGCTTGTCCTGGCCATGCAGCGCGTTGAAGGTGTGGAAAAATTCTTCCTGTGTCGATTCTTTCCCCGCAATAAATTGAATATCGTCCACCAACAAAACATCGATTTTCCGATACCTGCCTCGGAACAACTCCGTGGTGTGATTTCGAATGGCGTTGATCAGGTCGTTGGTGAAATCTTCGGAGGACCCGTAGAGCACATTCAGTCCCGCCGAAAGACAGGCATTTCCGACGGCATGCAGCAGATGGGTTTTCCCCAAACCGACTCCCCCATAGAGAAAAAGCGGATTGTAGGCGCGCGCCGGGCTTTCGGATACCGCTTGTGCAGCGGCATGTGCCAGTCGATTACTTGTCCCCACAACAAAGGTTTCGAAGGTATACCGGCTGTTCAGATTACAGATGGAGGCTTCCTCGCCCGAAATCTTCTTCGTTCGCCTCCACAACGGTGTGATATCTTCCTCATCTACCTCGTCCTGCCAAACCACGAAGCGCACATCAACGCTGGCCCCCACCATCTTCGTAAGTACACGCTTAACGGTTGAAAGCAGACGCTCCTGTAACCAATCACGAGCATAAGCATTTTGTACACCGATAACGAAAGAACCGTCTTCAAATGTCAGCAACTCCGCATCTCGTACCCAAGTGTCGAATGTCGCTCGTGGCATTTCCATCTGCAATTCCCCGAGGGCAGCCTGCCAGAGTTGCTTTGCATTCATCCACGCCTCCATCACCATCGCCGCTCTAAATCGAGTCAGTCGAATCAATATAGCGTTGCTGTATTGCGTCGGTATACTAAGTTGTTCTGATCTATTCTGCGTGCTAGTGGTCAGCCGCCGAGGATGCGGCTGTGCTCCATTCGGGTAAATTCATCTCGACCCTAAGGGCGCTCTCCTCCTCAGTACAGCCCACCTTTCACGTGGATGCATTCTAGCAAATCCCGCCTTGCAGTTCAATGAATTTAGCCTTCTCCTCCTTAAAAAGATTTAAAATTTTAAGATCACATAATGTTAAAGGAAAAGATTCCCTCCAAATAGAAGTTGCTTTTTCACGGTAAAACCGCTATCCATGAAAACACCCAACTTGTGGGAAAACAGAACGATAATCCCCCATATCTAAGGCTGTATTCAAGCACACTACAATGTATTCATCACGGAAATATACAATCTTAAAAACTTAAAGCAATATAACTATGATTTATTTCCGAAGGCAATATCAAAAATCGCGGTTTCGTTGTTTGCTATCAACATCGAATCCATGTAAGAACGCGCAGGTTGGAAGAGAACCAGCAAGTAAAGTGGACAAACACCTTCTAACTTGGGTTCATAAATTGCCAAAAGCGGTTTCGAGTGCTTCTCGCACCGATCGGGCGGGGATAATTTCGAGACCGGCAGGAGGTTTTTCAATCGACCGAACGCGCTTTGGAACCAGGATGCGTTTAAAACCAAGCTTCGCCGCTTCCTTCAACCGGGCATCGAGCTGTGCGACAGTCCGCAACTCTCCAGATAAACCAATTTCTCCAATCAACGCCATGTTGGCAGGCAGCGCGAGATCGCGCATCGACGATGCCACAGCCGCAGCAACAGCCAAATCAGCCGCTGGCTCTTGCACACGAAGACCTCCGACAACATTCACAAAGACATCCTGGTCCACGAGTTTCAATCCGACCCTGCGAGTAAGAACGGCGATCGTCAACAGCAATCGGTTGTAATCGACGCCATTCGCCGTTCGCCTCGGATGGCCAAAAGAAGACGCGCTCGTCAAACCCTGGATTTCAACCACCAGCGGGCGTGTGCCTTCCATCGTCACAACGATGGCGGATCCAGGGGCATTGACCATGCGTTCCGCCAGAAATACTTCCGATGGGTTTTCGACCTCAACCATCCCTCCAGATTGCATCTCGAATACGCCCACTTCCGTCGTCGCCCCAAAGCGATTCTTTACGGATCGCAGCAAACGATAGGCGTGGAATGAATCACCCTCCAGATAGAGCACCGTGTCCACGATGTGCTCCAGGACCTTCGGACCGGCGATCGATCCCTCCTTGGTTACATGTCCCACAATAAAAGTCGCAATGTCGGCCAACTTGGCAAGCGCATGCAGCCTCGAAGCGCACTCACGAACCTGGGAGAGTGAACCGGCACTCGAAGAAATATCAGAGCTGTAAACCGATTGGATCGAATCCACCACAACGAGCAACGGGGACATGGATTCGATTTGCGCCAGTATGGCTTCGAGGTTGGTTTCAGTTAAAATATAGAAATCTTCCGGGATTCCCATCTCTGGCAGTACCCGCGATACACGGCCTTTAACCTGCCGGGCGGACTCCTCCCCCGACACATAGAGCACCTTTCCATTTGCTGCCGTGAGTGCTGCGGTTTGCAGCAACAATGTCGATTTTCCAATTCCGGGATCACCGCCGATCAAAACCACAGACCCTGGAATAATGCCGCCTCCAAGCACACGCGCAAATTCATTCATCGATAGCGGAATCAGATCGTCTTGAACCCCCTCGATCTCCGCCAGCCGATGTGGTTTGGAAGCAGCACCAACACCGCCCGACTTTCTGCCTGACTTTTTCGGCGCCAATACTTCTTCGACCATGCTGTTCCAGGCATTGCACTGCGGACATCTCCCCATCGGCTTGACAGAGATTCTTCCACACTGCTGACAAACGTATTGTGTCTTCGATTTCGCCACGAGCCCTCCTCTCGAGGATTATAACGCCAGGCGGGGCATTCTATCACTGTGACTTAACCCATAATATTGCCGGGCTTGATACCATAATATTGCCGTTTGTACAGAGATTTACCCCGTATTTCCTCCCCTAGTGATGTTCGATTTGCACCATAATATTGCCGATTGTGAAATTTAGTAGCATATTGTTGCCATTTGTGAAAAAATTCAATAAATTAGCTGCGGTAACTTTCCAGTAACTTTACAATGCTATATTCATGGAAAGAATTGGCCGGGGGATCGGAGGGGAAGTGCAATTGAAAATCAAAGGGGCTTTGTTTTTCATACTTGTCGCTGTGAGTACGATCCTGGTTTCGTGTGGCCCTTCTCAGGTTGCTCTGGATGATCAAGCTTTTAAGACGGCTGATGCGTGGGCTGCCAATCGAACGGAGTCATTTGCGGAGACTGAAACGGCAAGTCCCACAGCAGCATCCACAATAACCCCAACCACAACGATACCGCCCAGTGCAACAAACGCTCAAAGTGTTGTTGTATCAACTGATACCGTTGAAGAAAATGATGACAATATTATCCCTGGCATTATATATATGTGGGATTTTCCTCCATATTTACGTGTGATGGATCCCAATGAACCAGGATTAATTTTCGGAATTACACAAGAGGACGAAAATATCATTGGTCCTAATAGTGGTTTTTCTTTATCCTTCCCCAAATATTCCGACAAACTAGCATATTTGGTTGAAAGTGATTCCGGGCAAATCGAGTTATGGATTACAGATTTAGAATTTAAGCACGCGTCAGTAGTCTGGCAAGATACTACCGATTGGCTCGGGAATCTTTCTCTCACAATGTTAGCAAATCAAGATCAGATTGTGTGGGGCCCTGGGGATAATTCTATCTTCATATACAGTTTCTTAAATAAAGATCGATTTGTTTTATACAGTACAAAATCTAAAAACGAATATTACTGGATTGGAAAATGTGATCAAATTGTCAGAATCGATGCAGAGAGCCCTTTAGCATTAGGTTGTACTGGAGATCTTGGGGATGGGCAAACAGCGGCAATTGTTTCCCTTGATGGAGATATTGAATTTGGTGATTTCTCTCAACTCATTATAGGCGAAGAGATTCTTGACTACGCTTTTTCTCCAGACGGGAAACAGGTAATATACACAACAGTGACGGGAGAATTCTTAATTTCCAAAAGTTCTGAAGCCACATTAGAACTATCATTGAGTTATGGATATAAGGAACGTAAACCATTCGATAGTGATACGTTTATGGACGGTATGCAATGGTCATCAGACGGGACAAAAATCCTTGTCTTTGGTAACAGTACTACTTCGGAAGTATGCCCTCTAACAAGTGATGGATTTGAATTGCATTGCTGGATGGTAATAGACGCTAAAAGTGGAGAGATAATTTGGAGGATGAAGGAATTCATCGCAAATGAAATTAACTCGTCCTGGGATCGACTTACAGCCTTTTATGGTGCTGTACTTTCTCCTGATGCTAGATGGGTTATTATATCCCTTTTGGATTCACCCATTGAATATTTAGTTCTTGTTTCTCTCACATCTGATGATGTTGTAACTCTTGCCAATTATTTTCCAAAATCCATGTTCTGGACTAATCAGTAGAAAGTTCAAGGTTGGAGTTCTGACGTGTAAGGGGGAAAAGCTATATCCTTATAGAATTCAGAGAAATTTCAATAGAACGGATACACATCTTCGGATATCACAGGTGTTTGTAAGGAGAATTTTCGAGGATTCTGGTCAGAATCTTTACATAACTTGTTGTAGTATATCGTGACCGTGTGTGAATTTGTAGCATATCGTGGCCGTTCCGGCCAAATTATGCTACAAGAAACAAACAGACTGTGACTTAACCCATAATCTTGCCGGGTCTTGTACCATATTGTTGCCGTTTGTACAGAGATTTGCCCCGTAATCCCCACCGCAACAAAGCTAGATTTGCACCATAATATTGCTGATTGTGAAATTTTGTAGCATATCGTTGCCGTTTGTGAAAACCCAACATAAATAGATGGGGACTTGATGTTTAATCCATCCGGACGAGGTTTTTCCCCCCTACAAGTAATTAGTGATATTTATAGGGTCTGGCAAGAATTGATGCGAGGCTGGTGTTGGATTCGAAAAGAACGAAATCTCGGATGTGAAAACGTTGGGTTTCGTTCCTCAACCCAACCTACAGGCATTATCTGTTCAGTTGGGATTTAATCCATAATTAAGAATCCAGATTTCATCCCCCTTAGCAAAAGCGAAGCTTGTTCCATCTTGCGAAACTGAGTATCTACCCCAAGGAACGAAGCCCAGTGACTCATTAAGCGCCGAAACGCTTAATGATATGGACACTTCTTCCAACTCGATGTTATATCGCATTAAATCTGTTCCAAGATCTGGATCAATATCATATTGTGATCCAACCCAATAGTAGATAATGCTGGAGTCTGTTGACCATGCAGGATAATTTGCTGCTCCATCAACTTGTTTTACTGTTCCATCTTTCATAGAAATTATCCATAGCTGAGAAGTGTAAGAATCAGTAAGCGCTAAATATTCCTCATTGGGAGATAGTTGCCATGGCCCATCTATTCCATAAGTGAATTCAGTGACTTCAGAAAAATGAGTGGCGGTACTTTTACCAACGTCTACTAAATACAGTTCTCCTCCACCTTCCCCACTAATATTCATGATTGCTTGTTGTTCTTTATCAAACCATTCAATTTGGGAGATTATATGTATGTACCCCAATTCCATTATCATCTCCATCGTTTGCCCATCCGTAGATACCAACCATATTTGAGTTACAGCATCGTCAATACTTATATACTCAGGAGATATCGGATAAATAATTAAGCTTCCACTCGGAGATACAAGTCCTCGAACTTGGGGATATGCGCTGGGACTTTCAATGCCAAGGTTAGACCACAACTGACTATCATATTCATAAATCGGTGAAGTAGTCGAAATACGATGGTTTATTAAATCATAACTCCCCCATGAAATTTGTTGATCTCCATTTTCATCACAACGATTTCTAATAGCATAAGCATAGTGGAGAATATTCTCATTTCCCTCCCAGAAGAATTCAGGAACTTCCCCTACAAGACAGAAATCAGATGTTTTTTCTAATAAATTGCCAGGCTCAATCATAGATGCATATAATAATGGGTTTTCTGAAGAATCAGTTGGCATGAGTTGTGTTTCTGCTTCTGCAACAGTTGCTGAAGGAGCAGGCATCTTTACAGTTGGTGTGTGTTCAGTTGAACTTGTTAAAATTTCACTCGATGGTGTCCTAACTTGATTGCATGATGTTATGAATAATGCTAATGCAAGTACTACTAAAATAGTATTGTTTTTCATTCTAGATTTCCCCTTAACTTAGTGGCAATCCAATAACGCCACAATCATTTCCAATTACTCCTCACTACTTGATGGTATTTGTCAAGCAACCTTCAAGCTTGATTTTTCTACTATGATATGTGAGGTGTCCTTAATATTATAAATGGCCTCTTCCTGATATGTACCACATAATATCCCATAGATGACTGTTATCTGGGCATGGATTCCAGAAATTATTGTGAATATTCGTTGTATCAAACCAGTACATGGAATATGCATTATAACCCTCTGGATACCCATACATTAACGAAGTAATTTGTCCTTGCAGTGAACCGCTAAACCAAAAAAGTGGGTTATAGAACCTATATCCCTGTCGAACTCCTATATGTAGATGATCAGGGCCTCCACGTCCGATTAATTGTCCGGGCCTAACGGTATCACCTACACTAACATATCTATGATTCGCATCCACATGCGCGTACACAACATCGTAGTTGCCATATCGAATTACGGTGTTTGGGTCTCCATCATGGCTATCAAATTGCTTTACACTGCCATTGCCTGATCCAATCCAGATTAAATAATCGTATTGGGTTGACGGAAAATCCAAGCCATTATGGAGCCCACGTAGACGATTGTAGGGACAATCACTAGTCCCAAATTTTCCGGGTTTACAATTCTTTTGTGCAAAGCTACTCGGTCCAAAGCCGAAAGATCTTCTCACATAGCCACCCCCTAGCACATTGCCAAAACGTGTAACTGGTAAACATCCGAACCTACCTGGACTTGTGTCACAGTTATCCAAAAGGCGTCTATCAACAACCCATCCTGACGTAGATGATGAATTTGAGAACCACTTATAGCCATATGATAATAGGATGGTATTTGATGTTGGACGTACTTCACGGAACCCATTTTCGACAGTTCCAATTCTGTCACTAACTACTTCTACTTTCTGGTAATCTGAAAGCTCAGCAATTTGCTCGGACCAAATACTTGGTCTAGAGTACATAATTGCTGATCCTTCACGCGCATCTACTCGAACTCTGTCACCGATAGTGCATAATACACAATGTAGCGTGTCAGAGCTTGTGAGACAAAATCAAGCCCCAAATTAATAGAGACTTTTCGGCCAAAACAAGGTTATCACAATCAAGGAGAGAATCATCATGGCCGAGAAGAAGTCCACTGTTGAATCTACAGTAAAGAACATCCGCAGAAGAACCCGC
>DAOUDW010000043.1:0-45830 GCA_034430895.1 Anaerolineales bacterium | reverse complement strand
CATCCATCCTATCCGTCTTGGCTCGCCTTTGCCTTCGATTGACTTCGATGCTCGATGAGTCGACGATCAGATTCTCGATACCTTCCTGGATTAGATAGCGGTGAAGCCAGAATCCATCTCGCCCAGCTTCGTAGCAGCTTACAACCCTTGCCGTTTCCGACAGGTCGAAACGCTTCTTTGCTTGCCCTATTTCTTCTCCAAGTGCTTCCAGGTCACACGACCTGATGTTTCTTTCTCGAGGGCGCTGACCAATTCCGATCGTGAAGCCTAGCTTCCAGTTAGCCTCACTCAACTCAAATGCTAGATAGAGAACCGGATCGAATGCGCTATACTGTGTATTGCGGGTCGCTGCTGTATCCATCGCTCCCTCCCTTTGGAGTTTATTGGAGCTTATACGCAGCGGCCCGGATTTTCAATTCCCCATAGCATCTAACGGCTTTGCATTCAGCCGTCCGGTAGACAAACTATCGACCGAAAACGTGAACTGGCCGAGACCACTGCAGCGAATAGTGGGACGGATTTTTATCTCGTATATCATCGAATTCGTGGTGCTGTGCAGCCTCTCTTTTCACGTCTGCTCTGTAGTCGTGAAGGGGTTGTACTCGCCAATCGGTGCGGATACACACCAGATACGCTCGAAGTGAGACTCGTAGTGTCGATAGAGCGAGACCCCCGCTTGCAGCTGAAAAACGGGCACGTTGCTGCCGCGGGCTGCATAGTTATAGGCTTCGATGAAAGCGAATCTACTCGTCAAGAGCACAAAGGAGGTTGGCGCTTGTCGGTACAGACGAACCTCAAGTATTCCACTGTACTTCTCACATAGTCTCTTGGCGATCCGCGCGGCACCATCTGTTTCTATGAAAGTCGTGCTGTCGAAGAACGCCGGTTCCTGGTAGTATTCTGTGCCTGCTTCCCAACGCGCACGCTCTCGCAGCGTTTCACATTTTGGATGTACGAGGAGAGCTCGGATCATGGGCTTTGAAGCACTGTTACTGCTTGTCTCCAGCAGCTTGATGAAGCTGTTGTGAAGGACACCTCTGTCAAGGAAATAATCCCCTAGAGAAATGCCCATAAGTCCTATCTGGCTGCTCTCAGCCTGAATATCCTTCTGAATTACATCAACGACGGATTTGCCAGAAACCTTCTCATATCTGGTGGGAAAGATATTCACGATCCCAGCTGTCTTGGCGCCGCTGAGCACGTCGATCCCATTCAGCATAAAATCTGTCGCCTGAGATACTCGCTCGCGAATATCATCTATTGCCTGAATAGTCTCTGTTTTGACTTCCGGAATAACCCGCCTGAACTCTTCCACCAGCCGTCCTTCGACGCTCTCAAGATCCGGTGAAATCGCTTCGCGAGATTGTTCTTGGTAGAAATCTCCTAGAATCCTCACTTGGATAAGACTCACAATGACAACACCAACGACTATTACACCCAACTCCCTCAAAGCATCTTGGAAAGGTAATGGTAATTTTAGAAGGTAACCAGCGGAAAAAAGAATGACACTGGTCAAGATCCCCGCCACCATTACCCAAACAAAGACCTTATTTGTGAGTGCTTTGACTTCAGCTCCGGCACCTTTATTCGACATTTCAATGTCCTCCTTGGTTTAGTGCCCTCGATTCATCAGTAGATGAGGACTTGTTTGCGGTCGCTCAACGACTTTACGCTGTAGGAGCTCCTGTGTTTTCTGCAAGACGTAGATTCCTCATTCTTTGTGGCCGAAGGTCCCGCGCACTTCGCGGGAAAGAAATCCCGTTGTCCTTCCAGGAAGCAGCCCGCTCTCAATCCAGATGATACACCCTCTCTTGACAAATCCGGCTGTATCTCAAATCAGAAATACCGAATGGTCAGGCGTAGAAATTTTTCAAATTACAATAATGGAAGACCGAAAATCGCAATTACCAGGCCCCAAAGACAAAATTGTACAATTCCAATTGCAATTACAATCACCCAAATGATCAGTATTAACCAAAATACCCAACGGAAACGCCTTAGCCGATCTTTTGGTGATCTACGTTGATCCACCAATTTTTCAAATTCTCTGGCACGATCATTTTTCCCCTCCATTTTCTCTGCGGCATCCGTTTGGACATTCACACCGAGGTTTGCTTCGATCTGCAGCATGCGTTCGATCTTCACCTCACGGACACTCGACCAGCGTGACACCCTTTTCCACCACTGGAAGACACCAACCGTTATCAGGGAGCCGACCACAAAGATCTCGCCACAATCAATATAATAAAATGGAAAGCGCAATCACTCCGATCGTGGCCAATGCGATGATTCCTGCAGAAAGCCATATCTTTTTATCCAGGTCCTTAATCGCGTCCTGGCAATCTGCGTATTCCGTTTGAAGGACTTCCGTTTGCTGATCCGGTTCTCGCGCTGTCATCTCTATCCCCTCCTGTAGCGATTAACACGCAAAACCGCGTGGAGATATGGAACCCGCGCGCTTTTTCGATCTTCAAGTTGGTCTAGCTCGAACCAGCGGTGAGGACTCCCCCAGCGCGCAGCCGGCGATGAAAAGGCTGAAGATGAGAACGAATACGATGAAGAATTGCTGCTTGGAATGCATTTCCCCCTCCTGATTCGAGCGTGTGCGAAATCGAGGTATCGTATCACAAGGTGGGATGTTTTTATTCGAAAAAGAGAAAAACATTATCGATGAAGATAAGGCGATGGATTATCCCAGGCATTAGTGGATTCTCAAATAACTCGGATAAGGGTTGGACATACCATATACAACCTGACAGTAACCAATGTTGTGTTCGGGTGTCTGAGGGTCAAGGATTAATGCTATCGATATAGTCAATTATTTGTAACATGTTATTGTATTTGATCCAATCTTGCTTGAATTCTTTCCTTTCTTGGAAGTACCCACCGGGTTTTCCAATAATTAACTAGGTCCTTCTTGGTGTAATTAGTATATACAATCCGACTTGTTTCATTAAGAAGATAATTACGCCAGTTTATAGCTAATGGTAGACGATAGTATCCTCTACGCCACCCTATACTCAGCATATCCTGTGAGAAATCTAGCTGTTGTAATCCATATTTCAATACACGGATTTTCCAATTTGGACCATCTCCAAATTTATACTTATTAAACACCCCTTCAGGTATAACCTGCTTAATCAAATCCCAACTTCCATTTGCAGTTATATGTAAATGGCTCTGTCCTTTGGTATAACCCACAAAATCCCAGCCTAATAATCGATTGTAAACAGACGACTTACCAAAAGCACCAAAAGTATCTATGTGAGCCAGATACGGTTTCTTGCGTTTTATTGAAGCTGATAGCTTATATTTATGGTAAAAATGTTTTCTCACTTCTGGCAATAACAACATTAATGCTACCAATTTAGAGCCAAGAGCTGCATTATAGGGGGGAATCGCTCCTAATATATATGCAGTCATGCAGTTGTAAAGATTATTCTCCTTAATATCTTTCGACCAGCCTATAGAATCAATATCTCGGACGGATAAGCCGATAATTGGATCGCAAAGACCAATAATTCCTATTAGTTTGTTATTATGTTTGTCAAATACGAAGTATCTTATTCTGCGGCCAAACCCCACTGTAATAGGTACAGACCAAAATGACGATGCATATGCCCATAATCTTTGATGAATAGTGCGATTTGATTCTACAACAACGAGAAATGGCTGTATCTTATGAATGTTAATTTCACTTGAAGTTGCAATAAATGGTTGAACATATTGTAGATATTTCTCAGGATCTGGATTAGTCTGCTTTGATAATTTCAGTTGAGTGGACCGAAAATCCTCGCATTCTAGTTTTTCTTCAATATCATTCCAATAAATACCATAATCATTTAGATTCTGAAGAATCTGGGCTTTTATAGCTGCTTTTTCTTTTTCATTCACTTTTATTCAATCCTGTTCTTAATCGAATCTTGACTCGAGATATACCTTTTCCTTAACTAGCTTTTCAAATTCGGCCACCCTGACAGGTAATGCAAACGCCTGATTTGAAGAAACCATATACAAATTTCCTGGGATTGTCTCTCGTTGAATAAATTTTGAAATAACACCGTCATAATTGATATTAGATTTAACTAAAGCTCGTATGTCATCGGAGTTACCCATATGGAAGGTAAAAAAGTTTTCAGCTTGAGTTCTAATCTCTTCAGAAATAGCTGATGGACGTTGTGTAATCGCTACCATCCCGAGGCCAAACTTACGCCCTTCTTTTGCTGTTCTAACAAACGGATTTACGTTGGATCGGACAAATTCTTCCGAGAGAACGTTCTGTGCTTCTTCAACAAAGATTACCGCATTAATTACTTTTTCAGGGTTATCAGATGTGAACTCAGCTTTATTGTTTTCAAATAATTTTCTAACCAAGATTGTTGAAATAATACTAGCGTCTACGCTATCCTTCAAAGATAAGTCAACTATGACTGTTTTGCCTTGTCGTAGATACTTAAATACCTCTTCCACAAGCTTTGAGGATGTAGAATGTATTCCTTTTCCTTCATCAATGAGGTGACGAATTCGTTTCCGAATAGCCATGATCGTTTTTCGGGCACTCGCATCGGGTTGAGATTTCTTCATTTGCCCAAAGAAATCTGAGAAATCTCTATGCAAATTCTCTGGATGGGATACATAATCGTCGATATTCCTAATGAAGTCTCCAACACCTTCTTCATCTAAATACAACAAAAAGGATTTCATCACTTCAGAAAAACCCGCACCAAAACTCAGAATATCTCCAACCGTGAGGTGTTCTGGCATGTTTATAAGAACTTTGCCAGAATAAGTTATTCGAGAACCGTATTCTTTAGGAAGACTTCTGTCAGAATATACTACGACATTATCTCTAATTTTTTGTTCATCGAGATCTCCCAGCCCGTAAGTATGTGTGCCTCGCAAGAAGTATTCACCATTAAGATCAAAAATAAGTTTGCCATAGTTTGTATTACCCAACATATGGTATAGAAGAACCTTGACAAGATTAGTTTTTCCAAAACCAGATTGTGCGAATACCATTGTTCGTTTGTTACGTAATTTGTTAATATCGAATAGAATGTCACCTTTCTTGTCGTCAATATCTTCACCTACACATAAAAATCCAACCGGTACTCCATTTAGATTTCCAATATTCAATATTGAAGTGAATTCTCTTTGATTCATATGCCTGGCAATGTAAGATACTGTAGGTAACTTTCTAACGGCAGTTGTAAATTCAATGGATTGACCGTTATCTACAAATGTACCTAAAATCCGAACATTGTATGTATAGCTAAACATTTTTTGTTTATCCCGTTCCGACAACTCCCTTTCGGCTATGCGAGCATAATGAACCGCAATAAGTGTTTTATCTTGAGATCGAAATATTGGGTCTTCATCATATATTTCCGCTTCAACTCGGGCTAGATATTTTGTCCCATTCTCATTCTTCGGGGTCAGGACAATGAAATCACCAGTTTTTGGACTTGCCTTCGCATCTTCATAGGATGAATATATTAATAATGCATCTTCAGTTGTCCTTTGACCATATAGAACTCCAAAGTCAGCTATATTGCTCATTTACTCACCTCCTAGAAACGATCATGAATATCCAAGAATAAATTCTCGATATCAACATTGTCCATTCGTTGATCTTTGTATAAAGAGAATTTAACTCGATTAATTATCTCGTCCTTAAAACCCTTTTGTAAGGTAACGAAGTTATGAACCTCAACTAAGGGAAACGGATATCCCAATATGTAATGTTCTTGCGTAAGTCTTGTTAACTCTCGAAAGAGTTCATGTAAAGTGTCTGCCTGACGATGAAAAACCTTCTCAGAGATCTCCGGAATAGCATCAAAAATATTTACGTCTACAACTAGCCAATCATAGTTCTGAAGTTTTTCAACATAATCAAGACGAGCAACAGTAAATAACCCGAAGCCTCGACCTCCATGAATATCTTTACGAGCAAACATACTTGGCGTTTCCCCTTTGCCATATGAAGAAAGCAAAACTGCTTCAGGCACTTCAAACCAACAGCATAATTTTTGTCGTTTTGGGTTAGTTGCACTAAAGGGATATTCATGCTTTAGGTGGTCTTGTAGGTAATTATCAATCTGTTTAAAAGTGTATGCCAATTCCATTTTAATTGGGGATTGTTTTGTGATTCCAACAATAATAATACCCTTATCATGAAGATACTTTCCCAATTTGACCAGATGTGGCTGTTTGATTTGAAGTGATCTCAATGTTCCATCACATAGAATGAAATCGCCAGCTTTAGTTTCTGGGAGACTTGTGATTTCATAAACCATTGCCCACTCTAAAACTTCTTGACAAAAAGCAAGAAGAGTCGATAGGTTCCTACATACAATCTCTCTATCATACGCAAAAAAAGGACCAGAAGAATCTTCATGAAAGAAAGATAATAATTCACTTACAGGCATCAGAGATAGTAATTCGTCGTAAATTGATCTAAGGTGGTCTTCATTAGTGATTAAAACATTATCAGGGTAGTATGCTTTCCCCAAAATTACTGGATCGTCAAGATCGTTCATTCGTAATTGTTTACCTCGTTGATAGCAAACGTAACCGGCAGTGTAGATCCCAATCGAGAGACCATTGTAGAATTGTTCGGAATTATAACTACCATCAACAGCATAAAAACGTCGATCAGAATTGTCTATATCTTTAAATGTAATTATTTCAAAAATTTGAGGAGTCTCGATGTTATCAGCGGTGCCAATAACAGGAATTCCGTAATTTTTATTGTTCCGATTGTTTATATAATTAGCAACGATACCAATTGCATTATCTGGAATTTCTTTTCGAATCAATATTTGCCTCCTTTACATACATCTCCCTATACCAGCCGCTTTGATATGATCTTACAACAATATTGAATTAACACCCTGTGTAGTAATTCCGAGAATTCTGCCGAAGTCACTTAGCCAAGTAATATAACTGCTAATCCGGATGACTATTTGCTGTAAAGAATAAAATGAGTTGAATTTAATTCATACAGAGTTGAAAGAAAATAATTAATAGATATTATGAAGTCTATGATGACCTAACGTTGGTTATCTGAAATATTTTTCTAACTTTGACCTAAATTCTGTTTATCTAGGGCGTTTCTTTCATAACATTTATAAAATTCCCCCTCATCAAACGAAGACGTACGAATAGAAAATTAGTAATTTCGTCTAAGCTTTAACGATATAATTTTGATATAGCATACACCTTCCAGAACACGTAATCAAGCTGACAGCAAGACGTGCTTTCATAAAATCCCTGTTGACTTCCTCCCTCCAAATGTGGCATAATGTCGCCTAACAACAACTATCGACAAACGTTGACCGGGACGAGTAGCGCCCAGGAAAGGTCGTAGAGAGAGCGGGGTCACCGGCTGAAAGCCCCCTCGACCGGACGAGCGCCAAAACCCCCCGGGAGTGGATCCCTGAAATCCACAGTGAGAGTATGGGGTCACGGGTCGGCCCGTTACAGCCGCAGAGTGTACCCGAGGACAAACGTCCGAGGGTGAACTTGGGTGGAACCACGTGGGTTAATCCCCGCGCCCCATGGCGCGGGCTTTCTGTTTTAAAGCGGGGTTCACAAGCATGAGATGAATTCCACCTCTTCGAGGTGTGCAGGAGGAAGCATATGGGTACGTTAGTGATGAAATTCGGCGGCACGTCGGTGGGGGGCGTGGAAGCGCTTACTTCTGCTGTTGACATCGTGATGCAGTACAAAGAAGAATGGGAGCGCCTGGTGGTGGTGGTCTCGGCCATGTCGGGCGTCACGAATGCCCTCACCGAAGGGGCGCGCACCGCCGAAGGCGGCAACAACGAGCGCTACAAGGCGATCCACGCCGAGCTGATCGAGCGTCACGCCGATGTGATCGAGACGCTGATCAAGGACGAAGCCAAGCGCCAGGAACTCAAGGCGCAGGTTGCCGCGCTGCTGGAGGAGTTCGCCACGCTGTGCCACAGCGTGCACGTATTAGGAGAAGCCACGCCGCGCGCCATGGATACGATCACCTCGCTCGGTGAGCGCATCAACGCCCGCGTCGTGGCGGCGCTGATCCGCGAGCGTTCGGCGCAGAGCGAAGCGGTGGAAGCCACGGAATTGATTATCACGGACGACAAATTCCAGGACGCCGTTCCGATTCGGGATGTCACCTGCAAGCAGGTCGACAAACGCCTCGAGCCGCTGTTAAAGAGGGGCGCGATCCCGGTGGTGACCGGTTTCATCGCCGCCACCGAGGACGGCGCCGTGACCACGTTGGGACGCGGCGGCAGCGATTACACCGCCGCCATCATCGGCGATTGTCTCAATGCCAACGAAGTCTGGACCTGGACCGACGTGGACGGGGTGATGAGCGCCGATCCGCGCCTGGTCGATAACGCCCAGGTGATCCCCGAGCTGTCCTACAGCGAGGTCAGCGAGCTGGCCTATTACGGCGCCAAGGTGCTGCATCCCAAGACGATCCGGCCGATCGTGGAGCGCGGCATAGCATTATGGGTGAAGAACACTTTCAACCCCGAGTATCCCGGGACTCTGATTATCCCCGATCCGGAGAACGGCAACGGCAACGTCAAGGCCATCAGCGCCATCCGCGATCTGAGCATGATCACGGTCGAAGGCATGGGTATGCTGGGCGTGCCGGGGATCGCCGCGCGCACGTTCTCCGCCGTCGCCCGGCAGGAGGTCAGCGTGCTGATGATATCGCAGGCTTCCTCGGAGCAGTCGATCAGCTTCATCATCCCCATGGGGTCGGTGAAACAGGTGATCGCCGCCGTGGAGGACGAGATGGCCGTGGAGCTGGAGCGGCGCGACATCGACCGCATCTGGTCGATGGACGACGTCGTAATCATTACTGCTGTAGGCGCGGGTTTGCGCAGCACCCCGGGCATCGCCGCGCGCATCTTCGGTGCATTGGGAAAATCAAACATCAACGTGATCGCCATCGCGCAGGGTTCGTCCGAGTGCGGCCTTTCGTTTCTGGTCGACGCCGGCGACGCGGCCAACGCGGTACAGAGCATTCATGAGGAGGTCATCATCCATGGCTAAAATTCCCGTTTCCATCCTGGCCGCCACGGGCGCGGTCGGGCAACGTTTCGTACAGCTGCTCAGCAAACATCCCACCTTCGAGATCGTCTCCCTGGCGGCATCAGAACGCAGCGCCGGCAAGACCTACGCCGAAGCGGCGAACTGGGTCCTGGCGGGCGGGCCGCCGCAATCGGTGGCGCAGATGAAGGTGCAGGAGATCGACACCAATTTGGAAGGCCGGCTGGCGTTCTCGGCGCTGCCCTCTTCGGTGGCGCGTGAGGTCGAGCCGCAGTTCGCCGAAGCGGGCTACATCGTCTGTTCCAACGCCTCGGCCTACCGCAACGCGCCGGACGTGCCGCTGCTGATCCCCGAGATCAACGCCGAGCACATCGCCCTGCTGGAGAAACAGAAAGCCGAGCGCGGCTGGGAGGGCTTGATCGTCACCAGCCCCAACTGCACCACCACGGGCGTCGCCATCCCGCTCAAACCGCTGGACAAATCGTTCGGCGTGAAGCAGGTTTTCATCTCCTCCATGCAGGCCATCTCCGGCGCCGGCTACCCCGGCGTGGCCTCGCTCGATATTATGGACAACGTGGTTCCCTACATCGGCGGGGAGGAGGACAAGGTCGAGGAAGAGACGCGCTTGCTGCTGGGGTCGATCGTCGATGGTGAGCGCCTGCCGCTGGACGCGGCGGTCACGGCGCACTGCAACCGCGTGCCCGTGGTCGACGGGCATACCGTGTGTCTCTCCGTGGCATTCGAGAATCCGCCTTCAGTGGAAGAAGCGGTCGAAGCAATGGCCAAATTCCGTGCTACGAAGATCGTGCGCGATCTGCCCGGCGTGCCGGAATATCCCATCTGGGTCACGCCGGAACCCGACCGGCCGCAGCCGCGCCGCGATCGCGACAACGGAAACGGCATGGTGATTACGGTGGGGCGCGTGCGGCCTTGTAATTTACTCGATCTGCGTATGGTCACCGTCTCGCATAACACGCTGCGCGGCGCAGCCAGCGGCGCCATCCTCAACGCCGAACTGCTCGCCGCCGAGGGGTATCTGAAATGAAAACCTACGGCCGCTGCTCGGTTTCGGAATTCCTGGGCGACTGGATCGTCTACCGCAACCTGGTGCCGGTCGATTCCGGTCTGCCCTCGCTGGCCGAATTGGGTCCACGCGTGGGGCTGGCGCCGGGCGTGGTGCCGCGCAAGATCGAGATGATCCATTCGCAGGTGATGGTCGAGCTCTTAAAACATGCCCGCGCCATCGACGCGCCGGGCGCCGCCATAGAGCGTTTGCTCTATCTGGGCGACACGCGTTCCAGCGACGGCATGTGTTTCACGAATTTATGCCAGGCGGGGGGTTGGCCCGGTCTGGCTTTCATCGGCGCTGAGAAGGACGAAGCGGCCAGGATCGAAATCCTGGAACAGGAAACGGGCACGTTGTATTTGGCCAACCGCTGGGCGGCGCTGCACGAGTTCGATGAATACTGCGCGGCGAACGGTTTTCCCGTTGACGAAAGCACGGTGGTCATCGTCGATATCGACAAGACCGCCCTGGGGGCGCGCGGCCGCAACGACCACGTGATCAACCGGGCGCGGGTCGAGGCGGTGCGCCTGACCGTGGGTGAAATGCTGGGCGAGTGCTTCGACGCCGCCGCTTTCCAGCACGCCTACGACACGCTAAATCAAGTGGCCTATCACGGTCTCACCGCCGACAACCAGGACTACCTGGCCTACATCTGTTTGATGCTGGGTTCGGGTTTGTATGTACTCGATTCAATCGTCGCCGACGTGCAGGCGGGCGGGATGGACTCCTTCCAGCGCTTCATCGACGATGTGGAAAGTCGTTCGGCTGAGCTGCCCGCAGATCTGCAGGACATTCACGCCGGGATCTACGCCAACGTGATGCAAGGCGATCCCACGCCATTTAAAGCTTTCCGAACCAACGAATTCCGCACGACTGTGGCCCGCATGGGCAACCTGCCCGACGACGCGCCAGTCGATGCGCTGCTGCAGGACGAGATCGTTCTCACCCAGGAACTGCGCGAAATCGCTATTAAATGGAAGGCACAGGGTGCCTTCCTCTTTGGATTATCCGACAAACCCGACGAGGCTTCGCTGCCTTCGCCGGAGGGGGAAGCGGAAGGATTGTTGCCCATTCACCGTGCTCAGACGCACGCTGTGGGTGTATGATCGCATTTCACATCAGGGAGAATCATTGGAGATGAAAACCATCATCATACTCGGGGACGGCATGTCCGATTACCCTGTCGAAAGCCTGGGCGGGAAGACCCCGCTGCAAGCCGCAAACAAGCCGCACATCGACCGCGTCGCCCGCGAAGGGCGCATGGGTCTCATGGAGACCCTGCCGGAAGGCCTGCCGCTGGGTTCAGCCGTGGCCAATCTGAGCGTGCTGGGTTACGATCCGTTTCAAGCCTTCCACGGCCGCGCCGTGCTCGAGGCCGCCAACATGGGCGTGGCGCTCGAAGACGACGACGTGGCCTTCCGCATGAACCTGCTCTGCCTCGAGGACGGCAAGATCAAGAATCACTCCGCCGGGCATATCAGCACCACGGAAGCCGACAGGATCATCCGCGATCTGCGGGCAGAATTGGGCGGAGAATCCAACGAGATACCGATCGCCATGCACACCGGCGTGAGCTACCGTCATTTACTGCTGCTTCGCGGCGCGGGGGCTTCACCCGAAGTCCAATGCACCCCACCGCACGACCATGTGGGGGAACGCGCCGAAGATCTGCTGCCCGCGGCGACATCCGACGAGGGGAAAGCCACAGAAATTCGGCTGCGAACGCTTATGACGCGCGCGGCGGAGCTTCTGAGGGACCATCCTGACAATCAGAAACGGATCGCCGCGGGGGCGGATCCCGCCAATGCCATCTGGCCCTGGTCGCCGGGGCGCAAGCCGCAAATTCAGACCTTGCAGGAGCGCTTCGGGGTTCACGGTGCGGTGGTCTCGGCCGTCGATCTGATCAACGGGCTGGGGTTATACGCCGGCATGGACGTAATCCGCGTCGAGGGCGCCACCGGCCTGTGGGACACGAATTTCGAGGGCAAGGCAGCCGCCTGCCTGGAGGCAATCCGGGATCACGACCTGGTTTACGTGCACGTCGAAGCCATGGACGAAGCCGGCCACGCCAGAGACGCGGCGCTGAAGATCGAATGCATCGAGATGCTCGACAGCCGGCTGGTGGGTCCGATTCTGGCGGGTGTGGAACAATTCGACGAGCCGGTCTGTCTGGCCGTGCTGCCGGACCATCCCACGCCGGTCTCCACGGGCGTGCACGAACGCGATCCCGTGCCCGTGGCCATCTGGCGGCCGGGGGATGCGCCGGACGCGACGACGCATTACGACGAGGAACAGGCTACAATTGGGGACATCCCCTTCATGCGCGGGGATGATTTCATCAAACTCGCCCTCGGTGTGGACTAGCACCGGAAAGCAGGAGGTCGATCGATGCCGTATGACAGCTGGTTTTCGTGCGTGCGTGGGTGTGGGCGCCGCTATTCGATTTACGACGTGGTCTATCGCTGCGAGGACTGCGGCGGACTGCTCAACGTGGAACACGATCTGGAGGCGCTGAAGGATCACACGCCTGAGGAGTGGAAACAGGTATTCGATCGCCGCGCCCGCACGAACGAATTTCCCTACGGCAGCGGCGTGTGGGGCAAGAAGGAATGGGTCTGCCCGCAGATCGAGGACGAGAATATCATCTCCATGTTCGAGGGACATTCCAACTGCTTCTGGGCCGAGCGCCTGGGTGCGGAGATCGGGGTGCCCGATCTGTGGATCAAACTCTGCGGCAACAGCCACACCGGCTCGTTCAAAGACCTGGGCATGACCGTGCTGGTTTCGGTGGTGAATCAGATGATCGCCGACGGGGCGCCGATCCGCGCCCTGGCCTGCGCATCCACCGGCGACACTTCCGCCGCGCTGGCGGCCTACGCCGCCGCGGCCGGACTGCTGGCGGTGATCTTGCTGCCCAAAGGCAAGGTCTCCACGGCGCAGTTGGTCCAGCCCATCGCCAACGACGCCCTGGTGCTCTCGCTGGACACTGATTTCGACGGCTGCATGCGCATCGTGCGTCAATTGACTCAAGATAAGACCATCTACCTGGCCAACTCGATGAATTCACTGCGTATGGAGGGCCAGAAGACGGTGGGCATCGAGATCGTGCAGCAATTCGACTGGGAGGTGCCCGACTGGATCGTGATCCCGGTGGGCAACCTGGGTAACGTGAGTGCCATCGGTCTCGGCCTGGACATGATGAAAAAGCTGGGCTTGATCGACAAGCTGCCGCGCCTGGCCTGCGTGCAGGCGGCGCGCGCCAATCCGCTTTATTTAAGCTATCAAAACGATTACCAGGACTATCAGCCGGTTGCGGCCGGGAAGACTCTGGCCAGCGCCATTCAGATCGGCGATCCGGTAAGCTACGAGCGCGCCGTGAAAGTGCTGCGTAGGTTCGACGGCGTGGTCGAGCAAGCCACGGAGGACGAGCTGGCCAACGCCGCCGCCCGCGCCGACAGAAAAGGGATGTACTGCTGCCCGCACACCGGTGTGGCCCTGGCGGGGCTCTTCAAGCTGGTCGAGCGCGGCGAGATCAAAGCCTCCGATCGGGTGGTGGTGATCTCCACGGCGCACGGTTTGAAGTTCACCGATTTCAAGGTCGGCTACCACGACGGCACGCTGGACGGCGTGGAAACGCGCTTCGCCAACCCGCCGGTGGAGCTGCCGGCTGATATTGAGGCGGTCAGCGAGGCCATCGATCGGGCCATCGGGTGAAATCATGAAACAATTTGCATCTGAAATCAGGGCCGTTGTTGAGTCGACTGAGGCTCGGCTGGTCGAAATGTCGGTCGAAGAGGTCGAATGGCGGGATGCGCCGGATAGCTGGTCGAAGAAGGAGATCCTGGGTCATCTGATCGACTCGGCGGCCAACAACCACCAACGCTTCGTGCGGGCCTGCAGCAGCGGGGCATTGGAATTCCCATACTATCATCAAGAGGATTGGGCTCGGGTTCAGCGTTGCAACGAAGCGGAATGGGGGAATCTCGTCCAGCTCTGGTCGGCCTACAACCGCCATTTGTGTCACATCATCGAACGTATCCCTGAGTCGGCGTATTCCAATCCGTGCAACATCGGACAACCGGAGCCGGTCATGCTGGAATTCGTGGTGCGCGACTACCTGCGTCACATGAAGCATCACCTGGGCGATCTCCTGGGGGAGCCGGGATAGGGCGAGTAGTGAATCAAAAAGCGGCGAGAAAACTGGTGGAAGACTATGTGGAAGGTTGGAAGCGAAACGATCCGGGCATGATCCGTGACACCCTCTCGCCGGATTGTGTGGTGATCGAATCCCATGGCCCGACCTATCGCGGGCCTGCGATCGTTGGACAGTGGGTCGGAAGCTGGTTCGCCGAGGGCAGCCGGATCGATCGCTGGGACATCACCAGCTTTCATTATCTCGATCACGCGGCGGTCTTCGAATGGGATTTCGTGTGTATTGTGGATGAGCGGGAATACCAACTGCAGGGCATCAGCATCGTCGAATTTGCTGATGGCAAGATCGTGGCGCTGCGGGAATATCGTCGAACGGAACTCCCCTTCGAGTGGTCCCCGTAGAATACGGATGCACCTGGTTCTCCAGATCCAAACCAATCGGGATATGTGAGGGTAGATGAATGTCTGAGAGACTTATTATCGAGTTGTCCGTGAGAGAGATCGAGCGCTACGCCCAAGATTTGATCGCCTTGATCGAGTCCTTGTCGGACGAGCAGCTTTGGTCTGTGGAAGGCGGCATTCCGAATTCGATCGGCACGCTGGCCAGGCATCTGACCGGCAATCTCAACCATTACTTCGGTGCTGGTTTAATAAACAACGGGTACGTGCGCGATCGGGAGAAAGAATTCACGGAAACCGGTCTGGCGAAGGACACGGTGATCTCGGAGCTAACCGCGTCCGTGGAAGTCGCCAAGTTGTCGCTTGAAGCGATCGACGTCGAGCGTATCCATCGAGCGTACACCACGCCGTGCGGCAGAGATTACGAGTCGCTCGCCTATCACGTCCTGCGCATGCTGACTCATTTCGTGCTGCACTGCGGACAGGCGGATTACGCACTGCGGCACATCCGCTAAAGTGCCACAGTGTACGCTGAATACAAGTTAAAAAGAAAGGACCAACCTTGAACCTGCTGGATATCGTTCGCAGGCAGCGCCAACCCGAACCGTGGCGGGAGGGCGAGAAGATCCCCTGGCACGACCCGGCGGGTCGCCCCTACAATGGACCAACAGGCGAGATGTAGTGGCGGACCCGTGTGTGCGCCCGATTGAATCGATGATAAAAAGGGCCGACACACAGGTCGGCCCTTACAATTCCAACAAGACACCATGTAGGGGCGGGTTTCAAACCCGCCCCTACATCGATATTAAGGGTTACTCCACGATCAGCCAGTCGCTGCCACTGCGGCCGAAGACCTCGGGGGAGTACATCTCCTCCGCCTTGGCCGGCGGTACCACGAAGGTACCCGGCGTTGTCGCCCGGGCGACGTAGTCGTAGGTGTACACGCCGTCCCAGAGCAGGGGGGTAAAGGCTTCGGCGCGTTCGTCACGCATGTTCTGGTGCTCGTACCACGGCCACCACCACCACCAACCGTAGTGATAGTCCGAGCTGTCCGGATCCTGCGGGACGCTGCCGGACACCGCCAGCGCGGGATTGACGATCTCCAATCCGGCCGGCAGCGGATCGACCAGCGCCACGTGGTAGCGGCGGTTGTCGGCGACCATGGTGATGCGTACACGCACGCGGGCGCCGGCTTTCACGTGCCAGATGCCTTCTTCGTCCTTCCAGACGTCATCGGGATCGTCGACGGCCTCGTACTCGCGCGTGACGACGAATCCCATGTCGAGTGGATCGAGCCACAGGTCTGTCGGTGCGTAGCTCAATCCCAGACGATAGTACAGGCGTCCGGTGCCGATCTTGCTCAGGATCAGGTCCTGCGTCACGCCGCCGCCCAGCTCTTCATCCACGAGGTAAACCATGGGAATGTTGGTCTCGTGGCGTTCGGCGCTGTAGCCCTCGTATTCGTGTTCGCCGGCGTAGGTATCGCCCAGCCAGATGCGCGCCACGAAGTCGGGGGTTTGCGATTCATAGGTATTGAAGTAACGATCCAACGCCAGCAGCACGAAGACGTTTTCCTGCGTGTTGCCCCAGCGTCCTTTCGTCCGATGCGCCAACAAACCGGTGACCAGCTTGGGAATCAGATCGCTGTCGGGATCGTCGAGGATCAAAGTGTCCAGCAGGATGGCATCCGTGCGGCGGTTGGAACTGAGCAGCAGGTAGGTTTGATCGTGATAGTACGTAGTGAAGTTCGCCGCACCGGCGGTCTCGACCACGCGGTTATTGATGTAGAGCCGGATTTCTTCCAGCTCGGCAGCGGAGTTGGGATCGTCCACCAGCGTCTGCCAGATCCAACCCACGGCATCGAGAGAAAGGTTTTCGATCCCGGCTTCGCTGAGCAAGCTGCGGGCTTTTGCGGTGTCCCGGTCGCCCATCAGGTTGCGTACGTAAAGGGCGTAGGCGCTCAGCGTCTGGCGGGTGCGCAGGCTGTACCAGTAGGGGTAGTGACTCTCGATGTCCTGCAGATAGTAGAGCACCTGCTGCTGCATCTCTTCCGGCACTTCGTAGCCCTTCAATTTCGCCCGCTGCAGGGCGTGGGCAACGTGGATGGTGTTGAAGGGGATCGAGTCTTGCCCGCGACGCCAGTAGGGGAATCCGCCGTCGTAGTTCTGCAAGCCGCTCAAGCGTTCGATGTCGCGCACCACGGCGGCTTCGATTTTATCAGGAGCAGGAAGCCCATCGGCTTCGAAGGCGGTGAGCACGTCGCGCAAGGCAGCCACGCCCAGGACCCGGGAAGCCAGCTGCTCCGAACATTCATACGGATAGGCAACCAGGTAGAGTACCGCGTCGGTGAGTGCCTGCAGCGCCGTTGAGGAGGTGTTGATCTCCAAACCGCCGAACTGCGGGAAGACATCTTCCGGCGCGGCCACAGGTTGGGCGATGGCGCCCGAGTCGATCACGCCGTAGGTGGCGAAGGCCTCGGTTGTGGCCGGTGTGTAGACCGGCATTTCGACCGTGGCGGCATCGGAGAAGTCGCCGGAGACCGCCGCGATCTGTACTCTGGCGGTGCCGGCGCTGTCCGTGTTGGCCGGGAAGCGAACTTCGACTCGATCGTGCGCGGGGACATCCACGCGCTGGCCCTGGCCGGCGCTGAGGATCAGGTTGGACGTTCGCATGACCACGTCTACGGACATGGGATCGTCGGTTTGATTCTGCAGAATAACCGGCAGCTCGAAAGAGTCGCCGAAGTTGAGGAATCGCGGTGCGGAAGGCCGCACCATCAACGGCAGGCGGGCGGTCAGGTTGGCTTCGGCCTGTCCGAAGCGGCTGCCGCCTGAGTCCACCGCCACGACGATAATGCGGTAGCGTGTCAGGTTGTCGGGTACGGTGACTTCCACCTGGGCCTCGCCGTTCTGATCGGTTCTCACGGCGGGTGCAAAGGTGGCCAGGGGGTTGAAGTCGATACGCATGCGGATCGGTTCCGCGCCGTGTGTGGGGCCCCCTCCTTTGGCCTCGTCGGCCGCAAATGCTTCCATCTCCTCCATCGGTTCGGCCATGGGGGCTTCGATGTCCATCATGCCTTCCGCCTCGCCGCCTGCTCGCATGGAGTCGGTCGCGGACAAGGACTGCATCATATTTGCAGCATCTTCGCTGTCGAGCAGTGTCAGCGGATCGACCAGCACGATGCTGGAACGGCCGTAGTAGCTGCCGAGATCGGAGGAGCGATGGCTGTAGAAGATGGAGACGGGGTCGGGGATGCTGTAGTTGGTCAGGGCCAGGATGGCTTCATCGACCACGACCACGGCGATTTCAGCATCCGATACCGCTTTGCCATCTGCGTCGATCAATTTCAGATCGATGGTGGTTTCCCCGCCGGGTTCCAGCTCCGTTTCCTGCGGGCTGACATCGAGCTCCAGCGTACGTTCGAGCGGTGGGATGCTCAGATTGAGTTGACCGCTGGCATAGGCCGGACGAGGCGGTATACCTTCGATGGTCTCGCCTTCGTTGTCCGTGCGGTCGGCGGCGCCGACCACATCCACCTGCACGTTCAGGTTGGGGATGTATTTCGCTTCGATCGGCACCTTGAGTGTGATCGTGCCCTCATCGATGGTGAAGCTTTCGGTGTAGAGGATTCCGCTGCGGCTGACGGTCAGTAAGCCTTCGGCGGGCGTGAAGGGCGGCTGC
The DNA here is from genome assembly GCA_034430895.1 of Anaerolineales bacterium. Classification (GTDB taxonomy): domain Bacteria; phylum Chloroflexota; class Anaerolineae; order Anaerolineales; family E44-bin32; genus WVZH01. Next base: position 27,484 of record DAOUDW010000043.1, on the reverse strand, counting down.
ACCAGAATCTCGGCCACATCGCCCGGTTGATAGCTGTCTTTATCCGGGATCAGCGTGACTTCTTCACGTTCGACCTCGCGGGACGGTTTCTGTTCGCCGCCGCTCACCCAGCGGGTGAACTGGCTTTGATTCTGGCGGCCCATCTCGTCGTTGATCGTTGCGGTGATGCGGTAGCGACCGCCGAGCGTGGTTTCGAACTCGCAGCTGACGGGTTCTTCCTGTGAACCAACGGTGCATTCCTGTTCGTCGGCGTCGACCTGCTGCCAGCTGCCGTTGACGTACTTCCATTCCAATCTCGCCGCAGTGACGTGGATCGGCCGGTCGACGACCGGGTTGCCGTCCAGATCGGTGACGATCAACTCGATCTCCAGCGGTTCGCCGCGTTCCACAAAGTAACGATCGCTGCGCAGTCCCACGTAGAGTTCTGCAGGGTGCACCAGCAAACTGGTGCTTCCCGACCAGGCCTGACGGTTGACGTCCATGACCGTCGCTTCGGCTATCACGCTGAAGGGCTGCAACAGGTCGCTTTGGTCGAAGTCCATGCGCAGGTAGTGGTTTCCGCTGGCGTCGGTTGTGCCGGCATAAGAATGACTCTGGTAGCTTCCGCTGACGGGTTCGTCGTAGTAGTACCACCACCAGGGTGTCCAGTGGCCGAAGGTGAAATCCGGCCAGTTGGGTGGCTGGTAGCTGCTGGGAGAGGAATTCACGTACCAGGACACTTCTGCGTTGGGCAGCGGATCGCCGGCGTAGTACTTGGCTTCGACGGCCACGATGGCGTGGTCGCCGACGAAGTATGGCCCGGTGGTTTCGTTGCGTGCCGTGACTTCGAATTCCGGCCGGCGAAACTCCTGGATCTGGAAGCTGTGGTAATACGTTTGACTATCGATATTACCCAGACTGCCTGAAGCGGTTAAATACACCTGAGCGTATCCCAGATTTACGTTCTCGGGGATAGTGAAGATGAAATCGAATCCTCCCACGGCGTTGACCTGGACGGTGTCGCTGCCCAGTTCGTTGCCCTGCGGGCCGGTAATGGAGTAATACACTTCCGATAACCCACTGCCGACCAATCCGACGTCGCCGTTCTGACCGCCGCCGATCTTACGCATCCAGCCTTTGAAGTGCACTTCTTCTCCGGGGCGGTACATCTGGCGATCGTCGAAAACGTACCAGCGCAACTGGTCTTGAACGGAGCGTCTGCTCCAACCATCGTTGCCGTAGTAGGAGAGCGAGCTGGGCAGTAGGGCTTCATCGGATCCCTTGCTGGCCACGAGATAGGAGACTCCACCCGCGGGGATATCGAAGCGAGCCAGACCATCGTTGTCGCTGGAGACACGCTCCCCGCCGGGTTCGGGTTCGATCTTCACGCCGGAGAGGGGTTCGCCATCCTGGAGGGCCGTGGTCCAGACGAGCATTTCGCTGTGATCGACGAAGGCGTCCACGCCGATCTGGCTGATCTGCACCCAGACCTGGATGGTTTCCCAATAGCGGTCTTCTTTGTCAAACAAGCTGTGGTGCGGTCGGGCGATGACGATGAAATGGCCGTAATCACCTTTCAAGTGTTCGTCGAGATCGATACTCAGTTCGGTGAGTTTGTCCTGGGTGAGATCGAAGTTCCGCGTCTCGTCCACCAGGCGCTTGCCTGGCGGGTCGGGCGGTGTGTCGGTGCGTCGGTATTCGTAAAGGTAGGTCAGGAAATCCGGCCAATCGCTGGGTTCGACGGAATAGATCTGCAGGTCCAGTTTGTCGTAATTAATCGAATAGAGCGACAGCGCCGGTTCCTGCGCGGAGGGATCGAGGGTGATGAAGTTTTGATCGGGTCCCATGAGTACGGGATTGGCCTCTCCCACGCGGAAACGCAGGCGTTCTTCAGCGCCCAGCGTCTGTCCGAAGATGTCTTCGATGTCCCCCGAAACGGTGACGTAGTACGTTGTGCGGCCTTCCGTAACGCCGCGGATGGTGATCGTGTCGCCGTAGATGCCCACCGTCACGCCGGGGATCTCGGGTTCGATGGAAAGCATACTGGCGTCGAACTTCTCCCCGTCCAGGGGGTTGTTGAATTCGATGAAGAAGGGCGTCAGCGGTGGACATTCGTTGTCGTACCACGAGCAGCCGTGATCGACGATGGTCAGCGGTGCGTAGGTCTGAAAACCGAAATACTGCGCCGACTGCGTGAGCAGCGGTCCTTCGGCGGAGGGTGTGCCGGGTCCGATGGTCACGGAGATGCTCGCATCTTTGGGCAGGGACTGCAGGGCTTTAAACGCCAACCAGCGTCCTTCCTGGGTGTATTCCACCATGCTGCTGACGACTTTGTCTTTCTCGATCTCCTCTTCAGTGGCGAGTTTTACGGCGATCTCCTGGCCGTCTGCGGTGACGACGATCGTGTCCAGTACGGCTTGCGGATCGATGCGTTGATCGAAGGAGGCGAAAAAGACCGGATCCAATGGCTGAGGGTCGCCGGAGGGAAAACTACGCTGCAGGGTCACGGTCGGTGTGGTGAAGGTGAATTGAACGGTTTCTTCGAGCACACCGCCGGTGGCCGATTCGATCCCGGCCGGTATGGTGACGGTGTATTCCGTGGCCATGGGCATGCGGTCGATCAACACGGAATCGTATTGGAAGTTGAGCGTCTTGGTGCCCAGCCAGCGCCATGTGCCTTCGAGATCGGGTTCGATATCAACGGGGACGTCCTCTTCGGCCAGATCTTCGATGGTGGTCAGTGGGACCATGGGCTGGTTGAAGGTGACGTTAACGAAGGGTGCGATGGGGATCTCGCCCTCCGGTGAGTAACGCAGCACCTCGAGGGGACCGGGTTCGACTTCCTCGGGGCCAAGGGCGGCTTCATCTGGCGGGAAGGGTTCGTCGATCGTCTCGCCGGGGCGCGGTGGCGGTATGATTTCATCGGGAAGACGGAAATCGACTTCGTCCTCCGGGTCGGTTTCGATCTCAGGCAGGCGGGCGAGGATCAGTTCTGAATCTTCATAGGAGAGCGGTTCACCTGTGGTTGCGGGCAGGTTAACGGTCTCCTCGGGTTGATCCTGTCCTTCGCTGAGTTCGATGTTCAAACCCGCGGCGACTGCCTCCGTGGGCTGAATGGTGACATCGATGCTGATAGGCGTTTCATCCGGCGATGGGGTGCCCTCTTCCGGGCCGCCGCTGATGATTTTGGCGAGGCCGAAAATCAACGCCACGAGCGCCACGAAGGCGATGGCGATGACGGCGATGATACGCGTTTGAGTCCAGGTGGGTTTGGGATTGGTTTCCATGGGTGCACGTCTCCTATTGCAAAATATGAGGCGTTATCGCCTCCATCTTAGAGTAAGACGCCGCAACGCGCCATTTGGTTCCCGCACAGCCCCCATTTTAGGGAGGCAAACGGGGGGTTAAGGGATTCATCGTCTTCTTACGTTGTTATTCATGCATGTTGGATTATTCTACTTTTTCTCCCCCCTATAATCCCCCCAATGGGGGCCGCGAGCAGCCCGCCCCACACCCCCGGCAAAGCGGCCCGTGAACTAGGCTGCAAACACCTGGTGGGAATGGGCCGCATACCGGTTAGATTCACTCAAGTCGCTGTATGCCTCTAGACATCTTTATTATTGATCCTCTCAAAGACGGAGCAGAACGGAGGCCATCAAACGCAGAAGTCTTTTCAATCTAAAGACCGAAATCATACTTGAAACTGTATTTACAATTCACATCCGTTGGTTGAAAATAAGTTCCAAGTTATATGGACATCTTCGGAATTGTGGATCTCAGGGCCGGGAAAATGCGAAAACGTGAATACATGCTCCTTTCTCTACTTTGTTTGCTTCTCTCAGCGTGTGGAATTAGCGCAGCGCAAAGAGAGATGACGGAAACCGCTGAGATTGCTCTTCTAAAAACCTCAAAAGCCAAAGAACGACCAACTCATGTTCCTTCATGGACTGTTTCACCATACCCAACGTTTACACCAACCGAAACCCTCTCTGCGGAGGAGATGACGCCGGGCTTCAAACCCGAAGCGTGGACAATTTACCCCTATTCAAAGATGGGGATCGCGCCTCCAAACGCCCAGGTCATTAGAAAATTAGACATCCATGATATCGAAGAAGACAGCCAGGGCGTTCTTTGGTTCGGCACGTCGTACGGTTTGGTGCGCTTCGATGGATCGGAATGGCAGCTTGTTGTCGAACACAAGGGATGTGCGCGGACGTATGTTGAAATTGGGAACGATGATTCGATCTGGCTGAGTATGAGCGATGGCATTTATCAATATCAGGACGGTTCGATCCAGCAAAAGCTGGTTTTAAGTGATGATTGTTGGTGTGGTATTAATGATCTATCCATTTCTCCTACGGGTGATGTGTGGATAATTATTTTTGATACTTCTAAGTGGCGTGACAGCATTCGTGTTTTTTCTAATCATGAGTGGAAGGTTCTGGCCGGGCCTCCGCCAGCATATTCTCGTGGCTATGAATTGGCATTTGATAACAATGGAGACGTGTATGTTTCGTGGACTTGCTCGACGTATTTTGGTGGCATTTCGTACTACGGTAAGGGAGATTGGACCGTATTCGGGATAAAAACAATTGAATCTCAAGATGGATCAGATGGTACTCCCTTTGCAGCTAATTCTCTGATCGTCGATGATCGTGGACATCTTTGGTTCTATGAATGGCGGACAGGGTTGTACGAATACAATAACGGAGTTTTCAATCTTCGAGCGCCGCATTTTAATTTTGTACTGTATCATGCAACCTCAATTGCAGCAGATCACGAGGGTCGAATTTGGCTGGGAACTCCTTGTGGTCGGATTGCTCTGGCGATATATAAACCTGGAGATGATCGGCTTAGAATAATCGATGGTTCGGATCCATTTTCAGGTATGGAAAAGGTTGGTCATTTTTGTTACTACAAGAAAGCGTCGTTAATCCCGTTTGGAAAAGTCACTGCTTTGCATGTTGATTCGAGCAATCGACTGTGGATCGCCACTGATCTTGGTGTCTATGTGCTCGATCTCGATGCTGTGGATATCGGACAGGGAATCCAAGGGGGAAGGCCGTCCGATTGATGCTGTACCCTTCATCGTCTCCTCATTTTGCTATTTGTGAATATTGAATAATCCTGTTTTCTCTCCCCCCTATCGTCCCCCCCCCAATGGGGGCCGCGAGCAGCCCGCCCCACGCCCCCGGCAAAGCGGCCCGTGAACTAGGCTGCAAACACCTGGTGGGAATGGGCCGCGGAATGATCCGTCCTTCGACTTCACTCACTGCTTCGCAGTTCGTTCCGCTCAGGATGATTGGATGGGTTGGGTTGTTGCGCAGTGCACTCCGCTCAGGATGATTGCAGGAATGTAGGTTGGGTTGAGGAACGAAACCCAACACTAACTTGCTGAAAAGGGTTAGCTTTTAAATCGATCTTTCGGTTCCGACGTCTCGCTTTGCTTAGTTACTTCGATATTCCACAGTGTGGAGCGGATTTCTTTGCCGACACGGCCGAGAAACGAACCGCTTACTTCCGTCAACCGGCTGCGGTGGACGACCAGTAAACTGGCGATAGCAGTCGAGATCGGCGCTGCCGAAATCAAACCCAGCGATCCGGCCAGCGTTCGCACCACTTCCTCGGCGACGAATTCCAGATTGATCAAATCCGAGAATCCCTGCCCGGAGAGTGTGAAGAGCACCAATGTCGGAAGCGCTGCCCCGGCGTAGGCCATGAAGAGCGTGTTGATCATCGCCGTGACGTGATCCTGCCCGACGCGCATCGCCCGTTGATAGAGGCCGCGCACGTCGAGATTGGGATCCGTGTCGTTGAGTTCGAACACGACCGAGGCCTGCGTGATGATCAGGTCGTCGAGCGCGCCGAGTGCGCCGATCAACATCCCCGCCAGCACCAGGCCGCGCAGATTGATGGTGACGCCCGAATGCTGCATGATGTAGAGGGCGTCTTCGCTGCCGTAGCCGGTGAGGCGGGTGAGGTTAACGAAAAAGCCCACCATCAATGCGGTGAACACCAGAGTACAAAGCAAGCCCAGGATGGCGGCGTGGGTTTTGAGGGAAAATCCGTAGATGAGATACATTGTGGCCCCCAAAAGGAGGAAGCCGCCGATCACGCTCACCCAGGTGGGGTTGTCCCCCTGTAGAATCCTGGGGATGATGAACCCTATGATCACCCAAAGACTGAGGAGCAAACCGAGCAGTCCGCGTGCTCCCTGTCCCCGACCGACGATGACGCTGAAGACGACGAAGGCAAGCAGCAGCCAGAAAAGCGAGCGCGTCCGGACGTAATCAACGAAGAAAGCGTTTACCGAGCCGTCGGGCATTTGATCCACTTGAACCAAGACCCTATCCCCGAGGCGCATGGTCAAACCTTCGGGGCGAACCTGGCGCCTGCCGTATTCGATTTGCTGCATCTCTCCCTGGTAGGGACCTTCGATGATATCCACCCGCAGCACCTGATACGTCTGTGTAATCTCCCCCAGGGTTACTTCACCCTCTTCAACAATCTCCACGATTTCCGCCTGAAACATGTTCTCGCCGAGTCCGATTCGCTGGCCTTCTCGTGTCTTTGTAGAGAGAAGGGCATTCAGGCGCGGCACGATGGTGAAGATCAGCACAGCAATAACGATCATCATCAACAGCGCATACATGAGGAAACGACGCATTTCTTTGGACATCTTGGAGCTCCATATATTAAGTGAGTTATGATTATATTCCAAAGTCTCTACGATGTGATCCGGTATGGATGATGTATCTCAGTGGGAGATGGCGAATCAATTCGCGCGGTTTGATGGGTTCGTGGATATAATCCATGGTCAGTTGGAAAACAGAAAGGCTTGGAATGGCTATGAATAATGAACGCCTGGAGCAGCAAATTCGTTTCATCAGCGAGATCGACAAGTTAAAGACTATCAACCGTCGTTCGTACATTTTGGGTGGTGAGCGCCTGGAGAACACGGCCGAGCACAGCTGGCACATCCTTGTGCTGGCGATGGTGCTGGCGGAATACACAAACGAGTCAATCGATTTGCTGCGGGTGATCGAGATGCTGGCGGTGCACGATCTGGTTGAGATCGACGCCGGCGACACCTTCTGTTACGACGAGCAGGGCAATCTGAGTAAAGCAGAGCGTGAGATGCAGGCTGCCGAACGCATCTTCGGCTTGCTGCCTGATGATCAACACATAGAATTGTTTACGCTGTGGCGGGAGTTCGAGGAGCGCAGCACGGCGGAATCCAAATTCGCCAACGCCATGGATCGCACGATGCCCTTGCTGCACAATTACTACGCCCAGGGACGTCCCTGGCGGGAACATGATATTCACAGCAATCAGGTACACGTGCGGGCGGCGCCAATCAGGGATGGCTCTCAAACGTTGTGGGAATACGCCCGAACGGTCATCGAAGATGCTGTTGCAAAGGGGTATCTTTCGGGTGCTGAGGGGGTTTGAATACTCAATATCGATTATTACTTAAGGACGAGACAAATGGACGAGGAGAATAAAGAAACTCAGGATGCACAATCACAAGTGGTCGGTCGTTGGATAGCAATTGGCCTCGCTCTCGGAGCTGGTCTCGGGGTGGTATTCGACAATATCGCCATTGGCGCTGGGATTGGTCTGGCTTTAGGCGCGGCGGTCGGCGCCGCGCAGGTACGTAACTTAAGCAGAAAAGCGTGATACAGATTTGGTGGTAAGATTGATTAAATAGGAACGACAATTCCTGAAGGAGATGCGAAAGATGCCATTGCGAATCGGTGGAGCGGAACTTCTCATCGTTTTAATCATCGTAGTTTTGCTCTTTGGACGCGGGCGGATTGGTGATATTGCCGGTGAGATTGGACGAGGAATCCGTGAATTTCGCGAGGGCTTGCAGGATGAGGAAGAGGAGACCCACGACGAAACGTAGTGGTTGATTTCTGAATGGGGATTGATCCCATCTCCGACGGTGTTTGATTGCTTTATGCATCAATCCATCGATGGAATAGAAAGACCTTCACCTGGGTGAAGGTCTTTTTTTTATCGATCGAGAACGATAAGCTAATATTGTAGGGGCGACCCGCCGGGTCGCCCTTACAGGTCGGTCGACAATGTGGATGATACCGTGGATGTGGTTAGGCATAACAACGAATTCATCAGGTATTAGTCGAGTGTAGGGTCTAACCTCAGTAGTTTTGAACCATTCCTCTTGTACGATCTCTACGATCCCGTTCAAGAAGACGGTTACATCTTCAACCTCACCAAACAGATGCTCGCGCTTGGCGGCAACTATGGTAACGAAATACGCACCAGCCTTGCTGTAGTCATAGTCCTTCAGACGGATTGAACGGGGGGTATGGAATCGCGGTTCATGTTGCTCCCCCTCAGCGTAACTATATATATTATTCAGCCGGGTTTCAAACCCGTCCCTACATCTTCGCCCGGGGCAGCCAGATGACGAACGCAGCCCCCTGGCCGGGTTCGCTTTCCACCCAAATGCGCCCGCCGTGCAGTTCGACGATCGATTTGGCGATCGCCAATCCCAAACCCGATCCGCCGGTCTCGCGCTGGCGGGATTTATCCCCCCGATAAAAGCGGTTGAAGACGTGGGGGAGTTCTTCCGCTTCAATACCCGGACCGCTGTCGGTGACGCGTATCTCCACGCCGTCCCCGACCGCCGCAGTGCTTAAGGTGATCGCGCCGCCCTCGGGTGTGTAGCGCAGGGCGTTGCCGAGTAGATTGCCCAGTACCTGTGCCATGCGTTCCGCATCGATCGTAATCTGCGGCGTGTTGGGCTGGGGTTCCAGGGTGATCTCGATTTGTTTATCGACGGCGAAGGGGCGTTGGGCGGCACTCGCTCGTTCGAGCAAGGTTTTGGGATGTATGGATTGTAGATTGAGGGTGAGTTCGCCGGCATCGGCGCGCGAGAGCGTGCGTAAATCCTCGACCAGACGGCCCAGCTGGGTCGTCTCATCCCGGATCACATCGAAGGTTTCCGTGTCGGCGGGCAGCACACCTTCCGCCAAGGCGTCGACGTGGCCCAGGATCACGCTCAAGGGGGTGCGCAATTCGTGGGCGATGTCGGCCGTCATCTGGCGGCGCAAATCCTGGGCGCGCGCCAGTTCGGCACTCATGCGGTTGAACGATGTGGCCAGTTGTCCCAATTCGTCCCTGGAGCGTACGGGGACAGTCTGTCCCAGATCGCCATCGGCGACGGCTTGGGTCGCCGTGGTGAGTTCGCGGATGGGACGGGTCAGAGCGCGCGAGAGCAGGATGCCCAGCAGCAGCGAGAAGATCAGCGCTCCGGTAGCGCCGAAGAACAAGAGACGTGAGATGCGATCCAGGAACTCGATCTCGTTGGGATTCTGGCGAAACGCCTCACGTGTATCCAAAAGATATCCGATGACTTCACCATCGAGTTCGATTGGGACACCATTTTCGAGTATTTCTTGCGGGATTTCTCTTCCGCTGTTGTGGCCGGCTCCTCCGAGGATTACATTGCCGCTGCTGTCGGTCATCGTGATGAAGTTACCCGGATGCATTCCTGAACCAGGCCCCTGGAAAGGGAAGCGTTCGGGGAAGGGTAACGCAGCTTGAATGCCATCCCATCCGTCGTGGGAGCGATAATGCTCCACCAGTTCTTCGATGAATGGACCACTGTATTCGTCGAAAATGAAATCGCGGAATTCCTTCTGCGTGGTGAGGCTGGCGAAGAGCACGATCAAGCCCACCCCCAGCAGTCCCACGATCAGAAAAGCGATAGAGAATCTCGCTGCCAGGCTTCGCATGTGTCAATCCCTACTGAAACGATAACCCACGCCGTAAACCGTCTCGATGTAGCGCGGCTCGCGGGGGTCGGATTCGATCTTGGATCGCAAATTCTTGATATGCACGTCGATGGTGCGTTCGTAACCTTCATAGGCCGTACCCTGGATGCGGTCGAGAAGCTCCATGCGCGGGAAGGCACGTCCCGGTGTGGACATCAATGCCGCCAGTAGGTCGAATTCGGAGGGCGTCAGATCGACTTCGCGCTCGCCAACAGTCACCAGATGCCTATCGCGATCGAGGGTGACGTCCAGGCAACGCAGCACCTTGGCGGTGGGTGCGTTGGCACCCACGCGCCGCAGCAAGGCGCGCACGCGCGCCAGCAGCTCGCGAGGTCGGAAGGGTTTGGTCACGTAATCATCGGCGCCGAGTTCCAATCCGATCACCTTGTCGTCGTTTTCGACTTTGGCGGTAAGCATGATGATTGGTGTGTCGAACTCCTTGCGGTGGGCGGCCATGAACTCGTAACCATCCATCTCCGGCATCATGATGTCGAGTACAATCAGATCCGGTTTCTCCTGCCGGGCGATAGAGAGCGCCTGGCGGCCGTTGGCGGCTTTCACCACACGGAAACCTTCCTGACTGAAGTATGCCTCCAGCAGGGAAACCAGGCGTTCTTCATCGTCCACGATCATGATGCTTTTGGTCACGATTCCTCGCATTTTTGGTCTGTCTTAAGTGTACCCATAAATGATACTGTTGAACAAATCCCTACTCGCTTTCTACGCCGGCACGTTCTTCAAGCAGCTCGATCAGCGGTTCGATCAGGAAGGAACCCATGCGGCCGCCGAAATCGCCGCCCATTTCTTCCCGGCGCGCTTCCATGGTGGCGATCGTCTCCGGATCGATGTCACCGCCGAACATACCTGCGCCTGGCCCTTGCCCCATGCCAGGATCGCCACCAGGACCACCACCCGGGAATCCGCCCTGGAAGTTTTCGGGATCGAATCCTTCGGGTAGATCCTCGGAATCAAAACCACGTGGTGTATTGGTATATTCCAGACCAAGATCTTCCATCAGGGCTGCGATGTCCTCTTGCGTCGGATTCGTTACGGCGATGGCCTCCATTTGTTCTGCGGTCATCGTTTCTTCAATCTGGTCGTAGAGGGCGTCGATCTCCGCTTGTGCGGCAGTATCGCTTTCAGACAAACTCAGGACGGCCTTCCACAGCGGAAGTAATTCCACAGCTTGTTCAGGCGTCACCGCCAGATCCGTATCTTCAAGTAAGAAGGTGCCCATGGAAAGCTGCATTTGTGGTGGGTAACCTCTGGGATCGAATCCGGTTTCGAATGGTGACTCACTGGTCTCCGTTGCCGATGCGCTACAAGCGGAGATTAGTAGAGTCAGAATCAATATCAAGAGGAATTTGTACATTTTCATCGAGTTCACCTCGTTAATGAGATAGTTTTTCCGTTCAGGTTTGCCTGGCTTATTCATGGCGCAGCGCCTCGATCGGGTCGAGCTGCGATGCTTTGTTGGCCGGATAATAACCGAAGAAGACTCCCACGCCGGCGGCGGATGTAAATGCCAGGAGGATCGAGGAGAACATGACCACCGTGCGCATGTCGCTAACCGATCCGAAGAGCCACGATCCGGCCACGCCGGCGAGCACACCGATCAGACCGCCGATGAGGCTCAAGAGCAGCGCTTCGGTGAGGAATTGCCAGCGGATATCGTGGGGCGTGGCGCCGACCGATTGACGGATGCCGATCTCGCGCGTGCGTTCGGTTACGCTGACGAGCATGATGTTCATGATACCGATGCCGCCCACGATGAGTGACACGCCGGCTACCCAACCGAGCAGGCTGCGGAACGCCGATGTGGTCGCTTCCTGGGTTTCGATGATGTCCTGCTGCGTGGTCACGCTGAAATCGGCATCCTCCAGGGAGACATCGTGCCGTTTGGCCAGCAGGAATTCGATCTGCTGGATGGTGCTGTCCAGCACCTCGGGGCTTTCGATCTCAACGTAGATCACGCGCACATTGTTGCCCACGAAGCGGGCGAACATGGAGGGTGTGAATTTCTGGAAGACTACGGTGATGGGGACGTAGACCTGGGCGTCGAAATCGACGCCGCTCACCATGCCGCGTTCGGCGAATACGCCGATCACGGTCAGCTTTGTGGAGTCCACGGTAACGATCTGCCCGATGGGATCTTCCTCAGCGAACAACTCCTGCGCAAGGTCGTACCCCAATACGGCGATTTTTTGCTTTCGATCGGCCTCGCGTTGCGTGAAGTAGCGCCCGTCTTCGATTTCCATGTCGCGCACGGAGGGGAAGTCCGCTGTCGTGCCCTGGATGGTAACTTCTTCCAGGGATGCATTGGCGGTTTTGACTGTCTCGGAGGAAGACATCTCCACCACAACGGCCGAGACTCCTTCGACCTCGTCGGCGATGGCGAATGCATCGTCGTAGACCAAACCACCCATACCGCCGCCACCGAAGGGGTTGCCTCCTCCACCACGAGCGCCGATGCGGCCGAAGCTGGAGGTGACGTAGATTAGATTCGAGCCCAGACCGGTAATTTGATCCTCGATCGTGGCTTCGGTGCCAGCGCTGATGGAAACCATGATGATCACCGAGGCGACGCCGATGATGATGCCCAGCATGGTAAGCAGGGAGCGCATTTTACTGCCGATGATGCTCTCCCAGGCGACGTTGAGGAATTCACGCAGATTCATGCTGCACCTTCGGTTTCTTGGGCTTGCTCGAGCCGTTCTTCACGATCTGTTCCACACGGCCATCGAGCAGGTGGATCGTGCGCTGGGTATGGGCGGCGATCTCGGGATCATGTGTGACCATGACAATCGTGCGGCCGTCCTTGTGCAGTTCGTCTAACAGCTGCATGATCTCCTCACCGGAGCGGCTGTCCAGGTTGCCCGTGGGTTCATCCGCCAGGATGAGCAGCGGATCGTTGACCAGAGCGCGTGCGATAGCAACGCGCTGCTGCTGACCGCCGGAAAGCTCCTGCGGCAGATGCTCCATACGGTCTGCCAATCCGACGGCTTTCAGCACTTTCTGCGCCGTCACCTGGCGTTCTTCCGGGCTGCGGTCATGCTGGCGGTTGTAGAACAGCGGCAGCATAACGTTCTTCAGGGCGCTGGTGCGCGGCAGTAAGTTGTAGGATTGAAAGATGAAACCAATGCGTTCGCCGCGGATATGCGCCAGTTGTATGCGGTCTTTCTGGCTGATGTCCTCGCCGTCCAGGACATAGTGCCCTTCGCTGGGGCGATCCAGGCAGCCAAGGATGTTCATCAGCGTACTCTTCCCCGAGCCGGAGGGACCCATCACGGCCACGAATTCACCGTTTTTTATGCGGATACTCACGCCGTCCAATGCGGCCAGGCGCGCATCGCCCATGCCGTAGATTTTCTTCACATCGTGGGTTTCGATCAGTGTGGGAGCGGCCATCACTCGGTCTCCACGATGCCGGTGGTGACTACGTCGCCCACTTCCAGGCCGGAGATGATTTCGGCGTAAGTGAAATCCATGATGCCCACTTCGACCATACGCAGCTTGGGTTGATCGTTTTCGTAAATGAAGACCGCATATTCGCCCGGCGACAATTCGCGCAGCGCTTCGACGGGGACGAGAATGGCGCCGATCGCCTTGCCGCCGATCACGTCCACGGCGGCGTTCATGCCGACCAGCAAGCGGTCGAGGCCGGGATTGCCTTCGTTGTCCAGCTGAACCAGGCCGTGCACGGTGGAGATAGGACCTTCGCTGTAGAGGCCGGGGTCTAGCTGCACCACGCGACCTGTGTAGACCAGTTCGGGCAGGGCGTCGAAGATCACTTCCACCTCGTAGTCCAGGTCGATCTTGTCCAGATCGGTCTCGTCGAGGTAGATTTCCAGATAGGGTTGGTTCAAGTCGGCCAGGGTAATGAACGCTCCCGATACGGTGTCGCCGACGCCGGCGGTTACGGACATGATCGTGCCGTCGATGGGCGCGTTGATCACGGATTCATCCAGGTTGCGTTGGGAGACGGCCAGTTTGGCCTGCGCGTTGGCGAGTTGAAGCTCGGCTTTCTGAATTTCCTGGGGATCGGGGCCATCCTTGACGCGCTCGTGGGCGCGTTCGGCGAGCGTGACTTGCGCTTTGGCCATGGCGAGTTCGGCGTCGAGCTGCGCTTGCTGGATTTCGGTGGGGTGACCCTTGTACCAGTTCATTTCACGCAGGATCGAGTCGTAGCGATTCTGGGCGTTGGCGTAGTGCGAAAGCGCATTCGCCTTGGCGCGGTTATCGTCTGGCGTGTTGGAGTACTTGTCGTAATCAGCTTTGGCGCGATCGAGCTCGATCTTGGCCAGGATCAAGTCGGCTTCGGCAGCAGCGATGGTTGCTTCGCTGGCGCGATTGCCCTCCTGCTGCACAGACCAGGTGTACTCGGCATTTTGCAGCGCTTCCTGGGCGTCAGCCAGATCGAGCAGCGCCTGGGCGGTGACCAACTCGGCATTGTTATAGAGTTCGTCGAGTGCGTTCTGTGCCTCGAGCACGGCGAGTTCATCGGCGGCTGCGCTGGCTTCCAACTGCTCGCGTTCGCCTTGCACGGCAAGCATGTCGCCGGTTTCAACTTTGTCGCCCGCCTGTACGTTGAGTTCGGCGATGGGGCCGCTGGTGGCGAAGCCCAGATCGAACTCCTTGCCCACGATGAGCATGCCGGAACCGCTGGCGTAGACCACCAGGTCGCCCTGGCGCACGCGCGCGGTTTGCAGCTCTTCGGATTCGGGATCTTCCGTCTGGCCGAAAGCGGACCGCGTGAGCACGAATGCGGCGATGACCAGCACCACGAAGGCGCCGGCGGCGATGATGATTTGTTTGCGATTCCATTTGCGGATATCCAACTTGGATAGCATGAGCGTTTCTTCTCCTTTATTTAGCAGAAAGATGATGTCATGAAGGAGTATAGGGAAGGGGTGTTAGCGGGTGATGATGAAGTTATGAAGGAATTGTGTGGTTATGTTATTTGTAGGGGCGGGTTTCAAGCTTGCCCTTGTATAAATCTGCATTAGATAATGATTCTGTAGGGGTCGACCTATGTGTCGACCCGTTTATACAACGTGATTATTTGGGCGGACACACGGGTGCGCCCCTACACGTCTACATGGTGACCACGTAAGGGCAACCCCCTGTGGTTGCCCGGGATTGGGCGACCCACCGGGTCACCCCTACAAATAATCATCCTGAGCGGAACGAGCCGCGTAGCGGTGAGTGAAGTCGAAGGACGGTGTGTTTTTTATTTTTGGGAAATCTGCTCTCCTTCGACTTCGGGCTTCGCCTTCGCTCCGCCCTCCGCTCAGGATGATTGGAAAATGTAGGGGCGGGTTTCAAACCAGCCCAATATACGATATAAAGAGGCGTACCGTTGGAGGGTGCCTGCCGTGAAAACGAAGAAAATCGTACTGCCCATCCTGTTATTTGGTCTGCTTTTGCTTTCGGCTTGCGAATTCCCGGGATATCGTGGAGATGAGCAGGATTATCTCCCTGCAATCACATCGACCCCGCGTCCGACTCGTGAACCCATGACCACGCCCACGCCGACCACGCAGCCCGATACCCAGGAACCTACACAGGAACCCACGAACGAGGAACCGGCGGGGATTCCTATCGGCATCGACAACGTGGCGCAGCTCGCCATCCAGACCCGGATCGAATCCGATCTGCATACCGTTGTCTCGACGCTCGATCTTTCCAAAGGCGGCCGCTATCTGGCCTTCGCGCAGTGGGGAGATGCGGAAGTTGACATCCGCCTGTGGGATTTTCAGGAGGGGCAATTGCTGCCGCCGCTGGATTTCCATGCAGCCAACGTGACCGACGTGGTCTTCTCGCCGGACGGCGAATGGCTGGCTTCGTGTTCTCAATATGGTGAGGTGGCGCTGTGGGAGGTGGGGAGCTGGGAGCTGGCAAACAGTTTCTCGACCTACGAACGGGGCGCCTCCGCGCTCGCCTTCTCGCCGGATGGCGGCTTGCTCGCCGTCGGTGGCAACCGCAATCAATTGGGGGTATGGCGTTTGTCGGATTTCGAGCGAGTGAATTATTACGAATGGTCCGACCCGCATATAGTCGACAAGGTCGCTTTCACTGCGGACGGCAGCCGGTACTACGCCGACACGGGCTACGCCGACGTCACGGTGTGGAACACGGCCGACGGTGAGCTGGTGCAGTCCTTCCGCGGAGAAGCCTGCATCGGTGGGTTCGACCTGTCGTCGGATGAGAGCAAGCTGGCATATTCATCCTCCTGTTCAGATGCGGCGCCTCCCCATGATCCACTGGCCCGGGTCGCCGTGCGTGACGTTGCTTCAGGAGAAGCATTGGTATACGGCGATCGGAAAGAGACGAGTACGATTGTGGTTTTCACGGCGGATGATTCACTCATCCTGACCAACTCCGGCCCGACGCTGCGTTTCCGGGACGCTGCGGACGGCTCGCTGGTGCATCAGATACCAACGAGTGCACATTACGTTGAATACATGCTCTCCGAGGACGGCGATTTACTCATCGTTGGTGGCAGCGGCGATATCCGCATCTATGCGCTGGATATTCCGTAAGGGCGATACGCCGGGTCGTCCCTACAAGTGGGTACCCCTACATATAATCATCCTGAGAGGAACGAGCCGCGTAGCGATGAGTGAAGTCGAAGGACGGTGAGTTTTTCATTTTTGGGAAATCTGCCCTCCTTCGACTTCGGGCTTCGCCTTCGCTCCGCTGCGCTCAGCCCTCCGCTCAGGATGATTGGAAAATGTAAGGGCGGGTTTCAAACCCGCCCTCTTCAGTTGATCGACGACACGGCGCGAATCACGGTCGCTTCGCATTGTGAAGGAAATGCAAAAGACGCAGAAGCAGTGGGAGATTGACGACGTTGGCGGCTTTCTCGGTCGCCCAGTTCCTTCGATTGGATCGGATCTGGAAAAATCCACCGAAGGTTCGGGTCTCGGCATCCTGAAGAGGCAGGAGCCTGCCTTTATAGCCGATTCCTTGAGTCGATAACGAAAAGGGTTGGAAATTCAGGGTGTTGCCGCGATCCAATGCGTTGAGCGCTCCGGGCATTTTCTTCGTCGCCCAGGCAGAGCGGAAGGTCTTTGCCAGATCGTCCATGTCCCGCAGCCTCTGGTCGATTCGCAGATCACGGCCGTCGCGGGTGGTGATATTCATGTGGTGGATGTTGCGAAAGGGGATGTTGCTGGTGATCCATTTTTCCCTGACCCGTTCGATTTCGTCCCAGCCGATCTGGACGTTCTCGCGGCTGGATGTGTATTGAACGCCGGAGAGTGAGAGCACAACCTTCGTATCTACGAGGAGCAGCAAGCGCAGGAAAAAATACAGCGCAGCGAGAATGAAACCGAGCGTAATCGCCCAGATGGCGGGCATGACCATGTAGGGCTGCGGGTGGAGGACGTTGTGCAGACTCAATGCACCCAGCAAGACGAAAACCAGGCCGTTACCGAAGAACCACGGCAGGTTGACGGTATATTCCCGCGGCAGATTCTGTGTAACCTTCCGCCATTCGCGCGTCCACGGATCGAACCCATCTTCCAGGCGCGATCCGGGAGGCGTTGGCTTCTGCGCTTTCTCCTCGCCGGGCGTCAGGCGGGAGGTCTGCACGAGGTAGCCGCTCAGGAGTGCGAAGATGATCAGCAAGGCAACCATCACGGCGATCAAACTGGTGGACCAACCGGCGTCCTGCCCGTAAAAGTAGATCCCTACCAGCGCGCCCACCACCACGATGCTGGCGACGATCAAGATCCTGATCCTGTGCATGCTTCACGTCCTCCCTTCGCGGAGAGGATATTAGATACACAATTAAAAACCCGAAAGGTCTCATCTCACCAGATCCCAAAGGTCTTCAAGACCTTTGGGATCTATAGATTTTGTACAGTGCTGCCTGCAGAAGGCGTCCACGCCGCCAAACCACTCGATCACCTCGCTCCGCTGCATGAAAGTCGCTTCGTCGCATTGCAGTACGGTGTACGAGGAATATGGCCAATCGCGGAAATCGCGCACCAGGCCGTGGCGTTGGGGATTGTTGTGGATGTAGGTGATCAAATGCGTGAAATGGGCATCGCGGTTCACTTCGACCCGGCCGAACGGGTTGCGAAAGAGACTTCCGCTTCGCTGGTAGGTTTTGTTGAAGGCCTTTGCATAGGCATTGAACAGGTTGCCGAATTGTTGGGAGGGGGAATCATTTAAAACCCTAAGGGTCTTTGAGACCCTTAGGGTTTCGGATTTAATCCTCACCAAAAAATGCACGTGGTTCTTCAGCAGGCAGTAGGCGAAGGTGTCGGCAATGGGGACGATGTACTTCTCGTAAAGCCGCATGAAGTAGGTGTAATTGCGCTCTTCGATGAAGATGTTTTCGCGATTGTTGCCGCGCTGAAAAATGTGGTAGTACGCGTCGGAACGCAATGCGGTAGATTTGGACATTGTTTTCCCCCTGTTCCAAGACCCCAAGGGTCTCTTTTCCACACCCCAAAGGTCTTCGAGACCTTTGGGGTGTTTCTATTCTACCTCGATCCAAAGACCCTAACAAAGACCAACAGCAAAGACCCAAACAAAGACCCTAAGGGTCTCTTTATCAAACCCTAAAGGTCTTCGAGACCTTTAGGGTTTCTTTAATTTAATCCGGCAGATCATCCAACACCTGCTGCATCCGCTTCTTGTAGGCCCGAAACGCCTCGCGCCCCTGCGGCGTGAGATTCACCGAAGAATGCGGCTTCTTTCCTTTAAAAGACTTCTCGATCTCCACGTAGCCACTCTCTTCCAGTTTGTTGAGATGCGTGGCCAGGTTGCCCCAGGAAAGCTCGCTCATGTTTTTCAGGAAGACGTAGTCGGCGCGCTCCACGACATATAAATAGGAAAGCAGCATCAAACGTGTGGGGTTGTGAATCACCTGGTCGATGTCCGCCAGCGGGCGCAGATCGGGTTCGTTCGTGGAGGGAGACATCTCAGGCTTCTTCCGCGGGAAGGGGATGTGCCAGCAGCAGGCGGGCGAAGATGAACAGGCCGGTGAGGATCATGATCCCCGAGGTCACGCCGAAGACGACCGGATAGCCGTGGTGCGAGGCCAGCCCTTCGTTCCAGAGCCACTCGCCGATCAGGGGAGCGATGGCGGTCAGCAGGCCGTAGAGATAGAGCCGCGGCCAATCGAGAAAGTAGCCGCCCAGGCTGAAGCCCGTCAGCAGCATCACGCCCAGCACGATGGGATAGGTGCTGAGGGGCATGTCGGCGAAATTCAAGAATGCGAAAATGCCCAGGACGAACGCCATAACGTTGAGAACCAGCATGACGACCGTGAAACTTTTCAGCCTGGCCTTGCGCGACGGTCCGAATTCGGCGCTTCCGATGCGTGGCCGAATGATATGCTTGCGCGCCAGGTGGATGCCCAGCCAGATCAGGCCGTAGAAGGGCAGGAAGGCCGCCGCGCTCCAGAAATCGCCCCAATATTCGCTCAGGAAGGGGGCGATGACGAACATGAGGAAGAAGCAGCCCAGTAAGACGTCGGTGAGGCCGTCGTTCGTGGCCGCCCGGAAGACCTTGCGTTCGGTTTCGCGTAGACTGATGGGTGTGGACATGAAAACCTCCTAGGGAGTTGAAAGTACTATGTAATGCATAGTACTATGATAGGATGATACAAGAAAATGGGCGGTTTGTCAAGTCTTCGTGTACGTACGGGGATTTTCCCGCAGCCCTCCTTGTAGGGGGACGAAAGGGGGGTGAGAGGAGAAATTGTAGTGGACCCATATAAATAGACAGTATTTAAGGAAAGCTAAGAGAAGACATTTGTTCTGATTGCATAATCCAGTAGGCATCTTCAAACTCAACGGGAGTCAGATAGCCCAGTGATGAATGAATGCGTTTCTTATCATAGACCTCCTCAATGAAGTAGCCGATTTGGGAACGAGCATCGGCAAAATCATAATACTCTGACAGATCAACTTCTTCTTCCTTGATTGTTCGAATCAGACGTTCAGCATACGGATTTTCGTAAGGCGCTCCCCGTCCAGCCATGCTGATATGAATATGGTTCTTTCGTAGCAGGTCAACATAATCGTTGGCTGCATACTGAACACCTTGATCGCTGTGATGAATCCCGGGGATATGGGTTTTCAGAGCTCGCTTCAGGGCTTCCACCGTAAGCGAGCGATCTAGCCAGCGACTCAAATTCCAGCCGCGGATCGATCGGGTAAAGACATCCA
Source organism: Anaerolineales bacterium (assembly GCA_034430895.1). Lineage (GTDB taxonomy): Bacteria > Chloroflexota > Anaerolineae > Anaerolineales > E44-bin32 > WVZH01. The sequence goes on along the minus strand of DAOUDW010000043.1, from coordinate 7,512 downwards.
TGATCACCGCGAGGTAAACAAACTCTCGATGCAAGCGAATGTAGGTGATATCACTGACCCACACTTGATCGGGCTCGGTGATCTCCAGATTAGCAACCAGGTTTGGAAAACGTCGGAAGCCGTGCTTGCTGTCTGTTGTGTACTTCTTATGGGGTTTCTGGGTGCGCAGAAGCCCCATCTCCCGCATCAAACGTTGAATACGCTTACGATTGACCACAGTGCAGTACGGAGCCCGTCTCAGCTCTTGTGTTACACGCCGACTTCCGTAGGCGGGAAGTTGTGCAGAGATCTCTTCCACGGCTTCTTTCAGTGCGGTCTCTTGTCTTTTGATCGGTTGATAGTAGTAGCTGCTGCGAGGCAGCTGGAGTAGGCTGCACAAGCCTTTTACAGGATAGCCTTCCTGTTCATGAATCATGGTTACAAGCTCGCTCTTCTTCTCCGCACTCATCGCAGATGCCTGGATACTTTTTTTGCCATTTCTAGTTCCATGGCCAGGCGACCAACCATGCGTTCCAACTCTTCGATGCGTTCATCGCGTTCATCGCGGGCGACACCTTGTTCAAACAATCGCGGGGAGCGTTCCAGGAATTCCGCCTTCCAGCGCGATAGTACGGAGTCTTTGATTTTGTATTCGCGGCTTGTCTGTGCCAGGCTTTTACCTTCTACGAGCATTTCAAGTACAACTCTGGCTTTAAATTCGGGGGTGAACTTTCTCCTTTTCGCCACTGTGGACCTCCAATTTGTAGTCTAGATTTAACTTGGACTTGTGTCCAGTTTTTGGGGTCCACTACAAATCGTTTCCACATTTTAGAAAACCCGTATTGAGAAAAGGTTTACTCATCCATTCTTGAGAAAGTTGAAAGCGGGAGTGAGTAGAGAAATCATCTCCTCATCTTGTTTTCGAGTGTATTGAATTATTCTGTTTTTCTCCCCCCTATCATCCCCCCAACGGGGGGATATGGGGGTGGCAGTCCACCCCCATGCCCCCTGACAAAGCGGCCCGTGGGCTTGATTCTCAATAAGTCGGTGAAATGGGCCGCGAAACGATCGGCTTCTCTCAGTTCGCTGCGTGCTTCGATGCTACTTTATTTGTGATCATCTCAAAGACGGAGCGGGGCGCAGGTCATTAAGCGCGGCAGTCTTTTCCATCTTGAGGCCGGAGTGGAGGGACTCCGCGCAGCGCACCCGAAGGGTGTTGCCGAGGGGCGAACGGGGGGTGAAGGGGGAATTCGTATTCTCATTTTGGAAGACGCGTATTGAGAAAAGACTTCTTTCTTCCCCCCATACTCCCTGACAAAGCGGCCCATGAGATTGATGGCAAGCACCAAGTCGGAGTGGGCCGCGGAATATCGGACTACGGCACGGCCCACAGCGTAACGGGGTTGTTGTGGGAGAAGGTCGCCAGCAGGGTTCCGTCGGCCGAGAAGGCAGCGCCCGATTTTTCGGCGATCGGCAGGCGGGCGACTTCTTCCCAGTTCTCCGTGTCGTAAACCCGGAGCTCGTCTCCGAAGGATGCAGCCAACATGCGCCCGTCGGGTGAGAACGCCGGCAGCGTGTAGAAAAAGGCGTCGGCGCCGCCCCCGAGCACGACATTTTCGGTCATATCGTCCATCTTGAAGACCTTCAGCTCGCCGTCATCCTGGCTGCCGCCATCGTGGATGATGGCCGCCAACCATCCGTTGGGGGAGAAGGTGAAATAGTGCCAATCGTACAGCACGCGAACTTCGGTCAGACTTTCCACGTCCCACAGGGCGATCGGCGTGCGGAACGGTTCCCGCAGCCGCGTCGCCAGGAGCGTGTCGTCGGGGGAGAAAGTCACGCCCAGGATCTCGGTCTCGGTTTCGATCGTGCCCAGGGTTTCGGTGGTCACGATGTCGAACAAGGTCAGCGTGTCGTTCTCGCGATCCGGATTGGTCGAGATGGCCATTTTGCTCCAGTCGTGGGAGAACGCGCCGGGCCAACCTTCGAAGGTGCCCACTGATGTCCCGCTGTCGAGGTCCCACAGGATAAGGGAATCGACGCCGTCGCTCCAGGACATCGCGCCGGAGACCAGCAGGCTGCCGTCGGTGAAGAATTCCAGATAATACAGCGAGCGCGGATCGACGTGGCCGCGCAGTGTGTATGCCAGCTGCCCGCTGGCCAGATCGTAGACCATCACGGAGACGTCCCCGAACGTCCCGGCTGCCAGCCAGCGCCCGTCCGGCGAGAAGGCGGCCACGCTGGATCCGGTGTCCTGCAGCGTGGCGATGACTTCGAGGCCCATGACGTTGGTGGGCATGATGCGCAGCAGGTCGGTGGGGAGGAAAGACATCGGGGGTGGAACGTCGTCTGTGTCGGCTTCATCGGGTTCGACGAACATATCATCGTCGGGCTCGGGTGGGGCGTCGGTTGGTTCCGCGGCGGCTTCATCGGTGGGCGGCGGCTGGGTGGGGATGGCGGTGTTCGTGGGCGGCGGCGGGGTTTCCGTCCCGCCGCATGCGGATAAGAATAAGGCCAGGCTTAGGATTAAGATGATCGGGATGTGGGGGAAATGACGGCGCATGGGGTTTTTCTCCTGGGTGGTTTTGTGTTCGTACGGGAGGATGATTCACGCGATTTCATTGTATCACCTTGCGGGTTCGATCTTGTAGATGCGAGATCGCGTAGGCTGATCGGCGGGCACCTGGAGATCTTACTGGGGTTGGATAGTCCTTAGTAATATATCGAGCATTGATAGTAAATAGGAATGGGGGGAGGGAGTCAAGAGGGAAAAAGTGGAAAGGGGATTGACTATACTGATACAGATGTAAATTCTAATTATTATTTAATGTACTCTACTTACCTAATCGTGTAAATTATAGATACCTATGCTTATAAGCCGAAAAATAATTCGAGAGTTTGGAGATCGAAATTCCAAGTAAATATTCAAATTGTCAAATTTCCTTATGAACGAAGAACGCAATCGAGTACGAATGACGTTCAAGGAAATTGAACAAATCATTCATGGGGGATTGCCACCTTCGGCTTGGGAATATCGTCCCTGGTGGTCAAATAACAAAAGCAACACAGCAGCGCGGAATGGTTGGTTGAATGCAGGGTGGGAAACAACACAGGTAGATATGGCAAAGGGAGAATTGATTTTTATATGTAGCGATTCGAAAATAAAGTCAATTTCAGAAGAAAGCCAACTGGAATCTCTCATCCATCATGTGGGTGGGAAAGAAAACCTCGTAGCAATTCTTGAATCAATTGAACGATATATTGCCGGGGAAATTGTTGAAATCGAGCTAGGACGAATTATGCGTCAGATATGGTCGAGAATATGAATATTGATCGATTTCAGGAACGGATCATGGAAGGCTTGGATTGGAGTGTGTATTTTCGTATTGAAGATGAATGTTTCTTCAATCGTACTCAACTCCTCGAGCGGGATTATGATCCCATTGCCGAGGGGGATGTGGATATTGATTATTTGAAGAAGCGATATGCTCACCACGTTGACCTCGACCATGCGGCTGCGGTGCGTGCCATCCTCGTCCGGGAGGGGAAACGAAGGTGGAAGTGGATTTGGGGAATTGGATTGTTGCATGATCATATTCTGCATGAGACAGGATTCCCTCAGTTATTTGCCCGCTACCGCAATCAGAGGAAAATGCTGCCAAGAATCGAATTTCACGCCGGGGCGGATCTGTACACCTCTCTTGGTCTAATTCTCAAGCACACTCAACTCGAATCCCATGATGTAATCAACATCGAATCGGAAATGGGTGGCCGTTGGATGTCGATTGGAGAGTACTTTGGTGTTTGATGATCGTCATTTGAATGGATAGTCATAATTTAAGGAATATCGTACTTTGAAGGAGAAGAATCATGGCGAAAGCGAAAGGTTATCATGGGGAAACCTGCGCAAAGGCTTTACGGAATTCAATATTACAGGGCGAAATCGTGACGTATACAGAATTATTTGCTCGAGTACGAGAGAAAGGTGAATGGCGGGATGGTACCATTAATCAACATATGATGTCGTGTGTAGTAAACCTGCCACCTGCGAGATATCACTGGAAGAGGAGAAAGCCGTTCTTGTTTATTCACTCAGATGGGAGATATGAGGCTTATAGAGCATCGATCCATCCCGAAGTAATTGAATAAACTAAGTATATTTATAATGCGGTAGCAATAAGGCCTGACTTCTATGTGCCACGTGTGAAAATCCAACCCAGCAATTTAAAATGCAGTGGCTTCGACAAATTAACCTTCGTTTCTATTTCCAATCCATTTCAAGCAGCGGTTCGATGACCATTTTTTCAAGACTTTCGTGATCCTTTATTTCCTCAAGTGGAATTGCCAATAACTTCCCTTGTTGAATCTTTTTAAAATCTTTGAAGGTGTGTTCATTCACAAGTGAGTGATCCGATAATTCCTTATTCCAGGCGTCCCAGAGTACCCAGAATGGATCCACTTCTTCATTCTCTTCGTCGATCTTTCCCTTAAGTACGCCCATAAGGACGATGGGGTCTATTGGTTGCATTTGTCCATCCAGGAAGAATATACCAATTGATCTGGCGATTTCCGGTTGGGTATCCAGGATGTAATACCGCGACGCAGATCCCACCAACCACCAGCGAGGATAATTCAAACTTTTCGAGAATGGGGCTTCCACGCTCGCTCTCCCCATATTGCGATAGCCTCGTTGCTGCATAAGGTCATCGACATCGGAGAAGAGATTGGCTATTTGCTCATAGATCGATTGAATATTCGCGAATGAAGTCTTGATGTTCTCGGATAATTCAGTCATCAGCTATCTCTCCATATATGCTGGGCAATGGGCGGATTGAGCCAGTTATCCACTGATAGGGCTTTCTCTGATCCTTTGTGGTATAGAGATTCACACCAAGTGGAACGACATCTTGAAGTGCGTAATCATACGTACCGGAAATGGATCCGCCTCGCGAAATGTAGAAAGGTGTATCCGTCATGGGTGCCACGACAGCAAGCTTTGATATCCCATGAAAGAAAGTAAATCCTTTCTTTTCCAATAATCCCTGTAAATCCAGTAGGATTTCCGATTCCCAATCAAGGATCTGCGGTTCAGCTGTGATTATGGGTAACAGGGTAAACCAGCTTGTCCAGTACAGCTCAATCGGAGAAGAAGATGGAGAAAAATGTGTAATTTCGTTGATTGATTCCGAAATCGAAGCTTTTGGGAAACTGCGATGCGCGGTTACGTAGACCAGAGTACGGTGATTTATTTTCTCCGGAGCGATCTTCAAGAAGCTTTCAGCACTCATAAGATCTTGATATTCCCGCGCAAGTTGATCCGTTGGTGAGGACGCGATCTGTAGATCTTCTTCGTCCAAAGGTCCACCCGATTTCCCACTAAAATACTTGGCTTCTACCATCACGATCGAGTATTTCGCATGCTCGTCTTCAAGAAGGATAAGAAGATCGGGTTCAGAGAAATTCATCCTGGGCCAGAACAAGTAAGTTGCTTTTGTAATATTGGTGCCAGGTAACTTCTCGGATAGGGTTACACCGTCGAGGGAACAGGCTGTTCGAAGGTAGGGCAAGAGAAGCACTTGAGGACGAACATACTTACAAGCCGAAAAGACATCCGATGTCAGTAAATCCTCTAATTGATCGTGAAGATTTCTGCCGGTGCTGCTGATCTTTCCGTGGAATTCCGCAATAGTCATCGTTGAGTTTTACCTAATTTACTAAAAGAATACTTTTATTCTATTCAACTTTTTCGATGATGTTTTCAACGACAAATTCTGACATCTTAGAAGGGTAATCGGACGGGACCGGGAAATGGATAGAGACCCACAAATTACCCTCGTTAATAACAACATCTGGTCCCGCAATACTCCGGATAAGATTGACGGTCTTTTCAACATCAATATATTCCGCGAGTGAATCCTTACGAAAACTAACATATCCACCAATTTCGACGGAATGACCAAAATAGAACACAAATACTTTTCCATCCCGGACTGTTCTATAAAAACTGATCGAAGTTTTTTGCGGTCGGATTATTAACCGCGGTTCCTGCATGACTCGATCCCTAAAGATCTCATACGCCTTTACAATTTCTATTGGCCACTTTCCGAGCAATGCTTCTTCGGTTAATCGTGTCGTGGGTCTCGTTCGGCTTGCGGCTTCCTCACGCCCAACTCGGACCTCAATGTCGAGAATTTCCTCACCGGCTTCTGTCTGATAGTAGCTATATTCGAGAAGATTAATATCCAAGCCATAGGAATGCAGGTAGCGTATGATGGATGCAGTCCTATCGTCACGCCCTTCAACTACCAAGATAATACGCTGGCGTTCATTGAGACCCACTTCTGACAATGGGGTCACGCTCGATACACCAGATTCTTCAACCTGAACATCTCCGCCAAATGCGTTGGCCCATGATTCCTCAAGCGATATGCCAGGGTGGGTCCGTTCCATGTAGTCCTCGCCAATCCTGTGAAGGTTATTCTCATCCAAAGACGAAATCCAAGCTGCGTATTCAAGTGCCTGTGCTACTACATCTCTTGGTGTAGGGGCACGCTTCAATTCCACCACTAAAGCCGCACCTTCGGCATCTAATCCAAGCAGGTCGATGGTTCCTCCACCGTCGGTGTATACTTGACGCCCAATGATTAAAACGGGTTCGCCATCCGTGAGGACGATCGGATTGGCCTCGAACCATTCCTCTAAGTCCTTTTCGAAGTACTTCGTCCCGAACTTGTCTGAACGGAAAGGTTGAAGTCGTTTTTCATCTTTTTGAATGCGATACATTGTCATTGGAGTCTCTCCATCATTCTTCAATCAGCCGATGGGAGCGAATAAATGATGCCCCTCAATTAGTCATTGCTTTCAAATCTCTCTTGGCAAGGTATCAAGGCTGGAACGCAACACTCTCACTATATCCGCTCTCAATAAATCTGCTGGCGAGGGATGGATGCTCGTAGCCTGCAGATGAGCGCGCGGCGGCGTGCATCCCACATTAAGCAAATGACGCATGGCATGCTCATCATACATCACAAACTTGGTTCCCATGTGTATGGTATATATATGGCTATCATGGTGGATCGTCTTGAATGAGCACTGCAATCACCCTCCTCTTGAACATCGCTGATAAGTTGATAGCTATAAAAGGATTGCTTATACGAAATATTCGATAATAATTTCAGTATACCTAATACCGTAATTATACTTGACAACCATGCCGCTAGTGATATAATGCGGTAGGAAGTATACCGTAATATAAAGGATTGCCCGTTGAACAGTTATGAAACAACACTTCTTGAAATAGCGGACATACGGGTAGGGTACCAAACCCGCGGCCGCATCGAGGAAAATATACGTGGTGATTTAACCATCATTCGACCTCAAGACTTTGACAGTGAGGGGAATCTGCTCCTGGATCAGACGATACGTTTCTCTTCATCATCCAAGATCGATCCGCAAAATTATTTGATCACGGTTGAAGATATTCTTGTTCAGGCTCGCGGGCAGAGTCACATGGCGTACCTGACACAAGAATCG